>QIAU01000111.1 GCA_003225055.1 Acidobacteriota bacterium
GCCTCGGAAGAGCTGAATGCATCATACGCGCCTGGGGTCGCACACCTCTTGGCCCAGTTCCCGGCGCTTCCTTCTAACCGGCGGGCACACAAAAGATTCTCTTGGCCAACCGACCATATCCTGGAAGATCCGTCTTCGGACTACGAGGTGCGCCTAGCCTCCGCCGCTTGGCGCGAAATGATCGGCTGGGTCGCTACCAACGATCGGGCTCGCGGCGTACGCGTCGAAACGGGCGGCCTGTTGTTCGGCGAGCGCAACGATCTGCTGAAGATCGCGTGGGTGGACGGGGTGAGCGGCCCGCCTCCGGACAGTAGCCACTCGGCCTCCGGCTTCATGTGCGGCGTGCAAGGCACAGCCGAATTGGCTAGCGAGAAAGCCAAGAGAACGGCAGAGCTGGTCCATTTCCTCGGAATGTGGCACACGCACCCCGGCGGCGTGCCCCTGCCCAGTGCAACCGATCTGCGAGGGATAGAGCAGCTGGTGCAAGCCACCCGCACGCCGCGGGGCAAATCTCTGATGCTGATTGTCGGCGGCACAATCCGCGAGGAGTATCCGACTGCGGCTTACGTTTTCAGCGCTGAAGATTTTGAACGCGTCCGGGCCGGTGGGTTGACCCGCTCGTGCTCGATCAACGTTTCTCATGAGCTCCGCTCGATCCGCGATGTTGGCTTGGCGCTCTCCGGTGGCGGTTCGCGTGCCATTGCCTTTCACCTGGGATGCCTAAGGGCGCTTTACGACCGAGGCGTCCTGCACCGCCTGCAAGTGATCTCCGCCGTATCAGGAGGATCGGTCATCGCCGCGATGTATGCCTATAGCCAAGGTTCGTTTGCCGACTTCGACAGATCAGTTGTGGCGCTGCTTCGGCGCGGCATCCAAAGGGATATCGTGCGGAGGATCGCCAATCCGTCGGTCGCGGTCCGGATGGCCGGTACAATTGCGTTAGCTGGCTCTGCTGCGGTCGCCGCTGACGTCGCCCGGTTCCTGTTGAACGTCGCGTCAAGCAAATTAGGGCTGCGAAGCCGCGAACTCATTAGCTTTATTAAGAACATCCAGCCGCCTCTTCGCAGATGGGGGAACACAACAGTCGCATTCGAGGCAGTTTTGCGCGATCGAGTGCTCGGATCGATCCCGATCACCGCTTCACGTCGGGATGACTTCGAAGTCGTCCTTAACGCTTGCGAACTCCGCTCCGGCTCGGCGTTTCGGTTCGGCAGCCGCGAGTCCGGGTGTTGGCGCTATGGTGTGATTGATGGGAATAGGGTTCAGGTGGCCCACGCAGTTGCTGCATCAGCAGCCTACCCGGCGTTACTACCTGCTCTTGACGAAGTCGCCACCTTTACGGAGCGAAGCGGTGCAAAGCACGAACGACGCGTCCTCCTAACGGATGGCGGCGTCTACGACAACCTGGGAGTGACCTGTTTGGAGCCGGGATCGGCGAATGAGTTCAGCTACAATCGCTTTACGCCGGAGTACATCATTTGCTGCGATGCGGGCCAGGGCATTTTTCAGGATTATCCTATCCCGTATTTGTGGGGTGCGCGAATGGTGCGTGCCTTCGAGTCGGTCTTCAGAAAGGCTCAAAACGCGACTCAGAACCGCCTTCATTCTTTCACAGCTGCAGACCGAATCAAAGGCTTTGTGCTCGCATACCTAGGGCAAATCGATGACCGAGTACCATGTGCGCCTTGCGATTTGGTCATGCGAGAGGAGGTCTTCGAATACCCGACGGATTTCGGAGCGATGCATGCCGATGATATCGACCGGCTCGCCAAACGAGGTGAACAGCTTACCCGGGCCTTGATCGCGTACTACTGTCCGGAACTTTAGGTGGAGCAACCAACCCCAGCCTCATCCCCGTTGAAGAAATCAGCGAGACGGCATCATGAATGGCAGATGCACCAATCGCGAACTGTCTCAACGGAGGGGTTCAAACAACGAAGAACTGCGAGTGTGCCAATTTAGTTTGTCTCAACCGAGGGGTTCACCCCAGTGCGGTGTGCCGTAAGTGTGCCGTACGGTTCGAGCCGATACGAGCTAAAGCGCGCCTTCTCAATACTGCGTCAAAAGTGCTTCCGTGCGGGCCTTTTGTGGGTAAATCATTGAAGAGAATGGTGAGCGCGGCAGGAATCGAACCTTCAACCTACTGATTAAGAGTCAGTCAAGGCTCCCCCGCCCATCCTTAAAGAAGTCCCATCTAGCCAACAACTTACAGAAGTCTTGCGCGCACAGAGAATTGCCTTCAAACGCTTGAAACGTTGGCCATGTTTAGCAACGTACAGCCACAGTTACAGCCACATCCAGCCATATATAAAGGACCAGATCATCGAACGTCACGATCTGGGTGATCGCTTTCGCGGTCATAGTTTTCCCGAATCACACTCTCATCGCCCGTTTCTGCAATTCGGCAAGCGGAATGCTCCGATTCTGGTTCGGTATCCCGTGTCACCTGCCCTCAGATAGTCGCCAACGTACCAGAAGGTGCAGTCATCGCTAGGGTCCATCGCCGTAGTGGTGTAATCTTCCCAGCGCAAGGTGTTGGTTTGCGATGCCTCCCCTGTGGCAAGCACAGACTCGTGGAATGTCAAAAGACCCTTAGGATCGCCTGCCTGACGTGCCGTAAAGCGTAGCCCCGCAAAGTTCGGCAGACCGCCAAAGGAGTATCCAACGCCGATGTCACCCTTTTTGTCCGTTGCGATGCTGGGCATCCAGCGGTAAAAGCCTTCGGGCGCATAGGTGCCTTCCTGAAACAACTTGGGTTCGCCCTTCTTGTCGAGCCGGAATTCGTACCAACGCACGCCTCCTCCGCCACCCTGAGTCGTAACCGAGTGAGCCGCAACGATCGACTCGTGACCGGCAACTTTCCGGTAGACCAGTCGTTGCATAATTTTGTCGCCCTGCACGTCAAGTCTGCGCTCGGTATTGGGTTGCGGCACGCAACTCGACAACTGCCCGTTGCACAGGTAGTGATAGGGCGCAACCTTGATTTTCACTGGGCCATCCGCCTTTGTGTTGGCGGGATTGTTCCAGTCGACGTGGACTTTCCAGTAAAGGATGGCATCGTCATCGAAGATGTTCTTAAGCTGTGTGCCTCCAGCTGCCATCATGATGTTCGGCGTCCCTACCGAGGGTACTTCCTGACCATCAATGTCGGCGTTGTTCAGGAAATTTACGCCGTCAATGACGATGCACTGTTCCGTCGCAGGCTGTCCCAGCAACATCTTTGCGCGATCCACGATGCATGCATGCTTCTGAATTACGTCATCGCCGGTACTGCTGGGCACGTAGTAACCATCTGACCAAACCGCCGGACGCGGATAATCTGGGAACAAGGTTCTTTCGAATGCGTACCGATAGTACGTGCCCAGAGGATCCGGACCCGTGCTGACGGCATAGCACATGCCCCAGACACCTTCCTTTGGTTCGGGCGGCTTGCGCTCGGGAGAAGGAGGCTGACTCGGATTCGCTGGAGGCGCCGCAGCCGGACCTGGTGAAGCCTTCTGTCCTGATTTCGCGAGTTGGCCGGGGGGAACGGTCTCGCCACGAGAATGACCAGGTGTCTCGGGAAATTCGCCAGGTCGAATCCGAGAGAACATCGGCATCACAATCAACCATCTCCCGGCGAGCTGGTCGTATCGTACTACTGCGTCGCCGTTGTTGCGCGCCTCACATACACCACCGAAGCCCGCCCACACCGACTCTGTAGACACCGGCCCATATAAAACAATTCCGGTCTTTTCGTATTTCTTGCCTTTTTTCGAATAAACCGCCAGCCTCGTATTGACAGTCTGTACGATGTGATCCGGGCCGACAGCTAGGCTGTTGTCTGACGGATTGCGAAAACTCGCCGTGCCTTGGGGACCCTCAAATCCAGCGCCTAGTCCGTCGAAGCTCTCCAGTACAGGCGCGGCTGGCCGAGTTCCCTGCAATGTTTGCTCAACGGCGATTCCTGCGGGATTCAAAGTTGGCACAGGTGTTGGCGGTGGGATGGGCTCCGGTCCTTTGTCCTGGCCATCGGGATCATCATTCGCGGCACCCGGGGACGTACCACAAGCCAGTCCTTCGCATTCAACTGCTGCAATTCTGGTCTCCGAAGTCATGAGCAAGGCAAGGGGAGGGGAAAGATCATGCTTCAACGCCGTGTGAACCATCGCTGCGCCGGGAAGCGGTCCGGTTTCTTGCTTTTGGCTGGATCGTGACTGTACTTCGGACCCACTCGGAAAAACAAGAATTGCGATGCCAAGACCTAGGCCCTTCAAAATATTCTGCCAGGCCGCTCCAAAAAAGGACATTCTTTCACTCCTGTGCTCGAATCCATCTCTTGCAAACCGCAAACGTCATCGGCAACCGTAGGTTCTTGCGACACCTTCCCTGTCCGTACTTCGCCGAGAAAAACGAACGCATATTCACGCGAAACAAGTTGCCTGTACATGCGGAACAAATTCCATGGGTGCTCCCTCGCCACTCCTTAGAAAGCTATCTGCATCCGGAACTGAATTTGCCGGTTACCGTTCTGCCCGACCGTACCCGGCGCATAGGGCGCACTGTTCACGAGCAAATACTGCGCCGGATTGTTGGTGCCGAACGAATAGCCATCCGTAAAGTTAAAGTTCGGATGGTTGAAAGCATTCAACATCTCTGCGTAGATGTTCATTCTCACGTGCTCTGTGATCGGAATGGCCTTGATGATCGAAATGTCCGTGTTGAACAACCTGGGTCCTTTCAGGAAGACAATGCTACCCAGTTGGCCCGGCGTCGAAGACGGCTGGATCACTCCCCCCGGTCCGAATAGACTTTGCGGAAGGATCGAGACCGGAACGTTTGGGTTGCCAGTCATATAGACCCCAACCTTGCTCTGCAGCTGGGATACCGAGATTCCGTTCAGCGTGACACCCGAGTCGTTCTCATTGGGAACGTAATTAAGAATGCCGGCCGGAGTTCCGTTAGCATTTGCCGGGGTCGGTCCGTCCCAATAGTTGAAGGTGTTTACCCCACCGGCTAGCTTGAAATTGCGCCCGGTCTGTGCCGCAATAATGCTCCCAACCGTCCACCCTCCTATGATGTTGTCGACGATCGAGTTCCCGGTTTTGAGCGACTTACCTCTGCCAAACGGAAGTTCATAGTTGAGATAAGTTTTAAAGACATGGCGCAAATCGTAGGGGGAAGGCACTCGGTTGAGTCTCGGATTGCGCAGAGTGATGAAATCAACCAAGGCACCGTCAGCCTGGAAGTAGTCGCCCAGATAACGGTTGGTTAGCGCATGGCTGTATGTATAGTTGGCCATGAGGTTCAGTCCGTGACGGGACGGATGCTTCACCTGAACCTGCAGACCGTTGTACGAAGTGGAACCAGGATCCGAGAGTAGGGTTAAAGGCTGACCTGTCGCATAAGGATTCACTTGGAAGAAGTTAATCGGATAGGCCAAAGGTGTGGGAGTAGTGTTGCTGTACCCCTGAAGCACGCAAGGTGAGAATGTGTTTCCCACCAGGTTGCAGAAGAATGCCGGAGTCTGGGTGATCAGCCCTGCAAGGGCTCCTGCCTGGCCACTCTGAACCAGAAACAGGTTATGTGGATCCTGGAACGGCGTGCCGGGTCCTGTCGGACCAAAGGCTTGACTGAGAATAGGTGTCGGATTCGGTCCCGCAAAGGTTGTGTTTCCGCTTGCGGCTAGGTTTGCTTGGGCATTCTGGAAGTCCTGCAGAAATGACGGAAATCCGCTCACTTTTTGGAAGATGTTCACCTCGTTCAGGTCATAGGCTTCCCACATGTGAACCGAGTGATTGCCCACGTAGTTTACGTCCAGCGCCCAGTTGCCTCCGATCTTTCGCTCAAATCCGAAGGTCCAGCTCTCGATATAGGGCGTCCGAATCTTCGGGTCGACCGTGCTGAACACACCATCGCGGGTAAACGTCAGATTGGCCTCTGGCATGGGCAAAGTGAAGGAACCGGGTACTGAGTTTAGCGGCGGCAGAGATGTACCCACTGGGTCGAACGCAATCGAGCCCGGCGCAAATTGTCCCGGATTCAGAGAAACGGTTTGATTCGAAATCGAACCGGTCGCTACGTTTTCCCACGGGATCCATCCTTCATCGTAGCGGTTGATCGCAAAGCCCCCTCGGATTACGAGACTGTCACCTCCGGCCAACTTGTGCAGGAATCCGTCATCAAAGCTCGGATTCCATGCAAAACCAAAGTTGGGTGCCGGTTGCTTGTAGTCGCCGCTGTAACCCGAACTGCGAAGCTGCAACACAGGGTTGGGATTGCCGTTGAGCACGCCCGGTTGAAATAGTGCGCTCGAAGGACCATAGAGATCGCGGATCGTGGGGCTATTGAAATAGTTATTTGTGTTGACCAGTGCTCCGGAGAACTGCCACCGGAAGCCGTAGTTCAGCGTGAGGTGAGGCGTAACCTTCCACCCGTCTTGGACGTAGAAACCTGCTAGACTCTGTTTCTCCTTAATGCCGGTGACTCCACCCGAATGATATGTCTTCGTAA
Organism: Acidobacteriota bacterium; assembly: GCA_003225055.1. Lineage (GTDB taxonomy): Bacteria > Acidobacteriota > Terriglobia > Terriglobales > Acidobacteriaceae > Gp1-AA122. Next base: position 6,493 of record QIAU01000111.1, read on the forward strand.
CCGTATCCAGCGGAACAAGACCTGAAATGGAGGCCACGCGACCGGTCAAGGTGGAATACAGGGCTTGGGCATTCACGAGAGCCTGGTTGTTGTTCGCAGGGGACAAGCCACCGGGGAAGCATCCCTGCGTATCCGCGGTGCAGCCTGCAACTGGGCTGGTATTGAACATTGCCGACGCCACGCTGTCGAAACCCGATATACCGAGATTTTCCTGGACGGGTGGTTGCGTGTTGACGTCATGCTGGTTGGAGAAGCGGAAGTGACCTCCGAATGTAAAGGTATGGTTTCCGTGCGTCCAGGTCACGTTGTCGGTGAAATCCCAGACCGGATTGTTGCGCGGCTCCGGAAGAATGCTGGCGCTCGCCGGAACTGGAGGTGTGAATGCCGCCGGCCCATTGACAAAGGATGAGGCGACCGGCAGAAAGTTGATGCCCTTGAACGCGTCGAACGAGTTGCCTGGCTGTGCGCGTTCCTGCGTGTTAAGGATTCCGAAGTTAATTTGATTAATCAGGCGTGGATTGATGGTCCAGTCTAAGCCAGTTGCGAATGTTGAATAAGACGACTGAAAACCGTTCTGCTGAATCGGGGATCCTGGGTATACAGGCTGCCTGGGATAGGTGCGCCAATAGAGATCGTAGGACGTATGCCAGGTGATTTGCTGATTGACCAGGTAGTCGATACGAGCAGTTGGCCATCGCTGTTTCGTGTTTTGGGGAGCGGTGAAACTCAGGGTATTCTGCAGCACAAACAGGTAGGGATCAGTGTTATTGGGTTCGAGAGTGCCTTTCTGCGCCAGCGTGTTCACCTGATTCAACACCGCTTGCACATTGGCATTCGGAGTTGAAGAGAGATTGCCGCCGGGGTTCGATGGGGCGTATCCAGTTGCGATATTGTAGAGATTCACTGCTTGCTGCTGGCCGTTATCGGCGCGCGTGTAGGTGAAATTACCGGCCTGCGCGAAAGGCGTTAGCACACCCTGCGTGAAAAGAGCTGTGCTGGGCTGGTTCTCCCATTCAAAATTGGCAAAGAAGAACAGCTTGTTCTTGATAATCGGCCCACCGAGGTTCCAGCCGAAATCATTCGTGTGGAAAGGTTGCTTTCTGCCCTGAGCCTTTAGGCCAGCGGCCAACAATGCGTCGTTCGCGAAGCTGTTGGCGTTGAAGACGCTGTTGTAAGCCTCCCAGAACGCACTGCCGTGGAACTGATTGGTGCCCCGCTTAGTCGTGAAGCGCAGCGTTACCGCACCTTCCGCTGCCGCGTCCGCGGTCAAGTTGCTGGTGGACACAGTCACCTCATCAATCGCACCCACGCGCAGCGCTGCCGCTTCGTAGAACCCAGTAGTCGAAGTTCGAAAGCGTTGGAAATTGTTGTTAGTCCCATCGACGGTGATGTTGATTGCTCCGTTGGGCATGGAATTGTAGGTAGTGAAACGCAGGTCACCCCCCACTTGTGCACCAGGGACGAGTTGTGCAAACGGAAGAATGTCGCGCCCATTTAGCGGAAGCTCCTGAATCGAGTCAGCGGCCACCGTCGTGGCCAGCGTATTCGTGCTTGTCTCGAGAACTGCCCCCTCGGCCTGGACTTCCACGTTTTCAGTCGTCGAGCCCACGGTGATGTTCACGTCCAGGTCGGTCGTGCGGGCGGTATACACGACCACGTCATTAAGGATGGCCCTGGCAAATCCCTTTGCCTCCACAGTGAGTCTGTATGCGCCGGGGAGGACCGAAGGAAATACGTACGCGCCCGAGGCGTTTGTCGTAGCGGTCAGAGCGGATCCGGTGGCGCTCTGATTCAGCGTGAGATTTGCTCCCGCCACCATGGCACCGGACGGATCGAGGACTCGCCCGGAAAGTTGCCCTTGTGTCCGTTGGCCAACCGCGAACTCTGGGACAAAGAACACAGCAACCAGCAAGCATGCAACGAGCTGGGACCGTTTGTGTCGCATCTCACCCTCCAGATTTCTGGAACACACACTTAACGATGGACTCCCCGAAACGACGGTTCCTGAATGCAGGCCGCCAAATACAAATGCGATAACTGAAGATAGGAATGAAGATCTGAATGATCCTACGCGAATGGAGATTATATATAAAATACAATATGTTTAAATGTCAAGTGCCTTTCCCTCGCTCCAGAGCGGGGTGGCAATTTCCTAAGCAGCGTACTTCGTGCCGGAACTAGCTGCGGATCGGGTTAGACATGAATTCGAAAATTACTGTGACTGCAGCATTTGTCCTCAGCACCACTCTGTTGATAGGGCAGGTGGCGCTCCCACCAGCACTTCACCGTCATGTGACCACTGTTTCTTCAGCGGATAAGAATGGAAGCGAACCGTCGATCGCGGTGAATCCCAACAACCCGAATCAGGTCGTAGCTGCGTTTCAACCTGCAACAATCGCCTACTCCACGGATGGTGGACAGACTTTTGCGACGGCCGATCTTCCCCCGGTGGAAGGCTGGCGAACCGGCGGTGATGTCTCGGTTACGTTCGACGATAAGGGTTGCGCTTATCTGGGATCGCTTCACTTCGACAAACTGGGGAGCACATCGTACTGGGCGCACGGAGCGGGAAGGAACGGAATATTCGTACGCCGCTCCCTGGATGGCGGAAAAACTTGGGAGAAAGATGCATCAACCGTGAAGGCTTTTCAGGGCACTGAGCCAGATATCCAGTGGGAGGATATGCCCCGGCTCTTCTCCGATGTGCAGCCCAAGAGCCCATTTCGTGGCAGCGTCTACGTGGGCTGGATTGAGTGGCAACTCGAAAAGTCGATCATTTTATTTGCGCGCTCCACCGATGGGGGCAAATCGTTCTCACAGCCGATTCGGATCAGCACGCAAGCCGGCCTTCCGCGTGACGATAATGGTGGCCTTGTCGGATTTGTGGGGGTTGTCGGGGCCGATGGGACCGTCTACGCAAGTTGGAATGACGGCAATTCAATCGTCTTCACTGAGTCGCACGACGGAGGAAAAACCTTCTCGCCCTCGCGTTCAGTGGTTGAAGTGGCACCGCCATACTTCGGTGGTGCAGGGGGTATCCCGGGTGTGGTCCGGGCCATGGGTTTCGCGCAGATCGGTGTGGATGCGCGCGAAGGCAAGGTTGGGGGAACCATTTACTTGGCCTGGAGCGACTTCCGCAATGGCGACGTGGACGTCTTCTTCGTCTTTCGACCAGTTTTTTCAATGGATGGCGGTTGATCCAGTCACAGGGGATGTGTATGTCCAGTTTTATGACCGCCGCGATGATCCAGCTAACCAAAAAACGGGCTTCACGCTCGCTCGCTCCACAGATGGAGGAAAGACATTCACTAACTACTCCTGGGCTGAGACTCCATTCGAGAGCAAGCAGCCAGCGTTTTTGGGCGACTACACCTGGCTAACAGCACACGGCCGAAAAGTATATGGGATTTGGACAGAGGTATCACCCGCTCCTGAGAGACTCGAAAAGGACGGTCGCGCACCCAGGCCGATCACCGCTGTGCGAGTTGGAATCGCAGATTTTTCCGATTCCAAGTGATTTTGTGGAGAACGCAAGAGCACGCGAGCGCGTCGCATCGAAATCGATTAAATCGATTGTGATATATGGGCGCACCAGAACAGTGGGAATTTTTATGATTTTGCGCGTCGGGGATTGTCCCCGTCCATTTGGGACGCGGTTCGTTTCTGCTCCAGAGCTTGCTTAAGTGATTCCCCGGCGTACCGGATGTGCTGCCGTAGAAGCTTGCACGCTGCGGCGACGTCGCGTTGTCGGCACAGTTCCAAGATCTGATGATGTTCCTCGTTGGCGCGTTTCGTGCCGTGGGTTAGGTACAACTGCAAGCGAGTGTATCGTTCACCACTGTTGTTGACGTTACGGATGATGGCCATGAACCGCGGCTGATTGGCCCGGGAATAAGGAATGGAATGGAATTGCCAATTCAACCGTCCCCACGCAGAGAGGTGACCTGTCGGCGCAGTTCACTGACCTAACGACGCAACACTGCCTCTGCCTCTGACAAGTCCTGTTCAGTGAGGCGAGGTATAGAAAGTCCGAGCACCTCTGGTTCGAGCAGTGCACGAATTGAGAAAAGCTCGTCGACATGATCGGGAGACAACGCTGGTTCGACAGCGCCCCGATTAGGAACGAGCGTGATCAGGCCTTCGGCATCGAGTTGTCTCAGTGCTCCGCGAACCGGGATCCGGCTGACCTTATATTGCGTAGCGATGGCATCGTGACGCAATTGAGAACCACGGATTCACTTCCCGAGGTAGAGATAAACGGTAACTATCCGAACTCTACCATATTGCAGGGTGGGTAAAAACATGCTCTGTCAGCTCGCTTTGTGATGCACGGAATGAGTTGCCCCTCCTACTCCACCACGAGGTTGGAACGGAAACGTGCTCGTCCCCAGTACTCTATCTCAGTATGCTTGAGCCGAAGAATCACTCACCTCTTCAATACAAGTGACATCCTACGACTCAAGAGATTGTGCTTGTTCTCTCCGGATCACTAGATAAATCGGCAGGCCTAGCAAAACAATCAACAGACCAGGCCACGTGGTGGAGGGACGATAGAGAAACAGCACCAACAGGATGATGCTTGCCAGAACGATATAAAGCGCCGGCACGAGTGGATACCCCAGCGTGCGATAGGGACGTGCAGCATCGGGACGTTTTATGCGAAGGCGAAAGACACCTGCGACGGTGAGCACATAGAAGATCAACGCCGCTGAGATCACATAATCCAACAAGTTGCTGTAAAGGTTCCCCCACGATTGTGTGGACGGATCGTAGGTGCGAGGCAGCACTAGCAGCGAAGCCCACAATGCTTGCAGCATCAGCGAAAAAGCCGGCACTTTGGCGGCATTGAGTGTGCCGGCAAACTTGAAAAATAGTTTCTGGCGAGCCATCGCATAGTAGACGCGCGCTCCCGTGAGTATCAGTGCATTGATACAGCCAAAAGTCGAGATCATGATGGCAACAGCCATAATGTTGGTCCCGGCTCCGGGAAAAATGGCGCGCAGAGTGGCCGTTCCCACACGATCGGCGGGCGCATGTTGAATGGCCTCCAGCGGCAACGTCGCCAAGTAGGCTACGTTGGCCAGGAGGTAGACAGTCATCACGATAACCGTGCCGAAAACCATCGCCAGCGTTACATTGCGTTCTGCCCTTTTAACCTCGGCGGCTGCAAAAGCAATGTTGTGCCAGGAATCAGCAGAGAACAATGATCCCGTCTGGCTGAGGCAGACCGCAACAAATAAGCCAAACATGGTTGTGGCATCCAGTCCTTTGCTCAGTAAACTGACCCCGGTTGGATGCCAGGCTGTCGCAAGATTTGTAGATACCGCTGCTGCATTGCGCCCGTGAAAGATACCCAAAACGATCAGGCCACCAAGCGCGGTCGTCTTCGCGATCGTAAAGACATTCTGGATCAGTCTCCCGTAGCTAAGTCCCAAGCTGTTACCGAACGTAAGTAGAACGATGACGGCGATTGCCAATACTTGGGCTGTCGAAAGCGAAACTGCGTAGTGGGTAGAAAGGTGGACCGGAGGGATCAGGTATCGGTCTTCGGAAATAGCTGGCCAAAGCACACCGGAAAAACGAGCGAACGCCAACGACACGGCGGCAATTGTTCCTGTCTCAATAACGGAAAAAAGAGTCCAGCCGTACAAGAACCCCCAAAGAGGAGAGTAGGCCTCCCGCAGGTAGAGATACATGCCGCCGGCGTGAGGCATCATCGCCGAGAGTTCGCCGTAGCACAAGGCGCCTGCAATCGTCAGCAATCCTGCAAGGCCCCAAGCGACCAGCAGCCAACCAGCACTCCCAACGTTGCGGGCCATTTCCGCAGGAACAATGAAAATGCCAGACCCGATCATGGCGCCGACTACGAACATCGTCGAATCGAAAAGGCCCAGACCGCGCGCAAGTTCCTCCGACTTCTCAGTTGGCGATTGCGCGAGCGCTAATTCGTTCATAAGATCCTTTAGTACATCCGCGGGTTTCGTGTTCCACGGAACAGGGGTTTGACGATTGCATATTGTATCCATAAAATGCGGATTGTGCCTATCAGATAAGGATGTCGGAACCTCAAGTTTTTTAAGGCGCTCCAGAACAAAGATGGGGACTACGACATGACAGCCACTGAGAGCCGAAAAGTACGGGTGACTGGAAGCCGAGATCTTTGGCCCCACCACCCTTCTGGTGCAGCACGCCAGTCGCGACCAGGTACCTAGCCGTCGCTCGCTCTTTGGAGGGCCACTTGACCGCTACGATTCATGGCACCGAGCAAGACCTCCGCGATTTTGCCGATAAGTTTGCCATGCCATGGTTCACGGAGGACCATATCCCTCCACCTCAGATGGCTGCTCTACATCAGTCGGCAGCAACGCGATTTTCCGGTTCACAACGCCCGATCTGCTACCAGGGGTTTCCCGACAGCGCTCTGCCCGACGAGTTAAAAGATGCCAACCCCCTGGGGATCTGGCGCATGGTCAACGGAGAAATGGTGCACGGGAGATGACCAGCCCGCTGACACCCTCCTAAAGTCATCTCAGCCCGAAGCAGCTGTTGAACAAAACCGGGAGGCACAAGTGAGTAAGATGGGGGCGTGCATATGCTGGCGCAGGGCTGTACTTACGCTTTTCGTTCTTATGGCGATCGCCACTTTCGCGAGCCCTAAGGCTCCCCAGACATCTCAGACGCCTCAGACTTCTCAAGCTACTCAACCCTCGTCTGCTCCAAAGCATGTGCGGGGTCAGGACGCACCGACAAAGGCCGATCTCCTGCGCGGTGCTTACGGACCATATCGCGCCAATAACGATCTGCTTTTCTATCATCTTGATATCCGCATCGATCCCGACAAGAAACTTATCAGCGGCAAGAACACGATTCGCTTCAAAATGCTCGAGGACGATACTCGCATTCAACTCGACCTAGCCGATGCCCTTACCGTCGATAAGATCCTGCTCGGTTCCACTTCCCTGAACTACGAGCGCGATTCCGGTGCAGTGTTCGTCAATTTCCCGTACACCTTACGCGGCGGCTCCGCCTATACGATTGACTTCTACTACTCTGGGACGCCGGTTCAAACCGGGAGATTCGGTGGCTTCACCTTCGGCTCAGACTCGTCCGGCCATCCCTGGATCTACACCGCATGCGAAGGAATTGGCGCAAGCATCTGGTGGCCGAACAAGGACCAATGGCGCGACGAAGTCGAGAACATGCAGATCAGCGTGTCCATTCCCAACGACCTCGTCGATGTCTCTAATGGAAGATTCATGGGCAAGACCGATCTTGGCGACGGCTACACTCGCTGGGACTGGCTCGTACACTACCCCATCAATAATTACGATGTGTCCGTGAACATCGGTAACTATCAGCATTTCTCCGACAAGATGGGCGATCTCGAAATGGATTTCTACGCACTTCCCGAGGACATGGAGAAGGCCAAGAAGCAGTTCTCCCAAGCAAAAGGGATGATCGAAGCCTTTGAGCATTACTTCGGCGAATATCCTTTCAAGAAGGACGGCTACAAACTGGTCGAGGTCCCCTATTCCGGGATGGAACACCAGAGCGCTGTCACTTACGGAAACCACTTTGCCAATGGCTATCTCGAGCGCGATTGGACCGGGGTCGGCATCAGTCCGCGATTCGACTTCATCATCATTCACGAGAGCGGACACGAGTGGTTCGGCAACAGCATCACCGCTGCTGACAGCTCAGATATGTGGATTCACGAAGGCTGGACGACATATCTGGAAAGCCTCTACGTCGAATATATGTATGGCAAGGATGATGCCATTAAGTATTTGAACGGCTACAAATCTAAGGTCAAGAATGAACGGCCTATCCTCACGGCGCGCGGCATAAATGGTGAGCCGCCGGCCGACCAGTACTTCAAAGGCGTACTCTTCATCAACACTCTGCGGAGCGTCATTGACGATGATGCCCGCTGGTGGAAACTCCTGCACGAGCTCTACCAGCATTTCAAGTATCAGAACATTATGACCAAGGATTTGTTGCAATTCTTCAACCAGCAGACCAGCATGGACATGACTCCGATCTTCGATCAGTACCTCCGCCACACCGCAATCCCTACCTTGGAATTGAAATTCGGCAGCTCCGACGGCACAGTTTCCTATCGATGGAAGGCAGATGAACCATTGTTCCAGATGCCGGTACGTGTCGGGAAGAAATATCATTGGCAGATTATCCATGCAACCACGGACTGGCAGAGGATGTCAGCCGCACTGAAGAAAGATGATCTTGAAGTGGCCACCGATCTTTACTATGTGAACGTCACAAAACAGTAGGGGCCATCGTTATTGGTTCTGCGAATGCGCATAGTTACGACGAGGGACGCCCGGGGTGTATTTTCCTAACGACCGCGTGAAGTAGAAGAATACAGAGGGAAAACCGGCACCGAAATGGTCTGGTTTCTTGAAGAGTGTTTGGATCGAGAAAACGAAGGATTGAACTTCCGTCGCTCAGAATAAGGTGCATTCGATTCATATACAAACATCCAGTGCTTGCGCTAATACTGATTTGTGCCGCATCGGCTCAGGAATTGCCCAAAAGCGCCCGGAGCCACGGTGATTGCATTGACCCCGACGCCCGGCTACTTCACCGAACCCTCGATGGCAGTCAACCCCAACAACCCGCAGCAGGTGGTCGTCGCCTTTCAAGACAACGCGCACGTTTCTTATTCGAACGACGCCGGGCGGAATTGGGATGTCGCAGTTGGGACACGGAATGGGCCATCGCTGGGCAGCTTTTGTTTCAGCCAAAGTGAATGGGGAAAGGATTTCCCTTGGGCCGGTTCACTGGGCACGCGAACTGCAGGCCCCGGCAGCATTTCCGTATCGGCGACCCACGGAAGCCTCGGCCATGGGCGGCGGCGTCTGGCAGGACAACTTTGATGGTACCTACACTCAACTGGATGACGAGTACTACGTGCCCGCCACCGGCTATTCCTGTCTCGATCTCTATCTCATGGGCCTGATTTCTCCTGCCGAGGTGCCGGACTTCTTTCTACCTAAATTATGCACACACTCGGCCTTCGTCTGACGGCCCCGCGTGGAATTCCGACCTTCATCGTTTCTGCAATTTCGTGTTTTGAGTTGCACCTGAGTCCGTTTCTGCCTTACCTCACCCTCCCTCACGCTAAGTCGTTGCATTTGTTGCTTTACTCGCGCATAGGATTTTATGCGCACTTACTCAACATTCGAGCGGAATGGCGAGCACCGGCAAAAAAGTGCCGGGGCCAGCAGCAATGCCCCGCAGTCGCTCCATCAACCGCTGAAACAATCCTTTCTCCTGATACTGATCGCTATAGCTGATCCCCACCTGCCCGTTATGCTTCCAGAACTTGGCCGCCAAAAACAGAAACCGCAGACGGGCTGTGGCCAATGTCGTATGCTTCATCTCCTCCACTTTCCCCCCTTCCTCGCGATGGAACAGCATCAACCAGCAGTTCAAGTTGTAGGCCAGCATCACCAACTGAAAATGCACGCAGTTGGGCGCCCAGCGTCCCGACGGATGCGCCGCCAATCCGGCATCGTTGTTGGCTTCCTTGATGAGATTCTCGGCTCCCGCCCGCTGGTTATAAAACCACACCAGTAGATCAATGGGCCGGTCCATGTCGGTCACGAACACCCGATAGAGGTATCCCGGGCAGTCGAACAGTTGATATTGCTCGCGCTGTTTATCGCTCTTCTCCTTCTTCTTATAGCGCAAGGCAATAAAGCGGTAAGGTTTGGCCCAACCTTCGGGTTGATACCAGAATTCACACTGCTCATCAGCGTCGGTCTTGGGCGAGGGCTTCCAGTCGGCGCTTTGCAGTCGCTCCAGCAGACGCGAGGTCTTGCGCGCCACGATGATGAAGTGCGCCTTGCCTTTTTCGTATGCCTGTACGGCCTCCCAGCAATAAAAACCGGAATCCGCCCGCGCGAAGATCTTCTGAATGCACTGGGGCAGGGCGACGAAGACCCGTTCCAAATGACGCGCGATCTGCTTCCCGTCGGGCCGGTCTCCGTTGCGCAACTCGCCCCAGATGTACTCTCTCGTCTCCGCCATAAAGGTGAGGATCGGTTGGTAACTCTTCTTGCCTTTATTTTTCGGGTTATAGCTCTTTCGCGCCCCCATCTGCTTCCCATACAGCGTGTGCACCGTAGTATCGGTATCCAGCGTGATCGCGTTCAGCCGCACATGGGCCGCTGCCCACACCCGCTCGCGCATGACGCGCTGCACCTGGAGCAACTGCCCCGCCACCACCAGGTGGAGCGAGGCCAGAAAGCGCCAGAACGTGCTCTGCCCCGGCAGTTCCAACACTTTCAGGATGCGCGTCAGCATGGGATCTTTGGCCACAAACCGGATATGGTTCAAACGGGAGAATCCCACGTAGATGGCCAATACCATACTCAGAATGAATTGATACATGCCCATGGCCCGCGGTATTCGCTTCACGGTCAGAGTCTCTTCAATAAGTTGCTGGAACTTGAGTTTCTCTAACATCGTCGCCACCGGGAACAGGCCACCGTAGGGGGTTAGGTTCTTTCCTGCGAAGTCAAACGGCGTATGGGCATTGATTTTACTGGGCGGGGAAGACTCCGCGGGCGAGCCTTGTCGGACGGGCGTTTTACGAGTATGCTTCGAACTGTCTATCACCATTTGGGTGACTCCTGGAAATGGGCTCACGAAGCTTCAGACTTCGCGGCCTCTCTGTTTTACAGCAGCATTTCCGGGGTCTCCAAATGGTTTTTCCCTCAGGCTCCTTCAAAACTTTCCACGCAGACCTTTAAACCTGTGCATAACCTAGGAGTAAACTGACGGGTTGGCGTCCCCGACGGGATTTGAACCCGTGTTACCACCGTGAAAGAGGCAGCGGTCGCTCTGCAATGCCGTGTAAGGAACCGATGAGAACGCTAGAGAACACGCCCATGTTGTACCGTCCTTGTACCGCGAGTGTTGACACGGGAAGC
>QIAU01000266.1 GCA_003225055.1 Acidobacteriota bacterium
TCGCTGGATGCGCACCGGAGAAGCTTGGCCGGAGCCAGGCAAGAGGCGTCGAGGGCCTGGCAATATGGCTTCGCGATCCGGTTAATCTGTGCCCTCACGGTCTGCGCCTACTTTGTGACCGGCATAGCCAAGGTGGCGAGTCCACTGGGCTGGTTGTGGGCGACTGGCCAATCGATCCGCAGCCAGGTGGCTGCCGATGCCATCCGCAAAGAATTGCTGGGCACGAGCGGGGCACGCTTATTCTATCGAGTCTACAACCACGTGTGGCTATTCATGATTATGGGGCTTCTGACCTTCGTCGTCGAACTCGGGGCGCCGCTGGCGCTGCTAAACAAAAGGTTGGGGCGGTTGTGGGCGGTCACCGCATATCTGATGCACTGGGGCATCTTGTTCATCATGGCAATCGAGTTTCGCTATCACCTCAGCGGAATTCTTTACGCTTCGTTCTTCGACATGGAACGTGTGCCGGTCTGGTTGAACGCACTGCGAGCCAGGGTGGCCGCTCGACTAGTCTGGGCTACACCGGCCAAAGCCTGAAAAGCGCCTATGCCGGAAGCGACCTCGTCCACAATCGCACCCAAGAAGGACAATGCCCCAACGCCCGTGCGGGAGTTAGCACGGTTTTTTCTACCGTTACTGCGGCCTTATTGGAAAGAGCTGTGCCTGGCGATTGTGGCGGTGCTCCTGGGCTCGTCGGTCAGCGTATTACAACCCTGGCCGCTCAAGGTGGTCATCGACCTGGTTCTCTCCCACAGCCATCACAGCCGCGTGCCCTTGCTTCGCGCCTGGTTGGACAATACTCCGCTCACCCCTATTCAGATTATCTGCGGGGGTTGTGCAGCGAGCATCCTGATGGCTCTGCTGAGCGGAGCGCTCTATTATTCCTTCACGCGCGTCCTGGGCGACGCGGCCCAGCGGTTTGTGTTCGCCCTGCGGCGTCTGCTGTTCGCGCACATGCAGCGCCTCTCACTCCGCTTCCACGACAGCCAGCAGACCGGCGATTTAACGATGCGCCTAACCGCCGACATCCAAAGCATCCAGGATTTGATCATGACGGGGGTCAATCTTATCGCCACGAGCGGACTCCGATTGGTGGGCATGCTGGCTTTGATGTTTTGGCTCGACTGGCGGTTCACGCTTGCCGCCCTATCGGTTGTCCCTCTTTTGTCGCCCTTGGTCTTTCACTACACGCAGCGCATAAAGCGGGCTGCTCGTCGAGCCCGCAAGAGCACGGGGTCGATGGCTGCCCTGGCTCAGGAGGTGTTCTCCTCGATCCGCATCGTGCAGGGTCTGGCGCAAGAAGAACAAATCGATGAGCGCTTCGAAGCCAGAAGCGAAAAATACCTGCAGGCCTATCTCGAGAGCGTGCGCTATCAGGCGCGGGTCGGGCCCCTGGCCGACTTGATTGGCGCCCTCGGCTTGGCGATCGTGATCTGGTACGGAGCCACTGGTGTACTCGCAGGGAGGCTGACCACGGGAGATGTGGTTATATTCTTCGCCTACGCCACTGATTTCTTCCGCCCGATGCGTGCGCTGGGCCGTTCCTCGATTTTGTATAACCGGGCGATCGCGGCCGCCGAACGCATTGTCGAAGTCATGAACGTGCAGAGTGAATTGAAGGATCGGGCCGAGGATCGCTCCGCTCCGCGGCTGCGCGGCAAGATCGAGTTCCGCGACGTTTCCTTCGAATACGTGCCCGATCGGCCGATTCTGTCGCATATTAACCTGGCCATCGAACCGCGAGAGAAGATCGCCATTGTTGGCGGAACCGGAGCGGGGAAAAGCACCCTGGTCAGTCTGGTGCTACGATTCTATGACCCCACCCAAGGCGCCGTGTACATCGACGGTCAGGATATACGAAACTACAGCCTTCTCTCCTTGCGAGAACAGATCAGTCTCGTTTGGCAGGACTCGCTACTTTTCAGCGGAACGATCCGGGAAAACATCACCTTCGGATGCCCCGGGGCCAGCAACGATGAGATCGCTGCGGCGGCGCGAATCGCGAACGCCGACGAATTCATCCACCGCCTCCCGAATGGTTACGACACAGTTGTAGCCGAGCGCGCGACCACCCTCTCCGGCGGCCAGAAACAGAGGATAGCCATCGCGCGAGCGGTGCTGCGCGACGCCCCCATCGTGATCCTCGATGAGCCGACTACCGGCCTGGACGCGGCTTCCGAGCACCTCGTCCTTGAGGCGCTGGAGCGCGCTGTGGCCGGACGCACGGCCCTGATCATTGCTCATCGCCTTGCCACCGTTCGCCTCGCGGACCGCATCGTTGTGCTCGACCGCGGGCAGATCATCGAGCAGGGCACGCACGCCGAGCTCCTAGTCCGGAAGGACGCGTATGCGCACCTTTATCGTCTTCAAATGTCGCTTGAGCCCGGTGCGTCTCTAGCTCCGACCACTTTCGCAGCGGCGCGCCCAGTTGCCCACGCAAAAACCTAAAGTCGGCGATGCGCGCCTTTTCGGCGAAGCCACGATGGGTGAATCTCTCCTTGCTGTTGCCGAAATCTCCGTCCGATGAAAACAAAGAGGTTCCGATCAATCGTGAGATCATGGTGGCTACCACGATGAGCTCTCTTTTCGTCGCCCTTTTCGCTTTGGTAGCCTCCAGTTTTCGAACCCGTGCGGCCCTGCAGGCGGAGATCCTCGCGCTTGGTCACCAACTGGCGGTTCTCCAAAAGAACGTCCCGCGTCGCGTGCGCTTCCACCGCTGCGACCGATTCCTGTGGGTTGTGTGGTCGCGATTCTGGTCCGGTTGGCGGCGACGTCTGCAGATGGTTCGGCCCGACACGGTCCTCCGTTGGCAGCGCAGAGCTTTCGCCTGGCAGTGGACTAGAAAATCGCGCCGCCTTCCCGGAAGGCCAGAAGTTGCCTGGAACATTCGGGATCTAATTCGGCGCAGGAGCCCAGCGAACCCCTTGTGGGGTGCACCCCGCATGCACGGAGAACTGCTCCAGTTGGGGATTGCCGTGGCGCCATCCACGGTGGCCCAATATTTGCCTCGGCGCCGCAAGCCGCCTTCCCAGACTTTGGCGAACCTTCCTGACGAATCCTCTTAGGCAGACGGCGGCCATCGATTGTTTCACCGTGCCGACGGCGACCTTCCGGGTCCTGTTCGTCTTCGTGGTGCTATGGCAGGAGCGACGCCCGGTGGTGCACTTCGGGGTGACCGAACATCCTACCGAGGAGTGGACCAGGCAGCAGATGCGGGAAGCGTTTCCCTGGGACCAGGCGCGGCGATATGTACTGCGCGATCGAGAGGCCATCTACGGAAGAGACTTCGACGCCAGGACCCGAGATATGGGCCTGCAGGAAGTGCTTACTGCGCCGCGATCTCCCTGGCAAAATCCCTTTGCGGAACCGTTGGTGGGTCCATCCGCGCAATTGCGACTCTAGTGGAGGTCTTTGTCTTGGTATTTTGGATTCATGAAAGAAGCCTGGACGAAACATTCGAGCTATCCCGTGCGTCTAGTATAGACAAGGATGGAGCGAGGGGCGTTTCGAAATCGTGAACCCCTGGCGCACCAGCTCAGGAGGCCTCATGTATTCGTCAAAACGGCCATCGTTGATCTTGGCTGGTTGCGCAGTGGTAAGCCTGGCGAGCTTGAGCCTTGCCACTGCGTCCCGTGCCTTTCCCGCTTGGGAACG
>QIAU01000177.1:0-24169 GCA_003225055.1 Acidobacteriota bacterium
GCCGGGCGAGGGCGGCTTGACAGCGTATCCGTCAGATGTTTAAGTAGTTGTTTTATTTTCAGCCCAGTTCTGGTGACTGTCAGGATGCCGCTTCGCTCACCCGAGGATCTCAAATTTGTGTGTTCGCCGGTTCCACTTCCTCTCCCAGACAGGATTTGGAGGTATTCGTGAAATTGAATGGCTGTGCTTCGGGAGGGCGTTTTTCATGCCGCGCCTGGACAGCTATAGGCCTGCTGCTGCTCGCAGGCGGCCTTGCGCTGCGGCTGGGCGCCCGTTTACAGGCTTCCCAGGTAGCCGAATCGGACTCGGCATTGCCATCAAGCCTTATTTATGAGGCCCAAAACCATCCGTTAACCGCCTCGGCAAACGAGAACGCACGAGCGGTTCTAGGGCAGTTGCCGCTTAGTTTCGAACCCAACCAAGGACAGGTTGATCCCGAGGTGAGGTTCCTGGCGCGCGGAAGCGGCTATGGGTTGTTCCTAACTGCCAATGAGGCGGTCTTGGAGTTGCGGGCGCGAGGGGCGGGGGGCACACATCGACGCGCCGCCAGCCCAACCGTAGTGCATATGAGGTTGGCCGAGGCTAATCTCAATCCCACGATCAACGGTTCCGATGAGCTAGAGGGCAAGAGCAATTATTTGATAGGCAATGATCCTTCCAAGTGGCGCCGTAATGTGCCGCACTTCGCTCGCGTGCGGTATCACGAAGTCTATCCCGGAGTGGACTTAGTCTATTACGGCCGACAGGGACAGCTGGAATACGACTTTGAAGTCGCGCCCGGCGTCGATCCGACAGTCGTTCAGCTCAGTTTTGAAGGGCACCGAGTTTTTTTGAACGAGAACGGAGACTTGGTTGTTCCGACTGGCGCAGGGGATGCACGGCTGCACGCTCCGGTGATCTACCAGGATCTGGGCAGTGACAGAAAGACTATCCCGGGTAAATTCGTGCTGCAGGCGGGCAACCGGGTTGGATTCGAGATCGGCCCTTATGACCGCAGCCGTCGGCTGGTCATAGACCCCACGCTAAGCTATTCCAGTTACCTCGGTGGCAGCGGAAACGAAACATCTCCCAGCATCGCCGTCGATGCTTCCTTCAATATCTATGTGGCGGGTCAGACCACTTCGGCTGATTTCCCAAAACAGCCGGGCGTGCTTGGCGGTCTCAAAGGCCCATCTGACATTTTCATTGCGAAACTCGATCCTACGGGCAGGATCGTCTTCTCAACCTATCTGGGCGGGAATGGCAACGAATCAAGTGTAGGCATCGGTGTGGACAGCGCGACTAACGTATACGTGGCGGGGACAACGGATTCAACTGACTTTCCGACCGTCAATGGCTTTCAGGCCGACTGCACCGGCTGTGCGCCAGGGAATCACGTCTTCGTGACCGAGTTGAAGACGGACGGATCGGCGCTGCTCTATTCAACTTACCTTGCCGGCAACCTAAATGAAACCGCTACCGGCTTTGCGCTCGACAGCAAGGGCAACGCCTACGTCACTGGGACTACCACTTCGACCAATACCCAATCAGGATTCCCGGCGACGGCCAATGCCTTCCAAATGACTTCGCTTGCGCTGACGCAATTCTTCGCCAGCAAAATCATCCCGACGTCAACCGGGACAGCCAGCCTGGCTTATTCGACTTATTTCGGTGGTGGCAATCCGACAAATGGCCAGGCCGTGGGCGGCGGGATCGCCGTGGACGCCAGCGGAAACATGTACATCACGGGCGGGACCAGCTTTCTGCATATTGGAGGCAGTCCGGCTCCTGCCAACGATTTTCCGATTTTGAATGCATTCCAGCCCAGTCTGGATTGCCCAACCAATACGAATTGTGCGACTAGTCCCACTGCTCCCGATGCCTTTGTCGCCAAGATCAATCCCAATCTAACCGGCACCGCAGGCCTATTGTTTTCTACTTATCTGGGAGGAACCGGCAACGACTTTGGCACCGGCATCGCCGTGGATGCCGGAAATAATGTGTACGTGACCGGCTCAACCACGTCGCCCGACATAGCCGCCACCCCGGTGACGCCTGGAACGAATTGTCCTGCAGTGACACCCGCGACAGATGGTTTCATAGCCAAATTAAATAATCCCTCGACGAGCACTCCTGTAGCATTGACGTACTTCTCATATCTGGGCGGGTCGGCAGACGATTCAGGCCCGCACGACGAATTTCCTCCCGCAGCAATTGTGGTGGATAGCAACCAGTTTGTGCGTCTCACTGGTTCAACCGTATCCACAGATTTCCCGTCCGTGAACGTAATGACCACGCCTCCGTTTACACCCGGGCCGCTGGGCGGGACCGACGCTTTTGTTGCTCGGTTGGATACAACGGGATCGGCCTTTCAACCTTGCCTTGACACTCCGGCCAATCCCCCGTTGCCGGGAGCCAATTTCGTGAGCCGCTTCGGTGGCACCGGGACCGATCACGGCACCGGTATCGCGCTCGACACGAACTTCGTTACCTACCTGACCGGCGATACGGGTTCGGGTGACTTCCCGACTGCAGGTGGTCCCTTGCAAGGAACCCTGCAGGGCGCTACCGACGCTTTCGTGAGCACGCTTGGGCCGGTCAGCGACTTGACGTTGACAGAGACGCCCTCGATCCAGCTCGGCAGCGCGATAGGAGTAGGCAACCCAGTAACTTTCACCTACACCATCACAAATGGTGGACCCGATCCGAGCTCCGGCGTGGTGTTTCAAGCTAATCTGCCTTCAACCGGAGCGACGTTGACGTCGGTATCAAGTTCGCCAGGCAGCTGCACTTCACCCGCTGGAGGAAAGGTTCTGTGTTCGATTGGCACGTTGCTGAGCGGCGGCACAGCTACCGTCACCGAGGTTTTGGTCCCGACTGCCGGATCAACCCAACTAGTCGGCAGCGGCCAAGCCTTCGTGGCTCCGCCCGCTTTTGATCCAACAACACCCAACAGTGCCAGTGCCAGCGTGGCCGTAACCGATTTCGTGATCAGCGCCAGTTCCAGCCCGGTAACTGTAATCGCAGGAAACTCCGCTATTTACAACGTTCAGACAGGACCCGCCGCAGCCAGCCAGGCTTTTACCAACAGCGTTTCGCTGTCGTGCTCAGCCGGGTTGCCCCAGGGCACAAGCTGCGCCTTCTCGACCAACCCGCTGACCATGACCAATATGAGCCCGGTGTCATCGCAGCTCACGATCTCGACTACCGCACGCCCGGCAACCACGACATCGCTTCATCCCAATTCGCTCTTCTTGTATGCAGCGTTTCTGCCGATTTCCGGGTTGGCGTTCTGGGGCATTGGGACAGGGAAAAACTACCGTCGGCTAGGACCGATGATGGGGTTGCTGTTCGGAGTGCTTGCGGTGGGCCTGCTCTTCCAGGTTGCTTGTGGCGGCGGCGCAAAAGCCACTCCCACGGTTAATCCCGGAACTCCCGCCGGTACTTACGCCATCACGGTAACAGGGACATCGGGCAGCGCATCGCACGGAACCACTGTCACGCTTGTCGTCCAGTAGCTAAGTGCGGGAAACGAGAAAGGCGGTTTATATGTCCGGCTTCTCTATCCGGCTTCTCTATAAGAGTGTCACCCCGAGAGAAGCGAGGGATCCGTAGGTCCGGCCGACAGAATCAAACCCGCGAGCGATTTATGCCCCAGCCGACAGCCTGTGGTGGCTTTTGGCTTGGGCAATGCCGTACTGGCGAATTTTGTAGAGCAGAGCCTTGTAGCTGATCTTGAGCAGAGCCGCGGCCTGCTTGCGATTCCAGTTCGTTTCCTCTAAAGCTCGAGCAATCGCCTCGGCTTCGGCTTCGTCCTTGGCGCTGCGCGCCAGCGACTTGAGGCCCCCGGCTGCGTCGCTCCCGCTCTTTTGCGCCGGCGGTTCGAAACTGGCGCCACTGGCATCGACTTTAGGCCGCAGTTCGTTAATGGCGAGCTTCTCGTCGCCCAGGATGAGATAGCGCTTGATGAAATTATTAACTTCGCGCAGATTGCCGGGCCAGGAGTAATCCTGGCAAGCCTGCAGCAGGTTAGGGGAAAGCGGCAGCGGCGGGCGCGCGTAACGCTCCGACATCCGCGACATGAAGTGTTTCAGCAGGATCGGAATTTCCTCTTTGCGCTCACGCAGGGGAGGCAGTTGCAGAGTAAAGGCATTCAAACGGTAATAGAGGTCTTCGCGCAACCGCTTCGTAGCCAATGCCTCGGGGATATTGATGTTGGTGGCGGCTAGGATGCGCACGTCGGCTTTGATAACCGAGCGGCTGCCCAATCGCGAGAAGGTTCCATCCTGCAAGACATGCAGAAGCTTCGCCTGCAGAAGCGGGGGCATCTCGCCGATTTCGTCCAGCAGGATCGTTCCCTTGTTGCAGAGTTCGAACTTGCCCGGCTTGGGATGAGTGGCGCCGGTGAAAGCGCCGGCTTCGTAACCGAATAGCTCGCTCTCCAGCAGGTCGGCGGGAACGGCGGCGCAGTTCACCTTCAAGAAAGTGCGATGCGCCCGGGGAGAAAGTTTGTGGATCAGCTGCGCCAGAACTTCCTTGCCCGTGCCGCTCTCTCCGAGCAGCAAAACCGGAATGTCTACGTTGGCGACCAGGGCCGCCTGGGAACGGATCTTGCGCATGGCCGGGCTGGCGGCCACGAAAAAGACATCATCGCAGAGTTCTTCGATCTCGCCCGCATTGACCGGGCCCTTCTTTCCCAGGCATTGATCGACTACCGCATCGAGCTCGGCTTTCTGAAAAGGCTTGGTTAAGTAGTCGTGGGCTCCCAGACGCATGGCTTGTACCACTTTGCGGGTGTCGCTCACGCAGGAGAGCATCACCACCTTCACGCCGGGCTGAAGCTGGCGAAGCTGCTCCAGGGTTTGCAGTCCATCAATGCCGGGCATCAGCAGATCAAGAAGAACAAGATCAGGCTCTAAACCCTTTTGCAGCCGCGCGACAGCTTCTTCGCCGGTGGTGGCGGTTTCCACTTTATAGTCGTCCACCTCAAGCAGAGTCCGGATATACCGCAGCATTCCTGGTTCGTCATCGACCAGCAGGATGTTAGCCGTGTCCTTCATTGCGATTTTCCTTTGCTTGGCCCAGATGGCGTCGGTTTCAGCGGTATCAGGAAGGAAAACTTGCATCCTGCCCCAGGTTCGCTTTCCACCCAGATCTTGCCGCCCAATCCGAACACCAGACGACGAGCGATTGCCAAACCCAAGCCCATGCCATCGGACAGCTTTTCGGTTTGTGGCAGACGAACAAAATCATCAAAAACTTCCAGATGAAACTCCGGCGCGATGCCGGGGCCGGTATCGGAGACGCTTACTTTGACGGCGTTGGGATATTCCACGCTTTGCTGGCGGCGTTCGCCCGTGATGCCGGGTTGCTGCGCGCTACGCCGCTCCCACATGTGCGGCTCGGCATGTAACCAGACGGTTCCTCCGGCAGGGGTAAACTTAGATGCATTCTCCAGCAAGTTCGACAGCACGCGCTGCACTTTCGCAGAGTCGAAGGGAAACGGCAGAACTTTTTCGTTCGGCAAAAAGTAAAGCGCCAATCCTTTTTCCTGAAAACGATTGGACCAAAGAGTACAAACCTCCGAGATGCAGGCGTTCATGTCGCCGATCTCGTATTGCACCCGCAGCTCGCCGGTTTCGAGAATGCTGTAAGTGAGGAAATCTTCGATGAAGTGCTGCAAGCGCTGCCCGCTGCTGCGCATGTCGTGTAGAACTTCACGCTGGCGTTCATTCAGGCCTCCCAGCTTCTCGCTCTGCAGCAGCTCGATGTAGCCGGACAGAATCGCCAGTGGAGTCTTCAGATCGTGGGCAGCGGAGGCCAGAGCGTCGGTGCAGCGTTGAAAGCGATCGCGCAGCTGCGTGAATTCGCGCAAGAGGTCCGGTTGACAGATGACATCAGGAGAGGGTTGATCAGAAGGCGCGGCGGGGCACAACTCGGCCGCATCCTGCTTCTTGCCGCTGCTTTTGCTGGTGAGACACGTCTTTTCCGATGTGGCCATGGAGGTCTGAAGTGAACGCAGGGGGAGGGAACCGCATTCAACGGTTAAGTAGAATGCAGTATTTGTGTTTATGGTATGTCACTCGTTTCCCAGTGTCAACGCAAAATGCAACCCTTTGGTCAAACATGGGTAAAACCTTGCACTTTTTGTGGGCTTTGTGACGCAGGTAGTAACCATTGCTAATGGTAACTCCCAATCTAGGAAACGTCCCTATGGCGCATCAACAGCACGGTTTGGAAACAATGCCTAACCTCGCTGAAAGAACGATTCCCGACAGAACCCTACGGTACACGAAAGTGCTATGGTTTGGCCCCAAAGGTGCGAACCCAGAGCCTTGCGAGGGGTGCGCTTGAGCCAAGAGATATTGGAAAGAGAGCGTCGCAGTTGGCCGCGCTTGCCGCTGGCCATACCAGTTTTTGTCAGGAGCCATGACGACACGGGCAAGGAGTTCCTCGAGTTTGCCACGGCATTGAACATCAGCGCCTGCGGAGTGCTGGTGGCCGTGCGGCGCTCTCTGCCGCTTTCGGCGCGGCTTTCGCTGGAAATTCCCAGCGCTCCTTTAGCCGCCACCGCCAAGCTGCCCAAGGCCTGCCGCACCCTTAACGCCCGCTGCGTGCGGGTAACCCATGCTGAGGGGTACCATCTGGTAGGTCTTAAGTTCGCCCGTCCGCTCCTGCAGGATCCTCGTATTGCGCGCGTCGGCCGACGGAAAGTGACTTCTGCCAGAGTGAAAAAGTTTTCCCTCGCTCCAGCCTCTCTCGAGGTTTAGAATCGGTTCCACCCGGGGAAGCGCCGAGATTCGGGAAGATCATCGTAACCTATTGCAGCATATAAACTTAGCGCGTACTTAGTGGACCTAAAGAGCCTTTGCCGCGGTTTGGCTCTTGGGATGCACTTAGCGGGTGCGAGCAGTTTGCTCCAGTGAGATAGTCGATGACAACCACAGGCCCAGTCAGTTCGCTAGTCCAAGCGCTCGGCGAAATTCCGCCCCAGCCGGTCGTGTTCGGTTGTTCCGAGGCCATGCGGACAGTCCGTGAACGCCTCGACAAGGTGGCCGGTGCCAATGTTCCCGTCCTGATTCACGGCGAGAGCGGCACCGGGAAAGACATCATTGCCAGGATGATTCATTCCCAGTCGCCTTGGAAGACAGGACCCTTCGTGAAGGTCAACTGTCCGGCGATTCCGGGAACGCTGCTGGAAAGCGAGCTCTTTGGTTACGAGAAAGGCGCATTTACCGGCGCCTATGGCACCAAGCCGGGACGCGTCGAAATGGCCCACCGCGGCACCCTGTTCCTAGATGAAATCTCCGAACTCGACCTCGGTCTGCAGTCCAAGCTCCTGCAGTTGCTCCAGGATGGCCAGTTCTGCCGCATCGGGGCACAGGAAGACAAGAAAGTTGAAGTGCGCATCGTTTGCGCCACCAACCGCAAACTGGAAGATGAAATTGAAAACGGCACCTTCCGGCAGGATCTGTTCTATCGCATCAACGTGGTGAATCTGTATTTGCCGCCGCTGCGCGAACGACGCGCCGACGTCCCCGACCTGGCCAGCTATTTCTTGGAATATTACAACCGCAAATACAACTGCCGGGCACGTCAGCTTTCATCCGAGCTGATTCGACTCCTCGAGAAGTATCACTGGCCGGGCAACATTCGGGAACTTGAGAACCTGATCAAGCGCTACGTGATTTTGGGGAATGAAGACGCAATCACGAGCGATCTTGTCGGCCGCGAGCAGGAGTATTTCAATCCAGAAATTCCAATCGATGGCCCAATCTCGCTGAAGAAGATTACGCGCCAGGCGGTGCGCGAGCTGGAGCGCAAGATCATCCTCAAGGTCTTACAGGCAAACCACTGGAATCGCAAGCAGGCAGCGCGAGCGCTCGGCATCAGCTATCGCGCGCTGCTGTACAAAATTCGAGACGCCGGCCTGCCTTCCAGCCGGTCGGCCCGCCGCAAGCCCGAGGAGGGAGTCGTGGCGCAACCGGTGGCCGCCGGCTAGCCAATTTTCCGCCGCTCGTTTCTCTTGAACCCGGAGCCGTCAAGCGCCGGGTTTTTTTGGGCCGGTCTAAATCACCGAAGCTCAGCCAGCAGCTTGCGCATCATCGGCCTTGGGCCTGGCTGAATTTGGGATTGATCTTCAGCGCACGGAAAATCTTTAGGGCGACGAGCGGCTCAGCTTGAATGATTGCAATTTGAATGATTGCAATGACGCGCTGCTTCGCAATCAAAAGAGGTGGATGGAATTGGTATCGAAAAGGGAATTCTGTGGTCAGTGGATTAGCGGTCTGTGGCCCAGAAGCGGTGCTCTGATCACCTGGCCACCGCCCCCGGAGCGCTTTTACCGGGGAGCTGGTAAGGAGCTTTGGTCAGCAACGGTGCGCCGACTTCAGATGATGGTCCAGCAAGGTCATGAGTTCCCCCCGCAAAAATGGGCCGCCGGCAATCAATCCGGACAGGCCCGGATTCTCCCTGTTACAACGCAATTCCGTGTTCTCCAGGGTTTGGATAAAGCCGAGTGAACTGAGCACGAGAGCCGCGCCGCCAGCAATGTCCCATTCATGTTTAGGACTCAGGGTGAAGGTCGCGTCCGCCAGACCAGCCGACACGAGGGCGAGCTTGTAGGCGACAGAACCCATGGCGCGGATCTTGAAGGGCACACTCCTGAACGGCTCCCAGTCGCCCCGCTTCAGTTCGCTGCGGCTGGCGAGCACGACAGCGCCACCTAGGCTGGTCCTCTGGCTGCACCGGACCCGCTTGCCGTTGTAGGTGACACCCGTTTCGAGCGAGCCAATAAATTTCTCGTTCGTTGCCGGATTCGAGATTCCACCCGCCACCGGGCGGCCATCTTCCACCAAGGCAATGGACACACAGAATTCGGGAACGCCGGCGATAAACTCGCGTGTCCCATCCAGACCATCCACCACCCAGACCCGGCTCTTGCCGAGGCGTGTCTTGTCGTCCACGCCTTCCTCCGACAGCCAGCCTTCCCCTTCTCTAAGCAGAGTGCTTCGCAGGACGGCGTCAACCGCGCGATCGGCTTCCGTCACAGGATCGTGGCCGATCTTGTACTCGTGCGCAATGGCGCCGGGTGTGAAGCGGCTGAGGGCATCGCAGGCTGCGTCCAGCGCGGCTCGAATGCGCTCTAGGATTTCCCCATCTAGCTGGCTAGTCATCTTCTTGAGCGTAGCGGTGGCACAAGCATCATCGGCCCTTCGCCTTTAAGCTCGCACCGACGCAGGCGGCTGGCCGTTGGCTCCTATGAAGCCCTCGCGTTCCAGATGCAGGATGATCTCCTGGGCCGACTCTTCAGGCGTCAGGTCGGCAGTGTTGATCACAACATCGGCGTCATCGGGCGCCTCATAGGGGTCGGAGATTCCCGTAAACTCCTTGATGATCCCGGCCCGCGCCTTGGCGTACAGACCCTTTCGGTCCCGCTGTTCGCATATTTCGATAGGGGTGGCCACGTGCACCAGAATGTACCCTCCATAGGGTTCGATCATGCGGCGTACCTGCTTGCGAACCGAATCGTAGGGAGCGATGGGAGCGCAGATAGCGATGCCGCCATTCTTGGTGATCTCGGAAGCCACAAACCCGATACGGCGGATATTGATGTCCCGGTGCTCTTTGGAAAATCCCAATTCCGAGGAAAGGTGCTTGCGCACAATGTCGCCGTCCAGCAGGGTTACTGGACGGCCGCCCACTTCCAGGAATTTCGTGAGTAGCACGTTGGCGATAGTAGATTTTCCCGAGCCGGACAGACCGGTAAACAAGATGGTTACACCCTGCTGGTAGCGGGGAGGATAGCTGCGCCGCAGCTCCTCGACCACCTCCGGATAGGTGAACCAGCCGGGTATTTCGCCGCCTTCATTCAGCCGCCGCCGCAGTTCTGTCCCGGAGATATTCAGGACCCGCGAGCCGTCTGGAACTTCGTTATCCGGAATGTAGCGATCCTGGTCCTCCAAGTAAACCATCATATTAAAGGGCACCATTGTCACGCCGATCTCGGCTTCATGCTTTTTAAACAGGGCTTGCGCATCGTAAGGTCCATAAAACGGCTTGCCGTTGGCATCGCTTCCCGGACCGGCGTGGTCCCGACCCACAATGAAGTGGGTAGCTCCATGATTCTTGCGAATCAGGGCGTGCCAAACCGCTTCCCGAGGCCCGCCCATGCGCATCGCTAGAGGCAGCATGGCTAGTTTTACCGTGCCCGCCGGATATTTCGAGAGCAGCAATTGGTAGCAGCGTACGCGGGTGAAATAATCCACGTCGCCGGGCTTGGTCATTCCTACCGAAGGATGAATCAACAGGCTAGCCTCCACCTTTTTGGCGGCGCGGAAAGTCAACTCTTGATGGGCCCGATGCATGGGGTTACGGGTCTGGAAGGCAACCACGCGGCGCCACCCCAAGCGGGAAAACTCGTTACGCAGTTCGGCAGGGGTCAGCCGCAGAGTCTTGAAGTCATAATGCGACGGCAGCTGAAGGCCTTCGACGCGCCCACCGACGTACCACGAGTTCGCCTTGTTGAGCAGGTAGTCCACGCCGGGATGCATTGTGCTGGTGGTCTTGAACACCAGGTCAGCTTCTGCCCTACGATCCGGCTGCCAAACTTCCTCCACCTGCATGACCGCCAGCATTACGCCTTCGGGATCGCGCAAAGCGATCCGGCTGCTGCCCGGCTTCAGTTTCTTGGCAAATTCTTCCGTGACGTCCAGGGTGATCGGCATGGGCCACAGCACCCCGCTCGTCAACTTCATGTTGCAACACACGCCCTCGTAGTCGGCGCGAGTCATGAAACCGCCGAGCGGCGAGAAACCGCCGCTCATCAGGAGTTCGAGATCGCAAAGCTGGCGGGCAGTTAAATCCCACGAAGGCCATTCCGTCGAGTGGGCCTTCAGTTCGGCAGCTTTTGCCGAATCAACCAGCAAGTTGATCAGTTCATTGCCATGGGGCGCAACTAAGTGAGCGGTTGCAGCAGTCAATCTCTTGGCCTCCAAGCTCTGGGAATGATGTGGCTTAAAGCACCGCCCGCCCAGCTCTGCCGGTTAATGCGTTCTTCAAATCCTTTGGCCGGGGAAAAGCGTCGCTTCGTACTCTCGCTTGATGCGCCCCGGACCGATGAGGCTGCATTTCCTTGAGCGCAAGCTGCAGCTTTTTCGTAAGTTTAGGAGCAACAGAGACTTACGTCCGCAGGACCGGGGATCATCGGGCGGGCAGCTAGATGATCAATCTCCTCCTTCTCGACATCAGGGATTGCCGTTTTGGGGAGGGCCGGACGAAACTTCAGCATTTCCATCTCGCGCCTTGAGCAAGAGAGATTCGCCTTCCTCGGCTGCCGAGGGGCAAGGTAAGCGAGGTTCCTTCAGCGAATACTTCAACAAACACCATAGCGCCCGGAGTCCATCTTTCCACCCGATCTTCTTGCCTTCCTCGTATGTACGGCCCCAATAGCTGATGCCTACTTCATATATCCGCAGGCGCCGCTTTGCGATTTTTACCGTGACCTCCGGTTCAAAACCGAAGCGGTCTTCCTCCAACCGGATCGCCTGAATCACCTCCCGCCGGAAAACCTTATAACAGGTTTCCATGTCGGTGAGGTTGATATTGGTCAAAGCATTGGAAATTAGCGTCAACAGCCAATTGCCGACTGAGTGCCAGAAGTAGAGAACCCGGTGCGGTCTTGCCCCCAGGAAGCGTGAGCCATAAACCACATCGGCTTGGCCCTCGACTAGCGGTTCGAGGAGGGTGGCGTACTCCGAAGGGTCATACTCCAGATCCGCGTCCTGAATAACTACGAAATCGCCGGTCGCTTCCGCGATACCACGTCGCAGGGCCGCACCTTTTCCCATGTTGCAGGGCTGCAGCAGCACGCGAAGCGCGGGATGATCTCGCTGGAGTTCTGCGAGAATCTCGCGGGAGCCGTCCGTCGATCCATCCTCGACGCAGAGCAGCTCAATGCCGAACGGAACGGCCAGTACTCTGGCTACAACTTGCCGTAGAGTGGCCTGCTCGTTGTAGACTGGCATGACGACGGAAAGTTTCATGGGTTCTGCTGGGAAGCCTTTCATTATCACCCGACGTCGAGACCCGGTTCAAAGTGTAATCAAAGTGTAATCCGAAGATAAGAGGCGGGATGAGAACGGCAGCTCGGGAGAAACACCTGCCCAATTTGTGAGGCACAAGGTGTAATTAGTTCCTCCTGAAGCGAGCGCCGGCGGAATTTTTGTCCTAAGGTTTTCACCTTAGAGGCAAGGCGAGGATTCGAAAAAAGTGCTCTCTGCGCTCTTCTATAGTTAAAATTTTGGTTATAATTTTCAACAAGGGTTCTGCCTTATCCTCGCCCGTCTATCGCGCCGCACACTTGTTTTCGGAAGGCCTTTTAAGGCCGTGGAGGTGCGTAATTTCTGGGTTTCTGGAGGTTCGGTACAGTTTCCAAGCAGGCGGGTTTGCTGAACGACTGCAAGGTAAGGTGCTAGGAAAGTAAGGTTTTTCCCTGTTGTGCCAAGAAATCCGGTTACCCAGGATGGCATTTTGAGTGCTACGACTGGTGTAAGCAAGCTGGTGTAAGCAATCCGCACCCTCCGTCTCTCGCTTTTTTCAATCGCAACCGTCTCTTTACGGGACAGGTAGTAGGGCACAGGAATCGATCAAAAATCTGTGAGCGAACCAGGGAAGTGGGGAAAGGGATCTCACATGAAAGACAGGACTGTTCAGCTGGGGCCGCGCGATCAGCAGATCATCGATTTGCTGCTGCAGGGGTGTGACAACGCCGAGATTGCCAAACAACTGAAGATGGCTCGCCGTACCGTGAAGGCGCGCTTCAACCGGCTATTCATTCAGTTTGGGATTACCCAGGGCATCAAGCGGGTCAAACTCGCAACCATGTTCTATCGGAGGCAGCTATGCTCAAGAGCGGGCGCTACGGCACACGAATTCCCAGCGAGCGAGAGTATCGAATCATCGAACTCGTTGCCCTCGGGCTCAAAAACCGAGAGGTGGCAGACGCCATCGGCACTACCGAGCACGTGGTCAAAAACTATCTTCGCGTCATCTATGACAAGCTCGGACTCTGGAACCGAGTCGAACTCGCTCTCTGGTACGAAGCCCGACGATTCGAGCAACAAGGCAACGCCTGATGACCTCGAGCCATGGGATCACGCCGTTCTCCAACTGGGCATGGACAAGCGTGATGCTCCGATCACGAAAATGAACAGAGCGCGAACTATGTAATGTCCTGGCGGCCTAAGCGGTTCACTGCCTGCGTGCGGGAGTGCGGGTTCGCCGGCAGGCGCTCTCCATGAGTTCTTTCGAGTTCTTTCGCCCGAGTTCAGATTATCGACAACCCATGCGCGGCAGGGCAAGCAGTTTGTCCTTGGCTTTTGCTGATCCTTTTCGCGCGGCTGCACCGAGCAAGAGGCGCGCCTGATCGCAGCTCTGTGGCACTCCGTCGCCGCGCGCGTACAAATCCGAGAGCAGCAAAACGGCATTGACATTTTTCCTGGCCACCGACTTCCAGAGCCAGGCAGCCGCCAGCGCACTGTTCTTGGCAACTCCTTGCCCTTCCAGATAGCGGCGGCCTTCGAGGAACTCATGTGCACCCTCTTCCAGGGCGTTCCCGGAGCGATGTGCGACGGTTGACTCCGCTACGGTCTCAGATCCAGTCTCTCCAAGGTTCCCTGTGGCCGCATCCGGCTTCCCATTGCCGGGTTCTTCCACCAGAATAGGCAATGTCTCTCGGTTTGGTGCGGATACGGTTAAGGAATCGGACAACCAGCCCGCACCGAATTGTGACCAGTTTTTCCAGAACAACCATGCCCCGCTGCCGAGTGCCAACAGCAGCAGTACGATGGCCAGGGTAATCCAGCGAGAGATCCTTTTTTGTCGGCTGGCGAGCTCTTCGAGATGCCTTTCGCGCAACCACTGCCAAGCGTTCTCGCTTCGATCAACAAAGGGGAGTTCTTGAGCGGCCTGTGGCGCCGCCTTTGCGTCCGCCTGCCTCGGTTTGAGAGGAAACCCGCAGAGCCCGCAGAAGCGCTGTTGAACTTCGTTCTTGTGCAGGCACGCGGGACAGATCAGCGCGAATTCGGGGGATTTACCAGCTACACCACGCACCTCCATACGCTAGCCCGAAACCCTGAAGGAAACAACTGGCAAATGAAGGTACAGGGTGATACGACCGGCGTCCGGAGCGACCAAAACTTAGTCGCAGGGCTTGCGGTAGGCGGGCTCAAATTGGTCTTGCTGGGCGTCTCCCTGGGTGGTGTACTTGCCTTTCGGAGTAGAGCCATACAGATCGGTGCCCGGACAATAGTAGAGCGCGGTCTGCAGGTCCACCCAAACCTTTACCTCAGGATTGCCCATATATTGTGGAGCGGGCGGCGGCTCGGCCAGCCCTAGACCTACCAGCGCTCTTTCAAAGAGCGTCAGTTCTGGCGGCTTCGGCCTGGAGCGGCGCCGGATGGCGGGTCCTTGCATCATGGCTTGAGCCTGTGGCGCTGCTCGAGGTTCGGGTTTTTGTTGGGGCCACAATCCCCAGATCAGCACGGCCAGAAACACAACCGCCGAAACTCCCAGGCTGATGTCCCCGAAGTCCCAGGACTTCTTCTGGACATGCGCTTTCAGCCAATCCTTGGCTCGGGCTGCCGAACTCCAGGGAGATAGGTCCCGCACGTCGGTCTCAACTGGCTCACCCGAAGTATCCGCGTCGGTTTCGCCGTCAACCGCCGCTTCTGCCTCGGGTCCTGCCGACAGCTTCAGCAGCTCGTCAATCGGTGGCAGGGACCGGAAGTCGAACGGCGCTCGGGCGGCCAGCGCTTTCGCTTCCTTCGCTGGCGCGCTCTCCTGAAACATGGGCACCCGTTCAATGGTTCCTTCCTGGTCTTGCGGCTGGAGATTTGCCAGGCGTCCCCACATGCGCGGTCGTGCAGCTTCGGAATTCCGGGCCGCTCCACACGCGCTGCAGCCGGTTGCATCGTCGCTCAGGGCGTGTCCGCAGGCATGGCATACTTCGGGTTCAAGCCGTTCGCTCTCGGCGCGGACTCCGTTGGGACGGCCGGCCAGGTTCGTTTCCGCAATTTGCGCCGGCTTGGGCGCCGCGGGCTCACCCGCTAGCTTTTGAAGTTGTGGCTTCAGTCTTTCCAAAGCCAGCAGCACGGAAGCTCGTTCTGTGGCCAACTCTTGCTTCAACTCCTGTTCCGCCGTCTGCACCATGACTTCGGTGACCAAACCCGCCATCAGCTCACAAGCCCGCACGTCCCCTTCGCTGAAGGCACCCACGTCTGAGAAATAAACTTCCAAGGCACCCGCGATTTTGCCTTCGTGGTAAATCGGCACAGCGATCAGCGATTGCGCCTTTACCCGCCGGCGGAACGCCTGATCAATTTGCGGATCAGCCTCACACAAAGGGCTCACCAGCTTTTCGCCCTTTTTCAGGCATTTCGCCGAGATGCTCACATCTTCCGGAATCTCACGTCCGAGCAGGATGGATGCGCTTCCGATCGCGGCTTTGTAGTGCAGCACATGATCCAGCACTAATCCGATTGCAGCCCCGCCCGCGCCCGATAGTCTCTGCATTTGACCCGCAATCAGATCAAGTGCCGCTTGCGCATCCAGGCTGCGAGTCTGGATCAAATGTTGGGTGTCGACAATGCGGGAAATAATCTGCGCGAAATCGGAAGGCGGGAGCGCCGCCTTGGCGCTAGCGCGGTCCTGGTGCTCCTGCACCACGTAAGCGGCCGCCAATAGTCGTGCGAAAGACTCTTCGTCCAGCGGTTGGCCATTCATCGGAAGCTTATCAACCAAGCGGAAAGCGCACTCCCAGCTGTTTGAGGGACAAGCTGCTAGTTTATTCTAATGCAATTGGTCATCCAAACCGGAAGGAACCATCGGGCTAGAGCCTTCGACCTGGAACGAGTGAGTGGGATTTTGCGCCCGCCAGCGTGCTCTTGGCAGATCGAACCAATTACTTACAATTCAATAACTTATCATCTCGCCGACGCGGGTTCACAAACCACCATCCGGGCCGGCGGATGACCGCCCGCCCAATCCTCAGGGATGTAGACAGAGTGGGTTCCGGGTCGACTGCAAGGCTGTGCACCTTCTTGTGGACGGGAAAGTCCTCAATTTCCCAGTAGTGGTTAGCGTCATCAGGCCGGAAAACTGAAATGGCGCCGCTATAGCAGGCGGCATAAACACCTCTCGAACCGGGATCAAACTTGCCGACATTGGGATCTGGTGCCATCGGCGGGTAGGCAATCGGCTGCTGGGTGTCAGGGCGAGTCGATCACATACAAATTGCCGGCGCCCAGATGGACGGAAAACAGATAGTGATCGTCACCATCGCTCCTCAGGTAATCGAAACCTTTACCCGGCGGGCCAGGCAGGTCGATAACGGCCACTTGCTGTAAGAAACTGGCCCAACCCCGGAGCGCCGTGGAAGGGATCAAAAACGATTAGGCATCAACTTCATAGATCATCTTTGCTTCCGTCGTGCTCTGCCGCTGCGGCTCACCGCGCCGGGATCATCTCCTCGCGTCGCGCCTCTTCGTGGCTCAGATAGAAGTGCACGGCGGGTGTGATAATCAGCGACAAGACCATCGAAATCAAGATCCCGCCAATCACCGCGATCGCCAGCGGCTGCAACATCTGCGATCCAGCCCCAATCGCAAACGCCAATGGCAACATCCCGGCGATGGCGGCCAGCGCGGTCATCACGATGGGGCGCAGTCGCCGCCGGCTGGCCTGCATCATGGCGTCTTCGCTGGACAGCCCCGCCGCGCGGAATTTCTGGTCCGCATCCAGCAGCAGAATTCCATTCTTGGCCACGATGCCGACCACCATGATCATGCCCATGAACGAAGAGATATTGAAGGTGGTGCGCGTTATGAGCAAGGCGATGAAGACACCCGACGTGGACAACAGGGCAGAGGCAAGGATAGCGATCGGCGCGGCAAACGTACGGAACTCAAATAGCAGCACGATGAAGACCAGCACAATGGCAAGGATCAGAACCAAAATCAGGTCCTGAAACGATTTCTGCTGTTCCTGGTAGGTTCCGCCATATTCCACTCGGATCGAGGAAGGCAGATGTAGCGCGTCTACTACTTTCCGAACTTCATTGACGCCGCTTCCCAGATCCCGCCCTTCCAGCCGCGCCGTGACCGCCACATCGCGCTGCAGGTTCTCACGCCGGATTTCTGTCTGGCCTGGAATCTTCGCGATGGATGCCAGCGTGCCCAGGGTCGCCGTCTTACCGCTTGAGCTGGTTAGCAACGTGTCTCGCATCGCTTCCAGTGATGCCCGAGCCGATCGGGGAAAGCGCACGCGTAATGTGTAGGCCCGGTCGTTATTCACGACAGGAGTGGGCGCGGGCTCGCCTTCGAGGATTGCGGCGGCATCGGTGGCCACCTCCTCGGGGGTAAATCCGGCGCGGGCCGCAACGCTGGGGTTCACCTGGAAGGTTACCGCCGGGCCGCTGATCGTGTTGTCGATCCCGTTGAGCACGTCGACCACGCCTTCAACCTTGCTGATCCGATCGGCGACTTTCGGGGCCCAGTCCTCGAGTAACGCCGGATCTTGCGAGAACAACTTGATCTGGATCGGTTCGGGCGCGCTGGTCAGGTCGCCGATCATGTCCTGCAGGACCTGTATGAACTCCACGTCCAGAGCGGGCTCCTGGGTTTTGATTTTTCCGCGAACCTCTTCCATGATGTCTTCGATGCTGCGGCTTCGCTGAGCTTTCAGCTTTACCGATACGTCACCGGTATTGGCTTCGGTGACTGCGGCTAGTCCAAGCTGCAATCCAGTGCGCCGCGACGTGCTCTCCACTTCGGGAGTGGCGCGAAGTATTTGTTCGATGTGGCTGATGACACGGTTAGTCTCGGCCAGCGAACTGCCGGCCGGCATGATGTAGTCCAGCACGAAACCGCCTTCATCCATTTCCGGCAAGAGGTCTGACCCTGAAAACCGGTAGCACACATACGAGATCGCTATCAGCACGACACTGAATATTGCCAGCCATACGGGACGCTCGAGCGCCCGGCGAAGCCAGCTTTCGTGGAAGTTCACTACCCTCCGGAAGAACCCGGTCAACGAAGCCTCTTCGACGGCCAGCAAGCGCTGAATCGATTCTTCCTCGGGTTGTGCGGACGGCGTTTCTTCATAATTGGCTGCCTGGCGTCCGCTGCTCTTAATGAAGTACTGGCTGAGATTCGGCGTCCAAGTCAGGGCCAGGGCGAGAGAAGCCAGGAGCGAAACTGCCATGGTGACCGCCAGCGCTCGGAAGAAGGTTCCGGTTACACCTGTAATTGCGATCAAAGGCAGGAAGACGACAATTGGTGTAATCGTGGAGCCCACCAAGGGCACGGTGATCTCGTGTAACGCGCTGCGGATTGCCTGGAGACGGGTTTGTCCCGCGTCGCGGTGGAGCACGATGTTTTCCACCACCACGATGGCATCGTCGATAACCAGGCCAACCGCCGCTGCCAGCCCGCCCAGCGTCATCAGATTGAAGCTCTGACCTAACAGCTTGAGAGCGATGAATGTCACCAGCACAGTGACTGGAATAACCAGGCCAGCCACGATAGAAGTTCCCCAGTCGCGCAGGAAAACCACCAGGATGATCGACGCCAGGACCAGCCCGATGAGGATCGCGTCGCGCACACTCTTAATCGATTCGGACACGATTTCAGATTGGTCGTAAAAGGGCCGAAACTCGATGCCCGGCGCCAGGGACTTCCGAATGCGCTCCACCTCGGCATGAACTTCATCCGCCACTTGCACGGTATTGCTATCGGGCTGGCGGTTAATGTTGAACAGGACTGCGGGTTTTGCATTGGCAGTCACGATGGTGTAGACGGGCTTCACATCCTGGGTGACCGCGGCCACATCGCCAATGCGCACTGGAATTCCCGCGGGGGTCGTCTTGATGACGGTATTGGCAATTTGTTCCGGCGTCCGAACCTGCCCATTCACGAGGCCGAGGACCAACTGGTGGTTCTCGTCGAGCAGCCCGGGAGAGTCGATCAAGTTGGTGCGTCGCACTGCATCCAAAATGTCAGTTACGGTGACGGAAGCTGCCAGTAATTTGGTTGCATCGGGAACCACGTGGAACTCGGGCTCCTGTCCCCCCTGCACCAGCACGGTTGAGACCCCATCCAGACGGTTGAGGCGGGGCTTGATCTCGTAGGTCGCCAGTTCCCAGAGCTGCGTCATGGGAACTGTGTTCGAAGTCAGGCTGTAGCCCATAATCGGGAAGCTGGCGAATGTCATGCGGTGAGCTTCAATCTTGGCGGTGGAAGGCAGCTCCGGCTGGACCCGCGACAGGGCGGAATTCACATATTGCAACGTCTGAAACATGTCTACGTGCCAATCGAAAAACAGGTCCACTTCGGCGGAGCCGCGGCTGGTGATCGATCGCACCTGCTGCAAACCGGGCACGCTGTTCACCGCCTCCTCAATGGGCCGCGTCACCGTTACCATCATTTGGTCGATGGGCATGACCCCGTTATCGACAGCAATTAGGATTCTGGGAAAGTTAGTTGAAGGGAACACCGCTACTGGAATGGTAAAGGCCAGGTAGCCGCCGAGAAGCGCCAGAGTCACGATGAGAAAGATGACTGATCGCGAATGGCGCGCGACCCAATACGAAGATCCGCCGTTAGTCACGGCAATCCTCCCGTTTACCTTTCATCTTTCTCTTTCTCTTTTTCTTTTTCTTTCCCAGGGGGCTTCTCCGGCAGCTGGCTGGATTGCTTGCCACGCTCGACCGTGACCTTGGTGTTATCGGGCAATCCGTAGGCCCCCGAAGCGACCACCTCTTCACCTTCGGCCACACCCTCTACGATCTGGATGTCGTCGACGTGTTTGATTCCGGTTTTGACCGCTTTCTGATGGGCGCGATTATCCGAACCGACGACCATTACGGAGGTGCCCCCGTCCGGTGCGGTAAGAATGGCGGAAGCTGGAACTACCAAAGCATCCGGAACCGTGTGGGACAGCATGGAGACCTGCACGCTGGCTCCCGGCCTCATCTGCTGTCCCGGGTTTTTCGCCTGGATCCAGACCTCTACGGTCGTGCTGTTGGGATCCAGCGCAGGACTGACGACCGTGACCTTGGCCGCAACGGGTTTGTCAGTTCCCGTGACGGTGATGGTGGCTTTGTCGCCGATCTTGAGCAGCGCTGCCTGGTCCTGCGGAATGTGGGCACGGGCAATGACCTGAGAGATATCCATGACGGTGATTAGCGGAGTGCCCACCGCGGCCATCTCTCCCGGGTAAAGCGGCCGGTCGGTCACGACGCCGTCAATAGGGCTTCGGATCTCCGAATAACTGAGTTGAGCCTGAGCTCCGAGATATTTTCCTTTAGCCGATTCCAACTGGCCGGCGGCCGACTTCAGTTCCTGTTGCTTCCCCACCGCCATCAGAGAATTCAGATGCTTCTCGGCGATATCGTACTGGCTGCGGGCTTGCACAAGGTTGACCGAGGCCTGGTCCAAATCCTTGCGGGGGAGCGCGCCCTGCTTGTAGAGTTCCTGGCGGCTGTCGTAAACCTTCTGTGTCGCGTCCAGCGTCTCCTTGGCCACGTCGGCATCGAGTTTTGCTTTCTGGATTTCTTCCGGCAGACTAGCCGCGGTGGTGGTTTCGTAGGCAGCTTCGGCCTGATTATAGGCGCCCTTGTTTTCCTGGGCCGCGGCAGCCAGATCACGGTTCTCCAGAACCGCCAGCAGTTGGCCCTTTCGTACACGGCTGCCCCGCTTCACATAGAAAGCTTTAACGGGCGCGCTTACTTTGGGCACCAGAGCGGATTGTTGCAAGGGAAATAAGATCGCTTCCGCCGTCACCGTACGCTCGAGGGTTTGCTTTTCGACCGAAGCTGTCTCGACGCTTACCGTGGGTTCCTCAGGCCGGACTTTAGAGCACCCGGTTACCGAAAACAGCCAGCACAAAGCGGGTACGCCCAACCCGGCGAGTAATAGAACGCGCCCTACCTCTTGGCTCCGTCCGATGTTCGCGAAACGGCTGCGCGGTAGAGGTGTCATGCGGTTAGAAAGTCCCCGTCAAGGTCTGGAGATTTGCTTGCGCTACCCGGAAGCGGACCTGCCCGTCATCATAGGCATTACGCGCCTGGGTCGCTGTGTTCTGGGCGTCCACAACTTCCAGGACCGTAGCTTCTCCTGCCTGGTAACGGAGAGTCGTCAGGCGCAAGCTCTCGGCTGCCATTTCTGCCGACTGGCTCAACAGTTCCAGTTCCGACCGCGCCGCCTGCAGCTCGTTATAGAACGAGCGGAGATTGGCCACGAGTTGCCGCTGAGCAAAGCTCAGTTCCACCCGCGCCTGCTGGCGGCGCAAGTCGGCCTGACGGACCTTGCTGCGATTGGCGCCCCACGCCCAGATTGGCAGCTGCAATGTCACCGATGCCGAGTTCCCCAAATTACTCAAGCCATCGCTCCGGGTTGCAAAGCGGCTCGCGTCCATGCCATAGAAATAGTCAACACTTATACTCGGCAACAGTCCGGACCGGGCGACAACGACTGCCTGGTTCGCCTCCTGTAGCGTTGCTACAGCGGCTCTGAGGTCTGGATTCTGCTTGCTGGCGGCTGCTTGAACCTCCTCGAATGTCGGCAGCGGGGCGGGAAGGCGCAGGTCGTCGACTACGGCAAAATTCTCGTTGAAGTTGGGGAACAATAAGACTGCCAGTTGCAAACGGGACTTATTCATCTCCAACTGAGCTTCCTGGAGGTCTCGCTGCTGCTGGTTGTATTGGATCTGGGCCTTGATGACATCGGAATGCGCCACCTCGCCGCCCTTTTCCAGTTTCTGGCTGATCTCCAGGAAACGTTGCGCTTCGGAAGCCGCCAGTTGCGCAGTGGCGTACTTTCTCTGAGCCACCACGTGGGCGTAATAGGCTTCGACCACGGTGACTAGCAGGCCGCGGGCGGCAATCTCCGACTTGGCTTTGGCAACTGCGAGCGCCGCTCCGCTTCTCCGATACTCGGCCACAGTCCCGGGCGAGAGCACCTGGTGTACGTCGCCTTGGGCGACGTATTCATGCACTGCGTTGTTGGCGATGAAAATCGGGGCGTCGCTGTGCGCTCCGTTGCCCTGCGTGTAGAGATACTCCATGTTGTAGTTCACGCTGGGAAGCAATGCCGCCCGGCCTTGCACTCGATCCTGCTGGGCGAGGCCGAGTTCGGTAAGGGCAGCCTGGAATTGCGGATTGTTTGCTTTGGCCCGTTGCATGGCATCCTGCAGCGTCAGGGTCAGGGGAGCGTTGGAAGGCGCTTGAGTACTTGCTTGGGCCAGAGAAAAAACTCGAGCTGCTTGGCCGAAGGCTGAACTCGTAATGATCAGGAGAATTGCTATCCTTATCCAGCCTTTTGCGAAAGTGATGAATGAGCCGCTGGCTGCCATCCCGATCTGCCCTCCTGAGATTCCGATTATGGGCTTTTGAAGATTAAGCGAACCTGAAAGAGATCTGCAATTCAGACAGTGTCTGAATTGCAGGAAAGAGATCCGTGCGCCACCAAAGTAGCTTGGATGAGACAAGCACAATCTGCGAAAACGCATTCTGGCACCAAATTCTTCCCGCTTTGAGCCCGCAAGGTTCTAGCCCTCGCGGAAGTGTCGTCGTCTCCCAACCGACATCAAGCATGGGGCTAGCTCTCCCGTGCTCCTGAGGCGAATGTTTGGCGAAACCGTTGCTCTGACTTAGGCCGATTGTGACCCCGCTAGGTCGTAATGGGAGGAGGACCCGGCAGGATCGATCCGCAACCAATGAAGATTACGCCCCGGGGCCAGCCGGAGCTTAAAACTCTTGCTCCAAGGCTGCGCCAGCAAAGAGATCGTCACCCCAGCTAAAGAGCTAAAGATCAGCTCCAGCACTTCTGAAATAGCATTTGCAGACGCCGTTCTTGCGGGTCGGCATCGAGGCAGGGCGCAAGCGCCTCGGGCTGGGCAACCCTGGGGTTTGCCAGCCCGGAGCTTGAATTACTCGGCCCCGACAGGGTTTGACGGCGACAGAAGCGGAAGTGGCCACTCTGGTGCGGCAAGGCCTTGCCAACCGCGACATTGCTGCCCTGATCGGCACCACCGAGCAGGGTGGTCAAGAATTATCTGCGGACTACGTTGGACAAGCTGGGTGTCTGGAGCCGCCTGGAACTGGTCCTCGGGGAGTATGGCGTTACGGCAAACTGGATAGACCTAGACGCGGGCGGGAATCTGGATCAGGCTCTTCAGGAACTCTTTCAAGCAGGTGGCATCTTTGGCAGACATCTCCGTGAAGCGAATGCCCACCCCGAAGCCGGGGCGGGTATTAGCCACTACTCCCTCAGCGATGACCTTGTTGTCTCTAACCCAGATCAAGATCTTCAACCGGGTGCCTGGCTGGATGGGGATCATCATTTCTACGAAGCAGCCGCCTTCGCTGATGTCTCCTACCTTGCTCCACATGGGGGCTTGGCCCACTGGACGAAGTTCCGCCGAGGTAGAGCAATTCATGCGCGGCTGTAATCTCGGCAGGGATGTGGAGGGGCGACCCTGCTCATCCAGTCCTCGCTCCGGGAGGCCCCAGATCGACTGCGGCGGACCGACGTGTTGCACCCCTATTTGGCCTTCCAGCGCCGTCCCAGGTTGACCTGCCCATTGAACGCGGAAACGAGCCTTGTTCTTGCCATAGGTCAGGCCAATGATTTCCCCGGGTTTGATGGGCCGATTGACCCCATTGAGCATGGCCCCTTCGTAGCTCACGTTGACGGTGGAAACAGACTCGGAAAAAATGCGTCCCGTAGCGTCGGTGCCGAAGATCCGCACCGAAAGCACGACTTTCTTCCTGAGTTCTCGACGAGTTCCCATTGAATCTACACGTTGTGCGCGGTCGCGCGGGAGGAGCGTGATCGGTTCCGATGTTACTTGACAAAACTTTTGTGTGCTAGGTAACCAAGGACATATCACTCCTGTCGAACCCGGCGGCTTGCGGGCAAAATACCGCAAAATGTTGCAGTTGCGAGCAGAATCCGGCGCCATTGGGGAAGCACAAATCCCGCCAAGACAATGTGCTTGCCAGCCCTGAACGCGGAAATTGAATTGCACGCATGAGAGCGCGATTCCCAGGATTCGGTCATGCCTGCGCCCAGCGAGCTGACCCCAGACGAGGTAGGTATGGCGTACAAAGAAACTTTTTGTACGGCGCGCG
>QIAU01000177.1:24176-58068 GCA_003225055.1 Acidobacteriota bacterium
AGCCGAGCTCGAAGCCCGTAAACTGGGCTTTGATTACCTGCTGCGTTACGAGCACATCATTGGCGAGAATGAAGGCATCGAGGAAGTGCGCTCAGTCTTTATCGAGCTTCCGGAAATCACGCAATCACACCGGCTACCCTCCAAGTTGCACACCCGCTGCGCCAGCTGTGGCGAGTCGGCTATCCATGATGAAGCGTGGCGAGCAGAGGTCTGGGCCGATATCCATGAATTCGAGCATTCCCATCACCTGGTGCGCCTCTTCGAACAGACTCCGAGCGCAGGTCTGAAGGAAATTGCCAACTGGCGGGGTTAACGGCGGCGGTCACGGCGGTGCCCTGGCGTTTGTATGAGAGAACCTCGTTTTGCTAGTCTATTTCCGCAATGGTGGGGTGGTTATTCGCTGACATAAGCACTCCACCGGTTTCCCCAATTTTCCGGAAAAACCTATGCTCCTAATCATATCGCTCGTGCTGGCGTTCGTCCCACTGTTGGGCATCGTCTCGATACTCGTGAAGGGCTCGATGACAACCGTGGACGGCCTGTTCATGTCCCTCATCCTGCTCGCCATTTCGGGCGTTTTTGGGCTGAACGGTTTGTGGGAGTTTCAACGCCTTCGACGCCGGGCCGCTGCCGGTTCCACCCGCGCCCTGGCCATGGCTGGAGCGAACGGAGCTGCTGTCGTTCGAGGCAGGGTAGAGAGTGTTCAGTTTTTTGAAGCCCATGTCGGCCACCCCAATAAGTCGGTAGTGACCCTATCCAGCGGGTCCGGCGCTTCCCGCATTCTGGTGCTGGAGGGCGACTTGCGGAATCGATTGCCTGCCGGCAAGAAGGCTGAGCTGATCTTCCGCGACGAAAACGGCGTAAAGACTCTGGTTTCGGCCGACTACGCCTGAACGGCTGCTTTTCTTTTTGGGTAAGGTCCTGTGGATTTCCACGCCCGTCTTAGCCCTATGACGATCCCCGGCCCCAGCTTTTCAACCCGCGCGCTCTCGATCCGATGCTTGCCCGCCAGGTGGCTCAGGCCAGCCGTTCGGAGCCCAGCCTGAGTTTCATCGTTACTGAGGTTGATGGTCTTCGCCAAATCAATGCGCATTTTGGAAGCCTGGTCGGCGATGAGCTCCTGGCAGATGTGGCAAAGCTCTGGAAGAGCACCTTCTGGTGGCGGCGATATCGTTTTCCGTTATGCAGGCGAAGAGTTCAAGGTGGTGCTTCCGAGACGACAGAGGAACAGGCGGAGCGTCCGGTCAAGCGCCGGTTGCGAGCCGTCGAATTCTGGAATCTCAACAGCGCCAGGCGCTACGAGACAGGCTTCAGCTGGGGCTATTGCTTCCTACCAGGCCGGATCCGATGTGGCCTATGTTCTGCGGGCGGGGGATGGCAAACTGTACCGGAGAAGACACAAGCGGATACCGATTTTTTGACCTGCAAGCGGGAGAAGGGAAATAATCGGGCTGACAGCTGCAATCGAGGATTGGCGGTGTCGCAAATCCCCGGCCTCGCATTGCCCGCCCCCATATCGTCCGTCCAGGATCATTTTTCGAAGTTTCTCCAATGGCGGCCGTCCTTTTCGATCAGATCGTCTGCCTCCTTCGGCCCCCACGTGCCTGCCGCGTAGTTGGGAAAATTTCGCGGCGGCAGTGCTTTCCACACATCCAGCAGCGGATTGACCACGCACCAGCCCGCTTCCACCATGTCGGCGCGCTGAAACAGGGTCGCGTCGCCGATCATGCAATCGTGCAGCAACCGCTCGTAGCCGGTGCTGGGCGTAACCCCAAAGTAATCGGCGTATTCGAAATTCATATCGACCGTTCCCAGACGCATGACTGGACCGGGGGTCTTTGCGGCAAAGCGCAGCGATATGCCTTCCTCCGGCTGGATATGGAGCACGAGTTGATTTGGCGTGAGATTCTCCACCGGTGTCTCGCGAAACAGCACGAACGGCGCGCGCCGGAATTGAATGACGATATGGGTGGCGCGCACCGGCAACGCTTTCCCGGTACGCAGATAAAACGGGACATCTGCCCAACGCCAATTATCGATCTGCAGCTTCATGGCCACAAAAGTTTCAGTTCGCGAATCGGGAGGGACGTCGGTCTCGGAGCGGTACGCCGGCACATGCTGCCCTCCTGAAATGCCTTCGCCGTATTGTCCGCGTACGGTTTTAAGCAGGACTTCTTCCGAACTGAGTGGCTGGATGGCATGAAGGATTTTGGCCTGCTCATCCCGGACGGCGTCGGCGCGAAACGAGATAGGCGGCTCCATGGCCGTGAGGCTGATGAGTTGCATGATGTGATTGGGCACCATGTCACGCAGCGCGCCAGACTCGTCATAGTAGCTGCCGCGTTGCTCTACGCCCACCGTTTCCGCAACGCTAATCTGAACATGGTCAATGTAGCGCCGGTTCCAGATGGGCTCGAATATGCCGTTGGCAAAGCGAAAGGCCAGGATATTCTGGACGGTCTCCTTCCCCAGATAGTGATCGATGCGGTAGATCTGCTTTTCGTCGAGTACCTGCTGGATCTGCCGGTTGAGAGCCTTGGCCGATTCCAGGTCTCGTCCGAACGGCTTTTCGATGATGACGCGGCGCCAGTGACGTTCGTCCTCTTTCACCAGGCCTACTTTCCCAAGCTGTTCGATCACAGGCCCGAAATAGGCGGGCGCCGTAGCCAGGTAGAAGAAATAGTTGCCGTGAGTGGCGTGGTCTTTGTCCACCTTCAGCAACATCTCGTTTAGCCGGGTATAGGCGGCAGGATCATTGAAATCGCCAGGGACGTAGTGCATGCGCCGCACGAACCATTCCCAGAGGTCGGAATCGACCGGGCCGGTGGCAAACTGCTTAATGTCCTGGGAAACTGTGTCGCGGAATTGCTCGCTCGTCATCTGAGCGCGGGCCAGTCCCACCACGGCAAATTCTCGCGACAGCAATTGCTCGCTGGCCAGGTTGTAGAGGGCGGGGATCAGCTTGCGCCGGGTCAGGTCACCGGCCGCGCCGAAGATCACCATGACGCAGGGATCGCCGGGCCTGCCAATTCGTGTCAGGCCGGGCTCTGTCAGTAGCGCAGGTTGAGACATCGATACCCTCAGAAAAGGTGAACAGAACGGGCCAGGCGTCAGGACTTGGGACTACTTCCTTACGCCGGCTAATTTCGGCTCCACGTGTCCACCGAATTTCTGCCGCATGGCGGAAAGAACCTTTTCTGCGAAGGTGTGTTCCTGCCGGGAACGGAAACGGGTGTACAAGGCAGCCGACAGCACTTCGGCCGGTACTGCCTCTTCGATTGCCGCCTGAATCGTCCAGCGTCCCTCACCGGAATCCTCGACGAAGCCGCCATATTCGGACAGCGTAGGATTCTCGGCCAACGCCATTGCCGTCAAGTCCAGCAACCACGAACTGACTACGCTGCCGCGCCGCCAGACCTCGGCAATATCGGCGAGATTCAGGTCATAGCGCTGGTCTTCCGGCAAATCCTTGCTGTTGGCGCCGCGAAAGATATCGAAGCCTTCGGCATACGCCTGCATGAGTCCGTACTCGATCCCGTTGTGGACCATTTTGACAAAATGCCCGGCGCCTGAGGGGCCGCAGTGCACGTAACCCTCCTCCGCCGTCCCGGGCATCTCCTGGCGGCCCGGGGTACGGGGAACGTCACCCCGTCCGGGCGCTAGCGTCTTGAAAATTGGATCGAGTCGCTGTACCGCTTCCTTGGGACCACCAATCATCATGCAATAGCCGCGCTCGAGCCCCCATACGCCGCCGCTGGTTCCGGCGTCGACATAATGAATTCCTTTTTCGCCGAGTTGTTTGGAACGGCGGATATCGTCTTTGAAGTAGGAATTCCCACCGTCGATGATGATGTCGCCCTTTTGAAATCGTTGTGCCAGAGCTTGAACGGTCTGTTCCGTCGGACCTCCCGCGGGGACCATGAGCCAGGCCACGCGCGGTGCCGCGAGTTTCGTGGCAAACTCATCTAGCGACGCGGAGGCTACCGCTCCTTCGCTCGCCAATTGCTTCACACCGTCGGCACTTAGATCAGTTACAACGACTTCGTGCCCGCCCCGGATCAGCCGACGCGTCATATTGGCGCCCATCCGGCCCAACCCGACCATCCCCAGTCGCATAGTCTTCCTTGATTAATCTGCAGAAGTAGCGCCGGCGGCTGGCCGGCTGTCGCGAGGGCATCCTGCCGCTCGCACCCGAATTTGCGAACTACCCGAGAGCCTGTTTGATCGCCGCTTGCAGTGTCTTGAATCCACCCGCCACGTTTTTGCCGACATGTACCCGCAGCACCCGGCGATTCCTCTCCGCTAGCACCTGGAAATCGCCTCGCGCCTGCGCAGCTTTGACCACTCCAAAGGTGTATTTCTGTCCCGGCACGGGCAAGTCGCTGGTATCGTCACAGGTCACTTGCAGGAAGACACCCGAATTTGGTCCGCCCTTGTAAGCTTGTCCGGTGGAGTGCAGGAAGCGTGGTCCAAAGCCCAGACAGGTGGCAACATGCTTTTTGTCGCGCACGACATGGCGCACCTTCTGCAACTGTTCTTCGTCGAAGTCATTCCTCTCTACGTAGGCGAGCAGAGCGAAGTAGTCGCGCTCCCCGAGCCGATTCAGATGCGCCCGCAAGTAACCCACAAGTGACCGGTCACCAGCCTTGGCCAGGGCATCAGTATTCTTGGAATCGGTAAAGAGCTTGATCCCGTTTTCTTCGAGGATTGGCTTCTCCGGGGGCAGAGAACCACGCTTCTCGTATTCGGCCGTCAGGTTTCGAGTCGCCACTTTGGAAGCTTCGACATCCGGCTGGTTGAACGGGTTAATCCCGAGGATCGAGCCCGCCCCTGCCGTCGCAATTTCCCAGCGGAAGAATTCCTGGCCGAGGTCGTAAGCATCGCCCATCGAAATTCGAACCACCGGGTGGCCGGCTTTCTCCAAAGCCGCAACCTTTTCATCCTGTGCGGGGTCCGGCCCAGTCTCGAGCCGGATGTAAGCAAAGATGCGGTCTTGGCCGTACCTCTCCGGAGATGTCAGCTCTTCGCGGTCGATGGGGATGATACCCTTGCCGTCCTTGCCGGTGGACTCGGCGATCAGTTGTTCCAGCCACGCACCCAAATCCGAAATCCCAGGCGAAGTGACAATCGTGAGCTTGTCGCGTCCGTTCCTGGCCGCGTTACCGAGAACGATTCCTAAAACCACGCCCGGATTTTGCTCCACCGGCACGCAGGAAGCACACGCCTCGACCATCTCCTCGGTTCGGTCCAGGAACTTCGCGGTGTCGACTCCCATGACGGCCGCCGGCACCATGCCGAAATTGGAGAGCGCCGAATATCGTCCACCAATGCTGGGCACGCCGTAAAAGATGTTCCTGAAATGATCACCCTCGGCCACCTTCTCGAATTTCGACCCCGGATCGGTAATCGCGATGAATCGGCTGCCTACTTCTTTCTCTCCCACCGCTGCTTTCACCCGCTCCCCAAAATACTGCTTGAAGATATTCGGTTCGAGTGTGCTGCCTGACTTGCTGGAAACAATGAACAGCGTTTTGGATAAATCGACCTTCTTTTCGAACGCCTTGACCTGAGCCGGGTCGGTCGAGTCCAGTACGTCGAGTGCGGGGAAGCCGGGTATTTTTCCGAAAGTAGTCGCCAATACTTCTGGGCAAAGACTCGATCCTCCCATTCCTAACAGCAACCCGTGAGTGAACCCCGCCTTTTTCACGTCTTCCGCAACCCGACCGAGCTCCTGGCTCTGGGCCATCTGGTCATCCGTTACCGCCAGCCAACCCAGCCAGGCTGCCTCGTCGGTGCCCGTCCACAAGGAGGCATCGCGCTGCCACAGCCGGCGCACTTTCCCGCCCGCGCGCCAGTCATCAATCCCGCTTTTTACCGCGGCACTCAATTCCTGCGGCAGCTGGTAGCTCTGCTGATTCACCTTGGGCGTGACTGCGCGCTTCGCGCTCTTCTCGACCGCTTCGAGCAGCTTGTCGAACGCGTCGGCAAATAGCTGTACGCCCTCGTCGGTGAGCTTGTCCGTAACCTGCATTATGGAGATTCCCGCCTTGGCCAGATCCTTCATGGTCTGCTTTGC
Organism: Acidobacteriota bacterium; assembly: GCA_003225055.1. Lineage (GTDB taxonomy): Bacteria > Acidobacteriota > Terriglobia > Terriglobales > Acidobacteriaceae > Gp1-AA122. The sequence goes on from QIAU01000177.1 coordinate 30,253, forward strand.
CGCCTCGACATCTTCGGTCAGACTCTCCCGCAGCCGCCCATGATCGCGGAATGCGTCCAGGGTCGCGGGCGGGACGGTGTTCACGGTGTCTTTTCCAATCAACTCTTCGACGTACATGACGTCGCGATAGCTGGGATTCTTTGTGCTCGTGCTGGCCCAAAGTACGCGCTGGGTTTGTGCGCCTTGCGTAGCCAGAGCCTGCCAACGCGGGCCGCTGAAGATTCTGAGATACCGTTGATAGGTAAGCTTCCCGTTCGCGATAGCAACCTTGCCGAGCAAGCTTTTCAGCAACGCCTGCTGGTCGGGATCGGAAGTTTTCTTCAACTTATCGTTGGCTAATGAATCGACCAGAGTGTCGATGCGGCTGATAAAGAAACTGGCCACGCTCGCCATCTTGCTGACATCCCCGCCTCGTGCGGCAAGCTGCTCCAGTCCGGCGAGGTAAGCCTCGGCCACCTTCTCGTAAACTTCCTGTGCGAACAGCAAAGTGACATTGATGTTGATGCCTTCGCTGATCAGTTGCTGAAAGGCGGGAATGCCTTCCGAGGTCCCGGGCACCTTGATCATGATGTTGGAACGTGCAACCGAGCTCCACAGGCGGCGCGCTTCTTCGATCGTGCCCCGGGTGTCGCGCGCCAGGTAAGGCGATACTTCCAGGCTGACATAGCCGTCGCGGCGCTTAGTGCCGTCGTACACCGGACGCAAGATGTCGGCGGCATCCTGGATGTCACGAATGGCCAGCAACTCATAACGTGCTTTGGCATCCAGATCGGTGCGGGAATTCAGGGAGGCCAGGAAATCCGTGTAGTCGGTGCTTGCCGTAATCGCCTTCTCAAAAATGGCAGGGTTCGAGGTCATCCCCTTTAAGCCATCATCTTCTATAAGGCGTTTCAATTCGCCGCTGGTAAACAGGTTCCGGCGGATGTAGTCCAGCCACACCGACTGGGCGTACTTGTCGAGATCTTTGACTGGGTTGGTAGCCTTGGCAGTATCAAGAATTCCGGGCATATCGTTTCTCCATGGCCTTAACTTTTTCAAGCCGGCGGCGATGCCGCTCTTCATTCGTAAAACTGGCTTCTATAAACGCGCGGACCAGCTCTTCCGCTAACGCATAAGCCACCACGCGCGCGCCTAGAACCAAAACATTCGTGTCATCGTGCTCGACACCCTGATGGGCGGAATAAGTGTCATGACACAAGCCGGCGCGGATGCCGACCATCTTGTTGGCAGCAACCGATGCCCCCACCCCGCTGCCGCAAATCAGAACTCCACGTTCAGCACGGCCGTCCAATATCGCTTTCCCGAGCGCCTCGGCGTAGTCCGGGTAGTCGACCGGTTCCGTGCTATCGGTGCCGATATCCAGAACCTCGTGTTTCCGTTCGCTCAAGTACGCCGCGATGTGCTTTTTGAGTTCGAATCCGGCGTGGTCCGACCCAATCACAATGCGCATGCCTTACCTGACTCGTGCTATCGCCCGCCGCGCGGCCTCGACGACTCGATCTGGCGAGAACCCAAATTTCTTTTGCAGTTCTTTGAGCGGTGCGGAAGCGCCAAACGTGTGCATTCCAATCACCACTCCGTCCAGCCCCAGGTATTGCGACCAGCCAAAGGTGGAAGCCTGTTCTACCGCCACACGCGCCTTGACACCGGGCGGGAGCACTTGTTCCCTATAGTCCTGGTCCTGATGCTCAAACAGGTCCCATGACGGCATGCTCACCACACGCGCCTTGATCCCTTCCGCCTTCAGCTTCTCGTAGGCATCGACACATAGAGCAACTTCACTGCCTGATGCCATCAGGATCACATCGGGTCTAGCTCCCGGCGCGTCGGCAAGAATATAGGCTCCCTTGGCTACTCCGGAGGCGGGAGCATATTGGGAGCGGTCCAAAGTCGGCACGGCCTGCCGCGTCAACACCAGACCCGCCGGCTCGTGGCGAAGCTTCATGATGACCTTCCAGGCCTCCACCACTTCATTGGCGTCCGCAGGACGCATAAGGGTCAGCCCCGGGATCGCTCGCAAGGAAGGCAGCTGCTCTACCGGCTGGTGCGTAGGCCCATCTTCTCCCAGGCCGATAGAGTCATGCGTCCAAATGTAGATGACGGGAATTTCCATGATTGCGGCCAGACGAATGGTCGGCCGCATGTAGTCGCTGAAATTGAAGAAGGTGCCACCATAGGCCCGGAGCTTGGACAACGCCATCCCGTTGAGGGCCGCTCCCATCCCGTGCTCGCGCACGCCAAAATGGAAATTGCGGCCTCCATAATTGCCCGCCTGGAAATCTCCGGCACCTTCGAATTTGAGGGTGGTTTTGTTCGAGGTGGCCAGGTCGGCCGAGCCCCCCATTAGCCATGGAACATTTTGCGCGAGGACATTCAGCACCTTGCCCGAGCTCTCGCGGGTCGCGATTCCTTTCGGATCGGGCGGGAAAGAAGGCAGGTTCTTGTCCCAGCCATCGGGAAGCTGGCGATGCTGCATGCGATTGAGATGATCGGCTAACGCGGGATATTTCTTCTCGTACTCGTCGAACAGCTGCATCCATTTCTTGCGCAGCTCATGTCCCCGTTTGCCGATGCCTTCGCGGAAATGTTCGCGCACTCCATCGGGGATAAGGAACTTTGCCTCTTCCGGCCAGCCGTAGAACTTCTTTACCAGACGGACTTCTTCTTCGCCGAGAGGCTCACCATGCGCCAGATTGGTGTCCTGCTTGTGCGGCGATCCGTACCCAATATGGCTGTCGACAATAACCAGGGTTGGCCGGTCGTTGGTCGCGAGGAAATTCTGGAACGCCTCCGCCAGAGAACCCATGTCGTTGGCGTCGGAAACGCCGGTCACGTTCCAACCATAGCCCTTGAAGCGGGCGCGCACATCTTCACTAAATGACCACTCCGCGGGCCCATCGAGCGTGACTTGATTCGCGTCGTAGATCCAGCACAGATTAGGAAGCTTGAGATGTCCCGCCAATGACGCGGCTTCACTGGAGACCCCTTCCATCATGTCGCCGTCGCCGCAAACAGCGTAGACGTTGTAGTTGAACATCTCCAAGCCAGGCCGATTGAAGTGCGCCTCCATCCACTTCCCCGCGATCGCCATACCGACGCTGTTCCCCACCCCTTGGCCGAGTGGTCCAGTCGTCGTTTCCACTCCGGAAGTCAGTCGATATTCGGGATGCCCAGGCGTTTTGCTGTTGATCTGGCGAAAGTGCTTGATGTCTTCGAGGGTGACGGCGTATTCGCCAAGGCGCTCGTATTTGGGATTTACCGCGCGCACACCCGCCAGGAACAGCAGAGAATACAGCAGCATGGACGCGTGTCCATTGGAGAGAACAAAACGGTCGCGGTTCGGCCAGATCGGATCTTCCGGGTCGTAGCGCAGGAACTGCTGCCAGAGCGTGTAGGCTACCGGGGCCAGCGCCATCGGAGCGCCTGGATGGCCTGAGTTGGCCTGCTCGACCGCATCCATGGACAGGGTACGAATGGTGTTGATGGACAACAGATCCAACCGACTGCCGGTGGCCACCGACTGCTCGCTCGTCACCATGAGATCTCCTCGTTCGGGTGTTCCAGAGCTTTCGCCGGTCCCCACCATGTCTCAACCTCAAAAGCAAGGTACAAACGGCTTCCCGGGATCACCACATCTTAGAAAAGTCTATAGATTATTGCATTCTAATGTTTGGATGATCCTCAAGCGAGGCAGGATACAGCTTGGAGAGAAGAAAGCGGTTTGGAAATATTGAGGGGCTGGGGTTTAGCGCTTCAGTTGCGCCAGATAGTTGTGCTGCTCCTGGTAGCCCTTAGTTGTGCTTTCCACAAACTTGAGGAATTGCCGCAGCGATTCGCGCTCGGCCGGTCCCATTTCGCCGAACTTGACCCGGATTCCGAATGAAGGAGTGCTCTTGGTGACCACTCCATGCAGCACGAGGCCTTTAACCCAAATCTTTCCGCTGCTGACCCAGAGGCCGATTTGCACATCGGCGCCCGCACTGATGGGCGCCACAGACTCCACGAAACACCCTCCCATGCTGGTATTCGCCAGGTTTCCCCAGATCGGAGTGGGCGAGTCGCTGACGTCGAGTTCGACCGCCACGTAACACTTGATGCGCGGGTACTTTCTGCGATCCTGTCCCCAGGCAGGCGTGAAGATGTCCGGCTGAAAGGGGGGAACTGTGGGAGCGGGCGCGCTGGCGGCGGCTGCCTCTACGCTCATCTGAGCGGCCGACGCGGTGGAAGTGGGCGCGGTCTTGCCGCTTCCGCTCTTGATTTCCCGCATGGCATCCAGGAGGGCCTGTTCGCGTTTCTCCGGAGGTGCATCGCGATACGTTTGAAGCAGCTTCCCCAAGTTGCGAATCAGATCGGGATCGGTGAGCAGGTGGGTCCAGTCGGCCGACGCTGCCGGGGAGCGTTTTGAATCATTCATAGAAGAACTGGTAACTTGCCAATAAGATGGCGTGGTCTTGGCATAGCTTGAAGTAACGGAGGACCGCGAGCAAGATGACCAAAGTCATCCTGGCGCGTAACACGCGGGCAGATAAAGAGATGTCTGTCATCCCCAGCGAAGCGGAGGATGTATAGATATAGATGATGTTGGTGGGGGGACGTATCTTTGACCCATGGCGCCTTTCCCCGTTCCGCCCATGGGCATAAAGGCGTGCCGCCTGGGCACGCCTAAAGCAACTTTCTCCGGCTCTATGCGCCGACTGTGACCGGCTCGAGACCGTAAACTTCGTACCAAGAAGTGGCTGCTTTCAGCCGCTGATTCACGTTATGGATATTCTTCACCCCTTGGTCCTGCAGCCACTTGCGGAACGCGTCAGGGCCCTGCTTGGCATAGACAGGAATTCCATCCTTCCAGGTGGCGCGGCCGCAGAGCACGCCATTGAATTTCACGCCGGATTCAGCAGCCAATTCAAGAGCTTCGGTGAACTCCGCATTGCTCACGCCCGCCGACAGATAGATAAACGGCTTGGTGGCGACACTGGCGGCTTCACGGAATAAATTCATGGCTTCCTGCTTCGAGTAGGCTTTCTGCCCGGCGTAAGCCCGTGTGCCTTCCACGAACTTCATATTCACCGGCACTTCGACTTTCATGACGTCTAGGCCGTAGCGTTCTTTCGTGAACTCACGCATGCTCCCGATGACTGCCGGCGGCTTCTTCTTTGCAAACTCAAAACCTTTTTCGTCAACGCCTTCCTCGTAGGCGACAAATTCCAGGAAGAAAGGAATGTCGTTAGCGCGGCACTCATCTCCCAAGCGCTCGACCCAGGCATGTTTTTGGTCGTTGATGTCTTTGGGATCGAAAGGAGTGTAATAAAGAAGGACCTTGATCGAGTTCGCTCCCGCCTCTTTCAAGCGCCGCACCGACCAGTGATCCAACAGGTCCGGCAGACGGCCCGGCCCAGTCTTGTCGTAGCCGGTCTTCTCATAAGCCAGCAACAGGCCGGCATTCGGAGCTCGCCGCTTGGAAGCAGGCAGGCCCCACTCCGGATCGAGCAGGATCGCGCTGGCGTGGGGTGTGAGAACTTCGGTGACCAGGGACTTGAACTCTTCCATCATGGCGTCGTTCACTGCGCTGCCTTTTTCTTTGGCCAACGACTTCTGGAGCGAACCACGCTGATCCATGGCCGCGGCGGCGATCACACCGCGCTCGTTCGATACGGCCTTTAAGCCGGCTAGTTTCCCGGGGGTGAGCTTCATAAAATTCCTCCAATGATTACGCAGGTTTGCTGACCAACACGGATCGTCCCGGTGACCAGGGCGGTGGATAATTGTAATACCTTTTCGTCTACTCGAGCAGCGTGAACTGGCTGAGAATCGCCTGCTGCTTGGAAATAAGCGAATCGATGCCGGCCCGGGCCAGCGCGATCATGTGGCTGAGTTGCTGCTCGTCGAATACGCGGTGCTCGGCCGTGGCTTGAATCTCGACGATCTTGTGTCCGGCCGTCATGACAAAATTCATATCAACTTCGGCGCGAGAATCTTCCTCATAGCTCAAGTCGAGCATGATTTCGCCATCCACGATGCCGACGCTGACCCCGGCGACAAAGTCGCGCAATGGAACCGAGGTCAAGGTGCCGGCGTCGACCAGTTTCTCCAGCGCCAGACCCAACGCCACGAATCCGCCGGTGATGGATGAGGTTCGAGTGCCGCCATCAGCCTGGATCACATCACAATCCACCCAGATGGTGCGTTCGCCCAGCCGAGTCAGGTCAATCACAGCCCGCAGCGAGCGGCCAATTAATCTTTGGATCTCGTTTGTCCGTCCGCTGGGACGTCCTTTATTAACGTCGCGTGTGGTTCGGGTCAGAGTAGAGCGCGGCAGCATCCCGTATTCCGCGCTGACCCAGCCCTTACCTGTGTTGCGCAGGAATTGTGGAACAGCCTCTTCCACCGATGCCGTGCAGATGACGCGCGTGTTCCCGACCTCAATCAGCGCCGAGCCCTCCGCGGTAGGGATGTAATCGGGAGCGATTTTTATGGGCCGGAGTTGGTCAGGCGCCCGGTGGTCGCTGCGGTAGACCATCAATTGCGATTGTAAATGATCGCTACTGACCTGCGGCTGCCCACTGATCCGACGCTTTACTTATTGCCAAGGTGTCATAGAAATCGGACAAATCGGCATGACCCGCCAGGGTATCGCGCTCTTTACCCTCTACCAGGATTTTCACGCGATTGATTCCGGGAATGTTTGCCGCCAAGGTCCTGACCAGAGAGGCAATCGTCAACTCTTCGACGAGTATGCCGGAGCGATGGTTGTCGGCGAGAACGGAATTCGTATCAATCACCGCCAGGCCGGGATCCACTATGTAGACGTCGCGCACCTCGGCTCCGGTAGGGAAAGGATGGGGTGAATTCTTATCCAGATAGATTCCCAGCAGAGCTCGCAGAAGCTCCTGCGCACGTTGCTGCCGTCCGGCGGGCAGGGGAACGCGCGCTGATTGCGCGCGCAGTAGGCCGGCATCATCATAGGCGACGTAGAGAATGACCTGCTCGGTCGGTCCGGCTACCGGCGGGGCCACCGGCCGCGTGTCGGCAACGCGCACGCCTGTTTCGGCCGCACGTCCTTTCATCCGGTGGACATAGAACGCCATCATCAGGACGGCAACCAGCAACACCCCCATTCCGATCTCGAGATGACGAGGTATCATCGCGAAGACTCCAGTTGGTCGCGCACGGCCGCCAGCGCGGTAACAATCGAACTGGCAACGAGTTGCTGGTAGTTCGACGAGGTCAGGTCGGCCAGATCCCCAGTTTGCGGAGCGACCTCGATCGCGATCGCTGCCGAGGTCACGTTGTTCAGCGGGCGCAACGGTGCGGCCAATATGCGAACAGCAATCGTCTTGCGCAGTTCTGCGGCGACGCGCAAGGCGGCGGTCTGGCTGGCCGACAAGAACGGCGCCTGGGCTGCGTCCCAGGCGACGAAAGGCCCGCGGTTCTCCCTCGCAGAAGGCAACAGTGCCGTGTATACACGCACACCGATGCCCTCACTGGTCGCGTGAACGCTTATATAGATTGCGGGGTGGGCGCTGTTGGCATTGGACGCGCGCTGGTCAACGGTCAGAGTCGAGTCAGAATCGCGCAGCATGAGAGCGGCAATTCCGCGGCTCCCCAGTTCTTGGCCGATGTGCTGCGCAAAAGCCAGCGAGACATCTTTTTCCGCCAGCTTGTCGCTGAGGGCTGCACCCCGTTCGTCGCCGCCGTGGCTTGCGTCGACCACAGCGAAGTAGCGAGGCGTAGCTGCCGGCATTGGCGAAGGTGGGGCGGAAGGAGCCGTCCCGGCAACCGGCGCTGGCGGAGTGGCCGTCGGTGGGGCGGCGAGTGGAGCGGGGGTTATCGAGGAAGCGGGCGAAGGCGCGGGCGCGATCGTGATCGTCCGGCCATCGTTGCTGAAGCTCGCCAGCAGCGGCACCGGGCCGTTGACGGTAACCTCCACGGCGCCGTTGTTTTCTTTGAAAGTGGCAGAGGAGATTGCCTTGTCGTTGAAGTTGACCGTCTCGGGGCCGGAAGGAACTAAAGGATCGCGGAGGAAGATCATAGTCAGCTTTCCCGGTTCGGTGCCAATTGTGGGATTGACCGGAGAGCTGAAATTCAAGACCAGCTTGGGAGGGGTGGTTTTCTTGAGTTCTGTCTTGTACGTTGTCCCCGCCTCGCTGATGAAGAGCCTGCGCGCTGTGGTGTGAAAGACGACCGGGATGCCCAGGAAATTTGGCAGCAGAGTCACCAGCGAGTCCACCGGAACCAGGCCGCGATTGTTTTCCAGGAGGAAGCGCCCCGTCAAATCTACATCCCGGCCCCGAATCCGCGCCTTATTGCTGTCTGGGGTGAACTGAGCATCGCTGTCGTTGAAACGCAGTTGCCACTTCTGGCCCTCGATCTTCGCGGTTACACCGCCGAGCGGCTCCAGGATTTCCAGCAGACCGACATAGTCCTTGCCTTCACGCTCCGTGACGCTCAGAGAGTAGTCGGCCGCCGGGGAATAAATCGAGATACGCTTCTCCTCCGGAGTGGGCGCAGGGATCGCCAGCAACCAGCATCCCGCCAGCACGAAGCTAATCCAGCGCATAAATGGTGAGACCGGTCAGGAGTTTGGGATAGAAATCAGTGGACTTCTGGGGCAGGACCTCGCCGGCGAAAGCGATGTCGCGAACTTGCTCCATGCGCACAGGATTCATCAGAAAAGTGATATTCGCTCCGCCGCAGCGAACTCGGTCCAAGGCTTCTCGGGCATCGCGCAGGTACGAAATATTCTCCTGATTGCGAATGGACTCTTGCGACAATCCCAACACAGTTTCGAGAAGCACTTTGTGCAACTGAAGGACGTCGAGTGCCTGTTGCCGCCGGGAAAAACCTGCGAATAAGGACTCACTGGCGCGCGGCGTGTGCAGCAGGAAATTGCGGTTTGTCATAGCCGCCAATAATGCCGTGCCACGGCGGCCCGTCTCCCCGAGTAGACTCGTTGCTCGCGCCGCGTCCAACCCGGAATCGATCGCATCCACGGTGAAGTATTGGCGCGAGCGAGCCAGAAATTCCTCTGCCGAGAACGAACTCAGCCCGTGCACGACGCGATGCGTTGGCAGAATCAGCAGCCCTGCGCTGTTCATGTTGACGAAGGTCATCATGACCAGCTCATAGGGTGCAAGCTCCGCCGGTTCACGATCGAACATAACCTTAGCCGAGGAGCGCTCCCGCGGGATGCCCGGTGCCCCTCCCCCAGCCGCTCGCCGTTCATTGCGATAATTCAGGGCCGTTTCGTAGCGATGATGTCCATCGGCGATGAGGAGCTTTTTGTCCCGCATCTTGCCGCAGATCAGCTCAATCAGCGCCGGGTCAGAGACTTTCCAGACACGGTGCTGGACGCCATACTCATCTTCCACGTCGACATCTGGCGAAGCGCTGCTGCCCAGCAGGTTGTCAATTTCACCAGCATCGCTGTAGAGCATAAAGAGCTGCCCGAAATGCGCCCGGGTGGCTCGCAACAACTCCAACCGGTCGGCTTTTGGCTTAGCCAGGGTCTGTTCGTGCCGGAAGACCACCCCGGCGGAATAATCTTCAATTTTCCCCAAGGCGATGAAACCACGGCGCTCATCCTCGGTCAGTGCGCCCGGCGCGGTGAAACGCTGAGAATAGGAATAGAGAGAAGGTTGCGGATCTTCGAGGAAAATGCCCTCGCGCCGCCAATCCCGAAAAAAGCCTGCGGCCCGGGTGTAGACGTTGTCGCCTTCGCGGCAGGGCTCGCGTTTGCCAAGCACGATGCGTACCAGGTTATAGGGGCTGGTCGCGTAGTAGCGTTCCTGCATCTGAGGTGTAATCTTGTCGTAGGGTTGTGTAACCGCCTGCGAAACCTCGACCCGGAGCGGGTCATAACGCAGGGCGCGAAACGGTGCGAGATAAGCCATGATTTCTCGAAGGCTTCGATTGTAGCAAGGACGAACCGTCATCTTCCGTGTCGAGCCTGCGTGCAGCCCGAAATGCAATTTTTTACCTATTTTGTAGAAAACTTGGGACTATAAAAAGGTTGGAATTCCGTGCTGAATCCTGTGTTACTATCACGGACCAGTGAGGCTTTTATGGCCCGCCTTGGTGGGCGCGGGTCATCCCGTCCGAAACCCGAAATCCGGAGTATTCCCTTGACCCCTTCCAGGACCTGGAACCGTACCCTGCGGTCTTGCGCCACGCCGTCATGGGTCCTGTCGCTATTGTTGGTCTTTCTCGGGAGCCTGCTGTCCGCGGCGGCCTGGGGACAAAACACTGCCGACGACGTACATATCAATCCCCGTATAGAACCGTCCAAGCCCAGGCGAGACGTGATCGAGGACCCTTCCCTCCGCACCCATACCAAGCCGTTCAAGACTGATGTGGACCTGGTCCTGGTGCCCGTGACCATCACCGATCCGATGAACCGCCTGGTCACCGGCCTGGACCGCGAAAACTTCCAGGTCTACGAAGGCAAGGAAGCGCAGGAGATTAGGCATTTCTCCAGTGAAGATGCTCCTGTCTCGCTGGGTGTGATTTTCGACATGAGCGGCAGTATGAACAGCAAGATCGAGCGGGCCCGCGAAGCGGTGATGGAATTTTTCAAGACCGCCAACCCGCAGGATGAATTCTTCATGGTCACCTTTTCCGACAAGCCGGAGGAGGTTACTGACTTCACGCAGTCGGTCGAAGAGATCCAAGGCAAGCTGATCTATACCGTTCCCAAGGGCCGCACGGCACTGCTGGATGCCATCTATCTCGGCATCAGCAAAATGCGGCAGGCAAAATACCCCAAAAAGGCACTGCTAATAATTTCTGACGGCGGTGACAATCACAGTCGCTACACGGAAGGCGAAATTAAGAATCTGGTAAAAGAGGCGGATGTCCTCATTTACGCCATCGGCATCTACGATCACTATTTCCCCACCGAAGAGGAACGGCTAGGCCCGCAACTTTTAGGCGAAGTCACCGAACTGACCGGTGGCCGCGCCTTCACTATCGATAATCCCAATGACTTGGCGGATGTAGCTACAAAAATTGGTATTGAGCTGCGCAACCAATATGTACTCGGGTACCGTCCAAAGAACCCAGTACGAGACGGCAAATGGCGTAAGATAAAAGTTAAACTCAATCCCCCTAAGGGATTGCCGCCTCTAAAGGTATATGCCAAGACGGGATACTATGCACCTTCGGAATGATCGTGTTCTCCGCCCCCTAGTACTCCTCGTATTCCTATGTACAGGTAGTTGGGCGATTGGCCAGAATTCTGGCCAGTCAACCGTGCCGCCGCCTAACCCGGCGCCCTCGACGGCTTCGCCCGAAACGAGCGCGCCGCCCGAGCAGGCTCCCTCGACTCCGAGGTCCATCGGCCAGCAGCAGGCGCCTGCGAGTTCTTCTGTCGGCGCGGGCTCGACTCCGTCACAGCCGCCCGCTCCCATCGCTCCCAAGCCAGGCGCCACGCAGCAGGAACCTTCAAGCACGCCACAGCAAGCGTCACCCAACGGGCAGCAGCCTCCGGCGTCGGAACAACCGGGAACTGCCGCGGGACAAGAGCAGCCGGGCCAGCAGAGTCAGCCGGGGCAACAGCCCGAGAACGAGGGCGGCGCCTTCGTTTTCAAAAAAGAAGTAGAAGAAGTGATCCTGCATGCGACCGTGCTCGATGAGAAGCAGCGGATGGTCACCAATCTCGACCGCGGCGCTTTCACTATTCTCGAGAACAACCAGCCGCAGACGATCAAGACTTTTCGTCATGAAGATATTCCGGTTGCGTTGGGCATTGTCATCGACAATTCCGGCTCCATGCGCGAGAAGCGCGACAAGGTCAACAAGGCGACCCTGAATCTGGTTCGAGCCAGCAACCCGGAGGACGAAGTTTTCGTCGTGAACTTCAACGACGAGTACTACCTCGACCAGGACTTTACATCGAATATTGGCCAGCTGAAGGAAGCGCTGGAGAAGGTCGAGTCGCGGGGAGGCACCGCGCTTTACGACGCAATTGTCGCCTCGGCGGATCACCTGAAGAAAAATGCCAAGCTCGAAAAGAAAGTGCTGTTCCTTGTGACTGATGGCGAGGACAACTCCAGCCGGGAGTCTCTGGAAGAGGCGGTCCGGCGCCTGCAGGCGGAAAATGGCCCCACCGTATACGCCATTGGCTTGCTCGGGGAAGAGAAACAGAGACGCGCCCGACGCGCCTTACAGGAAATTGCAGCCAGCACGGGTGGAGTGGCCTTCCTGCCGCGCACGCTGGATGAGGTGGACGAGATCAGCAGCAGCGTGGCTCATGACATTCGCAACCAGTACACCATCGGGTACAAACCCACCACGCCCAAGAGCGCAGGCGGATATCGCAGCGTTCACGTTGAAGCCCGCGCTCACGGCTACGGCCGTTTGACGGTGCGTACACGCAGCGGCTACTACGCCGGGCAAGAACAAGGCGGAGGCGGTCATTAGCAACGGCGTGGCATCTTCAACCGATGTTCATTCGTTGTGCCGGCCATCGTTGACGCTCCCACACTGGCTTCCCTACCCTGTACGGTGCGAATGAAAACCATCGAAGGTGCTCGCCCACGCGTTGCCGAGGACATCACCCAACTGGTTGGCGAAACCCCAATCCTGCGATTAAAGCGGCTAGCCGAGCCCCCCTCGGCGGATGTTTTTGCCAAACTCGAGTATCTGAATCCGGGCGGCAGCGTGAAGGATCGCGCGGCCATCGGCATCATTAAGCGGGCCGAAGAGGAAGGGCGCCTGGGTCCGGGTTCGATCATCGTGGAAGCGACGGCGGGAAACACTGGTATCGGTCTCGCCCTGATGGGAGTGAATCGCGGCTATCGCGTCATGCTGTTCGTGCCGGAGCGCTTTTCGGAGGAAAAAGTCATGATCATGCGGGCCCTCGGCGCCGAGGTCACCCGCACCCCGGATGCGGAGGGCATGGAAGGAGCTATTCGAAAAGCCCAGGAACTGGCGGCGACGAATCGGAAGGCCTTCGTGGCTGGCCAGTTCGAGAATCCAGCCAATCCTGACTACCACTACGAGACCACCGCCCGCGAAGTCTTCGAACAGATGGAAGGAAATATCGACGCCATCGTGATCGGGGCCGGAACAGCCGGCACGTTCACCGGCGTAGCTCGCTACATTAAGGAGCGTCGACCCAAGGCGTTAACCGTTGTAGTCGAGACCCAGGGTTCGGTTCTGGGAGGCGGTAGACCGGGGAAGCACAAAGTTGAAGGCATTGGCACCAGCTTTGTCCCGCCGAATTTCGATCGCTCAGTGTGCGATGAAGTCTTCATGGTGACGGACGCGCAGGCATTCGACACCGTGAAACAATTAGCTGCCCGCGAGGGAGTACTGGCAGGCTCAAGCGGTGGCGCCAATGTTTTTGCTTCCCTGGAAATCGGACGCAGATTGGGCTCCGGCAAGCGGGTGGTTACGATGATTCCCGATTCTGCGGAACGCTATCTGTCAAAGAAGATTTTTGAGGGCGGAATTTAGACGCTCCACCGGTATGTCGTCATCGTGAGCGGATGGTCCGCGAAGGATCCCGCATGCAAGATCCAGCGGCTTAATTTTTGCTAATTTCGTCCGTCGCAGAACGATGCTCAGCAAAAAACACCCCGGCTTCGCCACTCGCGCCATCCACGTTGGTCAAGAAGCCGATCCCTTGACCGGAGCGATCGCCGTTCCGATTTACGCCACTTCTACCTATCTCCAGGAAGAACTGGGCAAGAACAAAGGCTACGAGTACGCCCGTGTCTCCAATCCGACGCGTACCCGGCTTGAAGAAAACCTGGCGGCACTTGAAGGCGGCATCGCGTCGCGCGTGTTCGCCAGCGGCATGGCGGCCATCCACGCGCTTTGTACCCTGTTCAAGTCAGGCGACCACGTGGTCTCCGGTCATAACCTCTATGGCGGCGTGCCTCGCCTGTTCAACCAAATCCTGGTCAATTACGGACTGGAATTTGCCTACGTCGACACCTCTGATGTAACCGCAGTTGAAAAGGCCATGCGCAAAAATACCCGGATGGTGTACGTCGAGACGCCGACCAATCCTCTGATGGCGCTGAGCGATATACGAGCTATCAGTGAAGTGACGCGGCGCAAGAAGGTCGATCTGGTTGTGGACAATACTTTCATGTCTCCCTACTTTCAGAAGCCGCTCGCACTCGGCGCAGACATGGTTGTGCACTCGACCACAAAATTTCTTAACGGACACAGCGACGGACTGGGTGGCGTTATTGTGTGCAGCAAGCCCCAACAGGCGGAGCAATTCGCATTCATTCAGAAGGCCGCCGGCGCGATTCTCTCGCCGTTCGAATGCTGGCTGGTGTTGCGAGGGGTGAAAACCTTGGCGGTCCGGATGGAGCAGCATGATAAGAACGGCCGCGCGGTGGCTGATTTCCTCTCCAAGCATAAGAAGGTGAGGGAAGTGTTCTATCCGGGGCTGCCCAGCCATCCCCAGTACAGGCTGGCGCAGCAACAGATGACGGGCTTCGGCGCAATGATCACTTTCGAGACCGGCTCGCTCTCCAATGCCAAGAAGATGCTCAAGAAAGTTAGAGTCTGCTCACTGGGAGAATCGCTCGGCGGAGTGGAGACCCTCATCTCCCATCCCGCAACCATGACTCACCTGGCTTTGGGCGAGAAAGGGAGGAAAGCCATCGGGATAACCGATGGCATGGTGCGTATTTCGGTCGGCATCGAAGATGTGGATGACATCCTTGCTGATCTGGACGAAGCGCTGACTGCGATCTGAGAAAGGTAATCTCACCGTCAAGCGCGCCGAGGTCGCCGAGAAGGCCTTTCTCTGCATCATCAGCGGCAAAAATAGACAGCAGATCGAGCATGAGGCCAAAGGGTGAGTAAGCCGAGGCGATCGCGCGAGTGGGATTCCGCTGCTTACGAGCGCGTCTCCGGACCCCAGTTCAGTTGGGGGAAGAAGGTAGTGGATCGCGTCTTGGCACGCGGGGACGAGATCGTCCTGGATGCAGGGTGTGGTACCGGGAAGCTTACGGCCGAATTATTGGGGAAATTGCCGCGCGGCCGCGTGGTGGCCGTCGATCTCTCCGAAAATATGCTGCGAGCTGCAGGCGAGCAGTTGACTCCCAGATTCGGCGACCAAATCCTGCTGGTGGCCGCCGATCTCGAAGACTTGCCGTTTAATCAATGCTTCGACGGCATCTTCAGCACGGCGGTCTTTCACTGGGTCCCGGATCACGACCGTCTTTTTCGGAATCTCTATCACTCCCTAAAACCCGGCGGATGGCTCGTTGCCCAGTGTGGCGGCGGACCGAACTTGAATCGGCTATTGAAACGCGTCGCGTCTCTTTCGCGAACCTCCCCTTTCGCGCCCTACCTCGCCGATTACAAGCACGCTTGGGTGTACTCGGATGCTGAAACGGCAGCCCAACAACTGCGGAGGGCAGGATTCGTGAATGTCGACACCAGCCTGGAGCCGACGCCAACCTGCCTTGAAGACGCGCAACGGTATTGTGAATTCGTGAGCAAAGTGATTCTGCACCGTCACCTCGAACGTGTTCCCGATCCCAACCTCCAGCGCCAGTTTATCGAGGAATTATCCGGCCAAGCTCGAAAGGACGATCCCCCGTTCCAACTCGACTATTGGCGACTCAATCTTAACGGGCGCAGGCCAGCGTGACACATCTCGAGCCCGTGGAGTCTGTCTCCCTGACAGCAGAGCGCTTTGCGGCCACTCTGTTAAGCAAGTACGTAGCTTCATTGCTCCAATTTTCTTCCTGGGAAACCCGAAACTTTCCCTAGATGTCTGTGTTCATACCGGCGTACGCGGTAGCTGACTGACCTAGGAGGGTAACCATGCGACGAAGCCTTCTCGGCCTGGCTTTTCTGTTATTAGTCTCGGGGTGTGTTTTTGCGCAAAGCACGCCTCCTTCGAGCGACACCATTCAGGATCGGAAGGATCTCAGACAAGATGTACGAGACCGCAATCGCGATCAGCGCGACATCAACCGTGATCGCCGAGATCTGAACCAGGATCGGGCCGATCGCAATGCCGACCTGGGCGATGCACGCCGCGATCAGCGCGGCATTAACGCCGACCGCCGGGATTTGAACCGGGACCGTGCCGATCTGCGCCGCGACTTGAGCAATGGGGACAAAGCCGATGCCGCGAAGGACCGCCGCGACATTCGCGCCGACCAGCGCGATATCAACCGCGATGTTCGTGACCGGAATGCCGATCGCAGAGACGCACGCAAAGACCAGCGCGACATTAACCATGACCGGCGCGACTTAAGCAAAGACCGGCGCGACCGCAATAAAGACAATCGTGACATCCGCGCCGATCGCCGCGACCTCCGCCGAGATCGCCGTCGGGCTCACTGATGCCCGACGTTCGGTTGTGAAAAGCGGCGGCAGCTCCCGCCGCTGCGATCGGTGTGCCGATTGGTGAGTCAGGAATGTTGTGATCCTGAGAAGGGCTTATTCTTCGAAGGATCACGCGTGTGCCGCTCAAGTTCATGCTCGTACTGAATCGCTAATCCACGTCAGATAGTCAGCGCCGCCATCTTCGATCGAAAGCAACAGGCACTCCGGCAGTTCGTAGGAATGCAGTTCGCCTATCACCGTCCGAACCCGCCCGAACGCCGCTTCCGTGGTCTTGATCACCAGCATCCATTCCGGGGCAGTCTCAACCTTCTCCTTCCAGCGATAAACCGATTCCACCGAGGGCAGAATGTTGACGCACGCCGCCAGCCGCCGCTCCAATAAAGCGTGAGCGATCTTGCGGGCCTCCTCCTGAGATCCGGCAGTAGTGAGGACGATTTTCTGTTCGCTCATATAAAATCAGCTTTTCGGCCACTAGCTTTTTCGGGCCGGTAAAATCCAGTGTAACAAGTCGCCGTCACAGAATCGGAATGGTAGAGACGCGGGTTGCCGCGTCTCTCTGAGCGGGAATCGCTATGGCAACTCAAATTAAGTTCGGCACTTCAGGATGGCGGGCCGTTATGGCGGAGGAGTTCACCTTCGCCAACGTGCGCCGCGCGGTGACCGGGATTGCACGCTACGTGGCCTCGCAGAACCCGGCTGGAGCTCGCGTCATCGTGGGGCGCGACCCGCGCTTTTTAGGCGAGACCTTCTGCGCCATGGCAGCCGAGATTCTGGCCGGCCACGGGATCACTGCTCTGGTAATTGCGGAAGCCGCGCCTACGCCGACGATCGCTTATGCCGTCCTACGCGAGCACACCGATGGGGCTATCAACTTCACGGCGTCTCACAATCCTCCTGAGTACAACGGAATTAAGTTCTCGACGCCCGATGGCGCGCCCGCTCTGCCCGAGGTCACGAAGAAAATTGAAGCCGAGATTGCAGCTTTGGACGCAGTCGGCGGCTCGACGCCAGGCTCCAAACAGAATCCTTCAGCCAAGTCGCTTGATCCTAAGCCCGCCTATATGACACGGTTGAAAGAAATCGTGGACTTGAAGTCAATTCAACGCGCGGGAGTGCGGGTTGTCTATGATCCTTTCTGGGGAGCGGCTCGCGGCTACCCCGACCACCTGCTTCGTGAAGCTGGAGTGGATGTTTCCGTGATTCACGATTGCCGGGACGTCCTGTTTGGCGGCCATGCGCCGGAACCGGATGATCACCTTTTAGGAGCGGCACGAGCAAAAATGCGGGAGAAGCGGGCACACCTTGGCATTGCCACGGATGGTGATGCGGACCGCTTCGGAGTCGTCGACGAAGACGGTGCCTTCGTTCAACCAAACTACATCATCGCGCTACTGTTCGATTACCTAGTCGAGAGTCGCGGCTGGAGAAACGGTGTCGCCAAGTCAGTCGCCACGACCAACCTCATCAACGCGCTTGCCCGGTACCACAAAGTGGAACTGCATGAGACGCCCGTCGGGTTCAAGTACATCGGTGAGCTGATCAAACAGGACAAGATCGTGATTGGCGGAGAAGAAAGCGCGGGATTGTCGATCCGCCATCACGTTCCCGAGAAAGATGGTGTGCTTGCCGGTCTGCTGTGCTGCGAAATGGTGGCCCAGCGTGGAAAATCACTTGGCCACCAACTAAAGGAGCTATTTGCCAAAGTTGGTTCCTTCTATCCGCGTCGGGAAAATTTCCGCTTGACGCCTGAAGTCAAAGAGAAGTTTACTGGAAAGTTGGAATCCGATCCCCGAGATTTTGCCGGTCACAGAGTGGGAGAGGTCGTGCGCAAAGATGGTTTGAAACTGATTTTCGACGATGGCTCCTGGGTGTGCTACCGGTTATCGGGTACCGAACCGGTGGTGCGGGTGTACTCAGAAGCTCGCAGCGAAGATGGACTGGAGAAGTTGAACGCAGCGGCTAAACAATGGATTTTCGACTAAACCCACTGGCCAAGATTCGAATCCTCCCGACACCGGAAGACGGTCTCCGGGCGGTGGTGGACCGTGCCCCACAGGCGGAAGAAGCGCTCGACCAGCTTACCGAGCGCTTGCGCCCTACGTGGAACTTGCTTTATCGATTACGCCGCCGCATCGCGACCGCTGCTGTGCTGGTCCTCACCGCCTGGCTGTTCCTCCATGTCACCTTCGGCGCGAATGGCATGGTAGTGTACAAGCAAAAGCGCGCTGCGATTAAAGATCTGCAGCAGCAAGTGGACGCCCTGCAAAGGGAGAACGAGCGCTACACCGATCAGATCAAGGCCCTGAAGAGCGACCCGCAAGCCATCGAAAAAGAAGCGCGCGAGCAGCTGCACTACGCCCGCCCGGGCGAAGTGGTCTATGTTCCTCCGGCCACGGCAGCTCCTCAAAAGCCGGACACGAAGGCGGCGAGCAAGTAAGGCTGTGGTGGGTATAGATCTGGTGCTCTAGCTAGCCGGATAAGTTGTAACCATTCCGTTCTGAACAGAGTCTCTTGCCAGTGCCTCGGGGGGCAATGAAATCCATTTTGCCGGGCCGCAGCCATTGAGGAGGAGAGATCGCGATGAAGAAACTGCTGCCGATTTGGCTGGCCTTCGGTCTCGTGTTCTTCTATGTCGCGATTGCGTCGGCCGGCTCGGAGGCGGGAAAGAGTGAGACCGTGAGTGGCTGGGTGACCGACGCGAACTGTGGCGTTAAAGGAGCACACGCCGGTGCCGAAGAATGCCCCAAGAAGTGCCCCGAAAAAGGGGACAAGCTGGTTGTGGTCACCGACACCGCGGAGAAGGTCTTGACCGTGGACAATCCCGATGCCCTGAAAGATCATGTCGGACATCGCGTGGCGGTGACCGGCACGATAAGCGGGGAATCTATCCACGTTGCCAGTGCCAAGATGCTTTGAGCCGGAGCCCATTGCGAGGAGGCGGGCGACACGCCGCCTTTTTGGCGCTCGGATTACTTTACGACTCCTTCGAGAGGAGAGCTGGCCGTCGCATACAGCTTCTTGGCCATACGCCCAGCCATGTAGGCCTGCCGTCCGGCGATTACCGCATGCTGCATGGCTTCGGCCATGAGCACGGGATCCTGAGCGTTGGCGATACCGGTGTTCATGAGAACAGCATCGGCGCCCAGTTCCATCGCAATGGTCGCGTCCGAAGCGGTGCCGACTCCTGCATCAACAATGAGCGGCACGCCGGTGATCACTTCGCGCAGAATGCGAATATTGGCCGCGTTCTGAATGCCTAGACCGCTTCCGATCGGCGCCCCCAAAGGCATGATCGCACTGGCGCCGGCGTCGAGCAGGCGTTTGGCAAAAACCACATCATCGGAAGTGTAGGGAAGCACGGTGAAACCTTCCTTCACCAGCACGCGCGTGGCTTCCAGGGTTGCCTGCACGTCGGGGTAAAGCGTGGCCTGATCACCGATCACTTCCAGCTTGACCCAATCGGAAAGCCCGACCTCGCGCCCCAGGCGCGCCGTGCGCATCGCTTCATCAGCGGTATAGCAACCCGCCGTATTGGGCAGAAGGAAATAGCTTTTGGGATCGATGTAGTCGAGCAGCGATTCCTTGCTGCGATCGAGATTGACCCGGCGCACCGCGACCGTGACCATCTCCGCGTTGCTGGCCTCCAGTGCGCGCGCCGTCTCCTGAAACGATTTGTACTTTCCGGTGCCGACAATCAGCCGGGAACGGAACTGCCTGCCGCCGATGATGAGCGAATCCATGCCACTATTGTAATGAAATCCCTGTCAGAACGGGTATTCGGCGGAAAGGCTTAATCGGCGGGCATCGAGTCGGCCTGCGCATACAGGCGATCAATCTCCTGCTGGTAGCGCTCTTCTACGACTCGCCGGCGAAGCTTCATACTGGCAGTCAGTGTCCCATCTTCCGGCGAAAATTCATCGGGCACGACAATGACCTTTTTCAGTTTCTCGAAGCGGGCCAACGTTTGATTCAGATCGGCGACGATGCCTTCGTACAACGCTTGCACGCTGGAGTGATCCACCAGTTCCTTTCGGGAAGTGAAGGGAATGTGGTTGGTGCGCGCCCAGTCTTCGAGCAAGGGGAAATGCGGCGCGATGAGAACCGCTGGAAATTTTCTCTTATCGCCCACGAGCACGGCTTCCGCGATCAGCATATTGTGCTTGAGCGAATTTTCGATGGGCTGCGGGGCGATAAACTTCCCGCCAGAGGTCTTGATCAAGTCCTTCTTGCGATCGGTGATCGACAGGAACCCATCGGCATCGATGTTGCCGATATCCCCAGTCTTGAACCAGCCGTCCACAAATGCGTTCCTGGTTTCCTGGGGACGGTTCCAGTAACCTTTGAAGACGGACGGACCGCGGACGAGAATCTCGCCATCTTCGGCAATTCGCACTTCCAGATTGCGTAGCGGCTTGCCGACGGTTCCAAGCTTGTGGGCTCTCAAGTCGTTAACCGCAATCACGGGCGAGGTTTCTGTAAGCCCATAGCCTTCATGGACGCGAATTCCAATAGTCGCGTACCACTCCCCCAATTCACGGCCCAGAGGCGCTCCGCCAGAAATGAAAAGCACGGTTTGGCCGCCCAACGCCGCCTTGACCTGCGAATAAACCAGCCGGTCGGCGAGCTTCCAGGCAAGGGAACCTGGCTTTTGTGCTGAAAGAATTTCTTTCTTGTGACGGCGCCCCACCCACAACGCCCAGCGGTAAATCGCGTTTTTGAGGAAGGACTTTGTCTTCTGAACGACCTGGTTGTAGATCTTTTCGTAAACCCGCGGAACCCCGACAAAAATGGTGGGCCGAACTTCCAGCAAGGCGCGAGGAAGTTGTTCGATGAACGGGCAATAGGCCAGGGTCACGCCGTGATACATCATCGCGAAATCCGCATGGCGCGCGGTTACATGGGAGAGCGGCAGGAAAGAGAGACTAATCTGCCCGGGCCGCACGTCGAATCCTTGCAAAGAACACGAGAGGTTCGACGCCAGGTTCCCGTGGGTCAGCATGGCGCCCTTGGGAGTCCCGGTAGTGCCGGACGTATAAATTATGGTGGCGAGATCATCCGGCACAATCTCCAGGGCCCGAGAGTCGACCTGGGGATCACGCTGGTTCGGCCCGTCGTGCATCAAGCGATGCATATCGAAGGCGTGCGCCGTTTCGACGGCGTCCATCACCACTACTTTTTCCACCTGGGTTCGAGCCTGGATGGCGAGCAGCTTCTTTAGTTGCTCCTCGGTAGAAACAAAGGCGACGCGAGCTCCGGAGTCCTCCAGGATATAAGCAGTTTGCTCATCGGTCAGCGTCGAATAGACCGGCACAACCACTGCGCCCAGCAACAAGGTGGCGAAATCAGCCGTGCTCCACTCGGGGCGGTTTTCGCTGAGGATGGCGACACGATCACCTTTCGCGAGGCCCCAGCTTTCCAGCGCTCGCGTCACGGCGACCACGCTGCGGTAAAGCTCCTGCGATGAGATCGAGACCCACTCAACCGCCTGGCGATGCATCATCACTCTGACTTCACCGCGCCCAACCATCGAGAAGAATACGTCATTGACTGTGCGCAGAGTCCTTAGCGTGGATAGTTCGCGAGGAGAGACACTGTCAAAGGACGTTTCGATGCGGTCGCAGCCGAGTTCGGCGGCACTACGCTCCCTGGTGGGAACGGCTTCTGGAAGTTCGGAAGGGATGCCTGGTCTAGCCACTCGTTTGGTCCGACATCGGCCTGACAACTATTGTACCGCCGGGGAATGTGCAGGCTGCCGTCGTGCCCAAGGAATCTTACGTCTGGCGCGTCTGGCGCGTCTGGCGCGTTTCCACATTGACGCTGTTCCGGCTTGGGCGTACTCTTTGCCTGCTTGTGGATGGTGGGGTGAATGGCATGAAAAAGGCTTTTTGGACGATGCTGGGAATGTGGATGCTGATCATGGCGGCGATCTCGCCAACGCTCACAAGTCCTGTCCTCGCCGACGAGAGGAAACCGGCCCGGCCCGCGCCCAGCCTCGGGGTCGGCGACGTGGCTCCCGACTTCAAGTTGCAATACTTCGATGGAAAGGAATTGAAACACGTCTCCCTCAGTGACTACCGGGGGAAAAAGAATGTAGTCCTGGCGTTTTATGTTTTCGCGTTCACAGGCGGTTGAACGCAGCAGATGAAAAACTTCCAGCAGAACCTGCAAAAGCTGGAAGCCACCGACACCCAGGTCCTGGGTGTGAGCATGGACAGCCCCTTCGCCAACAAGGCCTTTGCCGACCAGATCGGAGTCACCTTCCCGCTGTTGAGCGACTGGGGCGGTGAAACGACACACAAATATGGTGTCTACGTGGACGAATACAAGGCTGCCCGTCGCGTGAACTTCCTGATCGGTAAGGATGGAAAGATTCTGGAAGAACAAGTCGACAAAGAAGCCATCGATCCCAGCAAAATCGTCGAAGCCTGCGAACGCCCGAAGATGAAGAATTGACGGTATGCAATCTGAGCGGAGTAGCGGAGTGAACGGAGTGAACGGAGGCGCGGACGTTTGACGCCCCGAGGCTGCGGTTGTTATCATTCAATCGCGGGGTGGAGCAGTCTGGTAGCTCGTTGGGCTCATAACCCAAAGGTCGGTGGTTCAAATCCACCCCCCGCAACCAACCTTTTCAATCAGTTGCGCGGTTCGAGGGCTGACCGGCAAACCCCCAAAAACCCCCATTAACAAGAAAACGAGCCTTGAGAAAGGGGTCGCGTCGTGCACCGGGTTCTCGTTTCTCACCTAGCCGCGATGGCGGGCGCGACCTCTCGGGGAAGAGGAGCGCCTCTTAAAGCCATCTCGACCACTTTACTGTTTGCCTCACGCTTGCTTTTAAGCATCGCCTGCCCGTACACGTTCATCGTGGTCTGAATGCTGGCGTGCCGCATGAGCTCCTGTTGCACCTTCATGGGTGCACCGGTTTCGTCCAACCACGAACGATACGAATGACGAAACGTGTGCCACCCGATTTCCGCACCGAGGCCGGCTTTCTTCCCGGCCTCGCGCAGGTGAGCCTTCTGGATATGTTCCTGGTAGTACGGCTTTCCCGTTATTGGGCTGCCGAACACCCAGTCGGTATCGCCTCGAAAGGGCGCCCGCTCTCGCCATTCGAGCAGAATGTGAGCCAGATCGGGATGCAGCGGCACCTCATCGCGCGAGTACTCGGTCTTCACCTCGTCGACGCGCGCTTTGACCGCACTCCTCTCGACCAGCAGTGTCAGCCTTTCGAAATCGAAATCACTCCATCGCAGTGCGACGATCTCGCTCACGCGCAAACCGAGGCATTGTGCGGTGATCACCATCGTTCGATAAGGCTCTCGGAGAAACGGCAGAAGTTTGTAAAATTCCTCTACCGTCAACACGCGAGGCCGCTTCAGCCGTTTGGTACAGTTCTTCACCCGAACCAAGGCGATTGGGTTTCTGCCAGTCTCCATCAGCTCCCATCGTTCCGCACAGCGGAACAGAAGGTGCATGAGGCTTCGGATGTGCGCCTTCGTTTTGGGTGCCAGGTCAAGCTGTTTCAGCCAATCTTCCGCAACCATCGCTTTCACCCGATCCAAAGGGATATCGCCCCACTTCGGTTTGATGTGCCGGTTGAGAAGTGAAAGATACGACACCCGCGTGGAATATCGTTCCGGCAATTCCTCTTGGATGTACCGATCCATCAGCGTTCCCAACGTCAGCCCCACCAATGCCCTTTGTGGAGCGTCAGAGTTAATTTTCAAAAGAAGAGCCTGCACGGCCTTTCGCGCAGCAGCTGCGGTTGGATACTGGCTCGCTCTTCCCACCGTGATATAGCGGCGAATCCGCTTGCCGCCGGTATCCTCATAAAATCGGAACTCCCACGCATCGGGTCCGTTGGCCCTCTTCTTCGTTCGCAAACTACCAAACTGGAATCGTGCTCGCTTAAACAAAAGGTACGCTCCTTTCATTTAGCGGCACGAGTGGCAAACTGAATGTACCGAAGTACGGAGCCACTCGTCCAGTTCTGAAATCCGAAATCGCCAAAGGGTGCCGATGCGATGCGCGGGTACACGTCCATCCCGCGCCATCTTCTGCAGCGTTTTCGGATGAACACCCAGAAATGCAGCGGCCTGATCGCTATCACACAAAGGATCAAAGTGGCCGAAACAATTCGCGCGTGGCGCTTGAGAGTTCTGTGCGACTGGATGCCGATCGATGCCCATTTCTTTTCTCCGATTTCTTCCAATACTCAAGTGGGTAATCCGGTTCGTCGTTACCGAACGGACGCAATGGCAATGGAATGGGTCACAAGGGCTATGGGGAAATGGGTTAAGGGAATGGAGTCCGCACTGTGAATCGCGAAGGGAGACGGCGGACGCGGCGGCCTGCTGGCCGCCGCGTCCTGGGCGGTTGCCGTCGGGTTTGCTGTTGTTCGGTTTCATTCTGTTTGCTTTAGGAATTCGCGGAAGAGCGGATGGTAGAGCTTGTATCGTCCTCGTCCAGTTCGGATGAGCAGACCTTTTTCAGCCAGGCGTGCGAAATATTCCGTTTGGAACTTCCCGGTGAAGTGGTGAGTTGCAAGTTCGCCTGCGCCCAGGTTGGCGAATTGATGGATGAGTTCGAGTTCCTTCCCGCTGAGCTGGGCCACATCGGAGCGGAATTGGCAGAGCTGAAAAGGCTGGCGTCGGCGGTTCAACTCCGTCCCTGGCCACCATCATTCCAAAGGACTTAACAGCATCGCGTCTTGCCCTCCCAGTCCGCTATTTTTCGGCGAGATCCGGTTCGGTTGATGGTGAAGGACTTAAACTCGAATTGCTTCTCGCTCAGTCCGCTTTCAGTCCGCTTCTGTTGGCGGCGTGGCTGAAAATCGCTATCAAAATGCTGAAGATGCTGATTACGACCGCTCTTCGGGAGGCGGAACGGCTACAAACGCCCTATAGAGCAAAAGGTCGTAGACGATTTTCAGCGTTCCCGCTATAAAGAAAGGCGCGTTGATCAGAGAGGGCCGAGCAAACATGAAGCCCACAAACAATGGACTAATGGCGGCACCGGTCGTTCGTGCTACGCCGGTTATTCCCGCGGCTCCGGCTCGTTCTGTACGACTGCCTGGTCGGCACATCCATTTGACTGATACTGAAGCGCACCAACAGAACCAACACCGCTGATGAGAGGTTTGGCATGAGCGGCACAAGAATGAGAAGGATGTTCGAGGGCAGGTGCGTGGCAACCATGGTGTTGATAAGACCGAAGCGGGAGGCAAGCCGCGATGCCAGCAACGACGAGATGCCAGCAAAGATGTTCGCCCAAAAGAAAATGCTGCCGAGTGTTCCGGGGTCGACGCCGAAACGCAGATAGAACCAATACGCGGCGAAGCTCTGCACCACGAAGCCCCCCGCGAAGGAGTCGAGAGCGAACAAGCTCGCGAGCTTAGCCACAACATGGCGTGAGCGGCTGATTCCTAAGAAACTCGGGGAGGCGGTTTCTTCTCCAGGTGCAGTGACTTCCGCAGCGGACGAAAGGCGGGTAAAAACGAACGCCAACATAACACCCAATGCGGCATAAAGAATAACCACAGCGCGGTAGCTGGCCACGGGCCTCATTACGGTCTTCTGCAGCGCGTGCGTGACAGCCCCTCCGCATAGCGCACCGATCGCGGTTGCCAATGAGCCGGCGAAGGTGTACCAGGCAAACACCTCCGTTCTGATCCGAGCAGGAACAACATGAGAGAGCGCGGCTTGCTCAATCGACAGAAACGGTCCCACTTCATTGCCACTGGGGCTTATGACGCCAATGGTACCCGCGAGAATCAGATGTAAGAAATTGCTTGTGCAGGCGAAGGCTAGACCGGCAGCAGCCATGAGAATTGCGCCAACGACAAGCATGCGCCGTCGTCCAATCCGATCGGCGCGGGTAGTGAGATAGAGGGAGACGACAGTATCGCCCACCAACGTCAGCGTTAGGAGCAGACCCGTTTGGGACTCGCTCAGGCCGAGGCTAATCAGATAGAAAACCAACACTACGGATAGCGAGCCATAAGCGAACAAGCGCACGAATCGTGTAAGGAACAACAGCCACCCATCACGCGTGAGAGTTCTAAGCGGGGAGGGGATTGAGTCGATGGTCAGCATCATTCATCTATACGTGCCGCGTTCCGGCGCCAAGATCGACAGTGAGGCAAAGCCGCCTCAATCTAAGGAGACCTGAAAGAGGCTGCCATTTATTCCGAGTGTTCACTACCTGGTGGTTGGCTCCATTATTCGCAGCAGCGGATGCCCATCGATGTTCTCCAAAGGAAAGTAAACAAAATGGGTATTGGGATCAACGCATACCGTGTGAGCATGGGGAATTGACATGGTCCCTTCCAGAACAAGTGATTTTCCATTTTCACGGAACACGAAAACATTGCCGGACTCGGCGGATACGTACAGCCTCTTCAGTCCGGGATCAAAGGCCAGCACGTCAGGGTCTTCTCCAACAGGATGTGTCGCCAAGACCTTCATGGTCGTCAGGTCTACGACGGCCAGCATGTGATTCTCTTCTCCCACTACAAACGCGAACCGTTCCGACACGTCCAGTGCGATTCCATGTGGACTCTGAATGCCGGTCATCGGGTAGCGGCCAATGATCCGCATGGTTGCCGGATCGATTGCCACCACTTCGTTCTTCTCGTGAACCGCAACCAAAATGTGGCCGGAACCAGAATCGTAGACCGTGTTCCCGGCACCGCCTCCGAGCGGGATGCTCGCTACCAGCGAATTCGTTTTCGTATCTATGACTGCATCCACGTTGCCGTGTTCATCGGACACGAAGATACGTTGGGGCCCGGGTGCGTATGCAATACCGTCCGGATAGTTAATGGGTCCTACGCGGGCAAGCGTTTGTAGTGTTTTCATATCCACAGCGGCAACTTTATGCTCTCCCGTCACCGACGCATAGACTCTGCCCAGTTCCGGAACTGCCCACACTCCATGGACTCGACGAAAGCCGTCGAGGTTTGCCACGACTACTCGTTTCTTGGTATCGAAGACCACAAGTTGGTCGGCGTTCATGTGGGCGATGTAAAGACGCCCTTGCGAGGGATCGAGGCTCTGATAGTCGAAACGAACGGCTGGGCCGGGCATGGGAATATCGGCGACCTTCTTGAGAGGGACGCGATCTGAGCTTGCGGAGGCTGCTTTCGCAGGGTGGACTGCCTCTCGGCCGACTGCGAAGAAAAAAAACGCTAGCGTCAAAACCCTACTCATGCGGACTACTCGTGTTTGCATTCGATGCCTCCAGAGAACGAGTTCAGGTTAGAGAAGAACGATCAAATTTAGGCGGTAACTCGCAAGCCGGCTTCACTGTCCCTGTCTTTGAACGTATGCGTACAAAGCATCATAGACAGGGAACTGCCTCGCGAGTCGATCCTCATCCGACAGACCCATCGCAGCAAACCCTTGAGCGATGGAGCGCAAACCGATGCCTTCGGCGGCCACGCTCTCCTGCCCTTTGATGTCGGCAGCACGGACAATCTGTGACAGTCGGATC
>QIAU01000112.1 GCA_003225055.1 Acidobacteriota bacterium
TGCAGGCTCACCTCGGAGAATGAAGTGGCTAGCATCCTCCACACGTCGAAGGGTAAAAACGGAAGTGGTAAACCACTGGACTCGGCTGAGATCGTTTGAGAATCGGTCTCAATGTTTTTTCGGCCCACGAGGGCAGCGTAGGTTTCGACGCTGCGCTCTATTGGGAACTAAGATTCCCGATCCCCCAATCAACCACCCCGCACCCGCAGAAGACTGGCTCTTTACGCCTGTCTGGGTCTGGCCAACGACGCTTCCCGCAGCGTCAAACAAAACCCAAGGCTGCTCTGCCCATTGCAGCAGGTCTAAGAGGTTGCAGTCACAAAAACCACCGACGATGTCCAGCAAGTTCGAAGCGACGGCTGGCTCGCTCCCCGGCGCACTGGGCCACTCGCGTGCTTCCGACTTCATAAACTGAAACTTTAGAAACGGCCTCGAAAATCCGCAGCTTGCCTGCACAAAAGCGTCGTAACTGCTTTTGAAAAACGTGGTCTCAACCGCCCGCCAGAGGCGCATCCAGAAACAGGGGGTTTCGGCGAATTCTCGGGCCATAAGTCGTTTGTTTCCGTCGCACGAATTTCACAAATGGGCCTTTCCGGATGGGCCTCTAGGAGACATTTCCTGGAGGGCGCAAACGATGCCAAACCAGGAAGAAGAGCGATGGAAGATCCGGATGAGGACAGCTTGAACTTTCAACAATTTGCTGGCGAACAACTAAGGTCGACTAAGGTCGACAGACGAAGGGGGGTACCTTATGACCTCGAGTTGCCGCGTATCAATCTACTCGCAAGACAGTTTAGGTCTTGGCCATTTGCGGAGGAATATCCTCATCGGTGGAGCACTTCTTAAGGCGAGGAAGGATAGCAACCTTCTCTTGTTCGCTGATTCGCCTGTTGCTCCATTTTTCAAACTGCCGGACCGTATGGACCATATCAAGCTTCCTTCCATCCGCAAGGTTAGTGCAGGCTGTTGGGAAGGTACTCGTCTCCGGATCGATGAGAGAGAGCTCATTAGATTGCGCGCTGAACTGTTATGCGACGGGTTGCTGAATTTCCGACCCGACTTACTTCTGGTCGATCACATGCCAGGAGGCGCCCAGGGCGAACTGGCACCGGCGATCAAGGCTCTAAAGCAAGCGCATCCTAAATGCTGGGTGGTTCTCGGCTTGCGGGACATCCTGGATGCTCCAGAGGTGACTCAGCGCGTCTGGGAATCCGAGGGAGCCTACGAAGCTCTGCGTCGCTACTATGATCGAATCTTGATCTATGGCAGCAAAGAGATGTTTAGTACGTGCTCCACGTATCGCTTGCCCGTGCCACCTTGCGGTACCCATTACTGTGGCTACGTGGTCAAGCAAGATCCTCTCAAACAGGCCAGCGAGATCCGGCAGGCCGTGGGGCTTCCGAAGCGTCGTTTCGTCTTCGTTTCAGCGGGGGGAGGCGGCGACGGGCAGTTGCTCATGCGGAGCTACGTTCAAGCCGTCCGCATCCTAGGTTCTCGCGTCGATTTCGCGACGCTCATGGCAGTGGGAGTGAACGCGCCGCCCGAATTTGACTGCGAGTTGGCCGCCGAGGCCCGAGGTCTGCCGATTCGAATTGTCCCTTATGTGGATGACAGTTCGAGCTGCATCGCTGCAGCCGATCTGGTTGTCTGCATGGCTGGTTACAACACGTTGTCGGAGGTGCTGTACCGGAAGAGGAAGGCCCTTGTCGTGCCTCGCGGGGGACCCAGTGCGGAGCAAAGGACGAGAGCTAGACTACTTGCCCAGCGGCGCCTCATTGATGTGCTCGATCCAGCTGACCTTTCTCCGGAAAAGCTGGCGGAGCGGCTGGTGGAGGACTTGGAGAGGGACGACTACCCACTGCAGGACCGACCTCTTCCGATGGATGGAGCAACGCAAGCTGCCGATCACCTCTTGGAGCTTTTGGGTGCAGGAGTTTATGCACTTTCAGCCTGAACAAGGGCCCAAAAATCGGATTCGTGGTCAGCACTTGGCCACGGGGTCGCATACATTTGTCTTGAGCGAGACCCTCGCTCTGACATCGATGCGGGACAAAAGAGAATAGATTCCAGATTCTTAAGCATCATCCAGGAAGCCTCTGCACGTTTGAAATCGCATTGCGAACGCAAAGGGATCAGACTACCTGATCTGTAAGGTTGGGCTGCAGAGCGTTCAGACGTTCATCAAGCCAGAGGATGCGTTCTCGATCCCAAAGCCGCTTGCTTGTGTTCCCGGCTTACGGCTCCTGCTTCAAG
This sequence comes from Acidobacteriota bacterium, assembly GCA_003225055.1. Classification (GTDB taxonomy): domain Bacteria; phylum Acidobacteriota; class Terriglobia; order Terriglobales; family Acidobacteriaceae; genus Gp1-AA122. Next base: position 2,254 of record QIAU01000112.1, read on the forward strand.
AGAAAAGTCTAAGGCCTGCGGAGCCAAGCAGGTTTTTTTGACAGGCAATAAACGTGACCGCGCCGAAGCATCTGAGCAACGTGCACGTTGGCTGGCAAAATTTCACACAATTGCCCCGCCATCAGGAAGAGTTGTGCAATAGCTCGCGAGCCTGACTGCACGGTTGTCCAAACGCGTAGAAGAGGGAGCCGCCGCGGCGAAGGAACCGAAAGGTGCGCCGGCCATGGCAGCTACAATTGTAATCAGATCATCCTCACCGAAGAGCGGACCATCACGTTCGATTGGGACAGCTATGACGTGGCGGACCCCGGCCGCGGCGTGGCGAGATTTCTCGTCGCCCTTCAGCGGCTTGCGTTCAAATAGCTCGGCTCAATCCGATACTCGATGCCGTTGCAGAAGTATTTCTGAAGACGTTTGAGGCCCTGAGCTCGTTTTAAGGTCGCAGCGAACATCTCGTGATACCGAGCTTTGACTTGCCTAAGACCTTTCAAAATTCAGGCAGAGAGTCTGGTTTGCACTTTCCGCGAGGGAGCTGAGGCGTTGCTCGGCGAAGGGCTTCGTGCCTTAGAACCATGAGAAGGAAACAGCACTATGGGCAAATTGGTCGACACTGTTGCAGATCCAGCTATTCCTACTCTCGCTCGAGCCCTTGATCCGGCTGAGCTGGCTAAGGAGCTGAGTCTGCTTGCGTTCCCCCAGGTGGACGCCTCACAGGGGCTTCATCTCCGCGTGATTCAATGGACGAGAGCGAGCCGGTGCACATTCGAAGTTGCTTTAAGAACTGCCAGCGGGTGGCAAGAGCTGATCGGCAAGGTCTACGCCGAGGACCGCTCAGATATTTATCAAGCCATGGAAGAAATCAGGCGAGCGGGGTTTGACGCTGAGGACGAGTTCGCCATTCCTCGACCCGTAGCGTTCCTAGCGCCATTGCACCTTCTGCTCTACGAAAAAGTTCCCGGCACTCGAGCGAGAGCGCTGATTGTGAATCCGAATGCATCCGATCGTGTGCTGGCAGTTGAGCGCTGCGCGCGTTGGCTGGCACGATTTCAGGCTAGAGCACCCCGTTCGGGGAGAGCCTTCCGCTTGCACGATTATCTAATCTCTCTGGAAGCATGGTGGCGCCGCTTTCTCGATCTTGCCCTGCCGTTTGCCAACAAGGCGAGGCGGCTTTTCGAGCAACTGAATGCCGCAGCACCTGGTCTAAACAGCACCGAAATGTGCGCTGGCCATGGCGACTATACTTGCGCTCAGGTCCTCTTGGTTCAAGGCCGCACAGTTACGATCGATTGGGACACCTTTAACGCGGCAGACCCTAGTCGTGACGTGGCGAGGTTCCTCGTCGATCTTAAGCGGATGGGGCTGAAATACCACGGTTCAATGCACGCCTTTGATTGGGCGGCCGAAGTATTTCTAAAGACATATGCCGCCACAGGCCACTCCTATGTTCCGACGCACCTGGCGTTTCAGGAGGCAGCGATCTGCCTGGAGCGTGCGAAAAGTGATGTTGATAAGCAGGATCGCGGATGCTGCGAGAGGGCCGAAGCGATGTTGGACGAAGGGCTTCGTATTCTGGACCGAGGAACATGCCACTGCTAGCCGCGCTGGCCAGTTTTCTCAAACCCTATCAAGTCTACGTGGCGCTCGCGACTTACGACAGTGAGTCAAGCTGACTCGATCCTGGTGTTCAAAAGGGGAGAGATTGTGGAGAGAGAGGCATGCATGAGGAATTGCTAGTCATCATGGAACGACCGACTCCGAATTCGCAGACCGTGGATTACGCTGTGAATAAGAGTACCAGCAACGCAGAGCCACAAGCGAGTGCATCGCTGTGTCAGCCATCGCACTTGAGGGCGTCGTTGTCGAGCGTGTGCGCGCAGTGGCTCGGCCGCGATGCAAGCTTGCTAGACAGCCATGCCTACCTCCGGCGTCTATTTCCTGGCAAGCGGTGCAGTCTAGAGCTTGAGTTGGTTGTCGGCCGCAACTGTCCCTGTCGAAGGCCACCGATTGCTCGACAAGCTCTACCTAGGGGATATTCCTGTGCCCGCCGCTGCTTGGGACGCACAATCGCAGTCCAGTTACGGGCCAGCCGCTTCGCCACTGCGGAACTCGTAGATGGCAGCGGCATTAAGACGGCGTAGTCCGCGTACATCGCGAGGCCAATCAGAGACTCGCCCCCATGCAACCCGGTTTTTGGAAAACCATGACCTACTAGATATGGACCCATCTCGGTGGAAGAAAGGGCAGAGCAGCATGGGGAACTGCCTCATCGCGATCGACAGGAGGATCGTTGTGAAAGCAAACTTCATGACCAACCGGCAAACTAGCAGCAAATCGGCACCAGGGGCGGATCAGATCCAATCAGCCAAGGGTACCTTGGGGGTGATGATCCCCGGCATGGGGGCAGTTGCCAGTACATTCGTGGCGGGAGTGGAGGCGATCCGCAGGAGGCTTGCGCAACCGATCGGCTCGCTCACGCAGATGGGGACCATCCGGCTGGGTAAGCGCACCGAACGCCGCTCGCCGAAGATCAAAGACTTCGTGCCGCTGGCCGACCTGAATGACTTGGTCTTTATGGGCTGGGACATTTTCACCGACGACCTGTACACCGCAGCTTGTAAGGCCGGCGTGCTCGACCGCGCGCTACTCGACCAGATCAAGCCTTTCCTGCAGTCGGTGAAGCCGCGCAAGGCGGTGTTCGACCGCAACTACGTCCGCAAGCTCGACGGGCCCAATGTGAAAACGGGCAAGAACAAGATGGAGTTGGCGGAGTTGGTGCGCGCCGACATCCGCGAGTTCAAGAAATCGTCTGGTGCCAGCCGCTTCATCATGATCTGGTGCGGCTCCACCGAGATCTTCCTGCGCCCCACCGCGGCGCACGCGTCCGTGAAGGCGTTCGAGAAAGGGCTTGAGCAGAGCGATGAGAACATTGCCCCCTCGATGATCTACGCCTACGCCGCCCTGAGCGAGGGCGTGCCCTTTGCAAACGGCGCGCCCAACCTCACGGTAGACATCCCGGCGATGCTCGAACTGTCGCGGCGGAATGAAGCCGCCATTTGCGGCAAGGATTTTAAGACAGGGCAAACTCTAGTGAAGACCATCCTGGCCCCCGGCTTCAAGGCCCGCATGCTTGGCTTGAGCGGATGGTACTCGACCAACATCCTGGGCAACCGCGACGGCGAAGTGCTCGACGATCCCGACTCCTTCAAGACCAAGCAAAATTCCAAGCTCGGAGTGCTGGAGCACATCCTGCAGCCCCAGATGTACCCCGACCTGTACGGCAAGATCTGCCACAAGGTCCACATTAACTATTACCCGCCACGCGGTGATAACAAGGAGGGCTGGGACAACATTGACATCTTCGGCTGGCTCGGCTATCCAATGCAGATCAAGGTAGATTTTCTGTGCCGCGACTCTATCCTGGCGGCGCCTATCGTGCTTGATTTGGTGCTGTTCCTGGATCTGGCGCAGCGCAGCGCCGACCTGCGAGGGATCGGCATACAGGAATGGCTCAGCTTCTACTTCAAGTCGCCTATGACCGCGTCCGGGTTGTATCCGGAGCACGACCTGTTCATCCAGTCCATGAAGCTGAAGAACACCTTGCGCCACCTTAAGGGCGAAACCCTGATCACTCATCTGGGACTGGAGTATTATGACTAGCGAGTTTGACATGGGCCTGCGGCCCACCCATGGGAATGAAAAACGCACCGCTGAGGTTCAGTGATTTTAAATGAGTTACGTGCGTCTTTCGACGGAGTGGTAACTGAAAAGTGGCTAGGGATGAGTGTGGCACATTAGTTCTGGCCTACTTCTCCCGCTGCTTTGCTCGCGGTGCTCGTGTTCCGCGTTCACTGGCCTAAGCCTCTCCAGTCCTGAAATTGCCCCCTTTCACACTGGTAAACCGGTCCTTCGAAGATCCGAGGATCCCGGGAGTACCAGCCCAGGCAGGTCATTGGATTAGCTTAAATATCATGTGCGGGAGAACCAAAGGACATAGATAGAAAGTCATCGCTTCTCACCCTTTGCTCAACGCAAGCGTAGATTCTGCGCTCGCGAATCTCGACGTAAGAGTGCGGAAGAAATTGATTAAGTCGGAAAACTCGGATGAAGAAATCATGCCGGTCGGAGTAGTCCAAGGGATTACTAAAATCGGAAGTAGTCCAACGTAGATAGCAGACTTAGAGCGAGATGATTACCGCGTTTGTGACGAAGGAGTAGAGCTCCCGTGCTGCAGCCATCTGTCTCTCGGAACATCTCGGACAGCGAGCATATGGATCCAGGGTCTAATCGGAACCCTACGGTCGGATATGTTGTTAACGCCTGGCCGCGGCTTTCACAGACGTTTATCCTGAACGAGGTGGTCGCGGTGGAACGACTGGGGGGCCAGCTGCGGATCTTTTCCCTTAAGGATCCGAAGGACGAGCCTGTCCATGCCAAGGTAGCGCAGGTACGTGCCCGAGTGACCTACCTCTCGATCAGGCGCAACAAGAAGGCCATCTGGCAGGCTAGTATCGGCTTGTTTTTTAGGCGACCCATCCGCTGCTCGCAAACCCTATTCTGGGCAATGCGCTATCGTCGGCGGGGCGTTCTCCGATGCTTCTTCCAGGCGAGTTACCTAGCAGAGATACTTTCCCGGGAACCGTTGACTCATCTGCACGCGCACTTTGCCCACGACCCGGCGCTCGTAGCTATGTTTACTCATCAGCTCACCGGAATTCCCTATACTTTTACGGCTCACGCCAAGGACATTTACGTCAAGACACCGCCTCAGCTTCTGCGGGCTGAGGCCCAGCGGGCTCAGGCGGTGATCACGTGCACCGAGTACAACTGGCGCTATCTGTCGACGCAGATCGGGCCGGCAGCTAATGGCAAACTTCATTGTATTTATCATGGGCTCGATTTCTCCCAATTCAAGTTTTCGTGGCCACGCGCTTCTGATTCCGAGCCACCAGTGATTCTGTCCGTCGCCCGGCTGGCCGAGAAGAAGGGCCTGAACGACCTAATCCTGGCGGCTGACATTCTTCGGCGTCGCGGCCGTTGTTTCCAAGTGGAGATTGTCGGAGACGGCCCTCTCCGGCCGTCTCTCGAAGCCCAGGTTAGCCGCCTCGGTCTGAATGACCGGGTAAAACTGCTGGGCGCCCTCCCCCATGAAAAGCTCTGCCGTGCCTACCAAAGAGTTTGCGTTTTTGCGCTTCCCTGTAAGGTGACCGCCGACGGCGACCGCGACGGCATTCCGAACGTGTTGCTGGAGGCGATGGCTAGTGGGGTGCCCATCGTCTCGACACCAGTTTCGGGCATTCCAGAGCTGATCAACTCAGAAGACGAAGGTCTGCTTGTCCCCCCCAACAGCCCTGCGAGGCTGGCCGACGCGCTGGATAGACTGCTCACCTCGCCTGAACTAAGAGACCGACTAGCCCTCGCCGCCAGGGCCAAGATTGAAACTTGCTTCTCCATCGAACGGAGTTCTGCACAATTGCTGTCTCTTTTCCAGTAGGGAGGATCAGGTGAAGGTTCTTTATCTGTGTAACGACCCGGGCATTAATCTGGCTGGGAAAAGCGGCGGCGCCGTTCATATCCGGTCTTTCGTTCGCGCGCTCGCTGATCTCGGCCACGAAGTCGCTATCGTTATTTGTAGTCTGCCGAGCTGTAGGAAAGCTCTCGAAGCCGATCTGCATGCCACAGTTTGTCCAGCACCCCTCTCTGGCTGGAATCGTGCGCTCGCTCGGGTTCTAAGAACTGCCAACCGTCACAACCCCGATGCAGTTCGAGCCCTACATAACTTGACGTTTTTCAAGGCGGCAATGGGGGTTGCGAAGCAATTGAATCCAGATTTCATTTATGAGCGTTACAGTCTCTGGGCCGTGGCGGGGCTTTGCCTGGCTAAAAAACGGTCGATTCCACTTGTCCTCGAGGTGAACGCGCCATTCGCTTACGAGCAGCAGCACTACCGGGCGGGTGTCACCTGCCCTCCGCTGGCGCATTGGGTCGAAGGGGCGATCTGGAGAAAGGCGCGCCTGGTGATGGCAGTTTCCGAATCACTGCAGAGCCAATTGCGAAGATCGCGGGTGAAGCCTGAGCTGATTCACGTGTTGCCCAACGCCGTGAATACGCGCTTGTTCCATACCGGCTTGGACGGCTCGCTGGTGAGGCAACGTTTTAACCTTGAAGGGCGGTTTGTCATCGGTTTTGTTGGTACCTTCAAACGCTGGCACGGGTTGGACTTGCTGCTCTCTGCGTTTCGGGATGTGCGCAGGACTGACCCCTCAAGCCACCTACTTCTCGTGGGAGACGGGCCGATACGCCCCCAATTAGAGCAGGAAGTTCGGAACGCGGGGCTCACCGAGGCAGTAACGTTCGCCGGGGCACTCGCTCACGAAGACGTGCCCCATTATTTGGCGGCCATGGATACTACCATTGCTCCTTATCCCGCTCTGGACGATTTCTATTTCTCTCCGCTGAAGCTCTTCGAATACATGGCTGCAGGCCGGGCAGTGGTGGCAAGCCGAGTAGGTCAGGTCGCAGAAGTCGTCGTCGATGGCGTCACCGGCCTGCTATTTGAGCCGGGTAACCTCGCGGATCTAGTCGGCTGCATCCGGCGGCTGCGAAACAACGCCGCGCTGCGCAAGGAATTGGGGCGAAACGCCAATGCCGCCTGCTCGGAGCGCACCTGGACCCACAATGCAGCTAAGGTCCTCGATCAAGTTGAGCCGCTAATCAAACAAAATCGCGCCTGGCCGCGGCGGGCAATAGGGTTCGGCAATTCGCGAGTTGGGAATTAGTTTTCTAGTGCCGTGTATCGTTGCAGAAGAAAGTCGAGAATTGAACATCAGCGACGCGCTATCGGGATTTGCTAAGTTGAAAGATATCCGGTGGATCTTGCTCTCGGCGACGGCCCGCAAGGTGCTAGTGGATCAGCTGAGAGCGCTTCTCCCCGCCGGGGCCACAGTGGGATCGTGCCGTATAAGGGAGGTGCGATTCAAGCCTGGCCGCAAGGCCACAGCCTATTACGACGCGTTTGTCACCGCAGAGAGCCCGGAAGGGCGTCACATTCGCCCTGTCGCAGTTACCTGGGGATCAGATGCACACCCGCACCGGCAAGAAGGGGCGGTCGCGCTTGCCAAGTTACAGGCCGAGGCGGTACGCCGCGGTGTGGCGGCACCATTCCGGCAACTCATGGCGGATTTTCCCGAGTGGACC
>QIAU01000113.1:0-1621 GCA_003225055.1 Acidobacteriota bacterium
CCCAGCTCAAACCAATACATCCACTCACTAGGGGCGTACAACCTCGACGAACTGACTAAGGCTTGGGGCGTATTTGCGCAAGACTCTTACCGCATCCGGCCGACCCTCACCCTGAATTATGGTCTGCGTTGGGATTTCACCTGGGCTGACCGTGACTTGACGAACCTGTATCACTCGGCCACTCCAACCAATATTTTTGGTCCTTCCGGCGTGGGGAATCTGTTCAATCCGGGTTCGCTCAACGGCACCATGAACCCGCAATTGGTGCAGAACAGTCAGCCCTACAATAACTGGTTCGTGGCTCCTCAGCCAGCGTTTGGCATCGCCTGGAATCCCCGCGGCGGTGACGGAGCTCTCGGGCGATTGCTCGGTGGGGATAAGACTGTGATCCGCGCCGGTTTCTCTTTCAGGACTTTCACCGAACCACAGCAGTACGTGTGGAATGAGGCGTCTGACTACGGCTCCTTCTACTACCAGGGATTCTTCCTCAACGCCGTAAAGGGCGCGAACCAGGCGGGCGCATTCCAACCGGGGAGCTTGTTCTTGGGTAGCCCGCTTCCGGCGTATGGATTCAAACCGCAGAGCTTCCAAAAGGTCGAGTCAGAGTCCGACTTCACCTTCCTCGGCGGCAATGTGCCGGGCGTCAATGGCATCGATCCCAATCTCAAGCAGCCCTACACCGAATCCTGGAACCTTGGAATCCAGCGCCAACTGGGGGAAAACCGTGCGCTCGAGGTGCGCTATATAGGTAACCGGACGCTGCGGCAGTGGGTAGCAATCGATACTAACGAAGTGAATATCTTCGAAAATGGGTTCCTGGCGCAATTCAAGGCGGCACAAAACAATTTGAATATTAACAATGCCAGTGGCAACGCCAGCTTCCAGGGGTCATTTGCGAACCATGGTCTGCCGGGGCAACAGCCGTTGCCGATTTTCAATGCTGCGTTTGCTGGCGAACCCGCAGGAGCCGACGGAAGCGCCGCCGATTTCACGAACGGCGGTTTCACTGGGTTTGTGAGCACCGGTCAGGCAGGGCTCTTCGCTAGCACTCTCGCGGGTGCACCCTACATCTGCAACATGGTCGGTTCGGCAGCGCTCACCCCCTGCCAGACGAACCTGGGGATCACCACGGCCGGCGCTGGGTATCCCATCAACTTCTTCCAGGCAAATCCCTATGCGCAAGGTGCAGGCTTTGCGACCACCGAATTGGTGGCGGAAGGATATTCGAACTACAACGGGCTGCAGGTTGATTTTCGCCAGCGGCAATGGCACGGCCTGCAATTCGATGCCAATTACACGTGGAGTCACACCCTGGGGATCTCAAGTCCAAACAACTGGCAAGGCCAGTCCAACATATTCACCTTGCGCAACATGCGATTGTCGTACGGACCAACTCTGTTTGACATTCGGCATGCGATTAACATTAACGGGAGCTATGATTTGCCCTTCGGCCGCGGAAAGCAGTTCCTGAACGATAGTAACGCCGTACTGGATAGGGTTGTGGGAGGATGGACGATTGGCACTATCCTCGGCTATCAAGCCGGGGCACCGTTCCTGCTGGAGGGCGGGAACAACACCTTCAATGCGAACCTTAACAACGATGGCTATGGAGACGGCGGCG
>QIAU01000113.1:1685-15809 GCA_003225055.1 Acidobacteriota bacterium
AGTTCATCACCGCAAACACCACGCCCGGCACGATCGGCCAGCTGGTATACCTTTACGGGCCACACTATTTCAACGACGACCTGGCAATCACCAAGGTGGTACCGATTCGCGAGAACATCAAGTTCAGCCTGCAGGCCGAGATGTTGAACGCTTTCAATCACCCCAACTTTCAACCGGGCGCAGCGAATGGGACCACTTACTTCTCCTTCGCCAACGGCTTCAGCCCGAATGTTCAGCAGCAGGGGTTTGCGATTGGGGGGATTTCGCCAAACTACAGCCCCGTTTCTCCCAACCAGGGGGCGCGTGTGATCGAGCTGCGAGCCAACATCGAGTTCTGAGAATGCTTGACGGGTGATCGAGACCGAGATGCATTCGCCGGGTGCGACGAAAGTGAGTCCCGGCGGACGTGGTCACCGAGTGGGGACACAAGGTGCTGGTGGCCAACCCGCGGTTGATGGAAGGGTCGAAGCGTCGCAAGCGGAAGAGCGATCGTATCGATGCCAACAAGTTCGGAAGCATTGCCGAAGGCGTGCCAATACGAACTGAAAACCGAATCCCCTAAGGAACGAAGCCCAACTGAACTGCGTTGCGCTTCGTTCCCAGCTCGATTGTAAGTGAGGTGGGGAGCTGTCAAGGGTCAAGATGAACGCCCCCTGTTCGGGGGCGCCCTTGACAGCTCCCCACGTCACCACCGGGAGGGTTATGCAGATGGAAAGCAATTAATAAGGAAGGCCGCCACGTCGGCCTTGACTTTTATGACCTTCTCATAGAAGGCCATAGCGCTCATCGAAGCCGCACCTTTATCGTAAACTGGTTGGATTGGCGGCGAAGGCGATTACACCAATTGACTTCAGTTGCCTTGGCAACCTGCCAAGCCGCACGATGTTACCCCCATCCCCGATCAATCAGGCAAGCGGCGTCACCTAGTCGCAGTTGAGCCGCTGGCTACGGTGGGTTCAGCAGCAGGCGATCCTTGGCTCCTCTCTCAACCGCTTCACGCGAGTAGAGCAGCGGGAAATACTGGCCCTTGTCCCACAACGGCAGTAGATCCGAGTAATGCGGGCTGCCGGGCTGGCCGCTTTGCCCCGGCGTATTGACCGCCAGTGAGCGATCCCAGTCGCTGGTGTCGAGGATCTCGCGATAACTCGCGCCGGCCTCCTGCTGGAAAGAGCCTCCTTCGAAGGACGTGGCGTTCACGGTGTACCCATCTCCAGGCCGCGCAAGCGGACCGAGATCGAGTAGTTGCGCGTTTCCGGGCGCTTGGTCCAGCGAGTGCCGGAAGCGAACCTTGTGCAACCGTCCCCAAGACCACTTCTGCGGATTCGGACCCTGCAATTGCCGCATCTCCTTCCGCGCGGCGTCGAGTGTCTCGAGCAGCAACTGATTGCGACCGGCAATGGGATTCGCCCCGAAAACATCTGCGGGAGCCGCCGAAAGCTGCTCCAAAACTTTTTCCAGGGACCAGTCCCCCACATGCTCTGCGACCTTCGCCTTCTGAGCGACGGCTTTTCGCACTTGCCGCAACCAGACTTCATAGACCGCACCGGCAGCTAAATCGCGGCTCAGCGTGCCATCCCAGCGCAACAGCAACTGCGCAACGGCATTCGTTTGCTTTGCTGACGCCGCTCTCAGCAATTTCAACAGCTCGCGAGCCGGCAGCGACACGACATCCGTTTGCAGCTTCGCCATATCCTGCAGAGTGATTCTCCGGTTGCCATCCCGAGCCCGAGAGAGCACCTCCTCAATGCGATGAAAGCGGTAGGGCGCAGCCCACTCGAATCCCACGCTGTATGAATATTTTTCCGGGATCATCTTGTGGTTCGCGGTAGCGACGAATCCAGCAGCGGGATTGAAACTGTGCGGCAACTCCGAATTGGGCACATACCCCGCCCACTCGTAGCCCGCCGCGCCCGGAACCGGCAACAGTCCGGTCCAGTTCTGGCGCAGCGGCGCCAGACCAGTGGAGTGTTCCCCGATGTTGCCTTCGGTATCGGCGTACACGATGTTTTCCGATGGAACCTTCCATCGCTCCATCGCCCGTTCAAACTCCTGCCAGTTCCCGGCCCGAGCCACGGCCAGCGACCCGAGATAGCCGGCGGTGCCCGGCTCCGCACCCACCCAATGCAGCGCCAAAGCGCGCTTGCCGTCCTCCCAAAGAACAGGGCCGTGGCGGGTAAACTGCAAATCCACTTCGACCGGCGGACCTCCTTTGATCCGAAAGCGCTCACGCTCCACCCGCACGCGCTCCCATCCGCTGGGAGTTTTGTATTGCAGGGGCTCTGCGGGATTCAGCTCCTCCAGATACAGGTCCTGCTGATCGAGCCCGAAGATGGTGAAGCCCCAGGCGATCTGTTGGTTGTGTCCCAGCGCGACGCCAGGCAGGCCGGGCTCGCCCGCGCCAATCACGTCCCATCCGGGCGCGACCAGATGCACGATGTAGCGCAGCGAAGGACCGGCAATCACCCGATGGGGATCGTTGGCCAGCATCGGCTTCCCGCTGACGGTGAGCTCGCCAGAAACCGTCCAGTTGTTGCTGCCCTCGGCGACATCGGAGGGAAACTCGATGCGGACATCACTGCCCACCAGGTTCTTCAGCAGCGAAGGTTTGAGCCCGCCAAGATCCGAGCCGGGCGCTGGATCGAGCGTTACCTGCGGATCCAGATCGAGTACCGCGGAGGCCCGCTGCACGCCTAACTTCGCCACCAGCTCGGCGTTGCGCAGCTCGCTGAACGCGTTGCCCGTCATGGAAAATGCCGCCATGCGATTGAGACAATCCTCCGGCGTCCACGACTCCGGCTGGAAGCCTGCCAGTTGAAATTCCAACGGCAGGCCCGGGCCGCCCTTGCTGGTCAGGCTGCGGACTTCCGCATTAATGCCGTCAGTGAACGCGCGCAGAATCGCCTCCGTGTCGGGCGAGTAGCTCGCGTACTCGGCCTGCATCTCGCCGCGATAACGCAGCAGCCGTGCATTGATATCACGCAGCAATGCCGAGGGTCCCAGCACCTCCGCCAGCCGGCCCTGCCCGGAGCGTTTCCACAACTCCATCTGGAACAGGCGGTCCTGCGCCGCCACAAACCCCTGCGCGAAAAACAGGTCATGCTGGTTCTGAGCGTAGATGTGCGCCACGCCCCAGCGATCCCGCAGCACCCTGACAGGCTGCGTGAGGCCGGGCACACTGAGCTTTCCATTGACAGGCGAAAGTGCAGCCTGCGCTCTCGCGGCCAATGACTGCGGTGCAGTTTGCGCAAAACAGGTCGTAAGCAGGAAACAACTCAGCAATAGCGCCCGAGGTCGGCTATTCATAAGCAGTGCATTGTAGTCGAGAGCCGGCGGGAGTGGCGCTTGGTGCCGGGAGGCATCACGGCATGGCTCGACCCTTCAAGAATTAGGAGTTAATCCAACGCTTGGAATGAGAAATCCCGAGTAGCAGAATCAGCAGCTTACAAGGGAGAGTGGGGTTTTTCGAACGCTGCCCACGGCCAGTTGTTGCATCGCATCCATCTTCCGCGAAGATCATTCGCCAAAGCGGCAACCGCTCGAGGTCCGCTCTGGCGGGGCGGTACCCGCTTTCCACTGGCAAAGATCACTTCCGGTGGCCGACAAATCACCAGTTGAATGAATGAGAACAATCCCTTCCGAGTGTCGGAGCTGTATGAATCTTTGTCAGTTCCCGCAGGGCACCGCGAAACTCAAACACAGCTCCCGCGGCCTGGATTGTGCCACCAACAACGACACAACGACGACAAAAACATAGGGCGCGTAATACCGTTTGTGCCGCAACGTTCGTCGGTGTCCGAATTTGCGATAGGAGTGTCCGGAAACGGACAGAAGAGACCAACTCATCGCGTAGTAAGTAATTGTGCAATGTAGCACTTAGCATTGGCAGGTGTGGTGCTGATACCCTGAGGATGAGGGTTAGAACATGTCATTCGTTCGCGGTCTGAGAATTGCGGTTCACTCGTTAATTCGGACTCCAGGGCTGGCGATCGCCGTGATTCTCACACTGGCGCTCGGCATCGGCGCCAATGCTGCCATTTTCACGCTGGTGCGCGGCGTCCTGCTCAAGCCTCTCGTCAACCGCGATGAGGACCGGCTGATCTATATCAGGCAGAGCGCCCCCGGCATCCGCGACGAAAACGCCACGTTTTCCGTACCCGAGATACAGGACTTGCGCGCCAGCGTGAAAACCCTGAGCGCGTTCGGCGACTTCTCCAGCATGGATTTCACCATGATTGGTCTCGGTGAGCCTCGTTCAATTCGGGGTGGCGTTGTCGGCGGCACATATTTCGACGTGATGGGCCTTCATCCTGTGCTCGGCCGCCTCATCGGACCTCAAGACGACGGTCCCAAAGGTGCCGGCGTCGTCGTTCTCACCTACCGTTTCTGGACGACCGCTCTTCACAAGGACCCTTCGGTCATCGGCAAAACCGTTCGCCTCGGTAGCATCGGGGATCGCTCTGCCACAATCATTGGCGTCCTCGAACCCTGCGTCCCATATCCCCAAGATACCGAAATCATTGCCAACGTGGTCACCAGCCCGCATCATCTTTCCGCAACCATGGTCACCGGACGCATCCACCGCATGACTGAGCTTTTCGGCCGTCTCGCTCCCGGAGCCACCCTCGATCAGGCTCGCGCCGAGTTGCGCTCCGTCTACTCCGCGATGAAGAAGGACCACCCCGAAGCTTATGCGCAGGAAGCGGACTTCCAGATCGGGGCCAAGTTGCTTCGTGACGAGATCACGTCGGGCGCCCGGACCGTGCTGCTGGTGCTGCTCGCAGCGTCAGGGCTGGTCTTCATCATCGCGTGTTCCAATGTCGCCAACCTGATTCTGGCACGCACGGTTCGCCGCGAAGGCGAGCTGGCGGTCCGCGTGGCGCTCGGCGCAAGCAGAGGCTCGCTGCGCCGCATGCTGTTGGCCGAAAGCCTTCTGCTCTGCAGCGCTGGCGCCGCGCTCGGTGTAGTGAGCGCGCAGCCGATGGTGGCTATCCTGGCCCGGTACGCCTCGCGCTTCTCCGTCCGCGCGCTCGATTTTAGGGTCGATTCGAGCTTGCTTTGGGTCGGAGCGGCGCTGGCCATCGTCGCCGCGGTGATTCTGGCATTTGTCCCGCGCCTGCCCTCGTCCGGCACGCCGAATGGACTGAGCCTAGCAAGCGGGAGTTTGCGGATCACCGGCAGCACGAGCCGCCGCCAGCGGATCTTCGCGGTGACACAAATCGCCGCGTCGTTCGTGCTGCTGGCCGGCGCAAGTATGTTGATCGCTACGCTGATCGCACTGCAAAGGGCGCAGACGGGTCTGGATACGCAGCACGTCCTCGCTATCGACGTTCCTGCTATGTCCTACGGGAAGACACCTCAGCAGGTCGTTTATTTCTACCAGGAAGCGATACGTCACATTGATGCCCTACCGGGCGTGAGCAAGACCGCGTTCGGCAACGTCGTTCCCTGGCGCGATGGCGGCCCCAGCCCGGGTCTGCAATTCTCCGCCGACGGACGCGTCCATGCCGCCGGCGTAGAGGATCCCCGCGCGCAGTGGCGCGTCATCTCTCCTGGATTTTTTGCGGCGCTCGGCGTCCCTATCATCGCCGGCCGCGACTTCAATGCGCTCGATGGCCAAAATAATGGAGAGCCTGTCGTTATCGTCAGCGAGACTCTCGCACAGCGCATGTTCCCCAATCAGGACGCGGTCAATCGGCATGTCTATTGGACGGATCCGGTTCTGCAATTCTTCCCCGGGACCGATCTCGAAAGGTCGCGTCTTGTCGCGCCGCACCGCGTCATCGGTATCACGGCCGATATCGACGACGGGCACGTCGTTCCCGAGCCCACGCTCACCGTATATAGCCCCTTTGAAGAGGGTCCAATCTTTGGCGGTCGCCTGTTCATCCACACGGGTGCAAACCCGTATGCGCTGGTCACGCCGGTCACGCGCGTCATTCGCGACATGTCGGCCGATCAGCCCATTGAGCACGCTGCCACTCTCGCAGACGTCCGCGCCGAAGTGCTCACGCCGGACCGTCTGAACTCGCTGGTGTTCGGCGTATTTGCCGCTATCGCGTTGGCGATTGCGGTGGTGGGCGTCGCAGGCGTGCTGGCATTTTCGGTCAGCGCGCGGACGCGGGAATTCGGCATCCGGCTGGCGCTGGGATCGGAGCCGCAGCGACTCCTCAAAGGCGTGATCCTAGAGGGCGCCGTGATGGCTGCGGCAGGCATCCTTGTAGGCGGGGCATTCGGGTTCGTGCTGGCGCGTTTGGCGGGAAGCTATTTCCTGGAGGTGAAGATGCCGGGCGCATTGCCTGTGTCCGTCTCTGCGTTCGTCCTGATGGCGGTCGCGGTTGTCGCATCGGTGCTGCCCGCGGCACGCGCTGCGCGCGTCGATGTGATGCAAGCGCTGCGCTCCGAGTGACCGTTGGACCGTTGGGCGGCGCACCGGACCGCCATGCCACGGTACACGCTTGCGCGTCCCTATTTCAGAGCGACAAGAGGTTCGAGGAATACCGCCGCCGATTGGCCGATATTTCCGAGTCCATGGACGCCCAGGGCGCTGCCCTGGCGCCGATTACCAGCGCGAAACGTAGCCAACTCCGATAGTTGACCCAGCCTGCCAGAGGTGGCCATTGCCAAAGGAGAGTCCTCCTCCATTCTCATGCGGTAGGTCTTCGCGCCGAACCAGCTGCCAGGCAGAAGAGTGCGGGTACGGCGCGGGAAAACACAAATGCCTTCCAGACGTTCATAGTGGCGCGGCACGGCTCCAATTCCAACAGAGTTGAATTGTAACCTGCCCCGCCCGCAGCAGTGAACACATCGCCGCTCCCAGGGACCTGAACGGGCCACGTGGGCGCCGTCGGACACGACGTTGCCAGGGCGGTCCCCAGCCCTGGAAGTAGGATAGCTTCCGGTTGGACCAACCTTCCAGAACTCGTAAATGAAGGCCGATAGAGCCTTCCAATGGCTGATACGGTCCGTTGGCAAGAACGGACTTCAGTGGAAAGTGACAGAGGACGTAGTTATAGATGCGAAGCGTTCGTCTTTGCAGCTAAGAACCTATTTCATCCTGTGCCTGGGCAGTTCACTCCTCGCGGAGCAAAATCATAGGATCAATCGACAGCGCGCGTCGCGCTGGAATCCACGTAGCTAGCAGCCCTAGCAACGCCATCGCTAAGACAACACTGGCCAACACCAGCGGGTCGCGGGGAGTTGCCTGATACACGATGAGAGCCAGCACTCGGCTCGCCAGGAGTCCGAGGAGCAATCCTGCCGCGGAACCGGTAGCCAGCAATTTGAATGCCCGCCCCACCCTGCCTGTAACACTTCTTTTCGCTGCGCGCCGAGGGCCATCCGAATGCCCAATTCCTTCAGCCGCTTGCTGACCGAGTAGGCCGCCATTCCAAAGATGCCAGTGATAGACAGCATCGCGCCTATCATGCCCAGCACTCCCAGCGACAACGTCGCCACACGCGAGGGAAACAAAGCACCGTCCAGGTCTTTGGTCCAGGTTTGGATGAGGAAAGGCAGTCCTGCGTCCAGGTCGCGCAGTTTACTCCTCATTGCTGGCGCCAGTGGCTGCGGATCGCGGTCCGAGCGCACCACGAGATAGGTCTGATTCGATGGCGATTGCAAGATGGGAACAAACATCGCCGGCTGCGGATCTTCCGTGAGGGTCCCGTACTTTCCATCTTCCACAATACCCACCACTTGGACGCGCGTTCCATCCCGTAGCTTGTAGTATCGGCCCATGGCGTTGGCCGCCGAGCCAAAGATTCGGCGCGCAAACTCCTGGTTGATTACGGCTACGCGCGGTACATTCTTATCGTCATGCCACGTGAGGTTTCTTCCGGAAAGCAAGACAGTACCCGCCGCATGGAAGTATTCGGGAGAGATGGCACACGTGATGCCTTCAGCAGCGATATTGGCTGAGCTCAGATCTGTGGTTTTGTCGGTAAAGATGGGCACGCTATACTGGCTATCTAATGGCAGCTGATCAACCAACCCCACAGACTTCACACCCGGAATCGTCTCCAGAGCGTCTATCATGCGTCTCTGCATCTCAGGCACCCTGTCGCCGCTGTAACCAGCCATGGTCAGGTCGGTAATCGCCAACATGGCGTTCCACGGTTCAAAGCCGAAATTGCTGTGCAGCGAGCGCACCAGCCCACGCACGGCAACCAGCGAAGAAGTGACCAGCACGGCACAGATCGCAATTTGTCCAGCCAGCAACAGATCGCGGATCGTAACCTTCCGCCCCATCCCGCTAGTTGAGCCCGACTTGACGACCTCATATGGATTGGTGCGGAGTATCTGCCTCACTGGCACGGCACCAAAGAGGAATCCACTGCCGAAACTCAACAGCAAAGCTACACCATAAACCTTTGCATCCGGCGTCACAGGCATGTGGACCGGAAATTGGGGAATCGGATGCCAGATACTCAGCCCCCGCAACAGCAGTACGCTACCCCAAAGTCCAACCGCGCCTCCGACGATTGAAATCAGCATGGCTTCGGTAAATAGCTGCCGCAAGATCCGTTTGCGGCTGGATCCGAGCGCGAGCCGCAGGGCAACTTCGCGGGAGCGATCAGCAGCGCGTGCGCCAAACAGGCTGCCCAAATTGGCACAAGCAGCCAGCAGAATGAGTCCCGCCAGCAGCATCAACCCTGTCATGAATGCCAGTATTGGACGGCCAACATAATCGCCAAAAAGGCCCGGTCGCGCCAATACAAAGGTCATTTTGCTATTGTCTTTGGGGTACGTCTTTTCCAGATACGAACCAATTGAATTGAGATCGGCAATCGCCTGGGCGGGAGTGACCCCAGCCTTCAAGTGTCCCATCACCATAAAAACCCAAGGGTTTCCGCGATCGCTCAGGCCATTCCAGCCCTCTACCTGCTCCTGGCTCAGCATCGGCACAAAGAGATCTGGGTGGGCAAACACTAGGGTCCCGTGGAACTCAGGCGGCGCCACACCCAGGATGGTAAAGGGATGCTTGTTGAGCTGAACAATTCGGCCGACAACGTTGCGATCGTCCTGAAAGTGGTCATGCCAATACGTATGTGTAAGCACGATGTAGGGGGCACTATTTGGACCATGCTCATCGGAGCCATGGAAGAACCGGCCAAGAAACGGCTGAATCCCCAATACATCAAAGTAGTTTCCGCTGGTTTCCTCGACCCAGACGCGGGATAGATCTCTGCCTGTGTCCAGCCCTGCCGCAGCAATGTCATACGCTGCCAGACCATCAAAGCTGCGGTTGCGGTCGCGCAGGTCGAGATAGTTGGGATAGGATTCGAACAGGATGTGTCCGGGCGTGCTCAGACGCTCGATTGCATAAAGGCTCTCCGCCTGAGGCACACTCAACGGGCGCAGTATCAGCGCATTCAACACACCAAAAACCACGGCGTTTGCGCCAATTGCCAGTGCCAGCGTTAAAACGGCGACGACCAGGAACCCTGGCGATCGGCGCATCGTTCGCCAACTGTATCGAATGTCCTGAACCAAGCTCATCATGGCAACTCTTGGCCAATTAGCATCATACCGCGGCCTACATTATGCAATTGTATGGCCGAGAAGGGGCCTGCAAGGTATCCTATAAAAGGGGATCCTATAAAAGGGGATGTCAAGGAAAAACTTCTCCCCCGCCCCTCCGAGGAGCCATGGATGTTGTCGCTTGCATCCAGCCCCGTCTCAGTCCTGGAGGGGTTTTGGGTTTGGCCGCCTGGGGCTCGCTGCGTTTTCCAGCAAGACCCACCCAGTTGATGGTTCCCACTCGACGGTTTCATGACCCGATGGTTGCTCGACGCCTTCGGCTCCGGAAGCTACGCAAGCAAAGCGTTGGCTAAAGTGCCAACCATGATCCTATGGGAGACTCGAGGCCTACAGCTTTTTTGGGTCGTGCGAGAGGGCATAGGATTGAAACGGAGACTCGGTGCTGAACTCCAGCACACGGAGCGCCTAACAACTTACTAGATACTCTCCCTCGAACCCGAGCGTCACAAGAACCGATGGGCTAGCACCGGGCATGAAACCCTGGGAATTTGCCTGGGTTTCTTTTCCAGACGCTCAAGCTGCTTGCGCTGTCAGATGTTCTGCGTCGAAACGTCCTCCCTTCTTCCAAAGTGTCAACGTAATAGCCGCGATCTTGCGCGCTAGCGTCAGACGAGCCATCTCCGGCTTCATCCCCTTGGCCAGCAAACCTGCGTAGAAGTCGTGGAACGGTCCAGAACAGCGACTGGCGCTCGTGGCCGTACTTTTGAAGATCTCCTTCATCTCGTGATTGTGATTTTGATTCAGACCACGAACCTGCTGTGGCTTTTTGGAACGCCGCAGCTGTCCGTCCACATAACGATGTTGCGAGCTGTCGTGCGTTTCCACTCCCAGGCCACTATAGGTCCACAGTTGCCGCTTGCTACGGAATCGGTGCGGCGTCTGCATCAAGGCCAGCAACAGGGCGGCACGAACCGGGCCGATACAGGGAATCTGGCGCAGTACTTTGACCGCCTTATGGTTCCGGCTCTCGGCCAAAAACTCACCTCGTACCTGGCGTCGCAAAACTTGCAGTCCATCCAGATGTTGATAGAACAGCTCGGCGCGGCGGCGCACGCCCGCTGGCCTGATCTTGTTCAACCACTCCTCTCGATAACGCGGAGCATAGACTTGCGTACCCGCACAGGGAATCCCCCAGCTTCGGTAGATGGCTTTGAGCCGATTCATCACCCGTCTCAAATCTTTGCTGATGGTCTGATAACTACGTGCCAACTCGCGCAGTGTCCGCAGTCCATTTTCTCCGTGGTACACCGGTCGCAGCAGGCCGGCGCGCAGAAGCTCGGACAGCTTCCGCCCTCAGCGTCAATCGTCGGTTGCCCATATCCAAAGTCGCCGAAGACGGACGTGTCTGTCACATGCACTGAGAGGCGGCCAGGATGCGGTCCTCGAAGATAGGGCGACGGACTAACTGTTTGTCCCTGGTGCTGAGCGAGGCGCTTTCGGTAGTCGTGTTGTTGTGCCGAGGGCCGGCCGCGATCGAGCGGGACCGATCCGGAGCATCGAGCTGAGCGAAAGCTTCGGCCAGATGGTCCAGGGAACCACACACAAGACTGACGTAATCAGGATGGCGGAGATTGCTGGCGAGGGCGGCCGCGGGAGGAAGTACTTCGAAATCCTGGGTGAGGATCTTGCGGCCGCTACGGCGACGTTCACCGTGTTTGATGGTGTGGAAGAGTGATTCCAAATCATTGTTGGTGCGCGCCACCAAGCGAACGCCTCCGCCGGCCTCTCGGGGAACAGCAATGGCGTGGCCGCCAAGATGGGGACTGTGACGATCGAGGTGGGCCAGAATCAGGTCGATAGCCTGACGTATATCTCGGGCGGGACCTCGCCGTGGGCGCTCCCTACGCAGCGAAGCGGTGAAGCGTTTGAGGGCAGATTGCACATTCTTGAGCTGCTTCACCGTAGGCTCGTTATCTTCGAGCCGAAGAACGGCCCGCAGCCGGGTAAACAAATCGGCGCGTTTGGCAAGAGAATCCCCGACGGAAGTGAAGGGAGGCCGGTCACATTCCACGGGGTGAAGTATCCGCCGCAGAGTTTCCAGCGATCTCCGAACTTTGCCATCCGCCGGAGGCGTGTGCAGGAAAGTCTGGAGGGCGGCTGAGAGATGGAGGCAACGGCCGTAGAGATTCAACCAGGGAAGATCGAAGGGAAAACCCTGGCCGCTACCATCGGCGCGATAGTCCAACACCCATTGTGCCAAGCTGCGGACGGTGGTGATTCCACCCACACCCTGCGGGATGGGATGAGCATGGTCGGTGGCTTGGAGCCAGCGATCCAGAGCATCCCGGCCGGGTCCGATCGCTTCTCCCAGATGGCGGCCCTGCTGGCGGACAAAGGCACGCAGGTGAGGCAGCAACTTGATCTTGCGGAATAAATCGCGCAGCTGATTGTGTCCCTTTTCCAGCAAGTCCTCGCCGATATCGGATAAAAAGTGCTGATGACAGGCTAATACCGGAATGGGGGTTTCCAGGGATTGGACATATTGCTGGGCAGCCTCGGTCATGGCACGGCCCAGGTCGCGCATAAGGGCGCAGGGAGCGCCGAAGGCGGCGGCGACACGCTGGATTCCGGGCAGGATGAACTCGGCACGTTCCGTGGGTGCCTTCCAGGCACTCAAGACCCAGCCCCGCCAGCCCGCCAAAACGGTCACCATCGTGCCTCGGCCATCTTCTCCCGTGGCATCGATGTGCAGCGGCCAGCCCCCATCGGCCTCCAGAGCCGCGCGCAAGGTGGGAGCGCCTTTCCAGTGCAGCCTCTCCAGATAGAGGAGAAAGCGCTGGCCTAGGGCACTGATCTCCCCCGTGGAGAGAACAATCCCATACTGTCTCTCCAGATCGGCGCGAATCTCCAGGCGTTGACGATACTGAAGAAAGCGCTGGCATCCTACATACACCAGCACGTCATAACCGACGCGGCTGCGTGGCAACAGCAGCTGGGCCAAATGGGAGGAGCGCGCCGTAACCGGTTTGCCCTCCTGCTTGCACCCGGAAGGGCAAACCCAGACGGTTTCCCCTACTCGGAAGGAGCCATGGGCCAGTGTCCTTCCGCTCCGCTGAATTGTCTTTTGCACGTTCATGCCCAGGCCACAAACCGGGCAGGCAGCGGCGGGCTCGCGAACGATCACCGCAATATTCTTCAGGCCGTGCGCCTGCTCGCGATGGCGATCATGAAGAGAATCGACCGTCGCTCTTAACGCGGCCAGTGCCGCGAGCGAGAGGCTGCCGTTTTTTTTAGCTCATAACGGCGAAAGACGGTTTCGAGCTGATCCGGCGTCACCCGGTGACCCAATTTCCGCAGTCTTCGGGATAGGGCGGCGGTATCGTCCTGGGGATGATGGATGACCTCGACGAGAATGTCGATGATGCGAGAGGGGTCCAATTCCCCGGGAGCGGGTCCAGGGGCGAGTGGTTGTCGCTGGGCCCACTGCCGAGAGGCGCGATCGGACTTCGCGCTGAGGTAAACGTAGGTATCTTGGAATTGTTCACGCTTTAGCTCACGCGCCTCGACCAGAAGACGCAGGGTGTCATGGACACGCAGATGAAGCACGTCCTGCAGTTCCCCATGGGTCTGGCCTGCGGGTGAGGTCTCCACCAAATGGACGAGGGTGGCGCGCAAGGTTCCCTGCGAGGAAAAGCCGATATCGCGATACTGCCAGAGGCCGCGGGAGTCGAACTGGGGGATGCGTTCCAGCGTGTAATAGCGGCCGGCGTGGCTGTAGCTAGTGAGATAGCCAACGGCGCTGAGAACGCGGAAGATGGTGGTTCGCGATTGCGTCTTCAAGGCACGACGAAGATCGTCCAGCAGCACCACCAGCCGGGTCCGGAACAACTTGTTCAGGGCAGCAACATAGGAAGAGGGGATGGGCACATGTCCTCCTGAAACAATTACGACTCATTATCCCAGAATAGTCGTAATTGTTCCATCTCCTCGATGTTCTCCGCGCCCGTTGCCGATTGGTTCTTATCCTGCTGGGTAGCCGTGGCTGGGTGGCGTTAGGTTAAAAATTGCTCGAAACGCCGGATTTCCGGCCCTTTCGTCAATATCTCTGGCAAAGCGTGGGGATGAAAATGCTTCGCACCATTGTTAGCTTCAAAAGCGGTTGCATCTGCACGGAGGAGAAAAATGAAACAATTACGACTTCCTGGCCGAAGGGGCCATCGTCAAGTTGTTGTTTGCCAATTACCTACACGAGGCCAACCGACGACTGACGCTGAGGAGAATATTTATGGATCTCATAAGCAAATTTTTTCTTTGTACCTGAGACATTCCTAGCGGGACGCGCTATAGTAGCTTAGTCACCCGCTACAACTGAGCTCCAGCACTGATGTGGCTATTCATGAACGCATGATTAATTGTTGAGGAGTAAACCGATTATGGCCAGAGTAAAAACCCCCCGTAGCAATTCAAAGAAGAACAGCAATGGCTCCGAGTTGCTAGTTGCACCCGAAGTGTTGCTAGTTGCACCCCAAGTAAAGAAGAACATTGTTCCTATCAATCTGGAAGACGAGATCCGCCAGCGCGCCTATGAGATTTATGAAGCGCGGGGCCGGACGCCAGGTAACCAGCATGAGGATTGGCTGTGCG
>QIAU01000271.1 GCA_003225055.1 Acidobacteriota bacterium
CAGGCCCTCGAACATCGCATTCATGATCGCCTGGAACGGACCGGTGCCGACGGCCGGCTCCAGGCTGTTTGGTTCGGTGCCATCAACGGCCACGAAGGTCTGGTCCCGCTCGATGGCGGCCGCCGCAGCAGCGCGCGCCGGCGATCGTAGGATTGCGAACGGCATGGCTCTTGAACCGGCGGCCAGCACAGCCGCCGCCGACCGCAAGACGCCCTGCTTGAGCAGCTCACGACGCCGCAACGGTTTCATCGCTTGAGACCTCCTCGTAGTGTCTCAGGGATGCTATGAGCGAATGCCAGATATTTCTGCACCGTCACAGCAAACAACTGGGTAATCTGAGCGAGGGGTGTCAACCTCATGTACTCGTGGCGCCGCCGACGTTGCGTCTCTTCGGGGCCGCAGCCGCCCAGCCTTACCTGCTGGACGTGACCGATCTCGGCACGTTATCAAGGAAGGACCGGCAGGCGCCTGTGAAGAGCGCAGTCGCTCCGACCGCGATGATACGAACCCCTTGATCAACAAGCGCCCCCGCCGCTGCGGGCGTCCCGGCGACCGTCGCGACGACCTTTCCGGCTCCAAGGCCCTTGGCTATCGCGCTCCGAACGACGCTGTCGACAGCGGGGAGCGATGTGTCGCCCGCCCGCACTTGAGAGACCGCCAGGTCACCCGGCCCTATGAAAAACCCCCGAATCCCGGGGACCCCGAGAATCTCATCCAAATTGGAGATTCCTTCCAGGTCCTCCACCAGCGGCAGCGCCCACACGACCGAATTTGCTGCTCGATAGTAGTCAAGCGGCTTCCAGGCAGTTCCGTACCTGGCGGCACGACTCGAACTCAATGCCCCCCGTGTTCCTTCAGGGGGAAACATGGAGGCTGCGACGATGTCTCGCGCATCGGCCGCACTCTTGATGTGCGGGAAGATCAACCCCGCGGCTCCCGTATCGAGATAGACGTAGGCCCCCCTGATATCCCCGTTAGGAACACGGATCAACGTGGCCATTTCCTCGCATGATGCCGCGCGAACCAACGAGGCACAGTCCCGAATCCCGAGAGCGCCGTGTTCGGCGTCGACGAAGACGAAATCAAACCCGCATGTTCCGGCCGCCTCTACAATGTCGGGATCTGCCCATCCGGTGACGATTCCGTACGCGACTTCACGGTTGTTCAATCGGCGCTGCAGCCGATTATCTTTCATGGTCCATCCTCAGGGCCGTTGTCAACAGCGCACTCGCTGGACTTCGTGATCATCGTTGTCACTCCGGTCTAACGTTGAGTCGGGAGATTACGTGTCGCGTGCCGCCGCATCCGGATGGCGTTCTACCGCGGCGTCAAATTGAGCCAGGACGTCATCGCGGCCGCGGCGGATGTGCTGGATGATCAGAGTTTCGGCCGCGTCGGTGTCTCCCGTCTTCGCTGCCTCCAGGATTCCTCGATGCTGCTCGACAGCCGCTCGCTGCTTTCCTGCTCCCCGGATACTTCGATAGGCCAGCCGTCGAACATCGACACTGATTAAATCATACACGCGCCGAAGCCTGGTGTTGCCCGCGCCATCGAGGACAAGACGATGAAACTGCTGATTGTACACAACCGACTCTTCGATGGCGATGCTCCGCCCTCCGCTAAACTTTTTTTCGGTCTGGGCCTGGAGCAGCTCAAGCGCCCTCAACATGCTCACATCATGGCGCTCAGCGACCCTCCGGATGGCTAATCGTTCGAGGTATTCACGGAGGTCGTAGAGCTCGACGACATCGCTTCGCAGCAGCCTGCGAACTTCGGGAGTCCGATGTGAGTCGGCGACGATGAAGCCTTCCGCTTCGAGCCGCCTCAGCGCTCCACGAATCGGGGTCTTGCTGACGCCCAGCTGCGCTGCCAATTCATCTTCCTGGATCTTCGACCCTTCCGCCAACCGGTTTGTGGCAATCGCCTCGATAAGGCGAACATAGACCTGATCCCCTAGGCGGCGTGATAGAACCGGTTCGAGAAACGCCGGCGCCGTTTTCATGCGTTCCTGCGCCTCCTCTGAGACGGTACAAGTCAAGTTGGGCTGCTCGTAAGCTTCCTGTCGCTCAGCAGGAATGTAAAACACTTATGGTGTAACGGAGATTAGATATTCTTTATTTATGATACCAGTCCTTTCCGATGGAGGTATCCTCGTCTATGCGCCTCGGCGAGATCAGTTGGACTCAAGCCAAGACGGCGTTTGATCAAGGAGCGTCC
This sequence comes from Acidobacteriota bacterium, assembly GCA_003225055.1. GTDB lineage: Bacteria > Acidobacteriota > Terriglobia > Terriglobales > Acidobacteriaceae > Gp1-AA122. Next base: position 2,218 of record QIAU01000271.1, read on the forward strand.
GCGATTATTCCGCTCGGCTCAATTGAGGAACATGGGCCGCATGTCCCCATGGGAGACTACGTCGTCATCGATGAGATCGCGCGACGGGCCTCGGAGGCGAGTGGGGATCTCGTCGTTCCGACGATGCCCTTCGGCTACTCTGAGTACTTCCGGCAATACCCCGGGACGATTACCTTGCGGCCCGAGACGCTGACCAATGTGGTCGATGACACCATCGATTGCCTGGTTCAACACAGAGCCCGCCGGATCGTGATCTTCAACGGCCACGCCGGAAATAGCCCTATCTTGGAGCTCTTGACCCGCCGCGTTCGTCGCCGGATCGGCCTCTTGATTCCAATCGTCTCGCCCCTTCAAGTCATCCAGACCCCGGCGTTGATTGCCCGAGTATACGGAGACGGAGTTCAGCTCGGGCATGGGGGCGAGCCTATGGGGTCGATCATGATGGCGCTCCGGCCGGGTTCGGTCCACATGGAGCGCGCAGCAGACTTCGGACGCAAGCAAGTCTTGGGACTGCCCACCGATGGGTTAGGCGCTATTGTCTTTCGACAGGCGCGAGTCTTTCTTCCATTGGACATGCAAGACCTCACTCCGGAAAGCGGAAGCTTGAGTGACCCTTCCCTGGCGAGTCCAGAACGCGGCCGGGCCCTGTTAGATTTCGCGGTCGAGTACTGTGCTGAATTCATGCGGTGGTTTCGCACAGCGGATCCATGGCGGGAAGCCGACACGAAGATCGCGCCCAAAGGGAGATGATCCTATGGTGTCCATTCACGCTAGGGACGGAAAGGAGCACTTAGGATTCCGCGGATTTCGGACCGTGGAGAGACCATCCGTTGATCTGGTGCGGCGCCTGGCCGCCTACGCTCCGCCTGACCTGTCCGACGCCATGAACGGCGCGTATACGCTCGATCCCAGCATCGGACCTTTGTACTCCTTTCGAGGACGAATAGCGGGACCCGCCGTCACAGTCGCCGTTCCCCGGGGGGCCTTCAATGTCATCAAATTCGGCATGCAACAAACGCGCGAAGGCGACGTGATGGTGATCAACGCATGGGGGCTCTTATCGATGGTGCAGCCCGAGATCCCGAAGAGGCGGCGTCGATCGAGTTTCCAGTATTCGCGCGGTCTCAGGCGACGGCGACTCCGCCGCTCGAGGGGCCGGGGGAAGTCAACGTTCCTGTGGCCTGTGGTAACGTCGTCATCCATCCGGGCGACATCATTGTGGCCGATGCCAATGGAATCGTGTCCATCCCGCCCGCATCGGCGGAGTGGGTTCTGCAGCAGGTGGCAGACCTGAAACAACGCCACGCCCGAATTCAGCCTGTCCTGGAGCGCGGCGAGGTGACGAGCATCGATACCATCACTGAAACGCTCGTCAAGCAGGGGTTTGTGATCGACGGACGGTCAAGCGTCTGAGACATCGGCGCCAAAAGAGTGGGGGGGAGGTCATGTCCGACACAGAGCTTCGCTAGCGCGGTCTCGCAATTCGCAAACGACTGTGGCCAGACGAGGAGGGCGGGATTGCCTTCTTTAGAGCGCTCGACCCGGACTTTGCAGATTTCATCATCACACACGGATATGGCGCTATCTATGGAGACCCAACGCTTGATCTACGTACTCGCAGCCTCCTGACGTGTGCGGCTCTTGCCGTGATGGGAAGACAGCGCGGCATTGAGGCGCATTTTCGAGGAGCTCTGAATATTGGTATCACAGGGCGAGAACTCATTGCGATGCTGAAGCAGATGGGTTTGTACGCTGGGTTTGCCACCGTCAACGATGCGTTTCGGATTCTCAAGGACGTCCTCGATAAGCGCGCCGCCGCGGAGAGATGACACTGGTCTCACGTGTTTGGTGAGCCGGGTGTTGCCTTGCTGACGATCAGCGTGCAGAGGGTCGATCCGATGGCCAAGTCACTCGTGATGATTCGCTCAGGGGGGGTGTATATGAAGCGGATTTGGACGGTAGCATTGGCAATGCTACTTGCCGTGCCCGTGTCGTTCGCGATTGCGACTGCCGCGCCACAACCGGGCGGCACATTGGCCTATGCTCTTCGTGATGAACCCGACCGCCTCGATCCCAACCTGTCCGGGCTTCGTCCATCTCAGATCGTGTTCTTCCAAATCTTCGATCCGCTCATTGTCAGAGACAAGAACGACAAGAAGTTCAAGCCGTGGTTGGCGACAAGCTGGACGGTCTCACCCGACGGGACGGTCTATACGTTCAAGCTTCGGCAGGGCGTGAAGTTTCACGACGGCACTCCGTTCGATGCTGCAGCGGTCAAATTCAACTTCGACCGGACGCACAATCCCAGCTTGGCCAGCCGTTGCGGCGGGTGTGCCGTGGGCTTCTATGACCACGCCCAAGTCGTTGATCCTTCGACGGTGAAGATCTACCTCAAGCGGCCGTGGGCTCCATTCCTCGATGCGGCAAGCCTGTACTATAGGATGGTTTCTCCCGCTGCAGTGAAACAGTACGGCGATCAGGACTTCGGCCGTCATCCCGTGGGATCCGGCCCGTTCAAGTTCGTCGAGTGGATCCCCAATGATCATATAACTCTCGAGCGATATGGGGACTATCAGTGGCCGGCGCCGATTCTGCGTCACTCTGGACCAGCCTATGTCGAGCGCGTGATCATCCGCATGTTGCCCGAGGACAGCACGCGAGTCGCCGCGTTAGAGAATGGCGAGGTGCAGGTGATCGACAATGCGCCGGCTCAGGATTTTGATCGACTGACTAAAGACTCACGGTTCAAAGCGCTCGTCGGATTCGTGCCCGGAGTGCCGTTTGACTTCGCAATCAATGTGACGAAACCGCCGACAGACGAATTGGCTGTGCGGCAGGCGTTTAGTTACGGACTCGACCGCCCCACCATTGTGAAGACCGTTTTCGGTCCATTTGCGAAAGTCGGGGCGTTCCTCCCCTCCTATGGCTTGCTCACCCCGTATACGTACGGCTACGATAAGAGCGCGGACTTGTACCGGTACGATCCGGCCAAAGCACGGACGTTGCTGGACAGCGGTGGTTGGAAAGTGGGTCCCGACGGTATCCGGCAAAGGGCGGGAAAGCGTCTCATCATCCCGCTCGGCTCCTGGGAGCACGGTGTTCCAGAGGTGATGCAGGCGCAGCTCAAGCAAATCGGTA
>QIAU01000272.1 GCA_003225055.1 Acidobacteriota bacterium
AACGGGATTGCCCGCAGCAAGCGCCGAGGCCGTATCGCCTCCTGCCACCGAAAACGCCAGCGGGAAATTGCTCGCGCCAAAAACTACGACCGGACCTAAGGGCCGCAACATAGAACGGACATCGGGCTTCGCGAGCGGCTTGCGATCGCTATCGGCGCGATCGATGCGAGCCGTGGTCCACGAGCCATCATCGACAACTCCGCCAAATAAGCGGAGCTGTCCGCAGGTGCGGGCCATCTCCCCTTGCAGGCGAGCCGGTGGAAGCGCGGTCTCTGTTCCGGCGCGCTCAATTACTTTCGTCGCGATTCCCTCCACATTGGAGGCGATCTTCCGCAAGAACGCAGCCTTCTCACGACCGGGTACACGGCTGTAGTCGGAGAACGCTTGTTCCGACAACTGTGCTGCGGCATCGACTTCTTCTAACGTGGCAGAGACAAAGCCTGGTTGGATGGATTCCCCGCTTACCGGGTTCATGGCGTAGAACAGCTCGGTATCACCTCTTCCTTGCCTGAAACCGATAATCGATCTCCCTGTAAGCTCCACGGCATTCCTATCTGCTGCTCTGTACAGCGTGATTTTTCACGATCTGAGGACGATTGCGTAAGGCGACCCGAATTGTTTCCCTGGCTTGCTCCAGTTCCCTTCCAGCTAACTCAAGCCGCGGCGCGCGCACCCGCGTGTTGCCCAACCCAACTTCAGCCTGCACTAACTTAATTAATTGGACGAATTGCGGCACCGTGTCCATGCGAAGCAGGGGCAGGAACCAGCGGTACAGATCGAAAGCCGAATCTCTTCGGCCGCGAATCGCGCAATCGAACAACTCGACAGATTCCCTCGGCAGAGCGTTGGCCAAGCCCGCCACCCAGCCTTTTGCGCCTACGCTTATCCCTTCCACAATCGCGTCATCGACACCCACGAAAACATCAATGCGATCGCCGAGCACTGCACGGATCGCTGCCACGCGGCGCGCGTCGGCACTGGACTCTTTGACCGCCTCGAAGTTTTGATGTTGCGCCGCCAGTTCCTGGATGTGCTCGGGACGAAAATCAGTTCCGTAGGCAATCGGATTGTTATACAGCATGCAGGCCAGGGGGGTTGCTCGGAAGACCGCAGACACATGAGCCTTCATTTCACGCCAGTCGCCCTGGTAGACGTACGGCGGAAGAACCATGAGCGCATCGCAACCAATGTCGGCAGCCTCTTTGGCCAAGGCGACTGCTTCCTGGGTTGTGAGCGATGAAATCGCCGCAACTACGGGCGCGCTGCCGTGGACCGCGTCCACGCAGTTTCGCGATGCCGGTGCAACCGTTGTCCAACAATACGCGGCAGTGTTCAGTTATGAAGCGGTGATCGACGCTATAGTCTTCATCAAAACATGTAGTGATTGCTGGCATCACGCCACTCCAGTTCATTGCTCGCCTCCGGTAACTATCTGGTACTGCCCGGGCGTGGTAGCCAGGGCTTCCAATCCCGTGGGGAAGATAGGTGGGCGCACCGAATCGGGACGCCACTTAAAAAGAAATTCGGTCGCGGGGCCGCAGATTCGTCCCTGACACGGCCCCATGCCACAGCGGGTGTGCAGTTTTGCAGCTCGCCAGGAGGTGTAACGCCGGACTTGCGCCAACGGTACATCTTCGCAGCGGCACACGATATTTTCAGGTTGCCCCAGGCTTCTCAGCTCGGTTCGCAGCTGAAACGTTTCATCCAAGAGAACAACAAAACGCTTCAGCTTGTCCCGATCGCGTAACAGCCGTGCAGGTAGTCGTTGCTTGGATGCGGCCAAACCCGCGATCTGTCCTTCAATGAGCGCCAATTCGACGCCGCCAATTCCAGTCGGTTCTCCGGCGCAGAATACGGATCCAATCGAGGTCGCCTGCGTCTCATCAACACTCACGTAGCCATGCTTCAATTCACACCCGAGCAAGGATGCCAACTCGGTGTTAGGTACCAAGTGGAAGCCACAGGCAAGATAATCACAGGCAATCGTCTCCGGGCTGCCATCCACCGATAACGTCACTGATTCGAGCTCATCTTTGCCCTGGGCCGCCATTGGCCAACTGTTCGGAGCAAACCGTACCGCGCGCAGGTATCTCCCAAGTTCCAGCGCTTGCGCTAACTTGCCGGGCTGGTGCAGAAGATTTGCAGCGAAACGGATCAGGTTTCGCCTTGACGCCTGCTCAGCAATCAACCGAATTTCGGCGCCCTGATTTCGCAGATACCTGGCAACGGCCAGCAGCAGTGGTCCCGTGCCCGCGACTACAACGCTCTTGCCGGCAATCGGCAATCCAGATTTCACCAGTGCCTGCAAACCACCTGCACCCATCACATTGGGCAACGTCCAGCCCGGAAAAGGCAGAAAACGCTCGCGGGCGCCGGTCGCCAACACCAAGTTTGCGTACTGCAACTCGACCACCTCTGCTGGCGTGTCGGCCAGCAGCATACCCGGCATAGGTTGTTGGAACACTCTTGCTTGCGCGATCAATTGCACGTTGCTGCTGCGGAGCTTCTCGAACCAGTCGCGTGATTCCGGTCGCGTCGCGTTTTTTTCTTCCCCTCGCCAGATTTGGCCGCCCACCGTGAGATTGTCGTCCAGCAGTCCGACGGTGACGCCACGGGATGCTGCACTGACGGCTGCCGCGATTCCCGCCGGCCCCCCACCGACGACCAGCACATCAAATGGTTGCGATCGGCTAGGCATCGGTCCTCACTTCCATGCCGTTCTCGCATAACACTTGGCAGGTTCGAGAGTGTGGCAGCCCGTTGATCGACATTCGACATTCGAAACAGATTCCCATCCCGCACAAGGGTCCACGCCGCTCACCGGTCACCGAGTTGCGACAGAACTTGCCGGCGATCATGACGGCGGCCGCAACGGTAGTGCCCGGCGCGACACTCAAGGGAACTCCGTCGATGGTGATTGTCAGCCGATCAGGCATGGACATGCTCTTTTCCCACTCGCGACGGCAAGTAAGGCTCGGCGGCAATCTCGGGCTCCCGACCTACGATCTGGTCCACAAGCAGGCGAGCGGTACCGAGCGAGGTGGTGATCCCGAGACCCTCATGCCCCGTAGCCAGAAACAAAGTCTTGTCCTCTGGCCAGGGCCCAATTAATGGCACCTTATCAGGAGTAGCGGCACGAAACCCTGTCCACGTGCGGATCGCGGAGAGTTTGGCCAAGCCGGGCATATACTCCTCGGCTCGCCGAAGCATTCGTACCATAATTTCGGTGTCCACCTCTTTGTGATCCGCACCGTACTGCCGCGATGAGCCAATGAGGATCTGCCCAGTCCTGCGAGGCTGCACATTGAAAGCAACCGAATCGCTGGTCAGCGAGTGAGCGCTTTTGAGATATCCCAGCTCCACGAGTTGATGACGCAGGAATCCGGGATAGCGATCGGTGATGACCAAGTGGCCTTTGCGTTTCTTGACATCAGTCCCCGGGGTGAGAGCCGGCGCGAGTGAGCCTGCGGCATTCACCAAAACGCCAGCCGAGAATTGCTCTCCATCAATCAGCCGCACCATCCCGTTTCCCATGCGCACAACAGGCCTTCCGATGAACGTACGCACTCCTCGGCTCTGGGCACGTTCCAGCAAGAAACGAGCCGCGCAGGGCGGGTAGAGTACTCCGTCTTCGGGTACAAGCAGACCGCCAGCCATGCCCTTGCGCAAATTCGGTTCAAGCCGTTCCAAGTCGGAAGGATCGAGGATCTGCACGGGAACTCCGCGACTGGTGTAATAGGCCTGTTTGCGGCGAACCTCGGACATTTGTTCTTCGTCGGCAGAGACCCAAATGGTCCCGCATTGCTCGTACTCAACATCATCCGGCAGTTCGGGACGCAGCTCTT
>QIAU01000282.1:0-4719 GCA_003225055.1 Acidobacteriota bacterium
GACCCGCACAGCGGCTCTGCGGAAACGCCGAATCGAGCGTATGAGCTTGCGCGGAGCTTAACGTTTAAGAGTACTATGCACCTCGACGCGCTCGATAATGTCCCGCATTCTAGGCTCGTTTAGTCTATTTGTAGTGTTGCCGGAGATTTTGGTGGCCTGTAGTGTTCCTCGGAGTTGTGAAGAGAGGCCACGAAAAGCGCTCCGGGCGACGTTAGCCGGTTCCCTGGAAGCTCCAGGGCAGGGGCATTTCATTCCTGGGATTTCGGCACGGTGATGAAGAGACCCTTCAGGGACGAGTCCTAATATTAACCACGGTGGGCTTTGCTTATTAACCGAACAGCCCATCGAAAAGTCTGCTGTCTTGCACTGTGAGATCTTCCCCGACAGATCGCATGTCGGAATTCCCACGGTTATGGAAGTCCGATGGATGCGACAGAATCCCGATGGGCCCGGCATGACCGTGGGCCTGCGTTTTCTGATCTAGCCTCCCGCACCGATCAGCCTTGGATCGGAAGCACGTTCGTCTCTAATCAAATCAGCTAGGCAGGTTCGCTAGCTGATCTTGTTACGCGTTAAGGGTAATTGACGCCATTCTTTCCGAGGCTTAAACACGAGCAGATTTACTCGTAAATGAAGTAGAGGGGTGGTAGGTATCGAGTGTTATAAGCCAGTTGACGGATGGCTAACGGTATTTGATCTGTGACCCCAGCGCGGCGTGCTGCCTGAAAGAAGGGATGGAAGAGACGGTCACCCTGCACCGCTTGGGAGTTCGCTCATCGAATCGGTTTTACAATTCGTACTAAGGCGCCGAATAGTGTCCCTGGTGACGATTTGCCAGCGCAGAACCGAGGCACGTTTTCGGTTGGGAGAGGGACGGAGGGATCAACTATAGAACATGGGCAACGGGCGGGAAGCAATGATGTGAACAGTCGTTGAGACAGTTCCCGCTCGTATCACATTTTGTTTTGCCAAGGATAGTGGTTGACCGTCCCCAGTAGCCAGCTCGGCATGCCAAAGAGGAACGAGACGGGTAAGGCTATCGTCAACGGGGTCCCTGCCGCAGGGAGTTTGTTCTATGCGGGTCCGTCGACGTAGAGAAAATGAGTGGGATTCCTACCAGTTCTTCACTCCAGAACAAGTCGATAAGATCTTGTTAGAAGGCGCAAGGCGCGGCCGAATCGGTTCTCATGCAGCAATCGAAAGAATTCTGAAGTTAGAGCCCGGAGTTGAACGTGCGCAACTCTGGCAACGCACACGCCAGCTCAGATTTCCTTCGAACGGTACACCCTACCGCAGGAGCGTTTGGAGCATGGAAGACGATCAGATTCTGTCTCGTGGGTACGAAAAAGGTTGGTTAGGAAAGCAGGAGGCAGTCCGCGAGCTCCTAAAGCGCCATCCCGCCTGGCGGCCGCATATAATCTGGCAACGCGCCGAGAAGCTCCATCTGTCTCAAAACATCTCTAAGCGTGGCCAAGACCGCTCTCACTCAGCCTGGTCAGAGCATGACAACAAAACGCTTCTAAACTTCGCTGGCTACAAGAGTCCGCAGGTGATCGCGGGGATGCTGCATCGGTCCGAAGCGGCGGTGCGCTGTCATCTCATGCTTCTCGGCAAGAGCAGTCGTGTTCACTTAGACGGTTTTTCGCGCCATCGACTCGCAGTAGACTTGCATCTAGGTAAGAAAACAGTCCAGCGGTGGATCGTGGAAGGGCTGCTTGAGGTTCGCGATCCGCGCATCACACGAGAATCGCTCGATCGTTTGGATAAGTCCGGCTGTTTCCGCGCGGCGCAACTGGGTGATGAGCCGGCACGGACCCCTGTTAAGCCAGATAGGAATAGTGAAGGCGGTGTCTCGACGCCTGGTAATCCGTCTGTTGCAACCAAACTGTCTACCCCATCAGGGAAAATCTCGCGGGCCCAGCGGGTGTGGGCGGAAGTTGCTAATTCGTTGGGTGTGCCCGTCGAGACGATTAAACGGCTCATTGCAAATCGTGTCTTAAGATTATACGACCCCACGATTACCGAGAAATCTCTCAGAGATTTCTGCCGGCACCACGGTTCGCTAATTAATTATGACTTCCTGAACCGTGAGACCAGAGACTGGCTCGAGAATTCGATGGGTTTGGTGCGGGCCTCGGGCGAATCTGCCTCGCCACGCCTCATATCCCTACGTAAGCACGCCTGCATCGTCAGACAGTGCGCAAAAGGCCATAGGATCCGCGGCAACGCATTCTTCCGTCATATCAAGAAGTGTGAGGCGAAGGTTTCGGAGAGCTCCTAAAACAAGAGCCTGGTGGACCGCCTAGTGTGACATAGCGGGCCGCGGCCCGCTCCCACTCGCGGAGAGAGGGATAAGGAAGCGAGTGACTTACAATCCACTCCTTTGTCCAACGTGCGGCAAACGCGTGCGTTCGCACGTGCCACGGGTGACAACGCGCTTGCTCAAGAAGACTGTCAACCCAACCCGCCTCTCTTGCCTGCGATAAGAAATGTTCCTTACCCCAATTGCAGATTCTCTGCCAGGTGCTCGATGTTGGCTGACGGCGAGCCTCGGCGGCTGAAGTCCTGAACCTCGAAACTTCGGGGTACTTGCGTCTTATCTCAGATAGCACATGGGACGTACCCTTCAACTGCTGTAGCGACTAACGAAGAATCGGTTCTGTCGAACAATTCCCATTCAAGCGTCAAGCGCCACCATCGCTCGAAGCGGGGAAGCGGAGCCGGGCGCTTTCGATTCCACTCCTTTTCAAAGTGCTCCCAATATGCCCAAGCCGCTCGGGAGAGAGGATGGCGAACTCCATAGAAGATCAGCGCATCAAGCCAGCCTTGCTGCTTTGCATAGCCGAATCTTTCAGTGTGAACCCACTCGAGCAGGCGAAGAGCCAGGGGTCCGGAGTGTTGCGGCTGCGCGCTGCCCTCTAGAAAACCTGGACAGCGCTTTTTGACAGTCGCCAATACCGAGGAAGGTGCGTGGTCCTCTGTCCCGCTGACAGCCTCGCCCCAGAGCGCCAGAGCTTGCCAGCGCGGATACTCCTCGTAAGCCCTGCGAAATCTGCTCCACGGGACGCGCAACAGTTGATTATTTGCCTGGCGTCTGGCGATGGCTTGGACTCTCAATTCAAGGCTCGAGAAGCGTGGTGCCTTCATCCCGTTCTTCATACGTAGCACGTAGGCAGTTCCGAAAAACCGCCGAGAGATCCGGCCGAGCCGAGACTACCTAGAACCAGAGCACGCTTCAAGCGGCACTCCAGTGGAAAACTTAGTTATGAAATCCCGGATTGGAACAAAACTTTGAAGTTCCGGTGCTTCCTGTTGGCCCTCAAGGAGGTACTCTATTGATTCGAAGCGGGCCGCCTGCGTGCCGAGCAGGGGAGCCGCCAGAATCAGCTCGAACGCACACGCGAACCTAAAGGTAGGCGAAAACATCTAATGACCCAATGGTATCCGCGACGCATAGTTCCGAACAGGCTCGGCAGGCTCGGGGCGTTCGCCTTGTGGTTGACGCGATCCCCACGCTCGCGTGGTCCGCTCGTGCGGACGGCTCAGCCGAATTCTTCAACCGGCGCTGGCTGGATTACGCTGAGCATCTCTCAGGAAGAGGCGTCGGATTGGGGCTGGACTGTTGCCCTTCACCCCGAAGATCGCGGTAGGCTCATGGATTCTTGGCGGCATCTACTGGCTTGGAGTGAGACTCAATTGTTGGCTGAAATTCTTTCTCGGCGCCGGCGAAACGGTCCTCGAGCGTTTGGAGGTCCTTTTCCCCGTAATTTGGCTCGACGTGCATTTAACTTAGCCTGTTTAGCCTGGAGTCTGCCATCCAGTTCCTGGGCTTTCCAAGCTTCCACTCTGGTAGTCTCAGCGCGGGCCTTCTGTTGAATCGCAGATGGAAGCGTCTCGCTCCAGGATCTTATGATGCGGCGCAGGATGTCTGTCTCACTTAGTTCTTCCGAAGTAGCCACCAGTTAGTCTAGTTCCTCCTCCAGCTACCGCGTTTCCTGGAAAACTCAGAACGTGAGCTTCAAGCCGAGTTGCATCACACGGTTGCTTCCAGAACCGACGAGCGGATTGCCGGCTGCGACGTCAGGCGTCGCGCCACCAGCTCCGAACGTGGAGGTCCCGGAGGGGTCAATGCCCAGACCAGAACCATTCGACGCGCCGTACGGATTGGCGACGATGGGCTTATTGAACAAGTTGAAGAACTCCACGCGGAACTCCGCGCCGTAGCGTTCCTTCAACCTGAACTCCTTGAACACCGAGAAATCCACATTCTTGAAGCCGGCGTCGCGGAAGATGTTCCGGCCCATGGTGCCGAACGTTCCGAGCTTGGGAGGAACCATCACCGAATTGCCATTCACGAAGCAACCACCCGCCGCGAGCGTAGTGGGGTCGGGGGATACCGCCGTACACTTCGCCCACATTGCAGTGGAGTCGGAGGCAGAAAAGAAGCTCTGGAGGCCGGAAACGCCGCTAGTTAGAGTGCAACCGTTGGCGCCTGGTCCGGAGCAGAAGGGAATGGAACTGGCGCCGGAGGTGAAGTCTTTGGGGTTCCCATAGAAATTCCAGCGATCGGCTGTGTCTCCGGTACCGCTGAAGTCTAAGTTGGTATCGTTCACATACCAGGGCTGGCCGCTCTGAAGGGTTACGATGGAATTGAGCTTCCAGCCTTCCAGTAACTGGCCAAAGCCTTTTTTCCCGGGGATGTTGTAAGTGGCGGTGAGA
>QIAU01000282.1:4734-6419 GCA_003225055.1 Acidobacteriota bacterium
CCCCCGGATCCAGGCTGTTCTGCGGAAGGTTTCCGAAACGGCTCAAGGAACCGTTGTCGAGACCATGACCGAAAGTGTAACCGGTGGTGAAGGAAAGCCCGTGCGAAAACCGCTCGGTCAGGGTCGTCTGCAGACTGTTGTAGTTGGAACGGCCGTTGTTCGTGGTCCGGTCAACAAACTGTAAGTATGGGAATGCGGTGTTGTACGGCCTGGCTTCCTGCTCGGCTAGACCGGTGTCCATAAAATTGGGCGAGGCCGGGTTGCAGGCATCAGCGGCCTGTAACGCCGTCAGCGTATTCAAACAATAACCTGCGCCTGCCGGCGCCTGATTGAGGCTGACGAAATTAGTGAGTCTCGAGCCGTGAGTGCCCACGTAACTCACGTCCAGCGACAGGTTACTGGTAAAGGCGTGCTGGACGCCCAGGGTCCAATTCACGATGTAGGGCGCGACATATTTGGGATCTACCGCCATGATGCTGCACTGCTTAACAGAAGTACAACTGACCACGGCGCCGGTGGGGAAGACAGGGCCAGTCCATTTGAGGCTAGAGGAACTGAGAACGGGCGTGCCGAGATCGATGGTGCCGCCAAAGGTCTTTGGGCAAGGGTTTGGAGGGGTCGGGGAAGTTGTGCAGCCGCCCGTTGGGACGGCGGCCAAGCTGCCACCCCCGAAGTTATTTGGCGACGACTGCAGGAACTGGGCCGGGTTGAACATCGAATAGATGATGCCGCCCCCGCCCCGGACCACCGTAGTGCCCTTGCCGGAGAGATCCCAAGCAAAACCCAGCCGTGGCGAGAAGTCCTTGTGATCTGTTTTCCAGAGCGTATCGCCCACCGACGACTGACCCTGCTGGACCATTCCCAGCGTTGGATCGAAATTCCCCAGGAGATTGTTTTTCTCCTTCATGGGAGTTACGAAGGAGTAGCGCAGGCCCAGGTTGACTATCAATTTCGGGGTGACGCGCCAGTCATCCTGGATGAACTCGGCGATGGACGTAAACGTATAGTTGCGTTGCGTCGTACCGGTGAGGAGAAACGCTCGCCCCGGATTGCCGGCGAAGAAGTCCTCGAGTGGGCAGGATGCTGTTCCTCCGCTACAGTCTGTGAGCCCGGGCGTTTTTTTGCCCCGGAACTGGATGCGGCCGCGCGTGTCGTGTAGGTTGAACAGATCCGTGATGGGCGTGTACTCGACGCCGAACTTGAAGGCATGCTTGCCCCACAGGTACGAGAGATTATCCTGAAAATCGTAATAGTGAGTGTTGAAATTCACAGGACGGTTACGCCAACTGCCCAGAACTTGCCCGGCAAAACCCGAGATTTCGATACTCGGGAACCCTCCCGTACTGGTGATGCCCGTGTTAAGGGGGTAGTCCACGCCATTGGTGAAGAGACTGGCGTCGTCGGGAAGAAGAGTAAAGCTAACCTTGTTGTAGCTAAACCGAACTTCGTTCACCACGGTGGACCTTGGGAGGTAAGTCCAGTTACCGGTGGCCGTGTAGGTCCTTATCGGATCCGAATTCTGCCAATAACTAGCCGTGACGGGATGGTCTTCTCCATTGGCCAGGTAGTGACTGATGAACACCGTGCCATTGATCCGGTTTTTCTCGCTGATGGCGTAGTCGATTTTCCCGATGCCGTTGTCGCTGGTGTTGGTATTGGGGAAACTGCTGGTGTACGTGGTCGAG
>QIAU01000127.1 GCA_003225055.1 Acidobacteriota bacterium
GACGACGAGTCAGCAGCAAGTTCCCGCCAAGGCAGAAGTTTCGCTCGCTATCCTGCCCTTGCGCAACGCCTCGGGCGACACCGCCCTCGACTGGCTGGGACCGAGCGTGGCTGACATGCTGACCACCGATGTTGGCCAGTCGGCAAGGCTAAGGACGATTTCGCCGGACCGGTTACACCAGGTGCTTGCTGACTTGCGCATCGCACGCGATTCGGCCATCGATCCGACCACGCTGCGTCGCCTCGCGGAATTCAGCGGTGCCGATACCGTGGTTTGGGGCCAGTACGCGCGCTTCGGCGACCAGATCCGCATCGACGCCACTCTCCACGACCTTAAGCACGACCGCAGCGTGCCGCTGAAAATTGCCGGGGTTGCGGAAAAAGATATTCCCGGCGCGGTTGACCGCCTCGCCGAATCCATCCGCCAGAATCTAGCCGTTTCGCCGGATGTAGTTAAAGAACTCAAGGCCAGTTCTTTCCAGCCGAGTTCCAAGTCCGTGCCCGCGTTGCGCGATTACAACCAGGGTGTCCAACTCTTGCGCGAGGGGAAAAATCTCGAAGCGGTCAAGAGTTTCAAGGCGGCGACAGCAGGGGATCCGCAGTTTGCCTTGGCTTTTTCCAAGCTGGCGGAGACCTACGCCAACCTGGGCTACGACAGCGAAGCGGAGCAGTCGGCGCGACGAGCCGTGGAGCTAAGCGAAAGCTTAACGCCCGCAGAGAAGTATGCCATCAGCGCTTCACAGGCCCGCATAAGCAAGAATTATCCCAAGGCTATCGAGGCATACGAGAACCTCGCCAAAATTTCGCCTGACAATAGCAATGTGCGCTCCGCGCTGGGCGCCCTGTATGAGAACACAGGCGATTTTTCCAAGGCCAGGGAACAGTATCAGAAGGTCTTGGCCGCGAATCCGAAGGACATCACGTCGTTGCTCGCAACTGGCCGCGTCGACATCAAGAGCGGCGACTCGCAGGCCAGTCTGGACCCCCTCAACAGGGCACTGAGCCTGGCGGTGCAGGTGGATAACCAGGAACAGAAAGCCTTGATCCTCCAGGCGCTCGGGATTGCCTACTCCGATCTCAACCAGCCGGAAGAGGCTCTGCACAATTATCAGCAATCTCTCGAAATCAAGCGACGCCTGGGCCAGAGGAAGGGCATTGCGGACAGCCTCAATATGATCGCATCGGTTTATGAAGGGCTTGGCAAATCGGCTCTGGCTCTGACCAACGTCAAGGAAGCACTGAAGATCTATCGTGAGATCGGTGACAGGCAAGATGTTGGTACGGTTCTGATCAATCTCGGCTGGTTCCAGCACAACCGCGGCAAATACGACGATGCCCTCAAGCTGTTCAAAGAGTCCCTGCAGATTCAACGCGACCTCGGGAATGAGAACGACCAAGCGTTGTGTCTGAATAACATCGGCAACAGCTACGCTTTCAAGGGCGACTATGATGACGCCAGAACGTATTTCGAGCAGGCTTTACAACTGCGCGAGAAAATCAAGGTGCCGTCGGACATCGCCGATACGCTACACAACCTGGGTGAAGTGTCGATGAAGATGGGCCAATATGATCAGGCTCTCACGCAGTATTTTCGCGCCCTGGAGCTGCGCCGCGGGGCATCCGACAAGTTAGGAGCCGCTAAAGAATCCGACAGCTTGGGCATCCTGTTCGCTTATCAAGGCCGCTTTGGTGCGGCTCTCAAGGCTCGCGAAGAAGCGATGATGGGCTTCCGCGAGTTGCAGGACCGTAGTTATTGGATGGCCGAAACTCTCGGCGGCTACGGAAATGCCCTTGCGCAGGTCGGTCGGTTCGATGAGGCGGGCAAGCATCTCGACCAGGCTTTGAGCCTGGCGCGTGAGCTGAAGAATGCTTCCCTGACTGCCGAAATCATCGCTTGGCAGGGCGACAACTTCCGTTACCAAGGCGACACTAAGTCGGCCAAGAGTCTCTATATGCAGGCGGAACAAATAGCCTCGAAGTCGTCTGATCGCGACCTGAAAATTGCATTGCAGTTGAAGCTTGCAGACCTGTCCGTGGCCGAGGGCGGCAGCCGAAGCTCTATTGCAGGTCTTCAGGCTCTCGCCGACCAGGCGGCCGGTGCAGGCCTGAAGTATATGTCCATTGAGGCATCGCTCTCCGCGGCGGAGGCTTTGATCAAGACCAGGGGTTACGCTCGAGCCCGCCAGGTTTTAGAAAACCTTCTGGCCTCGAGCGAGAAACTGGGCGCCCAACCTCTCCTCGCCAAGAGTCACCTGCTGTTGGGCACGGTCTTACGGATGTCCGGAAATGCTGCGAATGCCACCCGCGAGTACCAGGAAGCTATCCAGGCGCTAAATGAAATGCGCAAGGATGCGGGTGACAAGTTCGTGGGTCGCGCGGATGTCAAAGCCATGTCGGCAGAAGCGACACACTGGGCTGGGACGTCCACATCCTGACAGCCCTAGCTAGAATCGGGATAGGGGGACGATCGCTCGTCCTCTTACCCTCCCGCACCCTCGAAAAAGCACTACAGGCCTGCTGGCTTATGCCTAGCGCGACCACGCGCCGACAGCACCTCTCGCGAGTCCTACTTGGAGCGGAACTCCTGCCAGCGTGGGCACCACAATATAGCCGTCGATCAGTGCTCCCGACGTTTGGAAGACCGAACCTGTGGCGGTAATCCAGCTGATCGCAAAGTGGTTCGCCCCAATCACCGGGGCATCGCCAAGAACAACTGCGGTGTAGTGGATTGGAGTACCGTCGCCCAGGGTGCCCGCCCCGGTGATAATGGCTTGGTTTCCGGAGAGGGTAACAACATCCATGCTGCCTTGCATTTTTGCGCCGGTGCCACGTTCCTCAAATTTTATCTTCCGGGAACGTTGGCAAAACTCGAAGTCGCCCTCATGCCCATCATTACCTTGTTCGTGACCGTCACCCTCAACGTCATCCTGCTTTGCCGTGCAGAAGCGCCAGGCGATAACGAAGTCGTTGAACGACCTCCCGCCCCCGCCGGTCGTAGGATCCGCTCCCACCCCATTGGGGCTGGGATCGAAAAACGTGGTTATGTCACAGACGAACTGATTGTCGTCAGCCTGGTCCATCTCGTAAGGAAAGACGTTGTCGTTGCCGAGATCGATTCTGGGACAGTTTGCGTTTACGGCATCGTGATCGAGGTCCGGATCGTCGAACATTCGGGGACTATGGAAATAGCCACGCGGAGTAGCAACCACATTGTTCCAAGCGATCTTTATCTGCACCCCACCCGAATAAGTACCTTGGCTGGGGGGCGGCCCAAAAACGCGATAGACGACGCACGTGGGCTGGCCCGGCGCAATTTGTGCGTAGGGATAGCAGAACGGTACCTTCGTATTGAGATTGGGAGGTCCAGGTCCGAATGGCGGGTCATTGTTGTTGTAAGGAGGGTCTCCAAAGAATCTTACAAATCGGCAGTCGATCGGATCTGAAAAATCGTCAGGTATGCCGCTGGCGCAACGACCATCGCCGGTCATTTTTTCCGGAGTTATGGAAATCTGAACGTTGGTAGCCATACCGACGGTGAACTTGATGGAATGTGCGCCGGGGTCCTGGCAGGGTGTCTGAAACGAGGGGCAGTCGAAGGTTGCAATGACGGAGGAATTTGGACCCGGGGCAAAGGCGCAAAGTTGCGTCGGGCCCTCGTCATCTGGCGCGCAGGGGGTGGTGGAGTCAGCGAACGCAGGCAACGATAGCGATAAGCAGCACGCTAGCAGAATGCTCATGTAGAAGCAGCACTTCATGAGAATTCCTCTCCTTTTAACAGTGAGGCCCCACTTCTAAGGGTAGAGAACGTAGACGGTGCTGCGGATTTGGGGGGGAAGTTCTACCCGAACTCACCTACTTTTATCGCCTCATGGCGATAAAATTAGCCGCGGTCCAGGTCTGTCCCGCAGTGCTCGATCTCAGAGAGCTCGCTCAGAAATCAACAGCAGTGGATGCGAGGCTATCTCCGCTCAGCCACCTCTGCGATGCTAACGTCGATGTGAATAATGAGCGCACCGAATACCGCAGCGGACGTTAGCCGAAGCCGCTACTCTCGCCAATACGGTGGATGGTGTATTCAGGACGAGATTGTCGTGTATCGGGACTGATGCCTACAACCCAACTTCCCTTTTTAGGAAGAACCACTCGCAGAGCGGTTCCTGCGCTGCTGGTGCCCGCCAGAGGTGGCCTGCAAGTGCTCGGAACGCCCGCGTGGCGCATGGGAGAAGCTATCGGCGTGTTGGTAGAAAAGGTCCGGCAGGTCTTCCAGGCCAAACAGGAGACGGTGGAAGCTACCCCGGAGAGGCTGGAGAACTTGCGGCGGTTCCGGGCGGATCTGGTGAAATTACTATCCGACCGGCCGCAATAACCGTCCCACTACCAGGGGCGTCTCTCCCTCAGACCGGCATTTTACTTAATATCTGAGACCTTGCAGCTGCCTTACGAGTTACCGCCCCCGTCGACGCTCAGAGCTGGGCGCTTCCCCACCCAACACAAGCTTGGGATGAAACAATGTTCCCGCAATTCGGGTGGCAATTGCGATTAAGTCCTTTTGACCGTAATACACTTTTACCTGCCGCGCCCGAGACATATCCGGCAGGTTCACGGCGCGGCCCGTGCGGATAGAGGCGGCGACATCCTCTGTAGCCGTCACCGACGGAAGCTCGGGTAATAGCTTGCGGGGATGGAAAAAGAGCTCGCTGGCGGGAAACTTCTCAATTCCGGCCTCAACCTCGCCCAAGGTGTGGGCATCTCCGATCTCGAATTCGGCCATGGCCGTACGACGCAATGATTCCAGGTGTCCGCCGCACCCTAACTGCTGGCCCATCTCGTGGGCTACCGACCGCAGGTAGGTTCCCGAGCCAACCCGCGCCCGGAACCGGGCCCGCGCGTCCTCGACACCCAGGATTTCGAATTCCTTAACCTCAACCTGGACCGGTTTCAGCTCGACCGGCTTGTGCTTCCGGGCCAATTTGTAGGCAGGTACCCCGTGGATCTTTTTGGCGGAAAAAGGGGGCGGCAACTGCTCGATCACCCCTACAAAGCCAGCCACCAGTTTTCTTAGTTCTTCAAGTGACGGTTTAACTTCTTGGGCCGCCCCGGTGGGTTCTCCTTCGGCGTCGTAGGTATTGGTGGCAAATCCAAAGCGGATCACTCCCTGGTAAGTCTTCTCCGCTCGGGTGTAAAACTGCGCCAGCCGGGTTAGATTTCCCAATACCAGCGGCAGCACTCCGGTGGCGAGGGGATCGAGGGTGCCGAGGTGCCCGACCGAGCGCTGGCCAAGCACTCGGCGCACGCGGCTGACCACGTCGTGGGAGGTCAGACCAGCCGGTTTGTCGATGATCAGGACACCGTTCATGGGGAATCGTGTAATTGATTAAATTCCCGTCCCCGATCGCCTGGTCTGGTAAATTACGAAATTACTCAATGGCCCGCCCCTTCGGAAGCGTCATTCTGGTATGGTGGTGCCGGATAGGATGCCTCCGGCGCAAAGCGCATTCTTAAATTACCAAATTACCCGATGCCTAAATTGTCCAATCTCGCATGATTCCCATCCGCGACGACGCGCCCCGGTCGACCACCCCGTACATCACGTATTTCCTCATCATCCTCAATGTTGTCGTGTTTCTTTACGAAGCCACGCTGGGCGTCGAGAGCCATGCCGCCCTCAATGCCCTGTTATTCCAGTTTGGAGTGGTGCCGCGGGTTGACACCGCCATTCTGAGTGGCAGCACGGAGTTGAGCCTCGCCGCAGGGGTCATTCCCCTTTTCACCTCCATATTTCTGCACGGATCCTGGTTGCATGTCATCGGCAACATGTGGTTCCTCTGGATTTTCGGCGACAACATTGAAGACTACCTGGGCCACTTCAAGTACCTGATCTTCTATCTGTTGAGCGGGCTGGGGGCGGGCATACTGCACATCCTTTTTAATCTGAATTCAGGAGTCCCCAGCGTAGGAGCCAGCGGAGCTATAGCCGGGGTGATGGGTGGGTACTTCGTCCTCTATCCCAGGGCCCGGGTTCTGACCCTGGTGCCCCTCATCGTCTTCTTCACCTTCTGGTGGCTACCTGCCTGGATTTTCTTAGCTTATTGGTTTGTGATCCAGTTCCTGAGCGGCGCGGCAACCGCCATTGCCGCGACCAGCCAGAGCGGCGGCATTGCGTTCTGGGCGCACGTGGGCGGATTTGGCGCCGGTATCCTGATGATCAAGCTCTTCCCTCCCCGGCCGCGGCGCTATAGCTATGGCACCTGGTAATGGACTGGACCTGGCCCGGGTTGGTATGAGCGCGACATCCGATCTGCCGAAGCCTCACGTACACCAAATTCTGGTCTGCAATCCGCGCCGCAATGCCTTCTTCAAAGCGGCCTCTCCTTTTCGCTCCAATTAGCTCGACCGAACTAGACCCGGCCAACGAGGGTGAAAAGCTTCCATCTGAGGGATTCACGCGTTTGATGCGCAGAAGGTTCAGTTTGAAGGTGACGGTTTGAACGTGGGCGTGATTTGGCCGAGAGGAACGACAAAGGAAGGACCAGGAAATCGTACTGCACTCGTGCACATACGCTTGCTATTCACGCGCGCACCCCGAGGCGCGTCGTCTCCCAATCTGTTTTGCGCCGCAGCCCCGCATTCGAAGGAATCACGGACTCGCTTGCTGTGTTCTTCGAGGCCGTGTTTCAATTCCTGGGCAGGTTTCCGCCGCCTTTCAGGATACATGTTAACCGGATGCCTAACGCCCATCAGACAACGTGGCTGCTGGTGGCCTCATATTTAACTTCATATTTAACTTCGTATTTAACCTCATATTTAACTTGACAGTTACCGCCCTAGAGTTACTATGCCCGCAGACCCTCGGCTCCCAGCACTTTCGCGGCGGTTCAATTCTCAAACAGAAACCAACGGCTCCGAGGTCACGCATCGAGGCAGTCAATCCGCCTCCGTAATGGGCAATACCCTTGGGGGACTAACATGTGGTGGAAGCGCAAGAAAATGGAGCGGCTGGAGCGGCTGTTCGATGAATTGAGAGCCATTGTTCTACTGAACAGACTCAACGATCTACGAACTGACCTGATACAAAATGACCCTCATGAGTGCGTCCTGCGCGAGACAAGGCAGCTGGAGCTGTTGGCGGAAATAGCGCAGTTCGAAACGTCGCATTCAAGGCGTCGGCACAGAGCCGCGGGTTCGACCGAGCCCACCCGCACACGTGCTGCCTGAAGTGACCTGGTTTGGCAGCGCGACGAACCCCACTCACGGCGTCTTGCGGAGCGGCATGGAGGCTTTTGCAGGAACGAAAGAACCTCCGGTTAAAAAAGCTCAAACCTGTGCTTTTCCAGCTTGTCGCTCGATAAAACTCAAAGTGTGCATCATGGCGCATCCGAACTGAGCTTAGACTCCGTTGCTCCTATTGCGAATCAGAGAGAGGAATTCTGTCCGCGTCTCCTGCTCGTCGCGGAAGCAGCCGAGCATGGACGATGTCACCGCTTCGGAATGTTGTTTCTCCACACCGCGCATCATCATGCATAGGTGCCGCGCTTCGATCACGACTCCTACCCCCTGGGGTTCAATCGCCTTTTGGATAGTCTCGGCAATCTGCGTAGTCAGCCGTTCCTGAATCTGCAGCCGCCGCGAAAAAATTTCGATGAGCCGTGGAATCTTGCTCAGGCCGATTACTTTTCCCTTGGGGATGTAAGCCACGTGCACCTTGCCGAAAAACGGCAGCATGTGGTGCTCGCACAGGCTGAACATCTCGACGTCCTTTACGATCACCATCTCGTCGTAGCTGACCGTGAACAGCGCGCCCTTCAGCATGGCCTCAGGATCTTCCTGGTAGCCGCGCGTCAGGTATTCGAGGGCGCGATGCACACGCGCCGGCGTGCGCGTCAAACCTTCGCGCTTGGCATCTTCTCCCAACCGCACAAGCATCTCGCGCACCAATTCTTCAAACGTAGCGCTGGTGACCGTAACCGACTCGGTTGCTGGTGACATTGTGACTCCCTATTCCCTATTCAACATCCCGGATGTCTTCATCCGGAGAGATCTGGCGTCTATTACCGGGTGGGGGACCATTACGAACTCTACTTCCGCAATTCCACTCCTCCCGCGTACTCAAAAGAATTCATCAGGGTCTCTTCCAGTCTCACCTTTTCCAGATGTGCGTAGCCGAATCCGCGCTGCAAAATATCGTAGATCTGCTCACACAAGTTCTCGGTAGTCGGTACGGTTCCCGCAAACCCTGGCAGCGTGTTCAGGTTTTGGTGATCAAAGCGCTCCAGGACCTCGCGCTCGACGAACTGATCCAGATCGACCAGATTGCAGACCATGCCGGTGCGCTCATCCACCGGCCCGCTGACCGTCACTTCCAAAACGTAGTTATGACCGTGTCCATGAGGGTTGTTGCACTTGCCATAAGTCGCCCGGTTTTCCTCGGCCGACATCGCATCATTGTGGAGCCGGTGCGAAGCCGAGAACAGATAGCGACGTGACAAGTGCGCCTTCATGCTTCTCCGTAGAAATCTACGAACAAGTCCGGCGTCTCGTACACCCGCACGCGATGCAGTTTGGCGGTTCTCAACTTCGGTTCCAGCCGATGCCAGATGGCGATCGCAATATTCTCGGTCGTAGGAATTTGTCGGCTGAACTCCGGCACTTCTTTATTCAGAAACCGGTGGTCGAGCGCATCCAGCACTTCCCTGTTCATGATCTCTTTCAGCTGCTTGAGATCTACGACGAACCCTGATCGCTGATCGACTTCGCCCTTAACCGTGACTTCGAGCGCGTAGTTGTGACCGTGCCCGTTGGGGTTGTTGCACTTGCCGAAGATGCGCTTGTTTTCATCCGGCGTGAACTCCGGGTTGTGGTAGTAATGCGAAGCCGAGAATTCCGCTTTGCGTGTCAGATAGACCATGATCGCCCCGGGTTAGCGCCGGCGTCCCGGCGGCAATCTTGCGGAGGCACTGCCGGAACTCGGGTGTTGTTCGAAGAACTTCCCGCTCGATACCCTCGGCCCTTCCACATCACAGTTCCCTTCTTATAAGAGAGTCTTGAGCGGGTCAAAAGATAGGCAAACAGCGGCAAGCCGAAGATCGCAAGCAAATTGGAATCCCAGGAGAAGTGCGCTCGGAGAACCCGGCGGAGAAACCAGCTGTACAGGCCGGCGGTGACGACCCCCGCCAGTATGCCGAGTGCCATGGTTCGTTGAAGTAGCGTTGCGGCAGTGAAGACCGCACCGCCGGCGATCAAAAGGAACTCTGCAGCGCGCAAGATCGCCAGCTTCCTCGCCGCTGGAAACAGGAGCGCCAGGTTCTTCGTCCATCCTTCGCGCATCTGGGCGAAGCTGCGGTACATTCGCGTGCCCACCCGATCTCCGCCAAAGCGGAAGTAAAGCTTTCGTCCTGACTGCTTGACGGCCCGAGCCAGGGCAACATCCTCAAGAAGGCTGCCGCCGACTGCGGCGAATCCACCCACAGCCTCGTAAGCTTCCCGCGCGATCAGCAGATATTGACCGTTGGCGGCTGCGACCTCCGACGCTGGATTGCTCACCTCCGAAGCCTCGTAGGTGGAGGCGAGTTCAGCGAAGATCACCGGCATAACTGCCTTTTCCCAGAATCCGTGAACCTCCTGCTCGGGAGAATAGGAAACGAGTGCCGCTCCATTTTGCTTAGCCTCGCGCAGGCTCGAGGCCAGAGAGCCCGGCCGGTGGACCGTATCGGCATCGGTAAAAAGCAGCCACTCGCCCTCCGCCTCTCTGGCGCCGGCCGCTAGGGCGTTGCTCTTCCCGTTCCAGTCCGAAGGAGGAGGGGGAGCATCCACGACTCGCACCCGGGGAAACGACAAGGCGATCGCTCGCGTGCCATCGGTCGAGCCGTCATTTACCACCAGCACTTCGAAAACCACCTCCTTCTGCCGGGTCAGTGAGTCGAGGCACCTGCCCAGGCAGGCCTCTTCGTTGCGTGCGGGCACGATGATGGACACTTCCGGCGGCACAGTTTCTCGCCTCACCCTAGGCCGAATTCGTTATTATATCTGTGTGAGAAGGTTTCTTTCCCCCATCCCAATGGTTGTTCTTCTTCTGTCAGTAGGCTGCTACACAGGCTCGCGTCCGCCTCGGATTGGCACCAACGCACCTGATTTCACCGTCCAAGACGCTGATCGCAAAGTCTCCCTCAGCGAGCTCCACGGCCAAATCGTCGTGCTTAATTTCTGGGCGACCTGGTGCGCGCCGTGCGTGGAAGAAATTCCGTCTTTGATCGGCATGAGCGAACGAATGAAGGCGAAAGGCGTGACGGTGGTCGGCGTCAGCATTGACGTAGATGGCGATGCCTATCACCGTTTCCTGAAAGATCACGGCGTTCCTTTTCTTACTGTCCGCGATCCCGACCAGAAGAGCAGCAGGCTTTATGGGACTTCAGGATGGCCCGAGACCTACATCATTGACCGCAGCGGTGTCGTCCGGCGCAAGTTCATCGGGCCGGTGGATTGGAATTCCGTAGAGGTAACCGAATTCCTCACCAAGCTTTCCCAGAATCAGAAGTCCTAGTGCCGCTCGGGACAAAAAGACTGCATGGAAGCGGTCTGTAAAAAGGGAGATTCCTCATCCTCACTGGCCGCAACCAGCTCGGAATGACCAGGGGCAAGAGCAAGAGATTTCAGGAGAAGCACGGCAGACGTGCGCTGATACGGACTCTTGCCACTACCCGGTGTAGACCAGTTCGACCACGGTGCAGTCGTCGGTGAGCGGAGTTCCGCCGCAGAAATTCGCCACCGAACTCAAGATGTCTTCGAACGAGGAACTTGTGCTGGCGACCTTTTCGAGCCTCTCGTTTTCAAAAAAATCGCCGCGGGCGTTTTCTGCCTCGGTTACCCCATCGGTCACAATGAGCAGACGGTCGCCGGGTTGAAGGCGGCAGGTTCCGCTTTCGTAAGTGGCTTCTGCCAGCAAGCCTACCGGCAAATTACCCTTCTCGGGACGCGTGACCTGGTGATTGGAAATCAGCAGGGGCGGCACATGTCCGCAATTGACGTATTCCAGTTCCCCATCAGGGGTGATTCGGGCAATGACCACGGTGGCGTACTTTTCCCCTAGATGTTTTTGGGTAAAGAAGAGGTTCACCGCGGCCACAATCTCTGCCAAAGGCATGCGAGCCACGAGGTGGGAATAGATCATTCCCTGGAGGGTGTTGGCCAGCAGAGCGGCGGAGACTCCTTTGCCACACACATCGGCGACAGCGACGGCAAAATAATCTTTCGTGCTAACGGCGTCGAAAAAGTCGCCGCCAATTTCTTTGCAAGGCAAATTGCGGCCGTTTACCCGCGCGAAAGGCACTTCAGGGATATGGACTTCCATGAGCCGCTGCTGCATGGCCGAAGCGATGGCTAACTCCTGCTGGTAGCGGCGAGCAGCTTCCTCCGCCTGCACCAGGCGGGCATTCTCGACCAGGGAAGCGGCTTCGGTTGCGACGGCGCGCAGGATGTCGTGGCTGACACTGGAGATATCGCGTGTGGCGAAGCGAGAGTCCACATACAAGGCGCCCATGATCTCGCCGCCTGTTGAAGGCGCCGTCTCGCTGGTAACCGGTTCCCGTCGGGTTTGGATCTGCGGCTTTCGCAGAGGAATGCAGATGACGGTGCGCAAATCGTAGGCCATGATGCTGCGACGTGCGGCCAGATCCAAAGACTGGCTGGTGTCGGTGACCAGGTACTCGGAGGCGGAATTGACAGCTTCCTCGAGGATCGAATGGGAAATCGTTTTGTCGTCGAGAAGCGGCTCGCCCTTAGAGTTGCGACCAGCGGCCAGGCGCAGGGCTCCCTCTTCCGACTTGAGAAATACGTAGCCGCGCTCGGCACGCGTGAGTTTCAGCGTGGTCTCGACCAAGGTGACCAAGATTTCATCCAGAACGCCAGTGGTGTTCAGCTTGCGCGCCGCTTCCAGGAACATGGTCAGCTTTTCCAGATCCGTGGTGTCGGTGGAGATCTGCAAGCCTGAGATCTGGCTCAAGAACTCGCGGGCAGTGTTGGAGGTCGGGTGCTGGGGATGGAAGACGACGTAGGCCCCGTCACGAACGCCGAACTCCAGCCGGTCATTGCGTTCGAGCTTTTGGCGCTGGACGCGTTGGCCATTGACGAATGTGCCGTGCTTGCTGCCTTCGTCGATGAGGAAGAAAACCCCGTCTTCCGAAACGATTTTAGCGTGATCGCGCGAAACCCGGGGATCGGCGATGACCAGATCCTTGTCCACCTTGCGTCCCACACTGAAAGGGCTGTGTTTGAGCGGGATCAAGCGCTGCTCTTCTCCCTGTACAAGTACCAGGCTGGGAAATACGCCCGAGCCGGACTCGGTGGTGAGCTTCGAAGTCGGTGCGAAGGCCATGCGGAACTAATGCTGCTCCTAACAGCGAGGCCACGGCCGGAGCTGAGGGCGGTGGGGAGTCGGCTACGAAGGTCCGCCCGGTATCGCGCGCATTGAACCGGTATTTAGCGACGTCAGCGGAAAGCGGCGCGTGCCTTTTGCGCGTTATCGTACACCTCAAACACGGTGACGAGCTTGGTAATCTGCAGGACATCCCGCACGCGCTGGCCCAGGCCAGCGAGTTTGATGTCGGCTCCTGCACTGCGCGCTGAAGAGTATACGCCAACCAGGGTGCCCAGGCCGCCACTATCGATGTAACTGACTTCGGAAAGGTCGAGAACGACTTTCTTGCTGCTATTCAGGATTGTTTTCAATTCCGAACGGAGCGCGGAGGCCTCATCCCCGAAGACAATCCGGCCGGCGCAAGAGACTACCGTTACGCCCTCGGTTGTTCTCGTATCTATCTTCAGATTCATCGCGTCCTCCGTAAGACAGGGTGCAGAAGAGTAACCCGTGGCCTTCGATCATTGCAATACTCCTTGAGGCCGAGACGGAGCGCTCGAGAGCGGGCGATTGGCCAAGATCGGCCCAGCGCAGACTGCGAGCAGCCCCAGCACGGTCACGGGAATCGCCAAGCTGGGATACAAGGGCACGGCCCAGGTCTTGAGAACGAGTTCATGGGGCAGCCCTAGCAGCGCAAGATCGGCCAGCACGGCGGTGACCCAGGGCCAAAGGATAGCCGCGCCGGTTATCGCCGCAAGAAAACGAGCCATCCTTCCCTTTCCCCACAGCTCAGGGAGAGAGCGAACAACCAGCATGAATGCGGGGAGCAGGAGCAATTGGTTATAGAGAGCGAAGGTCGGAATCACGACGAGGGTGACGGCCAGCACGAGCGCCAGCATCCAGGCGAAAACGGAACTGTCAGCCGGTTCCCGACGAACTCGCCAGCACAAAACTGCAAGCACGATCACGAGAATGACGGCGATCGGTTTGCCCAGGGCCGTACTCAACCCTACGTCGAGGACGGACTTCCCTCCTCCGGTGTACTGCCAGTAATCAGCCGCGGCAGCGCGGAAACGAGCCACCCAGCCGGGGAGCAGGATTTCCGAACCCGCCAACAGGATTGCCATCGTCACAGCAAAGCTGACGACCACCCGCTTTCGCGAGCTCCATTCGGCAATCGCCCAGAGCAGCAGCCAGCCGGCAAGAATCGCCGTTAATTGTGGCTTGATCGTAGCCAAACCCAGAAGAATACCGGCAAGAAGGAGTGCGCCACTTGCCACGGCGGCCGCGCAGGCGGCCAGCAGCGCGCAAACCAGCAGGCTCAACTGCTGCAGCTTGAGACCTTGGATCGCTGGGAAACAGCCCAGGGTTACTACTATCCAAGCCGCCGCGATGCCGGGAGAAGGCCGCCATCGGAGCGCGCGCAGCCATAAGAGGACAGATGAGCCGGTAAGAATGACCAAGAGCCAACGGAAACCGAGCTGCACCTCGCGGAAAGGCAAGCGCACGGTGGGGGCAAGCAGAAACACAACATAGAGAGGATAGGCGAAGCCCTGCTGGTCTTTGGGGTCATGGGGGCGGGTGGGATCGACCTGCCTTCCGTAATAGCCGACCTGAATTTCGCGGGTGATCTCGCGGCTATAAGGATCGCGTCCATGCAGCAACAACTCGCGCGCGCCCAGCCAGCGCGGGTAAAGATCGGAAAGATTCCCCCGCGGAAGGCCTTTCACAGCGGATTCGCTTATCTCGTAAGCGACGAGAACATGGTTGGTGAAAAACCAAGCGCTGCCAGCCGCGACGAGAGCGAGCAGCAATGCGAGTTCAGGTCTCTTCGCCAAACTGTTCACAGTGATTGCAAGGGTGTCCTCTTGGGATTCTTCAAAGAGTCTTAACCCGCCCCGCCGACGTGGTGTTTGGATGCCACCATGCTCATGTTACAACTGAGGCGGCAAGCGAAGCTCATATGCACCGGCGTATTGCGGTCTCCCTCGCAATTGGGATAGCCAGCGGGCTGTTTTGCTGGTACTTGCTGCACAGGTTTCACCAGGACGCGGCCGATTTCCAATGGGCGATACGAGGGGCTCAACATCTGCTGGCACGCCGTAATCCTTACGATACCGCACTCCAACAATACCCGATGACGGCGGCTCTGTTTGGGCTGCCTTTTGTGAGGATGACGCCGGAGATCGCGGCCGGAATATTTTTCGGCATCAGTTCGGGGCTGCTGGCTTTCGGCTTGACAGGTTACGGCTATAAGCGCCTATTTGTTTTTCTTGCTTATCCTTACTGGGGGTCGATGTTGACCGCGCAGTGGTCGCCGCTGATCACGGCAAGCGCTTTCTTTCCGCTGCTATTGCCGGTGACACTGGCCAAACCACAAGTCGGCTTTCCGGTTGCGGCAACGCACCTGAGCCGCAAAGGGATTATCGCCTGCCTAGTCTGGCTGTTGCTCAGCCTGGTCCTGATGCCCAGCTGGCCGCTCGGCTGGTGGAAGCAGTTGGGAAATTATCAGCACTTCATTCCCCTGCTGGTGCTGCCCGGACCGCTGCTGGCACTGGCGCTGGTTCACTATCGCGAACGTGATGCCTGGCTGCTGTTGCTGGCCGCCATGGTGCCCGAGCGGTGGTTCTTTGATTCCCTGATCCTGTGGCTGATTCCCAAGTCGCGACGCGAATTACTCTTTACAGCGGCGCTGAGTTGGGGAGCAGGGATCTGGCGCTGGTATCACTATCCACAGAGCTTCAACCAGGTTGGACGCTGGACGGTAATTTTCATCTACTTGCCCATGCTTGTAGTGCTGCTGACGAGAAAGGTTGCCTATCGGGAAAAGAGCGTAGCCAACCCGTTTTGATTTGATCGTTTTCCGTTCGCAGCCGCTCGACGCCCACGCCTCGTGCAAGACCCGCAGACGGGCAGATGGATGAGAGTTCAAGAGTATTGTGGAGTGCCCACCACGGCTCCCGAGTACAGTGAATCGCGATGGGAGTCATGGCTGTTCCCTCAGTCTGTGAATTATCCTTTCTACTGGCACTGCCGCCATCAAAAGAAGCAGCGGCTCAATGGGATGGCGGTAGCTGGTCGCCCATGAAGTCTGGGTCACGTAAAACACCACCGGATAGATAAGGAACAGCACGGCAGTGAACGCAGCAAAGGGTTGTGGGGCTTGCCTGAATCCCCAAAGGGCTAATCCGATCAGAGTGAAGTACACGAACGGCCAGGGATGCAGCCAGAAATCCTCCAATCGTTTGGCTGCGCGCAGGAGAAAATCTTCCGGCGCCGAAACAATGTAGACCATGGCCTCGCGCTGCCGTGCTGCCATGAACCTCGCTTCGCCCCATTCTGTCAACTGGCGGCTTCGGTAAGGGGATTCACCTGTGAAGTAGTCGTAGATTCCCGACATGCCCGCATGATTCCCGATGTATAGCTCAAGCCCGAGATTGTCCCGCAGACAGGGATAGAAGGAGCCGAGCATGCGGTAGTTGCGAACGTACCAGGGAGCAAGCGTCAGGGCTGTCATCGCCAGCATGATCGCCACGAACCCTTTCCTTGGCAAAAGCCACAGAGCGCTTGCTGGAATGAGCAGGACCAGCATCGGATTCAAAAGCAAGGCAACTCCTACAGCTATGCCAAGGAGCATCCAATCTCGAGTCCGTGCTGACATATCCGGGATAAGCAAAAGCCAGCTGAGAACCGCAAGCGTCGAGAAACTGTAATGGCAAAGCGCAAGGTCGGTAAGCGCGGTGGGCGGCAAAACAGCCCACATCCAGGCAGCAACGAGGGCTGCAGTCTGTGAGAAATATTTTAGCGCTACCCTATAAAGCAAGAGCGCGACAACCCCTCCGGTTACAGCATTGGCGCCGACGATCACGCAGAGCGACATGCGCGAGAAGATGCCAAACAGCTTAAAGATCACGGCTAGGAACAAGGGATATAGAGGCGGTTGCTGGGCAGTCGGTGTCGGCAGATCAGTGTACGGTGATGCGAAACCCTCCCCACGCGCGATGTGAGCGGCAATATGACTGGGCTCGTTCTTGGTGAATGGCTGGTTCGGGTACGGATTCATCGGACCTAGCCAAACCGGGCCAATGAGTATGAGTCGAAAGGTAACGGCGACCAGAGCAATTGCAAGTGGATTGCGCAACCGACGCATAACTCCCTCGACGGTTTGGGAGAAAACCATCTGTCCCCTTCCACCCCGTTTCCAAGTGGCGGATCCCTTTAGAAAAGTTCGCTATGCTATAGTGCCAGTTTGGGGGGCGATATGACCACCTTTTTCCTTGAGCTATGGAGAGACGATCTGGGTCAGGACATTGCCGAGTATGCAGTAATGCTCGCGGTGATTCTGGTACTCGTGGTTGGCACCGTTCGACTGATTGGCACCCAAACCAACACTGTATTCTCCAACGTAGCGAGTGCGCTTCAGTAGAGGGGCCACGACGTAATCCCCCGAAACACATCCGGCGTAGGACCCAGTTTTCGATCTTCACTCAGACAGGCTGAGCTAAGGCAACGAGCGCGCGCCCGCCTGGCATCACTTCCGAATGCCGCAAGTCTCAGAACAGCCAAAGCCTGGCACCGGATCGGAGAACGGTCAGTTTTGTTCGATTCGCGCTCCGTTGGGCAGCAATTCGCGTTAATATGTACGGAGTGTCTGGTGCTTCGTCGTTTCCATTCAAGATATTGATTCATAGGCTGGAGTCGGGCTGGCGCGAAAGCGCACTCGGGGTTGTTCCCCACCCTCCAGTTTGGAAAGCGGCTCAACACCCTGGATTCCCGGATGAGCAGGTCCCGGGACGAGGATCAAAGACAAGATATCACCGAGTCCGCCTTGCAGCCGACGCCGGTTACGGCAATCGCTATCGACACGGTGCGCGTGACCGGTCGGTTAGCCAAGCCAGTGCTCTCCTCGGTCGCCAGATCGACCCAATAGGTTTGACCCTAGGACGAGGGGGTCTGATATCATTCGCGTCAATTATCCGGAAATACTGGACAAAGAGATGCTTGTCCTCACTTCCGCTGAGGAGAGAGTTGGTGTGAACAGCGATCTCCTCGAGTCTCGCTTGTCGACCATTCGATTTTGGAATTTCCTGATGAGGAGCCGCCATGAATCGCACTAGACTTCTGCTGATCGGCATCGTAGCGGTGGCCCTGGGAGGCCTGTTGAGCTTCACCGTGTACCGCACTCTACAGGCGAGGACCGCGGGCCCCCGGCAGGTTGGGGTGGACGTTGTCCTCGCCGCGAGCGACATTCAGGTCGGGGCGAAAATTGAAGAGCGCGATGTGAAAATTGTGAAGCTTCCTCCGGAGGATTTGCCGGCCAATGTCTTCCGCGGGAAGACGCACTTGGTGGGACGCGGGGTCGTACTGCCGATTGTCAAGGGCGAGTTCATTTTGCCCAATAAGTTGGCGGCGGAGAATGCCGGGTCCGGTATGCCCGCGCTCATTCCGCCAGGGATGCGGGCAGTTTCGGTGCGGGTGAATGAAGTGGTGTCGGTTGCCGGTTTTGTGATGCCGGGCACACGCGTCGATGTGCTTCTGACCGGGAATCCGCTGGGAAGCCCCGAATCGCAAACCACAACCGTACTGGAGAATATCGCCGTGCTGGCCGCGGGTCAGAAACTGGAACGTAGCACGGCGGGAGAACCCCAAACTGTACCGGTGATCACCTTGCTGGTCTCGCCGGAAGATGCCCAGAAATTGACGCTCGCGAGCCAGGACGGAAAAATTCAACTGGCGCTGCGTAACCCACTCGATACGTTCCAACAAAAACTTCCGTCGGTGCGCAACACGACTCTCTATACCGGCGTCGCCCCCTCTCCTACTCCCGCCGTCATGAAAATGCCGAAGATCAAACGTGCTCTAATGAACCAGCCGCCTCCGGCGCCCCCCGTTTACAGCATTGAAGTGATTAAGGGAAACAAGAAGGACAGTGTCAAGTTCGAGCAATAATCCCGGTTAAGTCCAGCGGGAGTAAAAAGGGGAATTTTGCGGAGACAGATGAAGATGATGGTGGGCGGGAAGGTTCTTACGGCAGGTCTACTCCTCCTAGCGACAGCCGGAATGGCACAGAACCAGGGCAACCCGCCACAGGGCGCTCCGCCTTCCCCGCAAGGCGCTGAACCGGCTAACAATCCAGCCGCCGCTTCGCCTGCGGCTCAGAACGAAACAACACCTCCCTCTAGCGCGCTAACCCCGCAGAAGGAGCCGACCGGCGCGGCGCCATTGCGCGTAATGGTCGGCAAGTCGCTGCTGATCAATGTTACCGAGCGGCTGAAGCGGGTCTCGGTCACCGACGACACGGTCGCCGACGCAATGGTCGTTACGCCGACGCAAATCCTGGTGCACGGCCGAGCGCCGGGCGAAGTTTCCCTTCTGATCTGGGATCTGGCGGAGCGTTCGCGAAGCTTTGACCTGCGGGTCGACGTCGATATCACTGCCGCAGCCGAGGACGAACACCGGGTTTTCCCGGACGAACAGATCAATGTTTCGCCGTCCCGTAACGCGATTGTGATCTCTGGCCACGTTTCCACGGAAGACGTGGCCAAGCGCGCGGGCATGATTGCCGAAGCGTATTCCAGCAAAGTTGTCAACGTTCTGACCTTTGGCCCGGTAGGCGCACAGGAAGTGCTGCTGGAGGTCAAGTTTGCGGAAGTTGATCGCTCGGCCCTGGCGGAACTGGGCGCCAATCTGTTCAGCACCGGCATTACTAACACGATCGGCAGTACCACAACCGGGCAGTTCTCCGCCCCTAAGCTTGGAAACATCAGCGACACGGTCCCTTCTCCATCCGGCGCACCTTTTTCGAGCAGTGTCTCAATCAGCGACATGCTCAATGTTTTTCTCTTTCGTCCCGACACTCACGTAGGCGCCGTGATCAAGGCCTTGCAGACCAAGAATCTGCTGCAAATTCTGGCCGAGCCGAACCTGATTGCCGTGAACGGCAAAGAGGCGAGCTTCCTGGCCGGTGGCGAGTTCCCCTTCCCCATCGTGCAGCCGGGACAAGGTTTTACGGCGGTCACCATCTCCTTCAAGGAATTCGGTGTCCGGCTGAAATTTACCCCGGTCATCACCCCCAACGGCAATATTCACTTGCGAGTAGTGCCGGAGGTGAGCACGCTGGACTTCGCCAACGGGCTCACCATTCAGGGCTTAACCGTACCGGCTTTGAGCACGCGGCGGGCGGATACTGAATTTGAATTGCAGGATGGACAAAGCTTCGTGATCGCCGGCCTGATGGATAACCGCGTGACCAACATTGTAAATAAGATTCCCGGGTTGGGCGACATCCCAATCCTGGGTAATTTTTTCAAGAGCACGAGCAAACACAAAAGCAATGCGGAATTAATGGTGCTGTGCACGGCGCGGCGCGTTTCTCCCAGCAGCGCGCCCCCGGCGGGCCCCAAGAATCCGGAACCGCTCCTGAATAATGATAAGTTTGACGGGAAGAAGCCATCCGGCGGCAAGTAAATGAGTAATCGGCAAGGGACAGGGCCTGCGAAAAGGGGGTTCTTTCTTTGCCAGAGTGGGTTATCTTTAAGGATGTTGGAAATAGCAGTGCGGCCATGCCAGAACTCTCGGTAGTCATCGTTGCCCCGGACAGCGAACAACGGGCGGTTTTACAGGTGCTGGTGGACGGCACGAGTGTGGCGCGAACCGTCCACACCTGCGCGAATTTCCCGGTGGCCACCGCTGATCCGGTGGTGCGCCGGGTGCAGTCGGCAAATGCCGACGTTGTGCTGGTGGACATTCCCTCCGACAACTCTGTTTTAGCGCTGCGGGCCATCGAATTGTTACATCAGGAAATGCCGGAATGTGCGCTGTTCGCGATCGGCAACATGGAGCAACCGCAAGTGATCGTGAGCGCCATGCGGGCCGGCGCGCGCGAGTTCATTGAACGCCCGACAACTACCACCGACCTGCTGGAAGCCTTTGTCAGGTTGACCACCGCCCAACGCAAAACCCGCCGGGAAGGTTCGCGGGGCAAGGTTTTTACCGTCGTCAACGCGAAAGGCGGCAGTGGTGCGACGACGGTGGCTGTCAATCTGGCGTTGGCCCTGCAGGCTGCCCACGGCAATGTGGCCCTGATAGATCTGGCGCCGCTCGGACACGCGGCTCTCCACCTCAACTTGAAGCCGCTGTTTACCGTAGCCGATGCGATTCGCAACCTGCACCGCCTGGACAGTTCCCTGCTGGAAAGCTTCATGACCCGGCAGACCGGCGGTTTGCAGCTGCTGGCCGGCACCAACATCCCGGCAACGGCAGAGCCGTCGACAGCCGAGTTTGCGCGCCTTTTCGACATGTTGGTCAACCACTATCATTACATCGTGGTGGACACCTCGAGCCGGCTGGATGGCGCAACCCGCCTGGTATGTAACCTGTCGGAGACGGTGCTGCTGGTAGGGCACACCGATGTGGCATCACTCTGGAGTGCGGCTCGGGTGCTACAGTACCTGGGCGAAACCGGCGGGCGCGAGCGAGTGCGGCTGGTGCTGAACCGTTTCCGCAAGGTTCCCGGTTTTACCGAGGCCGATGCCGAAGCGGCCGCCGGAACCAAGTTATTGTGGAAGATTCCTAACCAGTATTTCGCGGTTTCCTCGGCGATCGATCGGGGCATCCCGTTGATGTCGCAGAATCATACGGAAATTGCCCGTTCCTTCACCGCCCTGGCCACTATCCTCACCCAACACGACGAGGAGGCAAAGCGAACGGCCTGGTCGCTGTTTAAAACGGTTTAAAGGATACTCATGGGAAATTTGCAAACCTTCGAACGGAGCGAGTACCAGCAGGTCAAAGCGGATCTGCATCGCAAGATTCTTGACCGTTTGAATCTAGAAAAATTGGGTAAGACGCCCGGCGACGCGGCTCGCGAAGAAGTGCTGATCGTGATCCGCAATACCGTCAACAGCGAGGCGGTGCCGCTCAGCTTTGCCGAGCGCGAGCGGCTGTCCCGGGAAATTCTGGATGAAATTTTCGGCCTTGGGCCCTTGGAGCCGCTTCTCAAAGACCCCACCATCTCCGACATCCTGGTGAACCGCTTCAATCGCGTCTACATAGAGCGCAACGGCAAGCTGGAGCTTACCGGCCTGAGTTTCAAGGATGACTCCCACCTGATGCAGATCATTGATCGCATCGTCTCCAAGGTGGGGCGGCGCGTGGACGAGTCTTCGCCCATGGTGGATGCGCGTCTGACGGACGGTTCTCGCGTGAACGCCATCATTCCGCCCTTGGCCATTGATGGGCCCTGCCTGTCGATCCGCCGGTTTGGACGGGATCCCCTGACCGCCCGCAACATGATCGAGAACAAAACTCTAACCGAACCCATGCTGGAATTGCTTTCCTCCATGGTAAAGGGCAAGCTAAATATCCTGATTTCAGGCGGCACCGGCGCCGGCAAGACGACTCTGTTAAATGTACTCTCGGGATATATTCCCACTACCGAACGCATCGTTACCATTGAAGACGCCGCCGAACTGCAGCTGAAGCAGGAACACGTCGTGCGCCTGGAAACTCGCGCCCCGAACATTGAGGGCAAAGGCGCGGTTCGACAGCGGCAACTGGTGATCAACTGCTTGCGTATGCGTCCGGACCGCATCGTGGTGGGCGAGGTGCGCGCGGAAGAAGCTTTCGACATGTTGCAGGCCATGAATACAGGCCATGAAGGTTCGCTGACCACGGTGCACGCCAACTCGCAACGTGACGCGTTGGCCCGTATCGAGAACATGTGCCTGATGGCGAATCTGAACATCCCGGAGCGGGCCATCCGGCAGCAGATCTGCTCGGCGGTTCATGCCGTCGTGCAAATCGCCCGCCTGTCGGACGGCACGCGAAAAGTGATTACCATCTCCGAGATCACCGGCATGGAAGGCGACGTGGTGCTGATGCAAGACATCTTCGGCTTTGAGAGACGCGGGCTGGACGAGAGCGGAAAGGTCCGCGGCGCGTTCAAGGCTTCCGGTATCCGCCCGCATTTCGCCGACCGCCTGGCTACATCCGGATGCCGGCTGCGGGCCGCTATGTTCGAATCACGGATGGAGGTTTAGGGATACAAGGATGTTAACCGGCATTGCCATCCTGGTTTTTGTCGTGGTGACGCTGGCGGTGTTCACTGGCGGCTCGTTGCTGGATGAGCGCCGCTCGCGGGCACGCCTGTTGCGCGATCGCCTGACTACCGTGCAAAAGGCCGCTGAGCGCGAGCCCACCGAAGAACTGGCGATTCTGCGCGACGAAATGCTCAGCGAGATTCCTGCTCTCGATACGCTGCTGCGCAAGTCCGCGCGCGTTTCCTCGCTGCAGAAGCTGCTTTCCCAGGCGGATATCCAGATTCGAGCGGGCAATTTCCTGATGCTCTCCGCCTTGAGCGCGATTGTGCTGGCGGTGGTGGTGATTCTGTGGAGCAAGATGCCAGTTCTGGGCTGGGCGGGCGTTCTGATGGGCTTTTTTCTGCCTTATGCCTATGCCACTCACTTGCGTACCAAGCGCTTCGACAAATTCGAGGAACTTTTCCCGCAGGCAATCGACACCCTGGCACGCGCCGTCCGTGCCGGTCATGCCTTTACTACCGCGCTGGAGTTGATTGCCAACGAAATTGCCGAGCCGATTTCAGGCGAGTTCCGAAAGCTCTTTGAAGAACAGAAGTTCGGACTCCCGGTACGCGACGCCCTGATCAACCTGACGGAACGGGTTCCGCTGGTCGACGTGAAATTCTTTATTACCGCCGTAATGTTGCAGCGGGAGACCGGCGGCAACCTGGCCGAAATCCTTGATAATCTGTCGTATGTGATCCGGGAGCGGTTCAAGATCCTGCGTCAGGTCCGGGTCTATACGGCCCAGGGCCGCCTGACCATGGCGCTTTTGATGGGGCTTCCGCCGCTTGTGGTCGCCCTGATGCGAATCATGAATCCGAGTTTTGTTGAGCCCTTGTTCTCCGACCCCATCGGGCATGCCCTACTGGTGATCGGCATCACCTTGCAGACGATCGGCTACTTCGTCATTCGCAGGATTATTCAGATTCAGGTATAGAGCATGACACTTGCCCTCGCCCTCATTGTCTTCCTGACGATCACCATCGCCATATTCGCGTTTGGCGCGGCGGTGGCGATTCCCTTCTCGGCCCTGGGCGCGCGCCTGCGGGCCCTGGGCTGGCAAAAACAGGCGGAACCGGAGAAACCTGGGATCAAGCAGCGTATTCAAGAGGTGCTGGACCCTCTCAGCAAGGCGCTTCCCCTGTCTCCTTCGGAGGCCTCCAAAACACGCGTGCTGCTGATGCAGGCCGGCTATCGCGAACCGCGTCACATAACTCACTACTTTGCCTCGCGTTTGGTTGGCGCGCTGTTGGGCCTGGCCGTGGCGGTGATTGTGGCCGGCGGAACCGATTCATTCTTGTCTTTCCTGATTGGAGGCGTAGGACTGGGGTTCCTGCTGCCCCAGTTCTTTCTGAAGCAGAAGATCAAGGCTCGGCAGCGTCGCATCCGGCTGGGTTTGGCTGATGCGCTGGACCTTACTGTGATCTGCGTGGACGCAGGCCTGTCGCTGGAACAGGCGTTGTCGCGGGTCGGCGAGGATTTGCAGCACGCGCACCCCGACCTGAGCGACGAGTTGCACCTCGTCAATCTTGAAATGCGTGCCGGTAAGCCCCGCCCGGAAGCGCTGCGGAATTTGGCGGACCGCACCGCAGTAGACGACATTAAAGCTCTGGTTGGCGTGCTGATCCAGACGGACCGGTTCGGCACTAGCGTCACCCAGGCCCTGCGCGTGCACTCCGATTCTCTGCGCACGGAGCGACGGCAGCGGGCAGAGGAGCAAGCGGCCAAAACTACCATTAAAATGGTTCCTGCGCTGGTTGTGTTCGTCCTCCCCTCCTTGTTCTTCGTAACCTTGGGGCCGGCTGTGATCCAGTTACTTCGCACTTTGCTTCCCGGCCAGTGAAGTAGGTTTGCTCGAGCTGTCGGATACAGGAGTTGTGATGCCTGCATCGGCTATAAGAACCCGTGCCTACAATCGCACTCGGCAAGCCTACCTCGCTACCGATCTCGAGGTTGCCGACACGCATTGGTCGCGGCTACGAGGATTGATGGGAACCGATGCCTCCAATTTTCCCGCCGGAAAGGGGCTCTGGATTGTGCCCTGCCGCGGCGTACACACGCTGGGAATGCGCTTTCCCATTGATGTGGTTTACTTGAATGGAGATCGAGTCATCGTGCACATCCAAGAGCAACTGCGGCCATGGCGTCTGGCAGCGCTTCGCCTGAACGCAGCCACGGTTCTGGAATTGCCCTCTAGCGTGGTGCGCCAGACAGGGACCATCGTTGGGGACAAGATCGACATTGAATTCGGGAAGGACCAAGTGAGGGCATGAAAGAAGCTACCCAACAGGCTGTCGGCATGCCCGAACCACCACGGTTGCTGATCGAGTGGTCCTCACCGTGGCGGGAATTTGTCAGCGCCATTGGCCCCGCCCTGCACCGTTCTCCGAAACGGCTGGCGGGCGAGGCACGCGGTGGGCTCCCTTTTCCGGGCATGGCGGCCGCGTGGGTCTTGGAGGCGGTATTGCTGGTGGCGGCGATTGTGTTGCCAGGCAAGCTGGCCAGTCTCCAGCCCTACACTCCCCTGCCTCAGCCCAAGTACGACGTTATTTACTTTTCTGGCGAAGAGCTGCCGCAAACCGCAGACAACGGAGGAGCCAAAAGTGGGAAATCGGGGCGCGCCGGTGGACATGAAGGTTATCACCGCACCCAGACAATTCGCGTGGCACGCGGCGATTCGCTCACGGAAAGAGTTGTCGATGTACCCAAGATCAACCTGCCCAAATCGGATTTTCCGACAAACCTGCTGACGATTAAACGAATTCCGGGGCCGCCGCCGGCTTCCGGCCTGCGCTCTTCCCTGCCGGCAATGCCTCAAGCTTCTCCCGTGCCGCCACCCCCGGACGTTTTTCGGGATAAGATCCACGCCGCCGCAGCGCTGAACAACTTGGTCATCGCGCCCCCTCCGAACGTCTCTCGGGACAAGATGCATCCGGCGGCGGCGCTCAATAACCCGATTGTTGCGCCTCCGCCGGATGTCGCGAGGGAGAAGATGCAGGCCTTGTCCGGGGTCAACAGCGGTGTCGTGGCGCCTCCGCCCAGCGTGCAGCGTGATATTGCAGGAGTGCGGGCCGCGCCGGCTCCGGCGGCGAATGTCGTGCCTCCACCGGTCTCGGCTCCAGTGAATACGACTTCTATTACGTCGCGTCTGTCGCTGCCCCAGCCCAGCGTAATTGCACCGCCTCCCAGTCGTGTGACGCGCGAGAGTACATCGATAGCGGGCACACAGATAACCGACATTGAAAAGCAGATTGTTCCACCGCCGGTCGAGGTGGGAGGCGGTATGGCCGGCCGACAGACACCCGGTGGTTTGGCCGAGGCTAATAATATCGTTCCTCCTCCCCCCAGTCTGGGCAGCGGCAATCCGCTCGCTAACGGCGGACGTAGAGCGGCAGGCGGATCGGTGGGCGCGGCGACGGACGTGGTTCCGCCTCCGCCTACCGTCAGTGGCGGCAACTCTCTGACCGGAAGGGGGCGTGGCCAGTCAGGCGGTGGCCTGGGCGAAGCGCTCGATC
This sequence comes from Acidobacteriota bacterium, assembly GCA_003225055.1. Taxonomy (GTDB): domain Bacteria; phylum Acidobacteriota; class Terriglobia; order Terriglobales; family Acidobacteriaceae; genus Gp1-AA122. The sequence continues at coordinate 25,946 of QIAU01000127.1, forward strand.
GAGGATCGGTCGTTTCCCCGCCGAAAGGTGGCGGCGGTACGAGTGGCGATAAGGCTGGGGTGGTGATCTCCAGCCAGCCGGGATCGCGCTTTGGCGTGCCGGGCAGCGGCGGCACGGGCTCGCTGGCTATGTCACCGGCCGGAGGAGCTAAAACTGGACTCGGCGGCTCCGGTGGCGGCAACGGCATTGGACGCGGCGCAGGTCCGGGAAGCGGCCTAGTGGGCGAAGGTTCCGGAGCTGGAAAAGCCGGTACCGGACATGGTTCAGGATCGAATGCCAAGGACGGAATTTCACCTTACGTGGGCCCGGGCGGCACCGGCAATGGCACCAACGGCCCGGCAGCAGCCCCGGGCGTGTCGGTCTACGGGGGAGGCACCATCACCCTGCCCAGCTTCGGCGGCAACGCGGACCCGCCCAGTTTGCCGGCAAATTCGGGAACTCGAGCCACCCGCAGCGGCCCGAATGTCGTAGTGTTCGGGACTTCACGCTCAGGAGGCGCGTTTAACTTTTACGGAGCGTTGCCAGGCGACAATTTCACAATCTATATTCCCACCAGTTTGGGCCCGGCCGTGTTGCAGTATGCCGACCCGACCTCGGCTCAGCACGCTCACGCCGAGGAATTGACCGCCCCCGACCCCATGACCACCAATCTCCCCGCCGGTTTGACGCACTCGCGGCTGATCGTGGCCTGCGTGCTCGATCGCTCCGGTTTGCTACAGAATTTACATACGCTCGAGCCGGGCCCCCCAGAAATGACCTCTAAAGTCATAGCGGCACTCCACAGCTGGAAATTCCGCCCCGCCATGCGCGGAAACGAACCGGTCGAGGTGAATGCGATTCTGGGATTCAACATCGATACGCGCTGATAGCCCGCAAAGAACCAATGTCCACACGAAGCCAAGGATCTCTGTATTTCGCTCCGGGAAACCTTCCTCGCGATCGCTCAAATATGTTCGCCACCTCATCCTGGTGAATGGGTTTCCACCCTGGCGCTTGCTGAAGTCGATCCCCCAGCTTCGACTTGGCGGGGACGACGATAAGGTTCACCCCTAACTGGTCGAGGACCTGGTTCCAGCCTGGCTCAACATGCAAGAGCTGCAAGTAGTCCCTCACGAACGGTTCACCGTAGAAATCGTGACGGTCATCGACGAAGACCTTGGTTCCTGGATATAGGCGGTAAATCAGGTAGCCGCCCCAGGAGTCCAGGGTGAAGACCGGCTCGCGATTGCCGCGTTGTTCTAACCAATCCACCGCCTGCACGGGAAAGCGTGTAGCGTCAAAATGCGCGTTCATCACCGGGGTGCCGAAGAGCGTGCCCTGGTGAAAACAGGAGGCAGTCGTGAGCAGGACCGCGAGGATCGGCCAGGCGTGCCAGCGTAGTTCAATCTCCAGATTGTCCATTCGGCTGGAAAACGCTCGCAGCCTGGAGAATGGCCCCGAAGATCCTACGGAAGCTCGGGAGAACAGGGGCGCGGCAATCATGGTAAGCAACATGGCGGCCACGGGGATATTGCGCGCGGCGTAGAGCCCGGACCCTGAGCTGAACAGGATCAGCAGCCATTCCGCCCAGCCCAGCTTGGCGCGGGCGGCCAAGATTCCAACCAGCGTCAAGACCAATAGCAGCAGAAAAAATTGCATAGGCAGGCCGTGGATATTGGGCCTGCGGAATTCGTCAATGTGCTGCATCAGAAAGCGATTGGTAAGGTATTGGTAGACATGCACGTGCAGTTTGTAGCCGTAGGGATTGATAAGGCTGACGAGGGCGGAAACGCCGAAAACTACGCCGAGATGTCGCGCGTGTCGCGACGCTCTTCGTCGCTGGCCGGCATCTCGACATTTAAGCCGTTTCAAAAAGTCGGCGGCCAGGAAGACTCCCAAAAGAACGAAGCCCAGTACAAAACCGCCGTGCAGGTTCGCCCAGAGCAGCATGACGAACGGCAGCCACCAGATCCGATAACCGCGAGGACCGTTTCCCCGGTAGCTGGAATCCAGCACCGAGAACCACCCGACCGTAATCAGCCAACTGATCACGTGCGGGCGGGCCAGGAAGTGAATGGAAGATGCCACGATGCTGGTCAACAACAGCACCATTATCGTGGTCACAGTTCCGCCCCGCAGCACAGAGAAGCGAAAGACCAACGCGAAGGTGAGGGCGATCACGAGCCCGCTGAAAAAGACAACTCCGTTGAGCCCGAGGTGGCTATAAATCCAGCCCATGCCCAGATCGTAGAGCCATTCCCAGGCGTACCAGGGCTTGCCGCCCATCGTGGCGGAAAAAGCGTCGGCGTGAGGAATGGCATGGGCCGCGATGATGTTTTGCCCGTCACGGATATGCCATCCGATATCGCCGTCCCAAAGCAGACGCGACGATAGCGTGCCGTAGGTGAACGCAATTAGAAGCAGAATGAAAATTAGATCCGTGATCGACGGCAGGAGAAAGCGTGCGGCCTTGGAGGTGACTGGGTCCGGGGTTGAGACAAGGGTATGCAACCTGCAAGCGTAACAGAAGGCTTAGCTGATGCCGAGCAACACGCCGAGATAGATACGAACCTTGGCAGCCTGTGAGGGATCAGCTCTCAAATGGAACTCGGCGTGGCGGGCGCCCCAATCCAGGCTTTCGAGTTGATCAACCAGGACCGCGCCTTCTACTTGGTCCACCTCAACCGAAGCGCGAAGGGGTAAGGCTCGCGCTGACTGGTGAGAGTACAAACAACCGCAAGCCCGCTGGTGCGGTTGTAGGAACAATCGGTCAGGACCAGCGCGGGACGGCGCTTGGGCCTCGTCGCGCCCAGCCTGCCGATCAAAATCCAGCCACACTATGTCGCCCGCGTTAGGGACGTACTTGGCTAGCACTCGACCGCTTCGCTGCCCAGGGTTGGTCCGCTGGCCATTTCAGGATAGCGATTCTCGCGAGCGATTTGGGCCACCAACTCGACGAGGGTCGGGGTTTTCTCCAGGCGACGCAGTTCGATCTTGCCCCTACCCCCCGGATTTCCAGCGCGTCTCCTTCGCCGAGCTTGGCTTCGGCCAGCAGCGGCTTGGCAATAGACCACGCCGGCGAGGGCGCCCGCGCCGCACCAGTCTAATCTGCGGATTTTCCTACCCAGGCCGGCCGTGCCAGCTCTTCCTCGGTCTCAGGTGGGCGCTTGCGCCGGGCCCTCAACCACGCCTGGAAGGATTCCATGTAGATGTAGAAAACAGGGGTGATATAGAGGGTCAGCAACTGGGAGAAGACCAAGCCGCCCACCACCGCCAGGCCCAAAGGTCGCCGCGACTCGGCGCCGGAGCCGAATCCCAGAGCTATCGGCAGCGTGCCCATCAAGGCTGCCATGGTGGTCATCATAATGGGGCGGAAGCGTAGCAGAGCTCCCTGGTAAATGGCATCGCGGGCGCTCTCGCCGGATTGCCGCTGCTTCTCCAGGGCGACGTCAATCATCATGATGGCGTTCTTCTTGACGATGCCCACCAGCATGATGATGCCGACAAAGGCATATAAGCTCAAGTCCACACGGAACAGTAGCAAGGTGAGGAGCGCGCCAAAACCCGCCGAAGGTAAGCCGGAGAGAATGGTGATGGGGTGGATGAAGCTCTCGTACAGGATGCCCAGCACGATGTAAATCACCAGAATCGCCATGAACAGCAGCAGGCCCAGTCCGGTCACCGAGGATTGGAAAGCCTGCGCCGTGCCCTGGAAGCTGGTACTGATCGTTGCAGGCAGCATCTGCTGCGCCTCGCGCCCGACGGCGTTCACCGCATCGCCCAAGGAGACACCCGGACGCAGATTGAAGGAAATCGTGACTGCCGGGAGCTGGCCGAGATGGTTGATGCTCAAAGGACCGACATCGTAAGTCAGCTTAGCTACGGTGTTCAGAGGGACCAGCTGACCCGTGGAAGAATGCACGTACAGCAGGGATAGCAACGACGGCTCTGATTGGTACTGGTCTTCGGTCTCGGTAATGACGCGATAAGCATTGTTCGGCGCATAGATGGTCGAAACCTGGCGCTGACTGTAAGCAGTATTGAGCGCGTCTTCAATCTGATTGGCCGTAATCCCCAGGGCGGAAGCCTTGTCGCGGTCGATCTCGACATTGACCTGCGGGTTCTTGATCTGCAAATCGCTGGTCACATCCTGGAGCAGCTTGCGCAATGGTGGATCGGTGCGCAGTTTGCTCTCAAACTTGGGGGCGTACTGGTACAACTCTTCTGTATCAGGGTCCTGGAGGGTGAATTGATACTGGCTCTTCGTAAGACTGCCGCCGATCCGTATGGGTGGAAGCACCTGCGGATAAGCGCTGATTCCGGGCACTTGCGACACGATGGGGCGCAGCGCCTGCACCAGTTCCATTGCCGACTTCCGCGTCTTGCGGGGAGTAAGCCGCATGAAGATGCGCCCGGCATTTCCGCCGGCGGCCGTTGACATGAAGGAGCTGACCCACGGCTGCTTCATGACAATCTCGTTCAGTGCCTTCTGGTGCTTGACCATGCCGTCGAACGAGATGCCCTGCACACCCTCCGTGAACATGAAGATCTGGCCCGTGTCTTCGTCGGGCAGGAAGCCCTTGGGAGTAATCATGAACAGGTACACCGTGGCGGCCAATACCACGCCTGAGACCAGCATGGTGGTGGCGCGGTACTTGAGCGTGACCTCGAGTGTCCGGTCATAGACGCGGAGCATGCCATCGAAGAAGCGCTCCGAAACGTCGTAGAGGCGGCCGTGGTGCTCCTCGCGGGCGGGACGCAGGAACCGGCTGCACAGCATAGGCGTCAAGCTCAGAGAGACCAGGCCAGACACCAGGATGGCTGCGGTGATGGTCACAGCGAATTCGTGCAACAGACGGCCTAGAATTCCGCCCATGAACAGCACGGGGATAAAGACGGCGGCCAGCGACAAGGTCATCGAGATAATGGTGAAGCCAATTTCCTTGGCGCCGCGGAACGCCGCTTCCATCGGGCGCTCTCCCATTTCCATGTGGCGCACGATGTTTTCCAGCATGACGATGGCGTCGTCCACCACAAAACCTACCGATAGGGTCAGCGCCATCAGCGACAAGTTGTCGAGCGAGTAGCCCAGCAGGTACATCAAGGCAAACGTGCCCACAATCGACATGGGCAGGGCCAGGCTGGGAATGGCCGTGGCAGAAAGATTCCGCAAGAAGAGGAAAATGACAAGAATGACCAGGACCAGCGCAAGGAACAGCGTGAACTTGACGTCGTTCACCGAATCGCGAATGGACACGGACCGGTCATACAGAATGTTCATGTCCACCGAGGGCGGCATCTGCTGGCGGAAGGTGGGCAACAGCTTTTTGATCGAGTCCACCACTTCCACGGTGTTGGTGCCGGGCTGGCGCTGGATCGCCAGCACGATAGCGCGACGGATCCCAGATTGCTTGTCGTAATACCAACTTGCGGTCTTGTCGACTTCCACGCCGTCAACGACCTGGCCTAGGTCCTTCAAGCGAACCGGGGCGCCGTTGCGATAGGCGACCACCAGCGGCGCATAGTCCGCGGCTTTCTCCAACTGCCCGTTGGCCTGCACCACGTACGCCTGATTCTTTCCGTAAAGGGTTCCTGTGGGCTGATTGACGTTTCCATTGGCAATGGCGTTGGCCACATCATCCATGCCAATCTGGCGGCTGGCCATCGCCTTGGGATCCAGCTTCACGTGGACAGCATATTTTTGCGCCCCATAAACGCTTACCTGGGCCACGCCGTTGATCATTGAGACGCGCTGTGCGATCAAGGTCTCGGCGTATTCGTCCACGTCGGAGAGGCGCAAGGTGGGTGAACTCAAGGAGAGATACAGAATGGGCTGATCCGCAGGGTTCACCTTCTGATAGGAGGGCGGATACGGCATACTCTGGGGAAGGTCTCGCCCTGCCTTGGCGATCATGGACTGCACGTCCTGGGCAGCGGCATCCAGGCTGCGGCTAAGGTTGAACTGGAGAGTGATTTGCGTAAAGCCTTGGGTACTCGTGGACGTCATCGAGTCCACGCCGGCAATGGTGGAGAACTGCTTTTCTAGCGGCATGGCCACGGCCGACGCCATGGTGTCGGGAGTCGCACCGGGCAGGCTGGCGGACACCAGGATGGTGGGGAAATCCACGTTGGGCAGGTCGCTCACCGGCAGCATCCGGTAGCCCATGGCGCCGAACAAAAGGATGGCCATCATGACCAGAGTGGTCATGACGGGCCGCTTTATGAAAAGTTCCGCCCCACTCATGCCTGCGCTTCCTCAATTGAACGTCGAGGCCGGAGTTCGATGCTTTGAGCGGAAGGCGACGTTTTGTTCTCGCCACTAGCCGGCTCTGGCCCCACCGCTTCCTTGATCTGAACCTTGGATCCCGGCACCAGACGCAACTGCCCGTCGGTCACGACCCGTTCTCCGGGCCCGAGTCCCTTATCGATGACCGACTGTCCCTTCGTAGTGCGGTTCACGGCTACCGGCCGGGTTTCCACGGTCATGTCCGGCCTGATCACGAACACGTATTGACCTTGCTGGCCGGTATTGACGGCTTGCGAAGGTACGACGATGGCATTGGGCTGGGTGTGCAGAGTAAGCACGACATCGACAAACTGGCCCGGCCAAAGCCGCCGGTCGGTGTTGGCAAACTCGCCTTTCAGCTTGATCGTGCCGGTAGCGGGATCGACCGTGTTGTCGATGAAACTAAGCTTCCCGATCGCCGGCTGGGGATCGTTGCGAATGGAAACTTCGACAGGCAGCTTGCCGCTGGCGGCAAATTTCTTGATCTCACCCAGGTATTGCTCCGGCACGGTGAACGCGACCCGGATAGGTTGGATCTGATTAATGTTCACCAGGGGCACGTCATTGGCCTTGATCATGTTGCCCTGGTGAATCAGCAGGCTTCCGACCCGGCCATGGATGGGCGAGTAGATCGAACAATAGATCAACTGCACACGCGCGTTTTCTACTGCCGCCTTGTCCGCTTCGACGGCGGCGTCCAGGGCGTCGGCGCTGGACTGCATCTGGTCGTACTGTTCTTTCGCCACGACCCCGTCTTGCATCAAGGCGGCGTAACGCTTGGCCTCGACGTGAGCCAGTTCAGCCTGGGCGTGGTCCTTGGCCAGCGTGCTCTGAGCCTGTTTCAGGACGGCTTCAAACGGACGCTTGTCCAGGGTGAAAATCAGGTCGCCTTTTTTGACATCCTGGCCTTCGCGGAAGAAAACGCCGGTCAGTTCTCCCGTGATCTGGGTCTTCACAGCAACCGTGGAATAAGGCTCGACCGAGCCGATAGCCTGAACTTGGACCGGGACATCCTTCTGCTCTGCGGTGGCGGCCAATACCGGAACCACCGGCGTGGCCGGCGCGGCTGGTCCCGCCGCCTTGGTACCGGAGCAAGCGGTCAGAAGCAAACCGCCCGCCAGGCCGAGACATGGCGCCAGCACCGCCGACAACGGCCGGGTTAAGAGATTATGAGTTCTGAGTGACACCGCCCTGCTCCTGAGTTGCGCGCTGATTGCCATTGTCGGACTTGCGAGACCGGACGCCGGGTGCAGCCTTGGGCGGCTGCAACATGCCCTCGAGCCAGATGTCGACCAGCGTCCTGCTTACCTGTTCGACGGAAAATTTCTGGAAACGTTTGCCGCCGAAAAGCTCTTGTACCCAGGAGTGATAGATCACCATCCCTAAGAAACCGCGCGCTGCCAGGAGGGGATCGACGTCCCGGAAAGCGCCTTCCCTGGCGCGCCGCCGGATGTATTCGGCCAAAACATCGTAATAACCGGCGATGTGATTGCGAAAGAAACGCTGCGAAAGGCGATGGTTCTCCAAAGCGCTATAGAGCAAGAGTCGAGACAAGGTTTGATCCGTGGAGCGGCGCTCCAAGATCTCGGCGGCCAGCCCGGCCAGAATCTCGGCATCCGTACCAGCCGAGTTGAGCCGCTGCCGCATCCGGTCCCGGGGAGAAGCGCCTTTAATCTTGCCCTGTATGACCGCCCAGTAGAGGCTTTCCTTCGTCGGGAAATGCCGGAAAATCAGGGCCTCGGTGACCCCGGCATGCTCGGCAATTTGCTTGGTGGTGGTTCCCTGAAAGCCCTGGCGAGCGAACAAACGAGCGGCGACCGAGAGGATCTGTTCCCGTCGGCCGGCGGCGGTGAATCTGAGCTGGGCGGTGGCCATGCCGGTAAGGAAATACTAAGTAAGTAGATACTTACTTGCAGGGCTTTGTCAACCGGCGCTGGGGGTGGACGGGGTGGAAGCGGCAGGTGCATGCATGAAACCTGGCATTCCGAAGCGCAGCGCGCAATCCCTACCGCGAAAATTCAATTGGTTGGTCGGGATGCTTCGCTTCGCTCTGCATGAGAAACCTTAATGGAGCATGACCACCGATTGGCATGCCGCAGCTGGTCAGTGTTCCAGCGGCGGGCTGGCAAAGGTGACGCCGAGTTGGTCGAACAGGAAGCTCCAATTGAAAGTCTCCATGGCGATCTGCTGGTCCCGACCGGCGCCGATCCCGCCATGTCCGGCGTCGGAGAAACTGACGAGGAGGACCGGCTTCCCCGACGCCGTAGCGGCCTGCAATCGGGCGGCGAACTTGCGGGAGTGCCAGGGATCGACCCGCAGATCGTTCTCTCCTACGGTCAACAAAATCGCCGGATACTTGGTGCCGTCCTTGACGTGCTGATAGGGGGAGTAGGTATAGAGCGCGCGGAACTGCTCCTGATCTCTCACCGAGCCGTACTCGGTAACGTTGAACTGCCCGTTCTGAGTGGTCTCAAAACGCAGCATGTCATAGAGGCCGGCGACCGAGACCACGGCCCGAAACAGATCAGGCCGCTGGGTTAGGACCGCACCCATCAACAACCCGCCATTGCTGCCGCCTTCGATGCCTAGTTTTTGGGGATTCGTGTATTTCGCCTGGAACAGGTGTTCGGCGGAGGCAATGAAATCGTCGAATACGTGCTGCTTGTTGGTCAGCATTCCGGCCCGGTGCCACTCCTCGCCGAACTCGGCGCCACCGCGCAGGTTGGCGATCGCATACACGCCGCCTGCATCCAGCCACAGGCGCAGCGAGGGATCGAACCACGGAGTCAGGCTTATACCGTATCCGCCGTAACCGGTCAGCACCGTAGGATGGCTGCCGTCCAACTGAAGGCCCTTCTTGCGGATGATGTTGATCGGGACCTCCGTTCCGTCCTTGGAGACGCCGAATTCGCGCACCGCTTCCACATCGCTGAAATCCACGGGCGAAGTCGAGCGCAGGCGAGTGGCCCTGGTCTGGTTCTCGTGCGGGTCGAAGACGTACCAGGCTCCCGGCCTGACGTAGCTGCTATTGCGGAACAGCAGTTCGCCATTGGGCGTTCGCAGCACTTGGGATACCGCCGAGACGGGCTCAATCGGCACCGACCCCAGCGACTGGCCGGCGAGGTCGAAGACGCGAATCTGGTTGGGGCCACCGACCACATCCACGATGTACAGGCGATCACGGGTAGCAGCGAAATTCGGAGGGAACCCCGATAGTGCGAATCCAAAACCCTGAATAACCGACTCGCTCTCCTGGACAATCACGGTCGCCTTTTTCAAGTCAGGCGTCGCCAGGGGAAGGCGAAGCATTTTGCCACGCGGGGCACCCTTGCGCGAGACCAGGTAAAGCGCGTCGTCAGCGCCGAAAGCCGCCCCGCTGATCTGATCGGACCACTCGGTCAACTGCCTCCACTTCCCTTCCGGGCTGCGCAGAAAATGTTCATACTCGCCGCCATCGCCGTTGGCCACGATGGCGAGAAGATATTTGCCATCGTCGCTGGTGGACAGTGAAACCTCAGCGATACGCGGAAAATTCTTTCCCAGCACATAAGAATCCTGATTGGCGGGCGTGCCCAGTTTGTGAAAATAAATCTGCTGGTAGAAGTTGAGATCCTGGGGCGGACGCTCGCCCTGGTGCGGATAGCGCGTGTAGTAGAAGCCGGAACCATCCGCATTCCAGGCCACGCTGCCGCCGGCGGTGGGGAAATTCACTCGCGGGACAACATCCGCCAGCGCCTTACCGGAAGCTGCGTCGTACAGGCGCAGGTTGCCAGCTTCGCTGCCACCCTCGGCCAGGCACACGGCCACCTGTTTGCCATCCACGGAAGGTTCGTAAAACTCGATCGCGGTGCGCCCGCTGGGATCGACACTCGAGGGATCCAGGACGAGGTGCTCGGATTCGGGATCGTGGGGCGACTTGAGTGTCACGAGCATGGGTTGCTGCTTGCCGGGCTGCCATTTCAAGGCGAACAGCAGGCCGCCGGCAGCCGCGAATCCGTAATGCGTAGCCGATTGCCCTCTTTCCAATTGCTTGAGCCAGTCGAAGATTTTGGCGCCCTGGGGAAGCGAGTCCAGATAGGCTCGCGTGCGGGTATTCTGCGCCTCGACCCAGGCGCGAACCTCTGGGTCGTTGTTCGACTCCAGCCAGCGGTAGTCGTCAACGACCTTGACATCCTGGTACTCGTCCCGGACCGGCCTCTTGGCGGTGGAGGGTGCAGCAGCAATGACCGAGATGCGGGGTTCGGGCGCTTCCGCAGGCTGCTGGGCAAGAACCCAAATCGAGAAAAGGAAAAGACCAAAAATGGCGAGACGCTTCAAAGGGTGATTCCTCCCTGGGATGGGAACGCTCGAGCGCTTGATCGTACCCTGCTTGACCAAATAGAGGCAAACGGCTGGTCTAGCGCATGTTCCGGGTCATTACGAAAGGTCTATACCATGCCGCATCTGGGCGTGCCGAAGCGCCCCGGTTAGACTGGGCCAATCGGAGCATCCCCGGCTCTGCTGCTTGTTCCGAGGTCTTGCTAATCCTATGTACCTACAATGGTTTCATGTGCCCAGCATCCAGCTTTCTACTCTGCTGGCTTGTATCCCCGTAGTCGCGACCGTGGTCACCTGCATCCTGAGCCTGGTGCTGGCGCGGGCCACGCTCCGCTACGCGGAAGCAACTGATAAGAGTCTGGCTCTGGCCCGCGAAGAATACGAGCGCGAATGGTCGCCCGAGCTGCACATCAAGTTGGAAAGAGTTTCTTCCAGCGAGGCGAAAATTGTAATCACGAACCTGGCCAAGATTTCCGTCCTGCTCCAGCTGGTGCAGCTGCGGAGACCTTCGCAGGGCGTGCCCTTCGGGCGATATTTTCTCAATGACCCGCTGGTAGGCGGCATGACCTGGACCGACAAAATCGGGCAGCGTCTTGTGGCCGGCATGGGAGACGATTTCGAAGGCCAGATCTCGGCGTCGGTCACCTTCTATGCTTCGGGCCGCCTGTTCCGAACCGACTGGTTCCGCTTTCAAATCAAGATCAGCGACGGTAATATCCAACGTCTTGAGCCGGTCAACATTGCCGCGCGCCGCGTGCAGGTGCTCGAGAAGAAAGACACGCCGGAAGAGTTTCGGCGCGAGTTGGTGAGGGACGTAGCCGGAGACCTGGTCGAGAGCGGAGCCAACGGCAACTCTTAATCCGGCTTCGTGACTGGGGCGGCTTTAGTGTGAGTCGAGGTACCCGATTCCCACTCGCATATGCCGCAGTAACACGACCGAGAGCGCTTCGGCGATCGCCAAACCCAGCAAGGCGTGGGCGGCGCCCAACGGGTAGAGGTTCCGATAGCGTCGAAAGAGTTCGCAGAAAACCAGTCCACCCAGCAGCGTTGCCGGAACCAGCCAGGGATTAGGAATATGGGCGGCTGAAAACAGCAGAGCTGCGCCAAGCACGGCAAACCGGCTGTTGTCGAGCGCGACTTCGAGACGTTTGTAGAAGAAAATCTGCAGCAGAAACTGCTGGACCAGCGCCCATGCCGCGTACAGACCAGGGTTCTCGACTGGCGGCCAGGTGGGATGCCGGGGATCCCAGGTTCCCCCTATCCAGCCTCCCAGGAGAATTCCAGCAGCCAGGATCGCCGCCGCGCTGAGCGTCCACAGAGTGCCTTTCAGCGGCGGCAGATTCAGGCCGAGTTCCTTCAAGGTCGGCCTTCTACGGAAAACAAAAATCAGAGCACACGCCGTTGCGGCCACCGTCCAGAGCAGCTTGGTGCGGTCTTCGGTCCAGATAGCCGCCTCGATCAGACCATAAACGATGGCCAATTCTGTCCAGACCCTCTTCGCTTGGAGCGAATGAGTTTCTGGGTGCTTGCCGGCTCGGTCGAACGAGGAAGCTTGCTCGAGCGGCGGATCGCGGGGAAAAGTTTTCGACTCCGAGGACACTAAGGCAATCTTATAAAGTGTGCCCATGGACGGCAAGCCTACACCCCGCGTAGTGATCATCGGAGGCGGCTTCGGAGGCCTTCGTGCGGCTCGTTCTCTGGCTCGCCACCCGGTCCGAGTCACGCTCATTGACCGCAAGAACCATCACACGTTTCAGCCGCTGCTATACCAGGTGGCTACTGCGGGATTGTCGCCGGGAGATATTGCCGCGCCGATTCGTTGGATCCTGCGCGGACATCCCAACGTCGAAGTGCTTCTCGGCGAGGTGGTTGACTTCGACTTGGCAGCACGCGTGGTTAAGCTGGCGGACGCCGAGATCACTTATGACTATCTGATTGTTGCGGCCGGTGCGACCCATTCCTACTTTGGACACAACGAGTGGGAGCCGCTGGCGCCCGGGTTGAAGACGGTAGAGGATGCAATCGAGATCCGCCGCCGCGTCTTGCTGGCCTTCGAGTTGGCAGAAAGGCAGGCTGCGCAAGGCGGCGGGCAGATTCCGCTAAATTTCGTTGTCATTGGCGGCGGGCCTACCGGCGTCGAACTGGCGGGCACGCTGGCGGAAATCGCACGGCGCGTGCTCACCCGCGAATTTCTTTCGATCGATCCCAAGAGCACAAGAATTTTGCTGCTGGAAGGCGGGGCGCGAATTCTGCCCGCCTATCCCGATGATCTTTCCCGCAGCGCCGAAGCGCAGTTACGCCGGCTGGGAGTGGACGTCGAAACTTCGGCGATGGTCACCCGCATTGAGCCCGATGCCGTCTACGTTGGCGAGACCCGCCTGCCTGCGGCCGTGATTCTTTGGGCGGCTGGAGTAGCGGCTTCACCGTTAGGCAGGAAATTGGGTGCGCCGGTCGATCGCGCCGGACGCGTGCTGGTGCAACCGGATCTGAGCCATCCCGCTCACCCCGAGGTATTTGTCATTGGCGATCTTGCCGCATTCGAGGATGCCAAGGGCCAGCCACTGCCAGGCCTTGCGCCGGTCGCTATGCAGCAGGGGCGTCGAGTAGCCATGAATATCGGACGCGAGCTCGGTGGGCAGCCTCGGGAGGCTTTCCGTTACCTTGACCGGGGCAGCCTGGCGACCATCGGGCGGGCCGCCGCGGTGGCGCAGTTCGGAAAAATTCATTTGTCCGGGTTTGTGGCCTGGCTTGCCTGGCTGTTCATTCACATTCTGTTTCTGATCGGGTTTCGCAATCGGCTGATTGTCATGATCCAGTGGGCCTGGTCGTATTTCACCTACGAGCGGGGCGCGCGGCTGATCACCGGTGATACCCGTCTGCCCAGTTGGACGGGACGATCTCGGCAGGCGCTGGACAAAGAAAAAGGCGACTCACCCCCAGCCTCGAACCCGGCGGCTGATTAGGCGCGCCCCCCCAAAGATTCGGCCCGGAATCGAGCTTTTGCTGCTGGGCCGGCTTGGATTTGAGAGACAATAAAAACGGGGCGCCGACAAGTGCGCGGAGCTCTCAAGAAGCCTTCGTCACCGGCTTTGTAGTGCGCCATCGCAGCCAAGCTCGCGGAGAAAGCGCAGCCACTGCTCAAGCGATGAAACGGTTGTTCTTTCGACGTCTTTTTCTGCCTCGGCTTTTGACCTCGCTCGTGCTGTTTCTGGGCGCCCGCACGGGTTCGGCTGAGGTGCTCAAAATGGTGGTGAACGACACCATTCAACCCATTACAGACGAATACATCGGGCGGGCGCTGGCTGATGCCAAGGAAAAGGGTGACCAGGCGGTGCTGATTGAACTGAGCACGCCGGGAGGGCTGGTGGAGTCAACCCGGGACATCATTAACAAAATCTTAGAATCATCGGTCCCAGTAATCATCTATGTGACCCCCGCGGGAAGCCGGGCGGCGTCAGCGGGATTTTTCATCCTGGAAGCAGCCGACGTGGCAGCCATGGCCCCGGGCACAAACACCGGGGCGGCTCATCCGGTCAGCATGGGCGGCGGCAAGCTCGACGAGGTCATGAAGCAGAAGCTCGAAAACGACTCGGCGGCGCTCATGCGCACAGTTGCCGCGAAGCGTGGACGGAATGTCGAAGTAGCCGAAAGTGCGGTCCGCCAGTCCAAATCGTTTACCGAAGACGAGGCGCTCAAGAACAAGCTCATCGACATTGTCGCCTCGAACGAAGACAATCTGTTCAAGCAGCTTCAGGGCCGAACCGTCAAGCGTTTTAACGGCCAGGAAGTCAAGTTGAACCTGGTGGGGCAGGTGGTCCGGCCTTACGAGATGACGCTCAAACAACGAATTTTGGGCTTCATCATGGATCCCAATATCGCCTTCATCCTGCTGGCGATTGGAGCCCTGGCGCTCTATGCCGAATTCAACCATCCCGGCGCCGTTGTGCCGGGAACCGTGGGCGTGATCTTCATCCTGCTGGCAGCCTTTGCCCTGAATTTGCTGCCGGTGCGCCATGCGGCTCTGGCACTGATTTTAGGAGCATTCATACTCTTCGCGCTGGAGGCTAAGTTTGCCACCCACGGCGTGCTCGGACTGGGTGGTGTTGTGTTGCTCACCTTGGGCGCGCTCCTGCTGGTGGACGCTCCCATACCTGAAATGCGCGTGAAACTGATCACGGCGCTGGCCGTCAGCATTCCGGTCGGGGTGATCACAGTGCTCCTGATGAGCATCGCGCTCAAGGCGCGGCACAACAAGATTGTGACCGGCGTCGAAGGTCTGGTAGGCGAAGTGGGCGTGGCTCAGACGGCACTTTCGCCACGCGGTAAGGTTTTTGTGCACGGCGAGATTTGGGACGCCTTGTCTAGGGCACCGATAAACGCAGGCCAGTCAGTTGTGGTGCGCAAGGTGGATGGACTCGAGTTAGAGGTCGAGCCCGTGCTGGTGACACAGCGGCCGCAGGTGTCGGCGCCGGCTTAAAGTCCACTCGATTGAGCTTTACGGGGTTCTGGTCCAATTCTCAAGCTGACCCGGCACTTCCGTGCCGCCTTTTCCAATTTCGCCCTGCCGGCTAAGCCGAAAGCGCATCTCCTGAGGTAACCGTCGTTTGTCGGAAATGGCGCAACCAGCGCATTCATTTGGGATACAATCCGCCCCAGCAGCAATCCTGACAAGCCGGGCTTGGAGGCAAGATGCCAATCAACTTGTCTGTCGTCGTCGTCATTATTATTGCCCTTTACTTGTTAAGCTCGGTCAAGATCCTGGCCGAGTACGAGCGGGGCGTTATCTTTCGGCTGGGACGCTTGCTGGATCGGGAAAAAGGGCCGGGCGTCATCCTGGTGTTCGCTCCGGTCGATCGCATGGTGCGCATTTCGCTGCGGCAGGAAGCCTTGGAGGTCCCGCCGCAGGACATCATCACGCGCGACAACGTCACCCTGAAAGTCAACGCCGTCATTTTTCTGCGTGTCATCGATCCCCGCAAGGCGGTCGTGGAAGTTTCCAATTACGTCTACCAGACTTCGCAATTTGCGCAGACAACTCTGCGTTCCGTGTTGGGCGAATTGGAACTCGACGAACTGCTGGCACACCGCGATAAAATCAATCTCCGTCTGCAAAGCATCCTCGACACTCACACTGCGCCTTGGGGCGTGAAAGTAGTGAACGTTGAGGTCAAGCAGGTGGATATGCCCGAGACCATGCTGCGCGCCATGGCCAAACAGGCCGAGGCGGAACGCGAGAAGCGGTCAAAGATCATCCACGCAGAAGGCGAGTTTTCTGCGGCGCAACGACTGGTGGACGCCGCCCACCTGCTGGCCACCGAGCCGGTCAGCGTGCAGTTGCGCTACTTGCAGACTTTGACGGAAATCGGTGTGGAGAAGAACACAACCGTTGTTTTCCCTGTCCCGGTGGACGTGTTCTCGGGAATTCAGAAGCTGGTGTCCCAGGCGGCGGAAGGTGGCAAGAAAACGACATGAAGCAGGCATTACATGGGAACCAATCTTTGACCGATGCCACTTAGACCCAGCAGGAGTAGACAATGACCGTGGATCAGGACACTGAAATCACATTAGGGACTGGCAAGATGCTGGCCCTGTTTTTCGGGCTGGTGGGCCTTTGCGCCGTGTTCTTTGGCGTGGGATTTTCGTTGGGACGGAGCTCCTCCAGGCCAGTGCTGGCCGCCGATGCCGCGGGTTCTCCCGCTGGGGGTGTGCCACGTTCTACCAACCCCAAGCCGGCCACTACGGACAATTCCACCAAGCCTGCGGATCTGACGTTCTATAAAACGGTCGAGCAGAAGGATGCAAATCCGCAGCTCACGCCAGCCGATGCCGGCAGCACTCCGCCGGCTCCGACTTCCGCGCAAAACACCAGCCCTGCTTCGCAGCCTGCTCCTCCCGATCCGTCGACCATTGGCAATACCAGCTCCTATTACGTGCAAGTGGCGGCGGTGACCAAAGAAGAAGATGCCCAGGCTCTGGTCGATGCCTTGAAGAAGAAACAGTATCCCGCGTTTACCACCAGCGCGACGACGGACAAGCTGTTTCACGTGCAGGTCGGACCCTATGCGGACATCAAAGACGCGGAGGCGATGAAGGCCAAGCTGATCAGCGACGGCTACAATCCCATCCTGAAAAAATAAGCAGTCTTCATTCCCGGCTGAAGCGCTGTTCGTTCCAAGGGTCGCCGTACATGTGGTATCCATTCTGCTCCCAGAAGCCGGGGACGTCATGGTCCAGGAACTCCAAACCCCGCACCCACTTCACCGATTTCCAGGCGTACAAATGGGGCACAATCAGGCGAAGTGGATAGCCATGCTCAGGACTGAGGGGTTGACCGTCATGATGAGTGGCAAAAAGGACTTCCTCCCGGTCGAGGTCAGGCAAGGGAACGTTGGCGGTGAATCCCTGCTCGGCGTGGACCAGCACGTAGGCCGCGCCAGGCTTCATTCTCACCCGGCGCAACACCTCGCGAAAGGCTACGCCCTCCCACCGGTTGTCGAAGCGGCTCCAGCGGGTCACGCAGTGGAAATCGCTGGTGCGCTCGACTTTGGGAAGACTATTGAACTCCTGCCAGGTCCATCGCAGCAGCTCTTCCAGTTGGCCACGGATGCGGAAATCCCAGGTGTCGGGATCAAAGCGCGGGACCGAACCCGAGTGGAGCACGGGCCACTTCAGCGTCAGGGACTGGCCTGGCGGGAGAAGACCTTGCGACTTCTTCCGTTTCTCCCGTTCGCGGCGTTCGTTGCCCTCAAAAAGCATGGGAAAGCAGATTGCTCGCGGCTGAAGCCGCTCCGAATCACAATACAGGAGACCGTACTATATAGTAATGCAGCGCTAAAAGCGGCCGGGCCACCCAACCGCATGCAAAATTTCAATCGAACTCCAAGCCCAAAAGCCGCGTTATTATAGCGGCGTTACCCAGATTGACATGTATCAATGAATTCGGTATTTCTTCGTGGTGTCATGGACAACACGGAAGAAACAATTGATCGTATGCTGCACGCTATCGCCGATCCTACCCGGCGCCGCATTCTACAAGCGCTCAAAGAAAAGGGCGCGTGTTCCATCGGCAAGGAAGTGGGACTTTGCGCTTGCGACATCGAGCAACGGGTTCGACTGTCGCAGCCGACGATTTCTCATCATATGGCCATTTTGAACAAGGCGGGGTTGGTGGAGGCCAGAAAGCAGGGACAGTGGATGTGGTATCGGCGCAACGAAGCCGCGTTGCATGAACTGGCACGCAACTTGCGGGATGAATTGTGAAGGCTTTCAGAGATTTCGTGGCGCACGCGAGATCCTTCGAGCCTAGGTTTGGCCAGAGGGCGTGACTTTTTTGGATTGGTGGAATTTTTCCGGCACCTCAGCAGCTTGTTTTCAGCATCACTCCGTGGAGAAAACGAAAAGAGCCACAAACTCTCAGGGATGACGACATGGGTGACGGGTTACTACGCCCACCCGATAGCGACATGCGGCTAACTAAGATTAGTCACCCGCGGCGGCGGCAGCGGCGGCTTGAGTCTTTTGCAGCAGGTTGCGGGCGGCGGTGATCAAGTCAGCGACTTCGAAGGGTTTCACCAAGAACGGGAGATTATTCGATTGCAGGAAGCCGCGCATATCTAGGTCCATGGCAGTCGAGAAGGTGAATAGCACGCGATTTTCCATGCCCGGACATTTTTCCTTTAGCCATTCGTGCATCTCACGCGCGCTCCAGTTCGCCTGCGTGCCGCTGGTAACCAGGGCATCGAAGGGCTCGGCCTCGAGGCGCTCTTTCATGGCCTCACTGGTGGTCACTGAGGCGACCTTGGCCCCGGCGCCGACCAGAACATCGCGCTCGAAATCCAGCACCGCTTCTTCCTCTTCCGCCAGCAGGAGATAACCTTGGATCACCGTCTCTCGCTGGGGAACCACAACTTCCTTCTCCGCGGCTGCCGCCTGCCCAGAAACCGGAATTCGCACCTCAACGACCGCGCCGCCCTCCGGACGGTTATGCGCCAGGATGTCGCCGCCGTGCTCCTTCACGATGCCATAGCAGATGCTCAGACCTAGCCCAGTTCCCTTCCCGATGCTCTTGGTGGTGTAGAAGGGATCGAAAATGCGCTTCGGATCCTGGATGCCGGGCCCGCTATCGTGGAACTCGAGACACACGAACTTGTCGTTCGGCTGGACTCTCACTTTCAGCGTTCTGCGTTCGCCGATTTCCAGCATAGCATCCAGTGCGTTGTTGATGACGTTGAGGAAGACCTGTTCTAACTGGTGCGGATCCGCGTCGGCGTTGGGAGTGTTGGGATCGATTTCCCGTTCGATCGTGATGTTGTTGACCTTGAGGTCGTATTCGCGCAGCGTAAGCGTCTCCTCCAACACTTTTCGCAGATCGACCGCCTGTTTCTCCGACTTGCGCTGGCGGGCGAATGACAGCAGGTTCTGCACCACGCGATGGGTACGCTGCGCCTGCTTGAACAGCTTGCGGACATAGTCCTGGGCGCGTTCCTGAAGCCCTTCACTCTCGAGCAACTGGGCATAGCCGAGAATTGCGGTGAGAGGATTGTTCAGTTCGTGCGCTACTCCGGAAATTAGTTGTCCGACCGCTGACATCTTCTCGCTTTGCAGCAGTTGCTCCTGCGTCTTACGCAGGTCGTCGTAGGCGCGGCAGGTTTCCTCATACAGGCGGACTTTCTCGATGGTGGTCGCTAATTGACGGCCGATGGCGACCAGCAGGTTCTCATCATTGCTGGAGAACGTCCGGGCTTCGCGGCAACTGATTCCCAGCACGCCAATGGGAAAATCTTTGCTCCAGAGCAGCACCCAGATCCAGGATTTGAGGCCGTCGGCCTGGACGAATTCCGCCACCAGAGGCGGGAGGTGGGGCAAGAATTCCTGGGTGATGACTTCCGTGCGCGAGCGCATGACCAGCTCGCCGAAACCTCCGGGCAGGGAGACTTCGGAAAACTTCTGGCGATCGCCCGTGCGCTGCCCCCATCCTGCCCGGCGGCGCAAGGTCGTGTTATCCAGGTCGGAGAGGTAGATAGAACCCGTTTCCGCGCCAAAAAGCGTTACTACCTGGCGAAGCGTCAGATTCAGGATTTCGTCTAAATCGAAAGACTGGGTCGCGATGACCGCCATCGCGTTGAGCGCATTCAACTCGCGGTTGCGGCGCCGAATTTCTTCGTCGGCACGCTTCTTCTCGGTCATGTCGAGCAGGAAGCCCTGGTAGCGGTCGATCTTGCCAGTGGCATTTCGGCTGGCAAAACTGCTTTCTACGGCATTCAGCAGCGTGCCATCCTTCCTGCGCATGGTGACTTCAAAATTTCGCACATAATTGTGCTTCTCTGCTTCGCGGCGGAACAATTCGCGCTGCTCGGGAGAGGCGTAAATCTCTGTCTCCAGATTGAGGACCATCAACTCGTCGCGGCAGCTGTAACCCAGCATGTGGACGAAAGCGTCGTTGCAGTCCACCAGGTGGCCGTTGGGAGTGGCGACGAAAACGCCCTCCTGCACCTGCTCGAACAACAGTCGATATTTCTCTTCAGCGGCGCGGCGCTCCGTGGTGTCCCGGATAACGTGGATGGTGCCTTTTTGCTTGCTGTTCTGGTCGGTGTAGGAGGAGGTTGAAACCAGCGAATACCCACCGAAGCAAGGATCGGAGCCTTCCACGAAATCAACGTCTCCGCGCGAGCAGTACGGACACCCTTTCCACTGCTCGTAGCTCTTCGAGAGTATAGTCTCGCAGGGGCTGCCCACGACCGCCGCCGGCGCCAGGTTCAGGCGTCCGACCAGGGCCTGGTTCACTTTCATGATCTTGAAGTCGGCGTCGTGCACCAGGATGAGGTCCTGGATGGAATCAAAGGTGTTGACCCACTGCCGCTGTGAACGCAGCACCTGCTCCATGAGGCGGATGTTTTCGACCGCGATGCCCAGCTGGTTGGCGCTGGTTTCCAGGAATTCCAGATCCTCGGGAGTGTAAGAGCGCCAATGGCGGCTGCCGAGGGCGAGGACGCCGATGACTGATTTCTTACCCCGCACCGGCACCATCACGACATGATGGAATTTTTCGTTTCTGAGAGCATCTTGGAAGTCGGGCTCGGCGGTTTTGGTTTTGATAACCGCAGCCTTCCCGTCCTGAATGAGAGCGCGCAACCCGTCATCGGTTGCAATCGAGCCGCGCGACATCATGAAATCGGGCGACAGACCGATCTGCTGGACGACGACCAGCTTCTCGTCTTCCTGCTGCAGCCGGAACCAGGCAGCGCGCGCCTTCATGAGCTTCTTGAGCTCCTCCAGCGCGGTCAGCAGCATGGGTGCGGATTGGGTGGCGCGGGCGATGCTGGTGGTAAGCGCGTTGACGACCCCCAGCCGCCGGGTGCGCGCACGGGAATCATCGAAGACCACTAAGAGCATGCTCAAACCCAACAGCAGGTCGGAGATCACGCTCACACCCGCGGGCAGATGGATGAGCGCGGGCCAATCGAGGTTAATGGACAGCAGGCCCAGGCTCATCAACCAGGGGCCAGTTTCCCAGCGTCCCCAGCGAACTCTAATCAATTCCATGGCTGCGGTCACCGCCACGATCCGGTAGGCAACTTCCAAGGCAACCCGCAACGGCACAGAGTCGGGCCACAACAGGGGTCGAGCCACTGCGTAGCCAACCAGCGCAAGGGAGATAAACAGCAGGGGCAGGAACAGGTTCTTGGCGCGGGTGTAAGAGAATACGGCCGCCGCAAAAAGACAGACGGCGAGTACGAACGTTCCTTCGGCAATGGCCCGCCCGTATTGCGGGTCCGAGGAGGCCAAAGGCATCCGAGAAACCAGATAAACCATCCAGCCGAGGATCCAGACCAACAGGTACCGTTCGCGGAACGTGCGGAAGACCACCAGGCTGGCCGCCAGCATGATCAAGGCAGCCGATTCCAGCGGGCTCAGCTTGAGGATGGCTGCTCCGGCAAGGGTCCAAAGGCTGAGCAAAAGGTTCATGTTCGCTGTGGATACAAAGCTACCGAATTCCTAAATAACACGCTGGCCCCGCCTAAGGGTGACTTTTCGACAGGCCGATGGTTACGGTGGTTACCCCTGCAATAGAGGACGAAAACGGGCAAAACTGGGGTAAACTGAGGCTACTTCCATGCCAGCCGACCGAATCCTGGTAGTTGACGACGAAGAGCCTATCCGCGAAATCGTTGTCTCCATGCTCCGCTCGGCCCGCTATGAATGCCAGCAAGCGGCTTCCGGGGTGGAAGCGCTGGCCCTACTGAATTCCGGCGAAGAATTCGAGCTCATGCTGTCGGACCTGATGATGCCCGAAATGGACGGCAGTACCCTTTTGGAGCGCATCAAGGAGAGGTATCCGGATCTGCCGGTGGTGATGGTGACCGCCGTGCACGACATTTCGGTCGCCCTGCAAGCTATCCGGGACGGCGCCTACGACTACCTGCTGAAGCCGTTCGAACGCGAACAGTTATTGGCGACGGTGCGGCGGGCGCTGGAGAATCGCCGACTGAAGATGGAAAACCGCGCCTACCAGACCAACCTGGAGGCGCTGGTGGCCAACCGTACCGATCAATTACGGAAGGCGATGAGCAACCTGGAGCGCTCCTACGACACTACCCTGGAAGTTCTGGGCGACGCGCTCGACATGAAAGACGCCGAGACCGAAGGACACTCGAAACGAGTCACGGCCTTTACGATCGCTATCGCCCGCGCCATGGGATTGCCCGCTGATCAGATTCGCGTGATCGCTCGCGGCGCCTTTCTGCATGATCTCGGAAAGATGGCAATTCCCGATGCCATTCTGCGCAAGCCCGGCAAGCTCAACCAGGAAGAAATTGCGATCATGCGCGAGCATTGTTATCGCGGATACCAACTGCTCAAGCGAGTTACTTTCCTCGGCGAGGCCTGCGAGATCGTTTACTCCCATCAGGAACATTATGACGGAAGCGGCTATCCGCGCGGGCTAAAGGGTAGCGAGATACCGCTAGGGGCGCGGATCTTCTCGATCGCAGATACCCTGGATGCTATTACCTCGGATCGCCCGTATCGTGCCGCACAGACCTTCACCGCGGCCCGTCGGGAAATCTATCGCTGCACAAGCAGCCAATTCGACCCCGAAGTTGTCGACCACTACCGGCAGATGCCCGATAGCATCTTCGAAGATCTCAAGAAGGAAATCGATTCCCAGAGCCACCGGTTTACCTTCTCGGCGGTGGCAAAGAGCTAACCGGATCCACGCTTATCTTCCTGATCTGGAATACGTAATTGGGCAGGCAGCCAATTTACTCTGCGCGGACATCCAACCTAAGGCAAGTGATTCCTTTCGATTGAGGACTTCGTTATGACGAGGCTTGGTTCTCGCGCATGGTCCGGTGTGGCCGCAATGCTGTTAGCGGGCTTGCCCCTGGCGGCCCAGGATAGAGGCACTGCGCCCCCTCCCATGCTCAACGCAATTCCCGAAGGGCAGACTTTCCTGATCCGCCTCAACGACAAGCTGGATACCAGCAACGTCAAACAGGGCCACCACTTCACGGCCAAGCTGGCCGAGGATCTGGTTGCTCCCAATGGCGCTACCATTCGACGCGGCAACAAAATCTGGGGACATGTATCGTCGGTGGAGCAGGGACTGCACGCGCGCATGATTCTGAGTTTCGATCAGATCGATACTGGCCACGGCAAGATGCCGCTGGTAGCCAGCGTGACTGGCGTGCCGGGTGAGCACGCGGCCAAACAGCCTAACGCTGAGGGAGAAATTGAGCGCAAGGGCACGGACCCGCGCCGCATGGTCGAAACTGCGGCGGTCGGTGCCGGCCTGGGGGCGGTCGCCGGCGCGGCCGCCGGAGGCGGCAAGGGTGCCGGCATCGGCGCCGGCGCTGGAGCTGGGCTGGGAGCACTGACTGGCATCCTGACAGAGCGCAATCTGCGCCTGGAAAAGAATACGGTTCTGGAAATTCGCCTCGATCATCCGCTTAAGGTTCCTCGTTAGACCTTGGCGCAGGCCGGATCCCTCGTCGCATGATCCGGTCTCGCGACGAAGATGAAGGCACGGATTGGGTCCCGTGCCTTTGTCTTTTAGACGATCTGAATCTTGGCTTTCTAGCCACTCGGCTGCGCAAGCCCGGTGTTCCCGCGCGTTCTTTTTACGTGTAAACAAGCGTATAACGTCTTAGCTTCAACGGAGACTCCCATGAAAAACAGGGTTGCCATCCTGGTCATACTGTTTGCCGCAACCACAGTTTATTCGCAGGACCGTCCCACTATCGCGGCGCAGCCCAACACTGTGTTCGTGGGCGCAGACGGCAAGTTCGAAGCGGCGCCCGATACGGTGCGGGTCGAGTTCAACATCTCAGCCCAGGAAGATACGGCCCCGGCCGCTTACGATCGGGCGGCGAAAAACGCGGAACAGATTCGGCAGATTCTGCGTTCGAACGGCATCGACGCTAAGACTGCCGAGATCGGCTTCTTTTCCCTGCAGCCCGTCTATGACTGGCGAACCGCTAAACGGAAGCTGGTTGCGTACCGGGTGAATTCCGCGGTTTCTTTGAAGCTGAAAGATTTTTCGAAAGTCGCTCCCCTCGTCGAGCAGCTCGCCGCTACCGACGTCACGGCGAACCAATCTGTGAACTATTCTCTGGAAGATATAGATGCCGCAAAGGTTAAGGCGGTGGAGGATGCCTTTCGTCACGCCCGGGAAAATGCCGCTGCGGTGGCGCGAGCGGGCGGACGGGTACTAGGAGAGCTTTCCTATGCGTCGGTAGATACCGCGGAGCAGATACGCATCATGACCCCGCTGGCCGCGCAACCCATGACGGCCATGCGGGCGCAGGCGGAGACGCCTACACCCACGG
This sequence comes from Acidobacteriota bacterium, assembly GCA_003225055.1. Classification (GTDB taxonomy): domain Bacteria; phylum Acidobacteriota; class Terriglobia; order Terriglobales; family Acidobacteriaceae; genus Gp1-AA122. The sequence goes on from QIAU01000127.1 coordinate 50,354, forward strand.
CGGAGTTCAGTCCCGAGAACGTGCAGGTGACAGCGCACGTGAACGCGATGTTCAACCTAAAATGAGGTTTGGGCAGGAAGACGCGGGCGCCGGCGTCACCCGGCCACCCTCGCCGCATTTTTGATGGTGGATTGAAAACCGCTCGACTAGGGCTAGCTTCGAATCATCAATCGACAATCGAAAATCGACCATTCAAGTTACCGCACGCGGGATGGGTCCAGCGTAATCGGACGCTGGATAATCATCTCCAGGGTGGTACCAGCGTCCAGGTGGACGTCCGTGTTGCGGGTCAGCAGGGCGATGGCGGTGCCGGCAGCCCCTCCGACGCCCGCGCCAATCAGCGCGCCCTTGCCGCCGCGGCTCAGACCTCCCACGATGGCCCCGGTAGCGCCTGCGCTGGCCACGGTGCCGACCTTCTTGCCGGTATCGCTGTCCTGGCGAATCGTGCCTTCTTTATCTATGATCGAGGCCTTCTCTGCCCCGGGAACGTTCTCGACCGCGCCTGGGAGCATTACGGTGTATCCGCTGGGAAAGATCAGAGTAGTGAAGTGAATGAGTACCTCGGCTCGCCCCTTGACTCGCCCGGCCTTCTTGACGTGAGCGATGCGGCCCTGCACATAAGTCCCCGCGGGAACCAGCACCTTATCGTTCATGACGAACGGAAAAGTAGTGGCGGCATAGACCGCATCGCCGTCGCGCGATCTCTTGGTAGAAATGGCGTGCTTCAGCGCAACCGGAATCCGGCTGCCGGCGGGGATGGTCAGCGTGTTCTCGTTGCTGTCGCGCGACTCGCTGGGCCGGGCAGGTTCTGACGAATCTTGCTTGGCTTGCGCCAATGACAGCGTGGACAACAGTAGAAACGTCAGCAGAACGCGCATAGAACCCTCCCACCAGACACACCAGCGGCTCTAGTATAGACCTCGAGCCTGAAGCAGGCGTGCGCCGACCGTCGATGAGTCCCAACTGTTTCATCGAAGTCGTCTTAGGGAAACAGTAGCGGTTCTTACCAAGGGCTGCGCAGTTGTTGAAATCCGTTTGCGCTCACAATCCGGCTAGTCGCCCTGTGCCCTTTACCTGATTGTCGCGCACATTCCCCATGAACTGAGACTGCAGCTTCTGAGCGCACAGCTCTCCGCAGACGTGCAGGGTGCCTTCTGCCTGCGCCAGTTCTTCGTTCCAGGGCGCGAGATAAAGCACAGGAGCTTTGAACGATTCGATGGACGTCCACATCAGCCACCAGCGGTCGTTCGCTTTTTTGACTATTCCACAGTTCGGGCCGGCGCAGCGGTACAGAGGGTTGGATGAATTCGCGGTCATCAAATCGGCTCGGAAAAGTTCTCTGGGTTCACAGTTCTCGGTTTCTGAGCAGTGTAACTGAGAACTGGGAAGGAACAACTGAGAAACTGGAAAAAGTTCTGGTTTCCCGGTTCTCGGGTTTGAACTGAGCACCGGGGACTGAATTGTCTACTTATAAATCAGATATTTCTCCCGGATCTTCATAAATTGCTGGAGCCGTTCCTGCCAGTCCTGCGCGATGCGGCGCGGGTCTTCGTCTCTGGCAATCGCATCGAAGACCGCCTGGTTGGCGAGGATCTCGATCATTCTCGCCATCTGCCACGGCTGCGGATAGAGCTTGTGCAGCGCCGATGCCAGTTCCACGCCTAGTTCCGGCGCGTCCAGGACATTGCGGTTGAGAAGGACAATGTTCACCCCTTGGCATTTCTCGCCGGCAAAATTGCTCGACGACGGCGTGAAGCTGATGGGGACAAAACGCACCCCGGCGATCTCCCGGGCATTAAGGTAGGTTGCCAGTTCCTTGCCTTTGATCCAGGGAGCGCCGAGCAGCTCGAAGGGCGTATCGGTTCCCCGCCCGACCGAAAGGTTCGTGCCCTCAACCAGAGCTACGCCAGGATACAGTGCTGCTTCGGTCGCGCTGCGCAGGTTGGGCGAAGGATTGATCCACACCAGGCCGGTGGAGTCGTACCAGTCGCCGCGCAGCCAGCCCTCCATAGTCTGAACCTGGAGCTGGGCATGGATGTCGCGCTCGGCGTTGAACAGGGTGGCCAGTTCGCCGAGCGTCATGCCGTGGCGCACCGGGACAGGATGGTAGTTGACGAAATTCTCGCGCCCAATATCTGATACCGGGCCCTGCACGAACGAACCCGTTACCGGATTGGGGCGATCCAGCACGATGACTTCGATCCCGGCCTTGGCCGCGGCTTCCAGAAAGTAGCCGACGGTCGTTTCGTAAGTGTAGCAGCGCGCCCCCGCATCCTGAATGTCAATGACCACGGCATCGAGCGTCTTCAAGATGTCGACGGAAGGGCGCCGCGCCGCATCGGTTGCGCCGTAGACGCTCAAAACCGGCACTCCCGTGGCCGCATCTTTGGAGTTGCCGACGTCGGTCGTGTCCAGAGCGCCCGTGACACCGTGCTCTGGGCTAAAGATGGCTTCAAGCGAAACGCCCGGGGCTTGAGCGAGAACGTCGATGGTGCGGCGTCCTTGTGAATCGATGCCGGTTTGATTGGTCACGATGCCAATTTTCCTCTTTCCAGCCGGCGCGCGCAGAAGATCGAAATTGTGATCTTCGAGAACATCGATTCCGGTCTTGACCGAACCATTGCGGGCAGCGAGGCGGCGTCCACCGGCCATCGCTTCGTTGTAGCCGGTGATGCTCTCCCAGCGGAGCTTCTCTTTTTCGCTCGCCGTAAGTGGCAGGGCGGCAGCGATCGCCGTAGCCAGCTTGGTTCGCAACGCCACCGCCGTTCCCCGTCCGTGTGGGTGGACGGAGTTGGTCAGCAGGATGATGTAAGTCTTCGTGACCGGATCGATCCACAGAGACGTCCCGGTGAATCCAGTGTGACCGAAAGAGCCAACCGGCAAGAGGTCGCCGCGATTGGTGGAGAAAGGCGAATCGATGTCCCAGCCAAAGCCCCGCAGGGAAGTTGCGTTGGGTGGTTGCTGGGGAGTCGACATCTTCTCGACGGCGAGTGGGGAGAGCACTTTGCTGCCGCTGAGCAATGCCTGGGCGAACTTGGCCAGATCATCCGCCGTCGAAAACAGGCCGGCGTGGCCGGCCACTCCGCCCATACGACGCGCACTCGGGTCGTGGACTACCGCGCGCAGCATCACGCCATCGTCGTCGTATTGCGTGGGCGCGGTCTTGGAGCGCCATGAGGGAGGCGGCAGGTAGCGCGTGTGCGTCATCTTCAGCGGGGCGAAGATTTTGCTCTGGGTGTAGTTGTCGAGAGTCATCTTCGAGACTTCCTCGACCAGCGCACCCAGGGTGATGAAGTTAATATCGCTGTAGACAAATTGCGCGCCCGGCGGATCTTGCGGCTTCTCGGCCAAGGCCATGGCATAGGCGGTGGCCTTGCCTTGCCAGGCCGTCTTTAAGTCAAGGTCGGGCTCCAGACCCGAATAATGGGTCAACAATTCCCGCACCGTGATGTCTTCCTTGCCGTTCTGAGCGAATTCGGGCAGGTATTTCGCCACCGGATCGTTGGGCCGCACCTCACCCCGCTCGACCAGTTGCATCACGGCGGTGGTCGTGGCAACTACTTTGGTCAGTGAGGCCAGGTCAAAAATCGTGTCCACGGTCATGCGCTCGCGGCGCGGCTCGAGCGCCCGGTAACCGAATGCTTTGCGATAGACAACCCGACCCCGGTGCCCGACCAGCACGACGGCGCCCGGAATCTGGCCGCTGTCGATGGCCTGCTTGATGATGGTGTCAATGACGGCGAGGCGAGCATAGGAGCCCGCCTTGGCCGCTTTCGCAGCGGAAGTGGGTACGACCAACAGCGCCAGAACGAAGAGAGCTCGAATCGGGCGGGTGCAAAGACGATGGAGGACAGAATTCACGTTCGTATTAGGTGACTGGAAGATGTTCTGACTTTACACAAGCAGAGCAGGATTTCTCAAGAAACTGAAGTGCTAAGGCCTCGCGCAACAATAACTCCGCATTCTGTGGTTAAACTATCCCAATACCCTAAATAGGATGCTGGCTCAAATAGGCGTTGGACGCCAGATTTACAGAAAAGAACAATTTAGCCGTGGTATAGTTCATCCTGTATACTGGTCCTTATAGGAGGAACTATACCACATGGTTTTCACCTCAGAAAGCCTTCGCTCCTTCTTGCGACGCAAACAAATCGCCACCTTGGAAGAATTAAAACAAGCGTTGGGCACGACCTCCACCATGACCGTGTTCCGCAAACTGAAGACCTTGAACTATCGCACCAGTTACTCCCACCGCGGCAAGTACTACACCCTGGCGGAGATCCCTCAGTTCGATGAACAAGGACTTTGGTCCTCTCGGGGGGTCTGGTTTTCTCGCGACGGGACTTTGTTGGCCACCGCACAACGCTTCGTGCAACAATCCCCCGCAGGATTTACGGCCAGCGAGTTGCAGGCCCTCTTGAGTGTGGAAGTCAAACAGACCTTGCTCCAGCTTTATCAGCACCATCGGGTGGACCGACGCGTGGTAGCAGATGTGTACGTCTACTTCTCTCCTGAGGCGGAGCGGAAACGGGAACAACGCTTGCGGCGGGAAGCTCGGCCAGCAGCCCAGGAGATTGAGGAACCGGCGGTGGAGGCCAAGCTGTCGCCGGAACTGAAAGCGGCGATCATTCTGTTTTACAGTTTGCTGGATGAGCGGCAGCGGCGTCTCTATGCAGGGTTGGAGGCCCACAAAGTAGGCTACGGCGGCGACCGGAAGATCGCAGAGTTTCTGGGATTGGACGTGCACACGGTGGCCCGTGGACGGCGGGAGTTGCTGGGAGGGGAGGTGCAACGGCAACGCGTGCGCCAAGCCGGGGGTGGGCGCAAAGCAGTAGAAAAAAAAAGCCCGCAGTGATCAAGGCCATTGCCCATCTGCTGCGCCACGAAACCGGCGGGGATCCCATGCGGGATCTGAAATGGTCCCGCCGCGCCATCCGAAAAATCGCGCGCCAACTGCATCGCCTGAAGATTCGGGTCAGCGCAAGTACCGTACGTCGCTTATTGAAACACATGGGATTCAGCTTGCGGGTGAATCACAAGCGGCTGGAATCGGGAAACAACAATCCGCCGCCGCGACGGGTACGCCACCGCCAATTTACCTATATCGATCGCCAGCGCAAGCGATTCACGGCGCGGGCCAACCCCATTATCAGCGTCGATGCCAAGAAGAAGGAGTGGATCGGCAAGTTCAAGAACCCTGGGACCAGCTGGGAACAGCAACCCCAACTGGTCAACGATCACGACTTCCCCAGCGATGCCGTGGGCCGGGCGGTTCCCTATGGGGTTTACGATGCGAGGAAGAATCACGGTTTTGTAGTGGTGGGCACCAGCCGCGAAACCCCGGCGTTTGCGGTCGATGCCATTACCCTCTGGTGGAAGAGTTGTGGACACAAACGGTACCCCAAGGCCAAGGAACTGTTAATCCTGGCCGACGCGGGCGGTGGCAACAGCGCTCGGGCCCGCGGCTGGAAATACCATTTACAACATCAACTGGTGAACCCCTACCGATTGCAGGTCACCGTCTGTCACTATCCTCCGGGAGCTTCGAAATGGAATCCCATCGAACATCGCCTGTTTTCGCAGATCAGCAACAATTGGGCGGGTCGCCCTCTCGAGAGCTACGAGACCGCACTCAAGTACATTCGCACCACCAGCACCGCAACTGGACTCGCAGTGTGTGCTCGTATGCTGCCCAAGAAATATGAAAAAGGCGAATCGTTCTCCGCTCAGCAAATGCAGCAACTAATGCTTTCCAAGCACACCACACTACCGGCGTGGAACTACACCTTGACTCCAGCAACTATGTGAAACTATTTTTGCGCAAGCCCTAAGGGTGCCGTTTGTGCCCCAGATAGGTACAGGCCGGCCCCGATCAGCACACCCGCAGGCAAAGCCAGCACGCGGAACCAACAAGCCTGGGGTATCGATATAAAGAAAATTGCCATGGTCCCCGTCGTGAATACCAGGCCCATGGCTCTTTTAACCGGAATCTTGGCTATCTGGATCTCGGACATTTTTTCGTCGGGTTGCCGAGCAGGTGACGGCTTCGACGAGGGAAGAATTACAGCTACTACCACGCCGATCACGAGAGCGGGAAAAATGAACCAGGCCAGCACAGGCTCAGCGATGAACACGACGACCATCACCGCCAAGGTGACTGCGATACCGACTGGCCTCTCGACGAGTGCAGGCACGACGAGATTCTAGTACACCGGGAACACCGGGATGCGCATCTTTACCCTCCCCTCCGGACTCTGCTAATGTTGGTCCTAGCCTTTAGCCGAGGTCCTTTGCCTTCTGAACAGCGTCCCAAAAACTTCCGTGCCGTTTCCGATTCCCGCCTTTGAGAAGCAGGACGCGGTTTTCCCGCGAGCTTTCGGCATCCTGCATGACGCCATAGCCGCACACGCGTTTCCCGGAGCGTCGGTGGCAGTCACCTTTAAAGGCAGGCTGGTCGCTCTGAAGGCGGTCGGGCGGTTTACCTATGACCCGCGCTCTCCAGAAATTACCGTTGACACCAGGTTCGATCTGGCATCGCTTTCCAAGGCGATTGCCACTACCAGCATGGCCATGGTTCTCTACCAGGGTGGCTTTCTTGACCTGGACATGCCGGTTGTGGCGGCCGTGCCCGAGTTCGGTACTGGCGATGCGCGGCGGCGGGAAGTAACTGTCCGTATGTTGCTGGCCCACTCCTCGGGACTGCCCGCGTACGAGAAATTGTTCTTGCAAGCACGCACCCCAGACCAGCTTCTGAGCCGAGCGTTCTTGGTTCCGCTGGCCGCCGATCCCGGAACCGTCGCGGTATACAGCGACATTGGCTTCATCGTTCTTGGAGTGGTGCTGGCGCGGCTTGCCGATGAACGGCTGGATGAGTTTTGTTACCGACACCTGCCCGTGCTTGGCATGCCTGACACCCTCTTCAACCCTCCGGCGCGTTGCCGTGCTTCCATTCCTCCCACCGCCGACGATCGAACTTTTCGGAAGCGCATTATCCAGGGCGAAGTTCAGGACGAAAACGCCAGTGTTCTGGGAGGAGTAGCGGGACATGCCGGGCTGTTTGGACCAGCGCGCGACCTCGCCCATTTTGCCCACACCATGCTTTTGGGGGGGCAGCCCCTGATTCTCCCCGAGACATTGTCCCTATTCACTCGCCGTGAATCCACTCCCGACGGCACGTCTCGGGCGCTCGGTTGGGATACTGCTTCGCAACCATCCCAGTCGGGCAAGTATTTTTCACCGCGCTCTTTCGGGCATCTTGGGTACACCGGAACATCGCTGTGGATCGATCCCGAGCGGCAGTTTTCACTGACTCTGTTGACCAACCGCACCTGGCCGGACTCGAAGAACCAAGCTATTAAGCAGGTGCGACCAAAATTTCATGATGCAATAGTGGAAGCGTTGCAGCATGAAAAGTAACCTCATCCTTCGCAAACTAAGAACCGAACAGCCCAATCCCCTCTCGGCGGGGTTGGACTACAAGTCGTCGCTCGAAATTGCTCGCATCATGAATGCCGAAGATGCCAAGGTGGCAGCGGCGGTGAAGCGGGCTCTGCCGCAGATTGCGCGCGCGATCGACTGGATTGAAGATGCGCTCCACAGCGGCGGGCGACTGATCTATGTCGGCGCCGGGACCAGCGGGAGGATCGCAGCCCTTGACGCCGCCGAGTCCCCGCCTACCTTCGATACCGACCCGAGAACTGTTCAATTCGTGATCGCGGGCGGTACCAAGGCGCTGGCGGCAGCCACCGAGGTCAGCGAGGACTCGCCGGACTTGGGCCGTCAGCAGATCGCCAAGCGCAAGCCTGGCAAGAACGATGTGGTGGTCGGAATCGCCGCCAGTGGACGTACTCCGTTCACGGTCGCGGCGATCCAGGAGGCTCGCCGCAAGGGCGCCAAGACGATTGCTGTCACCTGCAACCGGAATTCCCCGCTCGAAAAGGCCGCCCACCTTGCGATCGTGACGCAGGTCGGGCCAGAGGTGCTGGCCGGCTCCTCCCGATTGAAGGCGGGTACGGCGCAGAAATTAGTGTTGAACATGCTTTCAACTGGGGCCATGACTCGACTGGGCTATGTCTACGGCAACCTGATGGTGAACCTGCGTCTGAAGAACGAAAAGTTGAGGGAGCGTGGCATCAGCATCGTGGAACAGGCGGCCAGAGTGTCCCGCGAGGCGGCGCGCAAGGCACTACAGGCGGGGGGCAGCGTGGCTATCACCCTGGTGATGTTAAAGGCGGGCGTGAGCCGCGATGTGGCGGCGCGGGCTTTGAGACTTTCTCGCGGGAATGTCCGAGAGGCCATCACCAGCGTTAAACGGGACTGACACTAAAGTGCGTTTTCCGGCATCCCCTTTCCTGCTATCCACAGGACAACTGGCTACAATAGGAAACAAAGCCGGATTGAAACCACCGTCGGGCTTGCCCAAGGAATTCGATGGATAAGTTTGTTATTCGGGGCGGCAATCCCCTGCTGGGCACGGTTCGCGTCAGCGGGGCCAAGAACGCGGCCCTGCCTGCGATGGCCGCCGCCCTGCTCACGGAAGAGCCCGTCATCCTGGAGAATGTGCCCCAGGTACGCGACATCGAGACCACGCGCAAGCTGCTGTCCAGCATGGGCGCCGAAGTTGAGCTGGGGTATGGGCGGGCGCAGCACCGCACCACGATTTGCTGTCGCAATCTGGCTAGGCCAGAAGCTTCCTACGAACTGGTTAAGACCATGCGAGCTTCCACCCTGGTTCTGGGTTCGCTGGTAGCTCGTTGTGGGCGGGCTCGGGTTTCCCTTCCCGGGGGATGCGCCATTGGAGCTCGGCCTATCGACCTCCACATCAAAGGACTTGAACGCCTGGGCGCTCACATCACGCAGGAGCACGGCTACGTGGAAGCAAACGCAAGCCGGCTGCGCGGCGCTGAAGTGGTTTTCGACAAGATCACGGTGACCGGCACCGAGGACGTGCTGATGGCTGCCACCCTCGCCGACGGAGAAACCATCATGCAGAATTGTGCCCGTGAGCCGGAAGTCGCCGATCTGGCTGACCTGCTCAACAAGATGGGCGCAAACATCGAGGGTGCGGGAACTTCCACCATCCGGGTGAAGGGAGTCAGCAAGCTGAATGGGGCGCGCCATCGCATTTGTCCTGATCGCATTGAGGCTGGAACCTTCATCCTTGCGGCTGCCCTTACAGGAGGAGACCTGAATGTTTCCGGCTGCGAGCCGCATCATCTCGATGCTCTGCTCCACAAACTCACAGAAGTCGGAGTGAAGACGGCGCACAACGGGGATTCTGTTCGCGTGCTCGGCAGTGGCGATCTGAAAGCTTCCGACGTGGTCACGGAAGAATACCCCGGCTTCCCCACCGACATGCAGGCGCAGTACATGGCGCTGGCTACTCAGGCGGAGGGAACGTCTATCATCACGGAAAACATCTTCGAGAACCGTTTCATGCATGCTCTGGAACTGGTGCGCATGGGAGCGAACATCAAGATGGAGGGCCGGCGGGCGATCGTGCGCGGGAAAACGCCGTTGAGCGCGGCCGCCGTACTGGCCTCGGATTTGCGGGCTTCCGCTTCGCTGGTTTTGGCTGCGCTGGTTGCCGATGGGGAAACCATCATTGATCGCGTTTACCACATTGACCGCGGCTATGAGCACATCGAAGAGAAATTACGCGGCGTGGGAGCGCAGATCCGGCGCATTGGCGAAATGCTGCCCAAGAAGGTGGCCGCGCCCCTGGTGAGGGCGTAGGGCCAGCTTACGTCCACGCACGCCGAGGTTGAGAAATCCAGGTACCGGCCTTCCCCACCTCTCCTTGATCCTTGGTTCCCAATTCTTCTTAGATGTCGTTGGGGGGACAGCGAGCTCAGCAGAATTCGCCATTGCCTAAGCAAGAAAATGGGCCGCGATTTTATCGCGGCCCATTTGGTGGTGCTGTGGATTGGGGGAGGACGGGTCTTTGACCCCGTCCGAGCCGGGCGCAGCTCGGCTGCTAATGTCTACCGTGTCCGCCACCGCGACCACCCCGCCCGTTATGGCCACGACCGCCTCGGCCACCGCGACCGCCACCACGGCCGCCGCGGTCGTGACGCCCGCCTCCGCCGCCGAGCTGGCGGGGCTGGTCCCGATTGAAGTTAGGTTCGCCTTCGGGTTCCTCGGGGAACTCTCCGCCGCCCTCGATGGTCATAGCAGGCGTACCGCCTTCGGCGGGCGCTTCTCCGCCGCCCATCTTGGCGCGCTGTTCCTTGAGAATCGCTTTGCGCGACAGGCGAATACGATTGCCTTCCACGGCCAGCACCTTGACCAGAACCTGGTCGCCCTCTTTCAGTTCGTCGCGGATATCTTTGATGCGATGCTCGGCGACTTCGCTGATGTGCAGCAAACCGTCGGTTCCAGGCAGGATTTCGACAAACGCTCCAAAATCCGCCAGGCGCGAGACCTTGCCGAGATAGGTCTTCCCTACTTCGGCGGTGGCAGTCAGGTCGCCGATAATCTGCAGAGCCCTGGCCGCCGAGGCTTCGTCATTGGACGCCACGTTGACCTTGCCCGAATCTTCGACGTCAATTTTGACTCCGGTCTGCTCGATGATGCTGCGGATCATCTTGCCACCGGGCCCAATCACATCGCGAATCTTGTCCACAGGAATCTGCAAGGTGTAAATCCGCGGCGCATAGGCCGAGACTTTCTCCCGCGGAGTGGAGATGGCTTCCTGCATCTTGTCGAGGATGAACAGGCGTCCGCGCCGGGCCTGGGCGAGAGCCTCGCGCATGATCTGGGGCGTGATGCCCATCACCTTGATGTCCATCTGCAGAGCCGTGATGCCTTCACCGGTTCCGGCAACTTTAAAGTCCATGTCGCCGTAATGGTCTTCGGCACCGGCGATGTCGGTCAGGATGGCGTATTTCTCGCCTTCCTTCACCAGTCCCATCGCGACACCTGCAACCGGCGCGGCGATGGGAACGCCCGCATCCATTAGCGAGAGCGATGCCCCGCAGACGGTGGCCATCGAGGAAGAACCGTTGGACTCCAAGATGTCGGAAACCACGCGCATGGCGTAGGGCCACTTATCTTCACTAGGCAGCACGGCGGAGAGGGCTCGCTCCGCCAGCGCGCCGTGTCCGATTTCCCGGCGGCCTGCGCCGCGCAGGAAGGCTACTTCCCCAACCGAAAACGGCGGGAAGTTGTAGTGCAGCATGAAGCGTTTCTTGGCCTCTCCCTCGAAAACCTCGAGCCGCTGCATATCGTCGCTCGTGCCTAGGGTGGTCGTGACTAGCGCCTGGGTCTCACCGCGGGTGAAGATGGCCGAACCGTGGGTGCGTGGCAACACGCCCACTTCAATCCAGATGGGCCGGATCTGGTCGAATTCTCGCCTATCGGGACGGCGATGTTGGTCAATGACCTGCTGGCGGAAGATGCGCTCGCGCAGGATTTCGTAATAATGCTCGAGTTGGCGGCGACCCTCTTCATCTTCCTCCGGCAAGGCCTCCAGCAACTCGTCCTGTAAGGCCTTAACCAGGCTGTAGCTTTCGGATTTGGGATGCTTTTCAGTATCCAGGGCGTCGGTCAGCCGGTCGCCGGTTTTCTGCTTGAGATTGTTGTAGTAGGCCTCGTCGAATGCGGGAGGCACGACTTCCCTTTTGGGCTTGCCGGCGCGGCCGCGTAAGTCTTCGATCGCGGCACAGATCTTTTTGATTTCGGCGTGGGCGAACTCAATCGCGTCTACCACGGTCTCTTCTTTCACCTGCTTGCCGCCGGACTCGATCATCACGATGCCGTCCTTGGTGCCCACGACCATGATGTTGAGCAGGCTGTCACGCATCTCCGAGTAGGTCGGATTAATGATGAATTGTCCGTCAACAAGACCGACGCGCACCGCGCCCACCGGACCTTGAAACGGAACGTCGGAGAGAGTCAGGGCGCAGGAAGCAGCGTTGATGGCTACGACGTCAGGGTCGTTCTCGGTATCGGCAGAAAGCACGAATGCAATGACCTGGGTCTCGCAGCGGAAACCTTCCGGGAAAAGCGGGCGGATAGGGCGGTCGATCTGGCGGCTGGTGAGAATCTCGCGCTCACTGGGGCGGCCTTCGCGCTTAATGAATCCGCCGGGGATGCGGCCGCCGGCATAGGTGTATTCACGGTAGTCGACCGTCAACGGGAAGAAATCGATTCCTTCCCGCGGTTCGGGGTTGGCCACAGCGGTGGCCAGGATAACGTTGTCGCCCAGGCGTACCACAGCACTGCCATGCGCCTGCTTCGCCAGTTTTCCTGTTTCCAAAGTGATGCGTTTTCCGCCGGAAAGTTCAACGCTAGTAACTTGAGGTTCGGGCTTCATGATTCATTCCTTTTTTGAGCAGGAGGGTGTCCGCCAAGAGCGGATGCACGGTAGATGAGAGTGCCAGTAGCGTAATTGCAAGGGGCCGAAAACACTATTCCGAGTTCGGGGAATTCAAGCTCGGCCGCCCACCGATCGGCGGAGCCATCCCCAATACGCCCCGGCACCCATGCGCCGGGCACCCGACCGCAAGTTGTTACTTGCGCAGGCCGAGTTTCTGAACCACCGTCTTGTAGCGCTCGGAATCGTATTTCTTGAGGTAGTCGAGCAAGCGACGCCGCTTGCTGACCAGCATGAGAAGACCGCGGCGTGACCCGTGGTCTTTCTGGTGCGTCTTGAAGTGCTCCGTCAGTTGACCAATGCGCTCGCTTAACAGCGCAATCTGGACTTCTGGGCTGCCGGTATCCGTGGGATGCGTGCGATATTGGTCAATGAGGGACTGCTTTTGCTCTCTGGCTAGCACTAACCTGGTGCACTCCTGTCTGTTTTCGATTGTCTTTTGTGACGTCCTTGACTGTAACACGTTGAAGCGAAACCTGTAAAGTTAGCAGCTACTCATACTCAGCAAACCACTGGCGTCCTTCGTTCCTCTAAAATATCCTATGTGAGAGTAGGAGAGAGTAGGAGGAGGAGTGCTCTGCCCCAAATGCAGGAATGACAACCCGGCCGATTACCGCTTTTGCGGCATGTGCGGTACTCCGCTAGACAAGCCGGCCGCAGGTTCCGAACCTGGATCGACACGAAGGGGCGAGTTGTCAGGGCTGCGGGAGCGCACCTCCGATACTCGGTCCCCGGTCAGTGGACCGTCGTTCCTGGGTTTAAATGATGTACCCTCGGGAACCGGTTACGGAGACTCTTCCCGGGACGTTACCTACTTGTTTGAAGATGAGCGGCCGCGGCGCACCTACTGGCGTTTCACCCTGGTGCTGATCATTCTTCTCGGTTTTGCTGGACTGGGATGGCTGGAATACACCCGTTCGGGAAAATCGTGGACTGCGCCATGGTCGACGGGTCCGGCGCAGAGCCCGATTCAGGCAGGCCAGCAGGCGCCACAGGAGCAGGACCAGGCAGCTCCAACTCAGCCACCGGCGGATAACTCGGCCCCCCCGAATCCGGGCAACGCTCTGGCCGCCGCCGCGCCAACGCCGTCCCCAGCTCCAGCCCAACCGGCAGCTGCTGAGGCGCCGGACACTACCGGAAGCAAGCAGGAGCAGGCCGAAAGCGCGTCCGCGGAAAAACCGCCTTCTGCAAGCGACCGCAGCGAAGAAGCAGACACAACCGAACCTGCCAAGCCTATCAAGCCTGCCAAACCTGAGAAACTGGCAAAGTCGAAGGCAAAGCCGGCGCCGGTAACTTCGCCGGATGACGCGCTGGTTATCAACGCTGAGAAGTATCTTTACGGCCGGGGCGTACCACAGAATTGTGACCGCGCATTGAGCTCATTGCGCGCCGCGGCCGACCGTGAAAACCTCCGGGCCCGGAGCTTGCTGGGGACCATGTACGCGACCGGCCACTGTGTGCCGCGCGATCTTCCCAACGCGTACCGATGGTTTGCTCTGGCTTCCCGCGAGAACACCGACAACATGTGGGTGCAGCGCAATCTGGAGATGATCTGGCGGGAAATGACTCCGCAGGAGCGGCAACTGGCTACGCAGAGAAGCCAGTGAGGCGGACCGACTCGCGTTTCCTTTTGTTGTGGACCACCGCTTAACACCTATTAATACCTACCTCTTAAAGTACATCCACGCGGTAAGTGCCAATAAGACAACCGTGACGACCCAGAGAACTGAATCGCTCATCCCTGTTTTCTTGGCCATGTGTCACATTCTATGCCTTCGCGGTTCGAGAAAACAGCGAATGGAATTCCGGAAGTAAACAGGGCGGCTCAAAGAAATGGCTCCGCCCGAATTCTAATTTTTCTCTAAGGCAAACTGTCCAGGTAACAGGGATCACCGGTCGCCTGGACAGGAACTGAGGCTGGCGGCGTTGCCCAGGGCACATTGGCGAAGTCAAAAAAGTCCGTCATATCACTGGCCGCCGCGTCGCGCTTGGTGAGATGGGGAAGGTTAAACCGTTTCTCGATCAGTTTCAGAATCGCCGTGTAGTCGGTTTTCTTATGGGAAACGTAATTTTTCTTCGTGAACGGCGAAACCACGATCAACGGAACGCGGTAGCCAGTAAACGTAAAATCGCAATTATCGCCCCACGTCACAACACAGATATCAGCCGGACTCTGGAAGAGATCCGATGGTTGTATGCCGTCCGGATTGGGGGCTGATATGGGGGCAGCGTGGTCGTACAATCCCCCACCCTCGTCGAAGGTGAGAATGAAAGCCGAATCCTTCCACGATGGGCTATTCATCAAGGAGTTAATCAGCTTGGAAACATATCTGGCCCCATCCTGAATCCGGGTCGGAGGGACACCGGGTGTCACGTTGACAGTTGGATGTTCGTCCAGACCTGCGCCATAGGCGGGTTCAATTAATGCGACATTGGGCAAGGTTCCATTCTGCACGTCCTCGAGATACTGGCTGACCGACTGCACGTGCGCCAGCAGCGTGGGATTGCCCTTCATCGTTTGTCCGAACTTGAACATTCCGATCTCGCTGTAATTGATCAGGCAAGGAGAGTCGTTGTCTGCACACGGACTGCTGTTCTCTGTACTCTGGGATGGCACGTAAATCTTCCAACTCAGGCCCGCGTTCTCCAGTTCTTCAAAAATCGTCTTGGCGCCGACCGGAGAGCCGTCCGGAGGTGGATAAACATGCCCCTGCGAAGTAGCCGCGATCAGGTACATCCGATTGGGTTGGGTACGCGACAAGAGCGGCGAGAACCATGTATCCGAGGTGGCGAAACTCGACGCCATGAAATAGTAGTAATTCAGATCGTTGCCGTCGTAATAGCCCATGGCGCGGATGCCATTGACATCCATGTAGCCGGTATTTCGGCGCGAGTTGTTGGCGGCGGTATTCACGAAGCCGTCCAGCGTGGCAGTGCTGTTGACCGGATCGCCCAGGTTCCAATCCACGTGGCTTTCGTTCCAGGACGGGCTCGGGTTCTCGATGCACTGCGTCAGCAGATGAAAGGAAGCAATTGGGTTGGAATCATTCGGAGTGGCGTTGCAGCCGCTGGTGACCGGCGAAGTCGGATCGCATCCGGGATTCGTCGGTGTTGACCCTGCAGGATGATTGAATTGCGGCAAGCCGTCGAAGTCCTGATCGGGAAACATACCCTGGCTCTTGGCCCAGTATTCGCGGAGCGCTCCGAAGTAGTGATCAAACGAGCGGTTCTCCTGGGCCAGGAAAATAATGTGGTTCAGCGACTGGAGAGTGCCGACAAACTGGGCGCCGACTGGGCTGGCTGCAGGAAGAGTAATACTGCACGTGCTGGCCGTGCCGGAGCAAGCTCCCGACCAACTGTCAAAAGCTACCCCCTTGGAGGGCGTCTCGGTGAGGGTGACCGCGGTGCCCGGCGGAAAACTCGCGGTACAGGTTTGGCCACAATTGATGCCGGCCGGATTGCTGGCCACCGTTCCTGCCCCGGTCACGGTTACTGTCAGTTGAACCGGAGGGGGAGGAGGCGGAGGCGGAGGAGTAGGAGTAGGCGGGGGCGGAGGAGTAGGCGGGGGCGGCGAGGGAGGCGGCAGTCCTGCACTGCGCAATCCCTGACAACCTGTCAACATCAAAGCAAAAAAAAGAACAAATAGGGCTGCGAGCCTCAAATCTGAGCCTGGGGCCATTCACTCTAATCCTTCCCGCGCTCCCGTTTCGATGGCACAACGGAGTGGCCGGTTGTTTGCTGAGGAGCGGGGTTCCCTGCCAGAGTTTTCAGGGCTTTGTGAGGTTATTCAGAAATCCTGCTTTTTATTAAGGTGGTCTACTGCCGCTTTCTACAGGATGACCCGGAGGGGAGGAAAAGGAAGCTGAAGACTGTTAGAAACGGTTAATTGTTGTTTGGCCTGAGAGTCTTTGCGAGAAATAGTTTTGCTGAAGATTAATCGGTCAGAGCGGCGCACTGGTTTCTACAAAAGAAAACGCACTCCGCATGACAAGAAACAGCCATCCGGAGTGCGTTGCGGTGCGAGAGGTTATTTTGCGCTCTCTTCGACCATGCTGACGTTGTCCACGGTTAGAGTATTGTTGTCCATCGAACCTTCTATTTTGACGTGATGGCCGGCGTGGTCCTTCAAGGCTTCCTGATTGGCCACGGGTAGAACGGTCTTGTCAGCATCGTTGACAAACACAAGCGGCTGTCCGGCTTCGGCGCACTTTTTAGCGCAGTCCGCGTTCACCTTCGCACCGCACTTGGCGTCACTGACATAGCCTGTCCAACTGCCTTTGCTGCCTCCGGCCATTGCCGCTGTGACCAGCAAGGCCAGAAGAGCTGAAATTGCAAGCATCTTCTTCATCTCGATTTCCTCCTCAATTCGACTTTTCAAACTAGACTTTATTGTGGCGTTGGTAAGGTGGAGCGCTGCTATGGTGTCGCAAGGAACGCGTGCGTGTCAAATCCTGTAGTTCAGGGGAAAGCAGGCTTCCGGGTTCGAAAGTCACAAGTTTTCAAAGTGGGGTCGGGTTTTGTCTTTGAAACTTTTGAACCTTGAAACTTTCGAACCTTTCTTTTCACCCTTCCATGGTGGAAACGTCGCCCGCATCGGTTCCGGTCTCCTTGGCTTTAAGAAAGCGGCGCAGGATTTTGCCGGATCGCGTCTTGGGCAGCGCGGCAACAAACTCCAGCGCGGAGGGAGTTGCGATGGGTCCCAGTTCCCTTCTCACGTGTTCGATCAGGGCGGCCGAGAGCGAGTCCGATGGTGTGTACTCGACGCGCGTCTGCACGAACACCTTGATGGTTTCTCCTTTCACGGGATCGGGGATGCCGATCGCAGCTGCTTCGGCCACGGCGGGATGCGATACCAGGGCGCTTTCAACCTCGGCGGTTGCAATGCGATGACCCGCAACATTAAGCACGTCATCAGCCCGACCTAGCACAGCGATGTAGCCGTCGTTATCTTTCAGGGCGACGTCGCCAGTGACATAACAGCCCGGAATCTGCTGCCAGTCACGCTCATAACGAGCCGGATTGCGCCACACGGTGCGCAGCATGCAAGGATAAGGACGCTTCAAGACCAGCCGTCCGCCCACGCCGGGTGGTACGGGCTTTCCTTTGTCATCGACCACATCCGCAATCGTTCCGGGCAACGACACGCCCGCCTTGCCCGGACGCATAGCCATGGCGGGAGGGGTTCCGATCGCCGGCCCACCCAGCTCGGTCTGCCACCAGTTGTCGGTCACGTAACCCCATTTACCGTCACCGGCCAGATGGGTTTGCGCCCAGCGCCATGCCTCCGGGTTGAGCGGCTCACCGGCGCAAGCAATGAAACGCAGGCTGGTGATGTCGTATTGCCCGGGAATCTTCTCGCCATGGCGCATGAACATACGCAGCGCGGTGGGCGCCGTAAACATCTTGGTCACCCCGTAGCGCTCGACGATTTCCCAGGCAATCCCAGGATTCGGAAAATCAATCGCGCCTTCGCGGAATAGAGTGGTGGCGCCAGCGCACAAGGGCGCGTAAACGATGTAGGAATGGCCCACGATCCAGCCAATGTCGGAGGTGCACCAGAAAATATCCTGCTCGCCGACATCGTAATAGTTTTCTAGATAGTAGGTGGTGCCCACCATGTATCCGCCGTGGACATGCACCACGCCCTTAGGCTTGCCAGTTGATCCTGAGGTGTAGAGGAGGAACAGAGGGTCCTCGGCATCCATTTCTTCGGCGGGGCATTGCGCAGGAAATTTCGTTAGATCGTTGAAGTCAACTTCGCGTCCACTGATCTGGGCGGCACGTCGCGAAAAAACCACCACCTTCTCGACCGCTTCCAAACCATCCAGCGCCTCGTCCACAATGGATTTCAGCGCGACCGTTTTGCCGCGCCGGAAGCCGACGTCGCCAGCAATAACCACCTTCGCCTGAGCATCTTCAATCCGGTCGCGCAAAGCCGTATGGCCTAATCCGGCGTAGACTACCGAGTGAATCGCTCCGATGCGCGCGCAGGCCAGCATCGCCACCACACCTTCGACGGTCAGCGGCATATAAATGATGACCCGGTCGCCCTTCTTGACACCCAGCGATTTCAGTCCATTCGCAAAGCGGCAGACCATCCGGTCGAGCTGTCCGTAGGTGACGATGCGTTCGCTTCCGTCTTCTGCCAGCCAGATGTAAGCCGCTCGGTTGCGCCGCTCGGAGTTGGCGTGGCGGTCCAGGGCATTCATCGTGATATTCGTCTTCGCGCCTTGGAACCACTGGTGATGCACGCCATCCCAGTCCAGAACCTTTTCCCAAGGACGCGTCCAGACGAATTTCCCGGCGTAGTCGCCCCAGAAGGCTTCGGGGTTTTCGATGGAGCGGCGATGCTCCTCCGCCCAATTCTTCTGCCGGCAGGTTTGAGCGACGATCGCTGGCGAGGCGTACTCCTCGTCAATCGCCAGCAGGTTGGAAATGTTCTGAGTGGATTCCTGGACAGGGCTGCTCATAGAGCCTCCGGTTCATGTTAAAGATGGGGAGCCGAAACGCCACAATAACTTGCGATTTTCAGCTGCGGTGAACGTCGGCTCGGTGATCGACATCACAAAGACCTGTGAAGCGCAAACCAAAAGGGCCGGACCTGAGGACCGGCCAATTCTATACTGCCTCCGATGTCATTCGAAACCGGCACGCGACGAGAATCGACGAGAAATCTGCCGTGGGTTAGCGGGAGACCGCGTTGCGAAGACATCGGTAAGCGGGCGGCGCGGGTGTGAGCGGGGATAAACCTTGAGCACGTCGCGCCAGCCGCGGTGCAGCCAAGTCATAACAATAATGTCGTCACCGGCCGCAAGCCCATCAAGGCCCACGGCCACCAGGGAGTCACTTCAGGCCGCGCGTCGGGAGCACCTTCCGAACCCGGTCTGGGTGCTTTGCGACGATTCTTGAGCCTGGATCGAACAACGCCAACGGACGAAGTTGTGCAGCTTTGCCGCGCAGTTGTCGCGCCCTCATCCGCTCTTGATCTGGCTGCTTACTCGACATCGGGAATCCCTCCATCGCTCAGCGGCGTCATCGTCAGGCATTCAGGACCGCCAGGTCGAATTCATGGAGGCGCGCAGGATCTGCGACCACTTCGATCTCTGCGATCTTGTCGTTCATGAAGATAAAGCGGAGCACTCTACGCAGCCGTCCGCCCGGAGCCAACACCACTCCCACCTCGCCGTCCACCAGCGCCGGCTGGGCGAACCGGGCAGCCTGTGCGAAGGCGATTGCTCCGTTAGCCCAATTCCGCGCTCCCTGCACCTCGGTAGGCCTGCCTGAGGCTGCGGCGGCTCTGTCAACCCGAACTACGACGTCTGGATCGAGCACCGCGAGAAGCCCTTTGAAGTCACCTCCGCGCAAGGCAGCGACGAAGGCATTAACGACTTCTCGCTGGCAAGTGAGATCGGTGCTCACAGTACTCTCGGCGCCCTGCACACGGCGGCGTGCCCGGCTGGCGGGCTGCCTGGCCGCGGCCAGGGAGCGCCCTACGATTGGCGCGATCTCCTCGAAGGGCACGGCAAACATGTCGTGCATCACGAACGCGAGGCGCTCGGCGGGGGTGAGCCGGTCGAGTACCACCAGCAGAGCGAGGCCGACTGAGTCGGCAAGTAGCGCTTCCCGCTCGGGATCGCCCCCGCCCTCCCGTTTCGCGCCCGCCTCGGCTACTTGCGTGTCCAGAGCCTCCTCCCGCCGCGAGGTGCGCGAGCGCAACATGTCCAGACACACTCTGGCAACCACCGTCGTCAGCCATCCCCCGAGATTCTCGATGCTGCTAGCGTCGGAGCCGCCGAGGCGCAGCCAGGTTTCCTGAATGGCATCGTCTGCCTCGCTTGCCGAGCCGAGCATGCGGTAGGCGACTGCCCGCAGATGTCCCCGGTTCTCCTCGAATCGCTCCGCCAGCCACTGCAGATCCTCCATTCCTTCCCTTTCCTCCATCACCTCGTCATAACCTTGTCGAAAGAAACCCCGGCGATGTGACATGACAAGGAGACTAGCCTGACGTTCCGTGCCCCGGTTTAGCAAAGATACCGGAGCCCTATGCTTCCGCTTCAGTGGGGAAGATGACACCGGGTAGCCGAGACGCACTATGCTTTCGACGTTTTCTCTCCGGTGTACCAGCTCCGCCACACCGCCTGAGAGTACTCCAAATACCAGAATTGCTGTCGTCACCCAATAACCGATCACTTTCAAGCTCAAAGTCGTGTCTCCTCCTTGAGATCCGTTCCGCCCAAGACATGCAGGCGGTTCGGCGAACCGAATCAGCATCAGGTGTGCGCCGTCACAATTCCTCGTCTCGGTTCGTCATGGTAGTGACGAACAAACCCCAGTCTTTGTGACAAGGAGACAGACAATCATGCAAGCACGGATGAAAAACCCTGCGATGATCGTTCCCAACGCAATCGAAGCCTTGCAGGCCCTGGGCAAGTGCGCAGAACAGGGCGCTGTGCCGTCGCGGACGCTCGGCCTGGTCCACCTGCGCGCCAGCCAGATCAATGGTTGCAGCGTCTGCGTGGACATGCACCCTCGCTTACTCAAAAACGCAGGCGAAACAGACCAGCGCCTGTTCGCCGTGGCGGCGTGGCGGGATGCGCCTTACTTCACGGACGCCGAACGCGCCGCCTTGGCGCTCACCGAACCGTCACCCGGCTCAGCGATCGGGCGGACCCGGTGCCCGACGAGGTTTGGGACCAGGCCGCCAGACACTACGATGAGCCGGCGCTTGCCTCCCTAATGCTCGCTATCGCAACGATCAACGTCTGGAACCGCCTCAACGTGGCCACCAGGCAGGTGGCAGGCGAGTGGGCGAACTCGGCAGAGGCACGGCAATGGGTCGAAAGCGGTGCTTTGGCCCGCTGAGCGACACGGGCAGCGTGTCATCGCGATGGCGATCGGTGAACACGCTGCCCGCTCCGCAGCCATGGCAAGAGCCTGAGCGCGACGTACTTCGATCGCCCGACTACAGCCGATATGGTCCCATCGTGCCTGAGGTCGATTGGTATCGATTTGCTTCCGAGTAGTCTCGGATGCATCCGCAATCATTCGCACACGCATGATCGAATTGGGAGCGTCCTGACGTCCTCGACCCAAGCACAACACCATTGCCCCTTTTTCGAGCTTGTGCCAAAGTGCAATACCTCATCGACCACAGTCGTGGCACAGGTGCGGTGCGAGCGACTCATCCCAGTCTTGAACCGATGGATTGCCCAACCCCATCCCTTGTCCTACATCCGGATCGGCGTCAAGTGATGGGCGTCCCTACCGGCACAACAACGCGCTTGTTTCCCGTTAGGGCCGAATCTTACCGATCCGCTCTTAGGCTTATTTCGTGCACAGGATTTCAGCGTTCTACGTTGTCGGGAGAGACAAGAAGATCGGATTAAAAGATACACCCCTGAGTTCCCCAGGGGCGTACGGTGTGTGGTCAACTCTTAGTCTACCGTTCCAAACCGTTTGACATCTTCCGGGCCTTCTTTCACCGCGACCGGCTCTTTTCCTTGCACCATTTCGCGGACCTTGTCTACCACGTCGGGATTGGCCAGCGTGGAGATGTCTCCCGTGTGCAGGTTGTTGGAAATGGCCGCCAAGACCCGGCGCATGAGCTTGCCGGAACGTGTCTTGGGCATATCCGGGACGATATGGATTTTCTTGGGGCGAGCAATCTTGCCTATCATAGTCTCGATCGCCTTCAGGACCTTGTCATGGACTTCCTGGCTCGGTTCGAGCCCCGGCTGCAGCGAGACATAAACCTCGGGGACGCGCCCCTTGACCTCGTCCACGACCGGAACTACGGCCGCTTCGGCAACCTCCGGAACAGTCAGGCACGCAGATTCGATTTCCTTTGTGCCCAAGCGATGGCCCGCCACGTTGATGACATCATCCACGCGGCCCAGAATACGGAAATAGCCATCGGAGGCGAGCACCGCGCCATCGGCGGCAAAGTACGGCCAGTCGTGCCAATCCTTGCTGTTCGGGTTCTTGCAGTATTTGCGGTAGTACTGGTTGACGAAACGCTCGCGGTCTCCCCACACGGTCTGGATAATGCCGGGCCAGGGATTGCGAATACAGATGTTGCCGGCTTTTCCCGAGCCGGCCTCGACTTCGTGTCCCTCTTCATCAAGAATGAACGGGTAGATTCCTGGCATGCCCGGGCCTGCACTGCCCGGCTTCATGGGATCAAGTCCCGGCTTGGTGCTGCAAAGAAAGCCTCCGTTTTCGGTCTGCCACCAGGTATCGACAATGACCGCTTCGCGCTTGCCGACCGTCTCGTGATACCAGCGCCAGACCTCCGGCTCGATTGGTTCTCCGACCGTGGTCATGTGTTTGAAGTGATAGTGATATTTCTTGGGCTCGTCTGCGCCCGCCTTCCGCAGCATACGAATGGCGGTCGGCGAGGTGTGGAAGATGTTGACGTCCAGGCGTTCGGCGATTCGCCACGGCCTGCCTGCATCGGGATACGTGGGAACACCTTCATAGATGACGCTGGTCGCCGCCAGAGCGAGTGGTCCGTAAACAATATAGGAGTGTCCCGTGATCCAGCCGATGTCCGCCATGCACCAGTAGACATCTTCAGGATGGATGTCCTGGATGTACTTGGAGGTGCCGGTCACGTACGCGAGGTAGCCACCGGTGCGATGCTGGCATCCTTTGGGCTTGCCGGTTGTGCCGCTGGTGTACATCAAGAACAGCGGAGCTTCGGCGTCCATGGACACAGGATCGACAACCTCGCCTGAGTACTTTTGCAGAACCTCATCGACAAAGTAGTCGCGTCCCTTAACCATGGGCGACGCCGAAGCGTACTTGCCTGCGTGGCGCCGCCAGATTAGAACCTTGTCTACGGTCTGGCCTTCCTGCTTAGCGACATTGAGGGCAATTTCCGCACTGGCTTTGTGGTCGATCATTTTGCCGTTGCGGAAGTAGCCGTCCATGGTAATGAGAACGCGGCTGCCGGAATCGGCGGCGCGGCGTCCGCAAGCTTCGCCGCTAAAACCACCAAACACGACGGAATGAATAATGCCCAGGCGGGCGCACGCCAGCATGGTAATCGGCAACTCTGGCACCATGGGCATGTGAATGGTGACGCGGTCTCCAGTTTTGAGAGCGGCGAAATCGCGCAGCAATGCCGCCAATGCGTTTACTCTCACGTAAAGTTCGCGGTAGGTTAGAGCGACGGGAGCCTCTTGTTCGGGCTCAGGAACGAAGATGATTGCCGCTTTGTTTTTGTATTTGTCCAGGTGCCGGTCAACACAGTTGTAGCAGGCGTTGATTTTGCCGCCGACAAACCACTTCCAGAATGGCGGATCGCTGGTGTCGAGCGTGGTGTGCCAATACTGGTCCCAATCCAGCATGTCAGCGTATTCGCGAAAGCATTCGGGAAAATTCTCTTCTCGGAAACGCTCCATGATGGTGGGATCGGTCAGGTTAGCCTGCCCAACAAATCTTGCCGAGGGATAGTAGTACTCTTCTTCTCTCCAGTGGACAGCGATCTGAGCCTCGCTCGGCTCGGTGGCTACGGCATTTTGTTTGCGAATGTTGGCCATCTTCATTACTCCGCTTTATGAGATGCGGAATCCCGCAGGCAAGCTGGTTTTGTCGAAATCTCCCCTGGCGGGGATCGCATTCGGCAAGCGCCGGAACGGTGCTGGACGAGCAGCGCTGTCCCCGCGTAGTGATATTTTATCTTATTCAGTCGGCGGCGACTTCGCCTCCGACCTCTTCCCAGATGCGCACGTCCTTGGTCTCCCTGATGAACAAGGAACCAATTACGAACGTCATCACAGACACAGCAATGGGCCAGCTAAGGCCCATGTAGATTGCATGATCCTTAATCCACGGATTGCTGCTGGTCGTGGCACCAGCCACAATCGCAGTGGCGATGAACGGTGTCCATCCCCCAAATTCGCCGTTCCCCAGGTGGTAAGGCAGCGACATGGAGGTGTAGCGAATCTTGGCCGGGAAGAATTCGACCAGAAATGCCGCAATCGGCCCGTAGACCATGGTGACGTAAATCACCTGGAGGGTCACCAGGAACAGCAGCATTCCGAAGTTGACCGGGTTCGAATTGGCTTTCATGCCTTGATAGATGGGAACGTAGGTGAGAGCAGCAAGCAGGCATCCCGCCATGATGATCATCTTGCGGCCAATCCGGTCCGAAAGCGCGCCGAAGACCAGGAAAAAGGGAGTGCCGATCAGCAGTGAATAGCCCACGATCTTGTAGGCGATGACGTAATTTACCTTGCAAACCGACTGCAGGAAGTACAGGGCGTAGAACTGACCGGTGTACCAGACCACCGCTTGTCCGGCGGTCGCGCCAAACAGCGCCAGCATCATCATCTTCCAGTTACGGCCGCTGCCCAGACTGTCGGTGAGGGGTTGAACCGAGGACTTACCCTGGTCCTTCAATCTCTGGAAAAGGGGCGATTCGCGGAGGCGAATGCGGATGTAAAGCGAAATCGCCAGCAGCACCGCTGATAGCAGGAACGGAATCCGCCATCCATAGGCTTTGAAGTTTGCTTCCGTCATCTGCTGCCGGATGATCAAGATGACGAACAGGGCAACAAAAAAGCCCAAGGTGGCCGTGGTCTGAATGTAGCTGGTGTAGTAGCCGCGCTTGTGGTCCGGCGAGTGCTCGGCAACGTAAGTGGCCGCGCCGCCATATTCCCCGCCAAGTGCCAGGCCTTGGATAAGCCGCAGCCCGACCAGCAAGATGGGTGCGAGCACGCCTACGGTTTCGTAGGTGGGCAGCAGACCGATGAAGAAGGTGGACAAGCCCATGACCGTGAGCGTCACCACGAAGGCATATTTCCTTCCGACAAGGTCGCCGACTCGTCCAAAAACAATTGCGCCAAAAGGACGGACCGCAAAGCCTGCGCCGAAGGTAGCCAAGCTGGCCAGAAAGGCCGCCGATGGGTTGCCCTTGGGAAAAAACAAGGTTGCGAAAAACACGGCTAAGCTGCCGTAAATGTAGAAGTCGTACCATTCAATCGTCGTCCCCACCGACGATGCGGCAATCACCAGGGGCATGTTAAACGCCCGTTGGTTGCCCCCTCCTGCTTGCGCTATCGTTGCCATACCTTTCTGTCCTCCATTCTTCGCCTTGGCACGTCACTCGCAGCCCTCAACCGCACTTCGGTTTTGCGGGCGCTTGACGCAACTCACGCACACCAGCAACGCATATTTTGCAAAGAAGCCGAGGATGATCTCGATTCGGAGTGCTGCGCCGCCCCATTTAGTTGCCCGCCAGATCGCACCAGATTTCTGAAAACGCAGGCAGTTTCGGCCCCCCACGGCCGAGCAGGAGAGGGATTCTACCCCTTTTACGGGACACAATGGAAGGGGCAAATGACAAGCCTGACAAGCCTAGGGGCGCCTTTGCCAGGTCTCGTCCAGCCTCTTTAGGAAGCAATTGGACAATACTTTATGCCGCACTTCATACCGCGCGGGGAGGCAGGCAAACGGTTTACGCATAACTAGCTGCTAGCAGTCGAAGGGCGGAAATACGCAGTTTCACAGCTCTTGAATTGTCCGCCCAAGTGGGGGTAGAACCCGGGTCCCGGTCTGACAGCCCGACAATGCGCTTGAAAATACCAGCGGCCACGTTGTAAGCTCTGGCCCTCTTTTTTCAGAGTGTTCAAGAGGCGTGTGGGAGCGGACCACCGCTTCTCGGTCGAGCAACACGCATGCAAGATGAGCGCCTGGGCAGCGTCGACAAATCGTCTCACCAGGCTCGCTGGTTGCCCGATGCTCACTTGCCTGCCACCGCGACTCGATCTTCGCCCACTGCCCGCGCGGCGGTTGCCGCACACCGGAGTATGGCGGTAACCACAGGGCGGCAGTGTTCAGCGAGCCTAACGTTTGTAGCGCTTTGCCTATCCTTTCGGCCCAGGTTCTTGGGAGCGCTTATCCACCATCTTGCGCTCATGCCTAACTATGGAGGATCTATGCAGGATTCGTTCAAGCGGCTGTTCCTTGCTTTGCTGACGGTTGCACTCACTGTTCCCCTGTGGGCGGGTGAAGGAAACCCCACGGAGGGTAGCGCAACTCCCAGTAGCACATCTTTAACCAGTGTTACCACCAAAGCTGATGGCGACGCGGCGCTCAGTCCCGCATTATTGGGACTCTTGGTCATGAAGGGCGTCCTGACGTCGGCCGAAGCCAACACCCTGACGAGCGTACCCGCTTCCACCGGCGTGCCGCAACTGCTGAACATTTTGAAGGAAAAAGGAGTGGTCTCGGAAGCCGATCTAGCCCAGATGAGCAGCGCGGCCGCTTCCACCCAACCTGCGGTCTCAGCGTCGCTGGTGCAAGCGCCAGCCAAAACCGAAGGGGCCACTGCTCCTCAAGCCAAGCCCACGGCTCCCAAGTTCATTCCTGCGGTGGCGCCGGTGCGCGTGCTTCCTATCGATCCTCCCAAGCGCGAGGGGCTGGTACCCGATCTTAAGATCGGCCCGGTGCGGGTGAAGCCTTTTGGCTTCTATAAAACCAGCGCGGTGTACGACTCCTCGTCCCCGCGCGGCGATGACTTCCCGTTGCCGCAGTTCCTGTCTTTGGACACTGGACCCGATCCCGCTCCTGAGTTCCACATCAAAGCGCGCTCCTTGCGTGTGGGCACCAATTTCGAGTGGGTCGATCCGTCTCCCAATCTAACTCTGACCGGACGAATCGAATTCGACTTCGAGGGCAACTTCTCGCGCGCCGACAACCGGAGCATCTCCACAATTCGCAGCAACGCTCCGCAGATCCGATTGGGCTGGGTTCGCGCGGACTACGCGGCGACCGACACGACGACGATCTTCGCCGAGTTCGGACAAGACTGGACGCCGTTCGGCTCCTCGACCTTGCCAAACCTCATTGAGACCACCGGCTTGGGCATAGCGTTTGGCTCCCTGTACGAGAGGGCTCCGCAGATCAAGGGCGGCTTCGTGCACAACTTCGGAGGTTCCCGCAACTTCAAAATCTCCCCAGAGGTGGCAGCTGTACTGCCGGCGTACGGCAATGCATCCACCGACCTCGGGAATCAACTCGGCTATGGTGAGCGGCAAGGCGCAGACTCCGCACGGCCTGAAGTCGAAGCCAGGTTGGTCGCTCAGTTCCAATTGGATAAAGCACCAGGCGTCGCGCCCGCTCAGTTCATTGTGAGCGGCGTACAAGGACGGCGGGACGCGGTCGTGCTCGCCGCTGATGTTCCAGCCGCTTTCAAGGCTGCTTTCCCGCGCGGAGCCAGGACCGAATCAGAGCGGTACGGAGTGAGCGGTGAAGTGCAGCTGCCTACACGTTACTTAACGATGACGGGCAAGGCTTACCGAGGTGCTGACCTGCGCTTCTTCTTCGCAGGACAGTTGTTCTCCACCTTCAACGATACGTTGGGGTTGACAAATGTGGCTGGTCCGGCGGGAGATTCCGTCGACGGCTCTTCCACCGTTGCCTTCGGGCTCAGAGGGGGCACACCGGTGGTTGCTCCACAACAGCCTGTCCGGACCAATGGCGGCTTTGTAGGCCTGGGCTTGCCCCTTTCTCGCATTGGCCATGCTGATCCGGCCGGCAGAAATGCGGGCTGGACCCTCAACCTGCACTGGGGAATCGACCAAGTGACTGCTCGGGACGCCATACGCTTAACCGCCACCGCCGGTGCCCGTTACCGCAGCGATCTGTTTGCCGCGAATCTCCAGTACAAGCTAAACCAGTGGGTCACCTTTGCCTATGAACAGTCCTTGTACCGGACGCTAGCTAGGCGAAGCCAGAACGCCGGTCTGTTCCCGTTCTGGCAGGGGGTACGCTCGCACGAAGCCAATGATCGTCGTTCCGAGTTCGCGACCATCTTTACCTTCTAGCTATTCCAAAGGAGAGTCGGTCTGGACCGCCTCTCCTCTATTTTACCTCGGCCGAAAAGCATTTGAATCTGGGCTGAGCAGAGGATTTACAATTTCACCCTCACCGGAACTTGGTTCTTCAATAGCACGAGTTAACCATGCCGCGTAAAGTGACTTTATTCGTTCCCTGCTATGTGGACCAGCTATTGCCCGAGGTCGCGGCCGACACCGTTAGGGTGTTGCGGCGCATCGGCTGTGAGGTCGAGTTTCCAGAAAACCAAACCTGCTGCGGGCAGCCGGCCTTCAATACCGGATATTGGAATGATGCCCGGCCTTGCGCCGAGCGATTCGTCCGCGTCTTTGGCGGCGCAGAAGTCGTGGTCTGTCCGTCCGGGTCCTGCACCACCATGGTCCGCACCTTTTACCCCGAGTTGCTCTCCTCCAGCCCGCTGCGCGATGATGCTATCGAACTAGGGCGCCACACCTTCGAACTCTCCGAGTTTCTGGTGAAAATTGCTGGCGTGACCGAGCTGGGCGCGACGTTTCCGCATACCGTGACTTATCACGCCTCCTGCCACGGGTTACGAGAACTGAAATTGCGCGACGAGCCACTCGAGCTCCTGCGCAAAGTGAAAGGACTCAAACTTCTGGAACTGTCGCGCTCTGAGGAATGCTGCGGATTCGGCGGGACTTTCGCCACCAAGTTCGCCGATATATCAGTCGCCATGGGCAATTCCAAGGCCGAGTGCGTTGCGGCTACCGGAGCCGAATTCGTAACTGCCATCGATTCCAGTTGTCTCCTCCATCTCGAGGGAGTGCTGAGAAAACGGGGCAAAGCAGCCAAGACGATCCATCTGGCCGGCATTCTGGCCCAGGAAAAACCATGAGCGAGACCTCGGCCCAGGAGTTTCTGCGAAAAGCCGCGGTGAAATCGGCGGATCTGGTTCACCGCGACATCATCCGCCAGGGCATCGAAAGCTACGACGCCGCCCATCTGCGCGGCCGTCTTCGATTCCGGGACTGGGACGCGGCCCGCCAGAAATGCCGGGAGATCAAGCAGGAAGCGATTAATCATCTCGACAAATATTTGCTCCAGTTCGAAGAAAAGGTGCGGGCTCGCGGCGGGCATGTGTTTTGGGCGGCCAACGCGCAGGAGGCCTGCCAGTACGTTACGGATATTGCGCGGCGGCTTGGTGTGCGCACGGTAGTGAAGTCCAAATCCATGGTGACGGAGGAAATTCACCTCAGCCCAGCCCTGGAGAAGCTCGACATTAAGGTTTGGGAAACCGATCTGGGCGAGTTCATCGTGCAATTACGTAATGAGCCGCCGTACCACATTGTCACTCCTGCCATGCATCTCAATCGCGCACAGATCGCCGACTTGTTCCACGAGAAATTGGGCGAGCGCATCCCGGGGAACGATCCCACGAAACTCGTAGCCCTCGCCCGGCGCAGGCTCCGGCAGTCTTTTTTTTCTGCCGAGATGGGTATCTCGGGAGCGAATTTCATTGTCGCCGACAGCGGCGTGATTGCGATCTCGACTAACGAAGGAAACGGACGCCTGTGCACCAGCGTGCCTCGCATTCATGTGGTTGTGACCGGTATCGAAAAAGTGCTGCCCCGCCTCGAGGACCTAGCGGTGTTCTGGCCGGTCCTGGCCACCTCGGGTACCGGTCAAGCCATTACCACCTACAGCACCCTGATTGGAGGTCCCCGCCAGGCCGGGGAAGCAGACGGGCCGGATGAGTTCCATGTCGTTCTGGTGGATAATGGCCGCAGTCGTTTGTTGGCCGATGCGGAGCAGCGCGAGGTGCTGCACTGCATTCGCTGTGGTGCGTGCCTGAATACTTGTCCCGTGTATCGGAGCGTGGGCGGACACACCTACGGCACCACGTACCAGGGGCCGATTGGGAGCGTACTGACCCCGCACCTGGCCGGACTCAGGCAATATCAGCATCTGTCCTATGCCTCATCGCTGTGCGGGGCATGTACCAGCGTATGCCCGGTGAAGATCGACCTTCACCACCATCTCTTGCATAACCGCCGCAACGCCGTAAACAGCCGAGGAAGTAAGCTAGGCGAACGAATGATGTTTCGGCTCTGGCGCTCCACCATGCTGCACCCGAGGATTTTTGTTTTCCTGAGCTCGGCGGGGCGCCGTCTGCTGCGCCTGCTTTATAGGATGGGCTTGGCCGGCTCGATCGTGGATCCGATGCGAGCCTGGAACCGTTATCGCTCGCCGGTACCGCTGCCCGCGGAATCTTTTCGGTCGCGATGGAGGAAAGGTCTTGCCGGTTGAGAATCCAAGCCGAGAACTGATTCTGGAGCGAATCCGCGCCGGGTTGCGCACGCCCGTAGCCCCGCATCCAGGTCCAAGGTCCGATGCCGTCATCTTTGAACCGATTCGGAATCCTCTCGAGCGATTTCAGCAGGAATCGACCGCGAACCTGATGGAGTGCACGCTGACATCGGACCTTGCGGGCGCTGCATTACAGCTGGGAAAGATTCTCGATTCCCTTCCAGCGGGCGAGATATTTTTGCAGGATGATCCGTCGCTGCGTCGGCTGATCGAACTGACAAAGACGCAACGTCCGTTGCGCTGGTCTAGCGAAGGCGCCCCACGGGAGGCGTCGGAAGCAACGGTTTCGCTGGCAGAGGCGTTGATCGCACAAACTGGGTCAGTTCTGGTGACGGCGGAATGCGGCGGACGTGGGGCTTCGATCGTGGCGCCTTGCCACATTGTTTACGCCCATGCCGCTCAACTCGTACCCGATCTCGAAACTGCCTTAGGCAATCTCTTCCGTTCGGGGAAACTTGTCCGTAATTCATTCGCTTGCGTGATCAGCGGTTCCAGCCGGACCGCCGATATTGAAAAGATTCTGGTCCAGGGCGCCCATGGACCAAGGCGGCTCGCGGTGATTCTTCAGACGGGAAGATAGTTCCCCGCACTCTCGGTGGCGGGCTTTTCCCATCGCCCGCCGAGGGATAGGTGGGTTTTTCTCCTCAGAACAGACCAGAGCAGGTTGCTCGCGCTAAAGCGACTCGGAATGGGAATGACAAGGTGGAGAAGAGTTCATAGTCCCAGATATGCGGTGCGAATCTGCTGGTTGGCCAACAACTCTTTGGGGGTCCCCTGCAGCGTGATTTCGCCGTTCTCCACCACGTAGCCGCGATCGGAAATACTCAGTCCGTCCACAACGTTCTGTTCGACAATCAAGACTGTCACACCCGACTTGCCGATCTGTTGAATTTTGGCAAAGACTTCCTCGACGATCTTGGGAGCCAGACCGAGCGAAGGCTCGTCCAGCAAAAGCAGTTTCGGCGCCGCCATCAGTCCGCGAGCGACGGCAAGCATCTGCTGCTCCCCCCCGGAGAGGGTGCCGGCAAGCTGCTTACGACGTTCTTGGAGACGCGGAAACAATTCAAACTGCTCTGCAATACCCGCCTTCAGCTTGGGACGGACGCGCGGAATATAGGCGCCCAGCGCAAGGTTTTCTTCCACGCTCATGTGGGGAAACAGCTGCCGTCCCTCGGGAACATGGCTGATGCCTCGCATGACAATCTCATGCGGCGGAAGCTGGGAGATGTCCTGGCCGTCGAAGTGCAGTTTTCGGCTCTTACAGCGGACGAGGCCGGAGATCACGCGCAAGGTTGTGGTCTTTCCAGCGCCGTTCGCGCCGATCAGCGTGACAATTTCTCCGGCCTTCACCTCCAAGGTGATATTGAACAGCGCTTGGAAATCGCCGTAGCCGGCGCGCACCTGCTCTAGCTCGAGAAGGCGATCGCTCACAGGCCGATCTCCTTGTATTTGGGCCCGAGATAAGCTTCAATCACTTCGGGGCGGTCGACGACCTCTTGCGGCTTTCCTTCGGCAATTAAGACGCCGCGGTCAATAACGATCACGCGGTCGGCAATTTTCATGACTACCTGCATGACATGTTCGATGCCGCCGATCGCGGAAATTCCCCATTCGGGCAGTCGTTTTAGCAGCATGGCAAGTTTGATCGCTTCGACCGTAGGCAGCCCGGCGACGACTTCGTCCAGCAGGATCAGCTTGGGTTGAGTGGCCAGAGCCCGGGCGATCTCAAGTCGCTTGAGCATCGGCAGTCCCATGCCGCGCGCAGGCAGGTGTAGAAATTTTTCCATCTGCAGAAATGTCAAGATCCCCCTCGCTTCTTCCTCAGCCTGGGCGGGCTTTGAAGTGCGCAGAAACGCGCCCAGCATGACATTCTCGAGCACGGTGAGGTTTCTGAGCGGCTTGACGATCTGAAAGGTTCGTCCGATGCCCAGTTTGGCGGCCTGGTCAGGGGCCAACTTGGTGATGTCTTGGTCCTGGAAATAAATGCTGCCGCTATCCGGGTGAACGACGCCGGTAATCAGGTTGAATAGTGTGGTTTTGCCCGCGCCGTTGGGGCCGACGATGAACGTAATCTCTCCCCGGCTGACGGCAAAGGAAACATCGTTGACCGCTTTCAGGCCCCCGAACCGCTTGCTGACGTGTTTTGCTTCGAGAAGAACCATGCTCTCTATTTCCGAAAGGCGGTTCTCTCCGCTTCTTCCTCCGGCCTCACCGGCACAGGAGCCGCAAGGGAGCCAGCCGGGGCTTTTTTGAACAGGCGAAGCTTGTTCGCAATCGTGCCGGCGATGCCCTCCGGCAGGAAAATTACAACCATCACGACCAAAACCCCATATATAAGGAGGTGAGCTTCCTGAAAGATGTTCTTGAAAATCTCGGCGGCAGTCTCCAGAACGATGGAACCGATCACCGGGCCGAACAACGTACCTGCGCCACCCAGCATGGGCACGATCGCGATCTCCACGGACATGTCGAGCGACATGACCTGGTCCGGAACGATGAACAGAAACAAGCTCGCGTAGAGCGCTCCGCCAATAGCCGTGAGGGCGGCGCTGATCAACAGGCTCCACAATTTAACGCGCGAGGTGTTGACGCCCACAGACATCGCCGTGTCCTCGTCCTCGCGGATCGCCATCAGGTAATAGCCGAATTTGGAGCGCTCAATCCAAGCCGTCAGAACAAAGGCCAGCCCAGTCAGCAGCACGCCGGAAATATAAAAGGACTTGATAGAAGACTCGGTGAACAGGAGCGGGACTTGGGTTCCGACGTCGCCGCCGGTCACGTCAGGCAGGTTCTTGGCAACCAGCCGAACGACTTCGGCAAAGGCAATCGTACAGAGCGCAAAATAAGGGCCGCGAAGGCGGAATGAAACCAATCCGATGATTGCCGCTGAGATGACCGCAAGTCCTACCCCGAGAAACAGCGAAAGCCAGGGCGGGATCCCGACTTTCGATAACAGTGCCAGTCCGTACGCGCCAACCCCGAAGTACGCCGCGTGACCGAGGGAGAGCTGGCCCGCATATCCGCCCACCAGGTTCCACGCCAATCCCAAGGCGGCGAACAGGAAGACGCGGAAAAGAATCTGCAGGGTGTAGTCGGAGTGGACGACGAGGGGAACAGCAAACGACAGCAGGAAAAACCCGGCCGCGGCGATAAACTGCCGATGACTCACGCGCGCTGGCTCCCAAAAATTCCGCTGGGTTTCAGTGACAACACGAGGATGAAAATGACGAAATCAACCGCCAGCGCCCACTCGTTGCCCCAGTACAGGCTGGTCAGGCTCTCGACAACCCCAAGTACCAGCCCGGCAATTGCCGCGCCTTGAATCGAGCCCATCCCGCCCAGCACGACCATGACAAATGATTTCAGTTCAAACTGGCTGCCCACGCCTGGATATAAATAGAAGACAGGAAGCAGCAGGGCTCCCGCAACGCCGGCGGCTGCGGCGCCAATGCCAAAGGAAATTGCTTGCACACGATTCACGTTGATGCCCATCAGCGGCGATGGGTAAGGATTCTGGGCGATGGCGCGCGCAGCCCGGCCAAACATGGTGTGGGTCACGACCAAATACAAGGCGACGGCCAGCACCAGCGCAATCACAAATGACAGCAGCCAAGGCGCATTGACAAAAATCTGTGTCCCGAGGCGGAAATTGCGGGCCACCAGCGGAAGATTAATCTGATGGTAGTCGGCGCCGAATACGAGTTGCACGCCGTCGGTGATGATCAGCGCCAGTCCAAGGGTGACGAGGATCACCATAAAATCCACCTGCCCCGGAATCCGCCGCAGCAGGCCCATGTAAACGGCATAGCCGATCACAAACAGGATTGCGCCCGAAACCATAAACCCGAGGTAAGGATTGATTCCGGTTTTCAGAAAAAACACGTAGCTGACATACATCCCCAGCATAAGGAATGCACCGTGGGTAAAGTTCACGATGCGCATGACGCCGAAGATCAGCGCCATGCCCATCCCGATCAGAGCATAAAGCGCGCCGGTCAGAAGGCCGTTGAGGATCGCCTGGATCAAGGGATAGAACCAGTTCACCACGGACTCCATCCTTGCCCGCCTGGAAACGCCGGCCGGGCGTAATGTCCCGTGATTTTACTCTTCCCTTGGTTTTAGCCAGAGCACAGAACTAACCAATGACTAATGAGCGGTACATCTAAGTGGGCGCGGAAAGACTGTGAAAAACAGATTCCTAGGCGCTAAATCGCCTTGGAATGACAAGCAAGGATGAGTGGCCCCCGTGGTTGACGAAACCACCTTCACTTGCGCTCGGACCAGGGTGGAGTGGGGATGATGGGCTTGGTTTGGGCGGCATCGGCCGGCCAAACAACCTTGTATTGTCCGCCCTGCACCTGGGTGACGAGCACGGGATGGGCGTTCTGACCGCGAGCGTCGAACTTCACCGGACCGAAAGGAGTATCGGGAAGGTTGAGCGCCTTCAGCGCGTCGCGGATTGGCTGTGGCTGCGCCGACTTGGCATTCTCGATGGCCGCGGCCGCCACGATCAACGCGGCATAAGCCTCCATGCCGTGATAGGCAGGATGAGTATTGGTTAATTTGAAGTACTTCTCGTCGAATTCGGAAGAGCCCTTCCACCGCGCTGCCGGCAACCACTGGGAAACGGAGAAGGTGTACTCGGCGTACTTCCCTGCTCCCTTGTCGGGCGTGGGAAACTCGGCGGCGGCAAAGCCTGTACCCGCAGAGGTGTAGTACTTGGGATTGAGATTGACCTGCTCGGCCTGGCGCATGAGCGTGCCCGCGTCGAGCAGGTAGGAGGCAAAGTAGATGACTTCCGGATTCTTGCTTTTCACCCGCTGCAGAAGCGATTTGTAGTCCGGAGAGCTGGCCTGGTAGGCCTCGCTGTCTACCAGCTTAAGGCCAGCCGCCTGTGCTGCCGTCGTCATGGACTTGTTGTTGGATTGGCCGAAGTTCGTGTTCTCGTAAACGATGGCAAGCGTCTTGGGATCGCCGTTGTTCTTCAGGAAATCGAGGGTCACTGTGGCATACGATCCCGAACCGGCGCAGATGCGGAAGACCCATGGTGAGCCGGTTTCCACCACGTTATCGGCGACAGCCGTCGGCATCACCAGCGGCACCTGCTTTTGCGTGACGACCGGCACGATCGCGCGCGTGCTCTCCGAAGAGTAAGCACCGAGAAGGACCGGCACGTGATCCTGGTCCACTAGCTTGGAAACTCCCTGCACCGCCTGGTCGGGACGGCTCTGGTCGTCGTAATAATCCAGCTCGACCTTCTTACCTAGGAGGCCGCCCTTGGCGTTGATTTCCTCAAGCGCGATGGTATAGCCGTTCTTGTGAGCTTGCCCGAAAGCGGCATTGCTGCCGGTAAGGGAAGTCATGACCCCGATCCTTATCGTGTTGCCCGCTCCGGGGCCTCCCTTGCAGCCTGCCCAGGTGATCACAATTGCAAAGATAACCGGCGAGATCACAACATGAATTCTTTTCATGCCCGACTCCTTTGCGCGGTACGACGGCCGCTTAGCAAGATTGGAACTGAGGCTGCGACAAGCGAAACCGAGAGCCCGGTTGAGCAGGAAGGAAGAGTACACCATCCAAAACCGCTCTCGTGCGATGTTGGTCACAGCCGAGTCGGTACATGACTCAGCGAACTAGGAGAGATTCGGCAGACAGGCCACAGATGGAAGCGTCCACGAGCTGGACCATGTGGACTACTGGAACCGAGACGCCAGCGGCCTTAAACCCGGAGCGCAGTTGCAGCAGGCATCCGGGATTACCCGAGGCGACCATGTCCGGCGTTGTGGCCAGCAGGTTGCGGACCTTGCGTTCCCCTAACTCTCTGGCCGGTTCGGGACGCACGAGGTTGTAAATTCCCGCCGAGCCGCAGCACAGGGCCGCTTCCGTAGGCTCCAGAATCTGGAGTCCCGGGATCCTGCCGAGCACGGCGCGCGGTTGAGTTCGGATCGTTTGCGCGTGCTCTAGGTGACACGAATCGTGGTACGCGACTTTCAAGCGAATGGGATGCCTGGCAGCTCGGGGTTCCAGTTCGCTCAGCACCTCGGAAATGTCGCGGCACTTGGCGGCGAAGACCTTGGCACGATCCGCATATCGCGCATCTTCCCGCAGCAGGTAACCGTACTGTTTCATGTTCGACCCGCAACCGGCGGCGTTGATGACAACTTGATCCACCTGGGCGCGCTCGAATGCGTCGATTGTGCGCCGCGCGTAGTCAAGCGCCGCCTGCTCTTCTCCGGCATGGATCATGAGAGCGCCACAACAGCATTGCTCCTGCGGGATGGCGACTTCGCAGCCCTCCGCAGCCAAAACGCGGGCCGTGGCAGCGTTGACATCGGGAAAGAAAACGCGCTGCACGCATCCGAGCAGCAAACCAACGCGCAACCGCTGCTCGCCTTGGGCCTCCACGCGTTCAGGCAAACCAGCGCCATTCGTCTCGGGCAGACTTGGCATTAAAGCTTCCATCGCGGCAAAGCTCTTGGGGAGCAGCTTGAGGATGCCGCTTTGGCGGACCAGCCACTGGAGTCCAGAGCGCTGGTAGATTCGCATGGGCCACAGTAATCGCTGCATCCGAGCGGGCCGCGGGAACAGGTCAAAAAGCATCCGACGGAGGATTCCCTCCGTCACCGGCCGAGTATAGTTGCGCCCAATCTGGGCGCGCGTCGCCTCGATCA
Organism: Acidobacteriota bacterium; assembly: GCA_003225055.1. GTDB lineage: Bacteria > Acidobacteriota > Terriglobia > Terriglobales > Acidobacteriaceae > Gp1-AA122. The sequence goes on from QIAU01000127.1 coordinate 87,572, forward strand.
GCTTTTCGTATTTCACTCCCGATGGACACGCCGTCATGCACGCCATGCAGCCCAAGCAATTATCCATGTGATGGACGAAAGTCGAATCCAGCTGAACCTTGCCCTCGAGGGCGAGTTTCATGAGGTAAATGCGGCCGCGCGGCGAGTCCATCTCCTCCCCCCAGAGCGCATAGGTGGGACAAGTCGGCAGACAGAAACCGCAATGTACGCACGCGTTGATCAGATCGGATGAAGGCGGGTGGTGGGTGTCGAAAGCGCAGGGAGTCGAGTTTGGGGACTGGGTTGCTCCTTGCGCCATCAAATTCCTCCCATGAACCGGCCGGTATTTAGCGTGCCGGCGGGGTCGAATTGAGCTTTGATGCTTTTCATGAGGTCGAGAGCATCGCCGGGGCTGCCCCAGACGTCGGTCTTCAACTTGATCTCAACCGGGCAGCCGAGGATGATGACCGAGCCACCGCCACTCTCCAAACCTTTTCGTAGATCGAGAACTGCGCTGAGCAGAACCGAAGGATCTCTTCCTTCTAGTCGGATCAGTCCGACTCCCAATGCTTGCCCGACTAGTCTCCAGGAGAGATGACTCTCTTCCGCCACCGTCCTCAACCGGTCCAGGAAAGGGCCGAGATTGGTCGGAAGCAAGGTGAATTTCGAGATAAGGGAAGGCTCGCCCCCATCCCACAACGTAGATCGGAAATTCCAGGTTTCTGGCGGTGCCTGGGATGGCGAGAGATTCGAAGCCAGGCGGGTGACCTCGTCAACCTGGGCATCACAACCCGCTCTGGTCCCCTCGAAACGGATGTCAACTTCGCATCGCGGAGAGTTCTCGGCACGAACCTGCAGGCCGGTCGGTACAAGTTTGGAGTCCAGAACCGCGAGGATGAAGGCGTTCAATCGGATGCAGGCGGAAGATCGCTTGCGTGATCATCCCGAGACTGCCGAGCGCCCCAGTAGCCAGTTTCGGCAAGTCGTAGCCGGCAACGTTTTTTACGACCTTGCCGCCGCTTTTTGCGACTGTGCCGTCCGGCAAAACCAGGGTAATGCCAATGATCAAGTCACGCAGGGAGCCGAACCGAAGGCGAAGCGGGCCGCTATCGTTGGTGGACAGAATTCCGCCGATCGTCGCTTTCTCCGGCCAGAGAGGATCGAGCGCCAGGCGCTGACCGTGCTCGGCGAGTGTTTGCTGCAGCCGCTGAACCGTGCAGCCGGCCTCCACGGTCGCAGTCATGTCTCCCCAGGCATGTTCCACCACACGGCTTAACCGCCGGCTCGAAACAATCAGTTGGGCGGCACGCGGTCGATTGCCCCAATCCAGCTTGGTGCCACCCCCTCGCGGAATCACGTGTAGACCGGCGTCACTCGCGGTCTTCAGGATCTTCGCAATTTCGTCGGCATTGCCGGGTTCGATCACCATTTGTGGCCGAACGTCATCGAGTGCGTCTTCCGGCGTTGCCGCACGCATGTGCTCCGCGCCGACGACGGTGCCCAGGTCGGTCCAGACGGTTTCGATGTCGACGACTGACGTTCCCGAAGGTGATTGCGGAGTCATAGATGACGATTTCTTTCGCCCCTTCGAGGCTTGTTCCTGGTTTCAGCCATTCACCCACGGCCCACGCCGTGGGCTTTATTCTTGCTCCGCTCCGCCGGCTGCCGCCCTAACCGGCACTTCCGCGCGTCTAGTCTTTACCGTCGTCATCCGGAGCGTCTCATCTCTGGTCATTCCGAGGAGGCTTCAGCCGCCGAGGAAACTGGGTTCAGTTCCTTCCCCGCGCGCCAGAGAGGCGCCACTCCACAACTTCGCCATGCCTCAGAAGAACTGCGCGACCCCCGCGACCTCCAACGGATGCGGCTGGTAGGATCCAGTTCTCTCCGCGCACAGTCGAGTGCGCGGGAACATCTTGCCCGGATTTGAAAGTTGCTGGGGATCGAAAGCACAGCGCACCAGCTGCATCGTCTCCAGATCGGGTTCCGCGAACATCTCCCCCATCATCATCTTCTTCTCTTCGCCGACGCCGTGTTCGCCGGTGATCGAACCGCCACACTGAACGCACAGTCGAAGGATATTAATCGAAAGCTCCATGGCGCGCTCCTCCTGCCCGGGAACGCGTCGGTCGTAAAGGACGAGAGGATGCAGGTTCCCGTCGCCCGCGTGGAAAACGTTGGCCACCTTCAGCCCCTGCTTCGCGCTCATGCGCTCAATCTCGTTCAGCACTTTGGGCAGCGCGGTGCGAGGAATGACCCCGTCCTGGACGATGTAGTTTGGCGAAATGCGTCCCATGGCAGCGAAGGCGGCTTTGCGCCCCTTCCAAACGACCGCGCGCTCGGTTTCAGTCTGGGCTACGCGAATCTCCCACGCGCCCGACTGGGTGCAGATCTGGCCTACCTGCTCCATCAGGTCGTCGACTTCCGCCGCGGGTCCATCAAGTTCCACCAAGAGCAAGCCCCCGCAATTGGGATAGCCTGCGTGAACGGAAGCCTCGGCAGCCTGAATCGACAAGTTGTCCATCATCTCGATGGCGGCCGGCAGCATTCCGGCTCCGATGATTTCACTGACTGCCGTTCCCGCCTCGTTCGTGGAATTAAACGCCGCCAGCAGCGTCTGGATGACCTCCGGCTTCTTCACAATCCGCAGCACAACTTTAGTCGCAATGCCGAGCGTGCCTTCCGATCCCACAAAGATTCCCGGCAAGTCGTATCCCGGGCGATCCACGGCACGGCTACCGAAGTGCACGAGCGACCCGTCGGGAAGTACGACCTCGAGAGCCAGCACGTGCGTCGTCGTGAATCCATATTTCAAGCAATGCGCCCCACCGGAATTCTCCGCTACGTTGCCGCCAATGCTGCATACGGATTGGGACGACGGATCAGGAGCGTAGAAATAACCCTGCGGGGCTACCCGCGCCGTAACCTCGGCGTTGATGACGCCCGGCTCGACCACGACACGCGCATTGGGCAAGTCAACTTCGAGAATGCGGTTCATGCGCGCCAGGCTGATGACGATTCCCTTGTCGACCGGCAGCGCCCCACCGCTCAAGCCCGTGCCCGATCCTCGGGCTACGAAGGGAATCTTCTCGCGGTTACAGAGGCGAACGATGCCTTGTACTTCTTCGGTGGACTTAGGCAGCAGAACTGCCATAGGCATGACGCGGAAATTGGTCAGCCCGTCGCATTCATAGGTGTGCAGTTGGGAAGGGTCGCTGATCAGACCCCGACCGACGATGGCACGGAACTGATCGAGGATATGCGCGTCCATGGGAGTCCCCGGGGTCCTCAAGCTGGTCCGTAGTCTGACGCGGCACCAGGACCGGGTTCCATGTTACACCCAGAGCGCTGCGCGGAGGCTTATACCGCGCGCAGCCATCCTGCTATTTCACAATGGTCAATCCGTGCGGCACTGCGTACGGCACGATATAGGCGTACATCATCACGATCAAGCCTACGATCGCCGCCAGCGCAATCGAGTGCCAGACCACAAATCGGAAGATGATACCTTCGTTTCCGACCTGGTTGGTGGCCGATGTCGCCACCACGATAGATTGCGCGTCCACCATCTTGCCCATCACGCCGCCCGCACTATTGGCAGCGCACATCAAAATTGGATCAAGATTCAATTGTTGAGCGGTAATGTGCTGCAAACTGCCGAACAAGGCGTTCGACGAGGTGTCGCTCCCCGTCAACGCGACGCCGAGCCAGCCGAGGAAGGTTCCGAAGAACGGGAAGAACCACCCCGTGCGGGTGAAGGCCAGTCCCAAGACGGCATCCATGCCGGAGTAGCGCGTGATGAACCCCAGGCCAAGCATGGCCGAAATCGCAACTACTGCGAGCCTCATGCGATATAGGGTATGCGCGAAGGTCCTCAGTAACCGAGCCGGGCTCATGCCCAGGAGGAACCCGGCCACGATTGCCGCCAGAAAACAGCCACTACCCGTAGCCGAGAGCCAGTTGAAATCGTATTTGGCCGCTTCCGGAGTAGGCTTTCTCACGACTGGCGCCGCTCGCGTAACTGCGTTATGCAAATAAGGCACGCTCCAGACGGGAGTGGTCGCCTTGTTCATTGGTCCCTTGACGGAAGGAAGGCCCCAAAGCAGAACGAACACGGAAAGAATGGCAAAAGGCATCCAGGCCAAGGCTACTTGCTTGCCTGGGTAGTGAACGGCCGCTGGTTCGGGGGCGTAGCCCAGGTCTTTTTTCTTCCGCTGCTCCCCAACGTAGTCTTCTACGACTCCGGGCTTTGCGGGCGGGTGAGTCGGTCCCGGATAGTGTCTTCTTGGATCGGGAGTCGCCGTAGCGACGGCGGCGGCCTGGAGGGCTTCGCGTTCGTCTTCGAAGCGCCATATGTGCTTGGGCTGCCAGAAACGCAGAAAGATGAGCGTGACCACCAGCGAGACTACGCCCGAGGCAATGTCGACTAAGTTACTGTCCACGTGGTTTGACCACAGATACTGTGTGGCGGCGAAAGAAATACCCACCACCAGGATTGCCGGCAGGACCTCGAAAGTTTCCTTCCAGCCCACCATGGCGCGTACCAACCAGAACGGCACGATGACGGCGGTAAAAGGCAAAATGCGGCCGATCATGGCGTTGAGATCGGATTCGGGCAGCGCCGAAACCAAAGCCAACGTGTGCACAGGAGTGCCGATCGCACCCCACGCCACAGGGGCCGTGTTGGCGATCAGGTTCAAGGCGGCGGCATGGAACGGCTTGAATCCCAGGCCGATCATGAACGCTCCCGCAATCGCCACGGGAGCTCCGAAACCGGCGGCTCCTTCAATAAATGCGCCGAAGCAGAAGGCCACCAGCAGCAATTGCAGGCGGCGGTCGGCGGTGATCCCGGCCACTGAATGCTTCATGATTTCAAACTTCCCGGTTTCGACCGAGATGTCATAGAGATAAACCGCAGCGACAACAATCCAGGCGATCTTAAGCAGCCCAAATCCCACGCCGTAAACAAAGCTCATGCCGGCCAGCTTGCCGGGCATGTGGAAGACCCAGATGGCCATAATCAACGCCGTGCCAGCTCCGGCCAAGGCACAGAGATGCGGTTTCACTCGCAAGCCAGCCAACAACGTGAACAGCACGATGATGGGAAGCGCCGCGATCAGAGTGGATAGCCACCAATGGTTCAAAGGATCGTAGACCTGGGTCCAAGGCATCGTTTCCTCCAGTGATTCCGGGGGCGTGCGGTTTTACGGGCTTCGTTCCAACCGCGACAGCACGACGCGAGTTGCGGCAAGGCTTAATCAATACGAACTCGCGGGCGCGAGTTGGAGTGCATGGTCTTATACCGCTCGCCCGTGCCTTGTCAAGCAATTCCGCAATCTGCGGGCGAGCTGCCGTATTGCGCGCGCGGCCGAAAGCGGGAAGAATAATCCGTCCCGCCGCCTACTTGACTGCGCCGACTGTGAATCCGGCAATGAATCGGTCGAGAAAAAGGTTATAGAGCAGCGCGATGGGCAAACTGGTGATCAGGCAGGCCGCCATCAGCGACCCCCAGTAGTAGACGTCACCGCGAACCAGGAAGATGGGCACGCCGACGCCGACCATCTGATGCGCCTCAGAAGAAATAAAGGTCAGGGCGTAAACGAACTCCTGGGTTACCAGGGTGAAGCTGAAAATCACCACGGTCAGGATGCCCGAAACTGAGATGGGAACGACAAGTTTGACAAACGCGCCGAACCGCGTGAGCCCGTCAACCATAGCCGCGTCCTCCAGTTCTCGGGGAATGGATTTGAAGAAACCCATCAGCAGCCAGATGGAAAACGGAACCGTGAAACTGGGATAGACCACAATGAGAGACCACAAACTATCCTGCAGACCCAGAATTGCGACCAGTCGCGACAGCGGAATAAAGAGCAGAGTCGGCGGCACCAGATAAGTAAGGAAGATGGCGATGCCGAGGCGCTCTCCCCAGCGCCCGGTTAAGCGTGCCAGCGCATAGGCCGCCGGTACCGCCAGAACTAGCGTGATCAGCACGACTATGGCTCCGACGAAAGCCGTATTCGCCACCCAGCGCAAGTAGAGCGTGTCATGGAAAAGCAGCTGCAAGTGCTCGAGGGTCGGCTTTTCGTTGAACTTGAACGGGTTATTCTGCAGGTTGTAGAGGTCATTTGTGCGTTTGAAGATGGTGATCAGCATCCAGTAGAACGGAAATGCCAGGAGCACGGAGAAAGCCATCAGAACTAAGGCGTGCACCAAACCGCCAAAGACTCTGCGGCCAGTTCCGCTGACCATCAGCCAACCTCCGCGCGGCTGGCGACCCGGAGCATGAAGTAGGCCACCGCGACCAGTATGGGCACCAGGAAGATGGAGATGGCTGCGCCCTCGGCCAGGTCGCTGCCCAGAATTCCGGTGAAGAACGCCAAGGAAGGCAGTACCTGGGTTGTGTCATAGGGACCGCCGCGCGTGAGGATGTATACCACCGTCATATCGGTAAACACGAAGATGACACCGAACAGGATGGCGACGTTCACGATGGGCAGGATCATCGGAATCGTGATCTGGAAAAGCGTACGCCAGAAGCCCGCGCCGTCGACCGCCGCGGCTTCAGGAATGTCGCGGGGTATAGCCGTGAGCCCCGCCAGCAGTATCACCGTCGAGAACGGCAATAGGCGCCAACTCTCGACGCCAATCACGGAAATCATGGCCAGCGTGGGCTCGCCTAACCACATGGGCGTGTCGAACGGCCTGACGAAATGCAGATGGACCAGCACCCAGTTGATCACGCTATAGATGGAATCCAGAATCCACTTCCAGCCGATCGTCCCTAAGGAAACCGGCGCCACCCAGGGCAGCAGGATCAAAAATCGGATAAAGCCACGGCCCGTGAATCTATCCTTGAGCGCAAGAGAAAGAACCGTCGATCCAACCAGGACAACGACCTGGGTGCCTACGGTGAAGATTATCGAGTCGTAAAGTGAGCGCCGGAAGGTGGGGCTCTCGAGGACGCTGCGGAAATTGGCCAGACCGACGTAGTGATAGCCGACGCTGGCGATCTTCACATCGCCCACGGCGTAGACAAACGCGAGAACGAATGGCACTCCAACCACCGCCAGCACGTAGATGATGGCGGGCGAAAACATGAGCACCCCGAGCTTGCGGTTCGTCATTGCCATGGAATGGCCTTGGGCGCAACCCGCTTTTCGCTGGCGCGGTCGAAAAATTTCAACTCGCTTTCCGGCACGATGAAATCGTGGACCGAGTTCGCTTCATACCTCTCGGTCACTCCTGAGGGAATCCGCGATGCGACGGCCTTGCCGGGGAAACGGCCCCCCTCCAGTGCCCCGTAGAGGATCCGTTCCGCCCCGAGATACTCGATGTATTCGACGCGGAAGCGGAGCGGAACCCGTTTGCCAACGTCAGCCAGCAAAAGGTGCTCCGTCTTCATCCTGCTCGCGATCTCGTCGGTCGAACCCGAGCCGGCGACCAAGCCGGAGGGCAGAAAACGTTCTGGGCGGAAGCCGACGATGAGATCGTCCGTCTCCAGAAGGTTCATCGGCGGAGAACCAAGGAAGGTGGCAACAAAAGTATCGGCGGGCTGGTCATAGACCTCCTGCGGCGTCCCGATCTGGCGCACGGTGCCCTGATTCAGAACCACCACGCGATCCCCCATGGCCATCGCTTCTACCTGGTCGTGAGTGACGTAAATGGTGGTCGTGCCCACGCGTTTTTGAAATTGCTCCAACTCCTCGCGCGCCGAAGCGCGCAATTTCGCATCGAGGTTGGAGAGAGGTTCGTCGAGCAGGAAGACCGAAGGTTCTCGGACAATCGCGCGCGCCAGGGCAACGCGCTGCCGCTCGCCTCCGGAAAGCTCTCGAGGTTTGCGGTCGAGCAAGCGGCCGATGCCAAGCAGCGCCGAGGCCCATTCCACCTTCTGCTTATGAAGTTCTTTCTTGACCTTCTGGGCCTTGAGCGGAAAGACAATGTTCTGATAGACGGTCAGGTGGGGATAGAGCGCGTAGCTCTGGAAGACCATCGCGATACGGCGCTCGCGTGGCGGCAGGTGATTGACCACGTTGCCGCCGATCAGGATTTCCCCGGAGGTCGGTGTCTCCAGACCTGCGATCATTCTCAGAAGCGTAGTCTTGCCCGAGCCGGAGGGCCCGAGGAACACAAGGAACTCCCCCTCGCGCGTCTCCAGATCGACATGGTTCACTGCCCCGGGCTGGCCCTGTTTGAAAACCTTGGTGAGCTTTCTGGTTTCGACAATTGCCATTCTGTTCCCGGGTTACGCGGTTTTCCACTTATCGAAGATACGTTTTACTTCTTTCTCGGCTGCCGCCGCTGCGTTTTCAGGAGTCTCCTGGTCCCGCGCCACCTTGGCAAACATGGTCGGAATTACAAAAGTGTTGAACACTTCGTCCACCGCCGCCGTGGCGTAGCCCGGGTGCCCCACGTTCGTAGCCCAGTCGAGCACGTCGGAGAGGACCTTATATTTGTCCGGCGGGTCGGCTTTCGGGTCGTTGGAAATTTCTTCCTTGAGGTTCGGCGCCGTGCTCGGGAAGCAGGGGAAATTATAGAAGCCGCTAGCCTTGAAGGCATCGTGGAAACTGTCGATGAAATCCACCAGGAACTGCTGGGCGCCTTCTTTATTCTGGGCGAATTTCCATATCACGTAACACGACATCACGTGTTCAGAAGCGAGACGAGCCTTAGGTCCAGCCAGAGCGTGCGAAATCATGATCTGCTTCCCGATATCCATCTTCTTGACTTCCGCCTCGCGCGTGATCGAAATCGCGTTCTCAACAAATGACGCTTTGCCGGCCAGCATCGCGCGGTTGTTGGACGACGGGTCCCAGGTGAATACCTCGGGTGTTTCCGTGTCCTTATACAGTTGCTTCATAAACTTCAAAGCTTCGATGGTGTTCTTCGAGTTGATGACCACGTTGCCGTTTTCGTCCTGCTCGGAGGCGCCAAACGACCACATGAGCGCGCGCATCGCCATGTTGGTATCCAGCTCCTGAGAGAGGCCGATGCCGCACGGATTACCCTGCTTCTGGCGAATCTTGCGCGCTCCGTCCAACAGCTGATCGTAATTGTCGGGACCGTTGGGGTAACCAACATCGGACCACAGGTCCTTGCGCCAGTTGCCCGGGTCCGGCACGTAGGAGTCGGAGAAAGCAAAATACTTGTTGGTCTTGGGATTGAGAGTGGATTTTACGGCCAGGTCAATCGGCTTACCATGCTTCCTCTGGACTTCTTCATAGATCTCGCGGTGATCAATCACCTGCTTTTCGTAGGCAGCCGGGGGCGACAAGAACATGCAGAGATCGTGGCCCTGTTGCGCCGAAACTTCCGCCGCTGCGCGGGCCGGAATTTCGGTCAGCGAGATGTGATCCACGATGACGTTGGTGTTGTGCTTCTCACCCCATTGCTTGGTAAATACGGTGTCGAACCACTCCTTGTCGTAAGCTGGAACAAAGTGGCTCCACTGAATAATCTTGAGCGTCTTCTGCGGGCCCTTTTGATATAGGAAGGCGGGACCCATGCCGGCAGCCAGTGTGCCCGCGCCTGCGATTTTCACGAATTCCCGACGCGAAACTCCCTGACTAATTTTCCTTGCCATGGCAGTATTCCTCCTAGAATTCAGCCCTTCGACATGCGGTTACAGAATTGGGACGTAATCGGGGAACCCGCGCCGCCGGATGGGGGCAAGTACTGCGGGGCCGGTCGTGCAGGATCCATCCACCCGAGTTGACGGGCAGCTATTTTATGCCTCTTCTCCTGCGCTCGGCAAATCGAGCCGCTGCCGCCGCTGGCGCCCGGATTTTAGAGAAATGTCTTGCCACGATTCAACTTCAAGAGACTCCCACGGGCTATTCCTCGATGAACTTCTTGCGTTGCTCGGGAAGGGGTATTCGGCAGACCTCGTATTTACCAAATAGTTGGTAGCGGTGCCCCGCTACCAAGTCGTAGAGCCGGGTGCGCCATTTCTTCGGCACCATGCCGAACAAACCAGCCACAATACTCCATGCTCCCCCCATTTCACGCAGAAGGTAAGAGACCGCATCAGTTTTTGCCAACAGGGATTCGGCTACTGAGTCGTAATCACGCACGACGTAAACCGTATCCAGGCAATGGGGATCGATTCGATGCCGGGCTAGCACCCGTGAAGCAAATTGGCTTTGCAGAGGGGCAAGGCGAAAGCGATCCGCGGGATCGCGCCTCAGGAGAAACCGGTTAAACCGGTTGCATAGTCCACACACCCCGTCGTAGAGAACGACAATGTGAGTTGATAGCTCGTCCATGCCCACTCTGACCTGCTCAGGCAACACTTTGCTCGAGCCAACCAGCTCGATAGATGCAGGTTTGATCGAACGCGTTACAGTTTCTCCCATCCCGGAACGCTGTAAGCCTGACCCGTGACCTTCGACACAGCCCGCTCGCCCGCTATTTGCTAGGCGGCAAAGGAAAGGAAGACTTCCCGCCATCAACCGATTCCCATTTCGCGCCCGCGCGAAGCGCAGCGCCTATTGTGACGCGCCTCACAGTCTTGCGTGACGGCGGTTGCCGACGCGACCTGTCCTGTAACGTCATGCTGGAGGGGAAAATTTCAGCCGCATCCGTCGGTGCGACAAGGGGTCATTGAGGAGCCACATGAAGCGTAAGTTCAAGACCATGGACGCCAACGAGGCGGTCGCCAACGTTGCCTACCGGGTGAACTGAGGTTATCGCTATCTACCCGATCACGCCTTCCTCCGCAATGGGAGAGTCGTCCGACCAATGGGCTTCTCAAGGTGTCCCCGACATTTGGGGCACAGTCCCCAAGTCATCGAAATGCAGAGTGAAGGCGGAGCCGCGGGCGCCGTGCACGGAGCTCTGCAAACGGGGCCCTGGCCACCACTTTCACCGCGTCTGAGGCCCCGCTGGTTTCGTCGGCTTCGCCGCCGACCCAAGAGTTATCTAATATCCGGCGGCTTGAGGAGGCGGGCGCTTCCGCAATCGTTCTCTCTTCCCTCCTCGAGGAGCAGATACGGCGGGAAAGCCTGGAAATGGACCACCATCTCTCCACCATGACGGGGAGTTTTGCCGAGGCGCTCACATTCTTCCCGCAAGCCGGCGAGTTTTATCTCGGCCCCGAGGAATACCTCAAGCATATTCAAAAAGCCAAGGCGGCGGTCGACGTTCCCATCATCGCCAGCCTGAACGGAGCTAGCCTCGGTGGATGGACGCGTTACGCCCCGCAGATCGAGCAGGCGGGCGCCGATGCTCTGGTCTGGAATGCAACATTTTTACATCTCCGCGGATACGGACGTTTCTGGAGCGGTGGTGGAGCAGAGGTACATCGACATTCTGCAGGCTGTGAAGTCGTCCATTTCGATTCCGATAGCGCTCAAGTTGAGCCCGTATTCTTCATCTTTCATCCAGCGCCAGGGCCCCGTTTAACTTTGGTCAGGAATGGATCCCATTGCGGAACAAGGCCGAGCACGGCATGGTCAGGTCCGCGCCGACCATGAGCATTTTCAGAACATCTTCGGCGGCGTGGATCTTCACGCGCTCAAAAAGAATGCCAATCCAGGTCAGCGGCAGCCGCAACGACTGCGGCGTGCTGAGCAGCACGTTAGGCTTGACCTCGAGATCTTCCAGGTCGATATCCGGCTGGTAAAAGCGATTGAACAACACCAGCCCGTTCGCTCCGCCTTGCTGCAGCCGTTTCGCCATGTTCGCCATGTTGCCGAAGAATGGCGAGTCGGTTCGCCAGATGCGCGGCAGCATGAGCCAGATGCGGTGTCCCGATCCGTCGGCCTTTGCGCGGGCGCAGTACGTGCATGCCATCAAGCGCTACCAGCCGGTATAGCTCGGAGCAGGGAGAGCCAGTCCAAGTCTTCTCCCCGCGTTGGGAGCCGACTTTTGCTCCGTTGTTCGTCTCCCTCCTCTGAGAAGGCAGCAACTGTGTGCAGATTACCTCTCGTTCCGAATGGCTTAAGCATGGAAGTCAATTTTGTTTCAGAATCGGAACAAGGCATCCGAGCCCTCGGCACGGGGCCACCCCGCATCGAAAACCCCGAAGAAACAGAACCTTTTCGAACGCTTCCCCGCTCAAGCCCCTGCACCCGAAAGCGCGGCGTGTTCACATTACTGGTACGCTTGCCATTTGTCACAGACTCGGTGCCCTTTGCTCGGGTAGATTTGCAGAAGGCAAGCGTTCCCTGCCGGGTAGCGCAGGCCGTTCAGTTGCGCCGGCCGGTAGATAGGTAGGTCAGGCTCCTGAGAGGTTCTGATGGATGCTTTACGTGAAGATGAGACCGCACGTGGCAGAGTGTTGAATGCGGTCGCTCTGCAAAATGCTGTCTTGTGTGCCGAGTGCGACGTTGTCAGTGACAGCCGCATGACCGATGTATGGTTTGCGGGAGCCGTTCCCTGGTTAACATCTCGCATATGCTGGGCGGTACTCTTCCTAAGAGCCGCGCAAGTTTGATTGAAACTGAAACGCCGCAGCCAAGCCGGGTCGAGGTCGTATTGATCTTCCGGCGAGCGCTCAGCATCCGCAGAAGATCGTCCGACAAAACGGCCTAACAACGGCTGCGTCTGGTCCGGGTAGCAAGACGATGGCTGCATTTCAGGTCGAAAGAACATCGCGGCGTGATTCATATTTGCGCTTTTGAGCGGATCACGTTGAGGATTTGTTCTTTGAGGGGGGAGCTTATTTCCTTCGTGCTTCCTGGTCGCACGATCTTGCCTTCCACGACATCGAAATAACCTTGCTTGTCATGGAGACGTCCGCAACCGGGAACGGGGCAGATATGCCCAGTGACTTTACCCGTCGGGTCCACAAACGAGAAGGGAACCATCTGCAGGTTCTTGTGCCGGTTGCAGGAAGGCGGCGTCATGGGAGTCGCGCGATGCACTTTACAGAGTTTTTCATGGTGTTTAGGCGGCGACAGCGGTTAGTTGCGCGGTTACGGGCGTGAGTTGGGCAACCGTGGATCGCAGGCGCTAAGGATAGCCACAATGGTCTTGCGACCGGTGGAGGTAAGCCGATAGCGGTGGGTGCCGCGGATTTTGGTGATGAGGGCGTGAGCCCGGAGCAGGCGGAGTTTGCGGCTGATCCAGGCGGAGTGACGGCGGACCTGCTCTTTGTCGTTGGTAGTCTGGGGAAAGAAGAGGGTGCGGAGATCGCGATTGCGGAAACCGTTAAGGGCGAACTCACCGTGGTTGATGGCTGACAGCAGTGCCCGGTCGTCAGCCAAGGGACGGAGGGCACGCACGCTTCGGCCATGCCATTGTCGCGGTTGTTCCAGCCGCTGGAGCAGTTCGGCTAGAGTGGTGGAGTCGTCGACGGTGGCGAACGCGTCCAGATCGTGCTGCGGCTTTGTGGGAGAGCTGAATCGGAAAAAGGATGTGATTGACTCATACATATGAGTCAGATATACTCAGTTTATGAGCAAGCGACTACAGGTCATTCTGAAGGACCCGGAATATCGAGAGATCCAGCGCGTCGCGCGCTCCCGCCACATGTCAATTGCGGAATGGGTCCGACAAGCCCTCGACTTGGCCCGCCGGGGGGAGCCCACCGGCAGTATGGGGAAGAAGCTAGAGAGCGTCCGGAGGGCCGCGCAATGTGATTATCCTGTCGGCGATATCGATCGCATGCTCGCCGAGATCGAGGCGGGATATACAGCCGGTCCGCATCCGTGATTTTGGTTGACTCCAGCATCCCGATGTATCTTATTGGCTCCCCTCACCCTCATAAGACCGATGCGCAGCGGTTGCTTGAAAAATTGATTGCTGACCGAGCGCGACTGGTGACTGACGCCGAAGTGCTGCAGGAGATCCTGCACCGCTATGTTGCTATTGATCGTCGCGACGCTATCCAGCCCGCTTTCGATGCCCTGCTTGGGGTTGTCGATGAGGTGCTAAGTGTGGACCGTGGGGCAGTGGAACGTGCAAAACAGATTGTTCTCGGATATCGGCAATTGTCCGCTCGCGACGCTGTACATCTCTCGGTTATGGAACAAAATGGAATTCGCCAGATCGTGAGTTTCGACTCGGGATTTGACGCGTTCCCGGGTATTGCCCGGCTGTCGTAGAGCGTAGGTGGAGGCCACACCGAACCGGATGTAGCATCCCTGCCTTTCGCCTTCCAACAATATTCCGTACCTCAGCGCAACAGCCCCTATCTGGTGCGGGGACCGAGACAGTCGGTTGCATGGCTGCACTGGGAGGAGCCGTCACGACGAAATCGAAATCCACGCTCTCACCCAGAAACCCCACATAACGCCAGAAGCGTTGGCGCAGCTTGTCAGTCTGGTGGGTGAGCCGTACGCGACGATGATGTACGTCGCCGGTTCACTGAGCTGGGCTGAGGGTAAGAAACGGACTTGCCACGTTGGAGTGACTAGCGATCTGTTCCGATTGGTCGTTGGTCGGCAATTGTCGTTTCCTTATTTACTTTCCCCGATTGGCTTGGCCTGAGCGCCCCTGATCCAAATCTGGGAGATAACCTTTTGTCGGATAAAGACTTGGAGCAAGTGAACAGGATTCTATCTTGGCTGGAGATAGCACATACCAGCCGATAACCCAGCGGGTCAAAATTGAGAGAGCTGCTAACTACAGACGTGCCAAGTCTCGCTGAATTCGGGCGAGGATTTTGTCCAAAGGAATTTGGCCGCGATAGTAGAGCGGAGCCGTTTTTGAGTATTCAGCTTCGAATTGTTTGCGGACTTTCTCGTCGTCGATGGTGAAGGCGCCACTCTCCGCAACGTTTAGGTTCAGAGACTTGAAACGCTTCTTTTTGTGCGCCAAGTATTCGGGAGTTCCGATGAATTTCTGCACGGCTTCCACGTCGAGAAGTTGATGGATGTCGTAGTAATGTCTGAGGAAATTCCTTGGGACTTTGCCCGTTCCTTTGAACTGGCCGATAGGGATACTTCTGTGTGTAGACAAACTGGGTATCCCACCGCGATGGCCCCGCCACCGTACAGGCCAAGCAAGTCCGTGGTGAACCGCCAGCATGTACCGGAAAAGCGGAGTTTTCCCGCTCTCCCCTTGCGGGGAATCGCGGGGGCGTTTTCTAGGCATAAGGGGTCTATCTGTCCGATGTTTCTTTCTTCTCATAGGGGATAGAGTGGTGGGAGGAAGCAGCGCGAGAGATACCTTGCATTTTCCCCCCGCGCTGCCGACATCGGCTCAGATGAGCCCCACCGAGTTATCCCTCAGCGGGTTGCACGCCTGCATTGCCCGCCTCCATTTCACCCGGTCTTGCTGTTCCGCTCGCCTGCCCCGGGGAGCGGAGCATTGCTTAGGCGCCCTTATCCTGCACAACCGCAAGCATCCTGATTCGGCCTCCCACCGCCCGCCGGGCTCGATCTGTTCGGCTCCTGCTCGGGTAAAGGCAAGCGGTACTGACCGTTCTCCTGCACGATCTCTCCTTGTTGCGCGGCCTGGGTAATGGCGAGTTGGGCAGTACGCTTTGAGCATTGCAGGCCTTGCATGATTTCTTCCCGCAGTTGGTTGTAGCGAAGTTGCCCTTCGTGCTGGGCCAGAGTTTGGCGGACCTGGGTGGTTTCCACCTTGCGACCCACCGTTCTAGGGGTGGGTGCTGACTCGGCGGGAGAGAACCACAAGGTCTGCGGATTAAACTCCAGTCGGCGGGGAGGCTGAGAAGCAGCATAACGGAACTGAAAACGCAGCTCCAAGGCAGGCAACTGGGGAGAGGGGCGGGTCAACAGCAGATAACTATCGCCCACGGCATGCAGAGCGCTGGAGCCTCGAAAGGCGCTGCCGATTTCTTGTCGGCTGATGGATTTGCGGGTATGGTGGACCAAGACCAGCGCAGCCCGGGAAGCATCACGCAGGCGCAGTAGCGATTGGCAAAAAGCGGCCATGGCGTGCGTGTCGTTCTCATCCTGATCGTGCATGGAGTACAACGGATCCAACACGATAACCTCTGCGGCCGCCGCTTTTGCCGCGAGAAGAAAGTGTTCCAGTCCTTGGGGCGCGCTCAACAGATGCCCAGCGGCTCGGGTGTCAACCAGAAGGCGATGGTCCGCCGCCGTGCCCAACGCACGCCGCATAATCGTTAAGCGACTGACGAAGTGAGGCAGAGGCAGTTCAAATTGACAAACCAGGACGCGGCGCGGAGCCGAGATGGGGAAACCGAGGCGCTGCGAGCCAGCCGCGAGCGAGAGGGCAAGATTCGGCACCAGTAACGATTTCCCCACTTTCGGTTCTCCGCCCACAAACAAGATGCCCTGCGCCGGCAACAGTCCGGGCTCAACCAGAGAAGGCGCCGGAGGCGACCCTTGCTCGACCAGTTGCACCAAGGACAGTACAGACTGAGCATGCGGGGCCAGGGTGCTCATGACTTCTTCTTCCGCCGGGCGGCCGCATCCCTTTTCGCTCTCCCGCATGCGATAGCTATCGCCCTCGATAACGGTGACATCGGCGTGATGCAGCAGGCGATCGAGGAGCGTGGCGATGCAGGTGGCATTGGGAAACACCTGGTTCCATTCCTTGAACGCTCGATTGCTGGTGATGATCACGGACTTACGTTCATAGCGGCGATTGATAACTTCATAGAGCAAGTCCGCTGCTTTGTCTGCATAGGACAAGTACCCAACTTCGTCAAGGCAAAGTAGTCCGACGTTGGCATAGTTGCTTAACTTATGACGTCGTCCTTCCGGGCTTTGTTTTTGCAGTTCCTCTAGTAGCTCGGGAGCGGTGCGAAACAGCACCGAGTAGCCGGCGAGCACAGCGGTGTGACAGATATTCTTCGCGATCATGGTCTTCCCGACTCCGTTTTTGCCGAGCAAGATCAGGTTGCGGGCTTCCTGCAGGAACTCCAGGGTGAGAGCTCGCTCCACGATGTCGCGCTCGATCTTGACTGGCCAGGTCCAGTCGAAATCGGCCATAGGTTTGAACTTCTTGATGCCGGATACGCGCAGCCGCTGTTCCAGGCTGCGGCGGGAGCGTTCCTCGGCTTCCGCCTGGGCCATATGTTCCAGCAATTGGTGAGGCGACCAGCGCGCCTGCGTGGCGCGAGCCAAAAAATCGTCCACATGCACGGGCAAGGCGCGCAGGCCGATCTGGTGCAGTTGTTGCGCCAAATTATTCATGGGAGTTGTCATTCTTGTCGTGGTCGTGGTGAGCGAGTTCATCGTAGGTCTCCAGATCATGAGGTGCGAGATCGATGGCCTGGGCCGCGGGATGGCGACTCAGGTCCACCGGGGGCGGAGTGGAAGAGGAAGCGGCCTGCTGGCGGAGCAGGAACGCCACCGAGGAGGAGCGCGGGGTGTCGCGTTCCAGGGCTTGGCGAATGGCACGGCGCAAGGCTTCGACGCCGTAGAGGTCGAGCAGTTTTAGCAGCTGTAGGGTTTGCTGGGCCGCGGACTCGCCGCGGGCGAACGCCGCGTCCAGCAGGGCTTCGCTTTCCGGCACGGCCTGGGCGTGGGCTGGATCCAGGATTTCCTGCCGCCGGTCGTAACTGCGCACGTGGCGTGCAATCTCCTGAGTGCCGTCTAGGATGCGTACCCGCTGGTCGGAGGCGACCAGGGTCAGAGGACGGCCGACGGCTTGGGGCGGAACGGAATAGTCATTGAGGTCAAAGCGAACGTAGATGGTCTTGTGGGCACGCACCGGGAGGATGCGCTCGGTGTTAAAGGGATGAGCGGGCAAAGGCAGCAGGCGAGGTTGTTCTTGGGCAAAGGCCTCGGCCACCGTGAGCCGGTCATCGCCGGGCCAGCGACGCCGATTGGCCACTTGCTCGCACCACTGCCAAGCCTGGCGGTTGAACTCTTCCAGAGTGATGAAGCTGCGGCCTGCCCAGAAGGAATCGCGCACGAAGCGGATGGCGCGTTCGACGCGGCCTTTCTGTTGGGGAGCGCGGACCTGACAGGGGCGAGGTATACAGTGATAGTGGGCACATAACTCGAGCAGGCGGGGATGAAACACAATCTGAGTGCCGCGCCGCTCCAGGACCGCACTACGCAGATTGTCTTCGACCAAGACGCGAGGCGCGCCTTTCCAGTGTTCGAAAGCGTGGACCAGACCGCAAAGAAAATTTTCCAGAACTTGCTCGAAGAAGAATTCCAGATACATATCCCGGGAATAGGACAGAAGGGCGACGAATCCGGAGAGTCGGCGACGGGCTTGGCCTAAGAAAAGGTAGCTAGTCGGGATCGAACCGACTACCTCATCGTTGCGAACCGTGTTGTCAGCGGGGTCTCCCCCAACGTTATCGATCACTTGGCGCGCCCAGAACACCAAAAAACAACCGTTCAATTGGAACGTAAAGAGAAGCGGGATACGGGGCTGTAGGCAAGGTCACACCTGTCCGAAGCAATTTTGGGAAATGTCCAACTTCCCGTTTTCTTGGCTGGGAGCTGACAGCTGAGAGCTTGCCTTTTTGGTTCCGGCTGTGGCGGATTAGGAAAAGCTACGGCTTAAAAACGCAAGCTTCGGATGTGGACGAGATCACAATCGAGCTCTGGCCAACTAGCTATATCCTAGGCAAAGTCCACAGATTGCGCCTGGATAATGAGTAGCAACTACCCACATTTTCGACCGAAATCCCAATACCGGACGAACAATAGCAACAGAAACGGCGCCAGTAACGGCTTAACAGATCATCTACCATGATCCGAAGAGGCCATCTCATCTCGTATTACCTTTCATACCGAGATAGCCGAGTGACTGCAGTGCAAGGTTCATCTCACGACCTGTGCCAAAAATTCTTCTTGTCCGTTCTGAAGAAAGTGCTTAGCTCTTGCCTTTGTCTGCCGGAGTGAGGGTGATCAGGTCCAGAAGGACGCGATGATTCCTCGGATCACTATGCCAGCGGCTAGGGCTACTGCGATACTCGCCAGGGTGCCCACTAGGAAGTATTCAGCGAAATCTCGATTTTCAAGCTCTTTGGAGCGGATCAGTCCCTTGGCCGCGATGAGAAACGCAATCGCTGGATAGCTCCCCTCCGCAATGATCGCTAGCAATAGGGCGCGCTCCAAATTTCCAATCCATCGTCCCCGTTGGATCTCGGTTGCCTGGCTCGTCGCTCCTACAGCCGTAATGACCGAACCACACTTCTCAAGCAGGCTGCGAACGATGTGTGTTCCGCCACGAAAATTGAACAAAACTACGGCAGTGATTAGGCAAACACTCGCGACATCATTCTCTGGGAAGGGTCGCCAAGCCAATGACGAGGCGGTGCTGACACCACGATGCACGCTAACCCCTACAATTGCACTCCACGTGAGCATTACTGACGCAGTTTCAACTTCTGCCGTTCGCGCGAGTCTCACCCATCGCCTCACGAATGGCAGCGCAATGCTGCTGCCGCTGACTATGAGAGTGATCGGCCAAGCTGCACGAAAGCCGCCAACGAAAAGTACGGCAATCGCAGCGGCGAGCGAGCGAACGATAACAACGGCGCGCCACCGGGGCACAAACTTGCGAGACGGTGCATCGTCACTTGGGAGCAAGTCAGCAACCACGCCGTAATTTGCAATGCTCCAGAGCAGCAGTGTTTCTGCGATGAACAGCAACTGACCGGGATGGTTACGCGCGATGTCGAGCAGCTTCATGCACATCTCCAGGTTGCGTTAGCTGTAGTAGTCCGAGAGCGGTTTTGAACGCCTGCTCGCCTTCGCTGTAGGCCTCCCATCCGGCCCGCGCTGCGTACAACGACACGGCTTGTTTCGTCACGCCCATTTTTTCTGCTGTTTGTGTTTGA
This sequence comes from Acidobacteriota bacterium, assembly GCA_003225055.1. Taxonomy (GTDB): domain Bacteria; phylum Acidobacteriota; class Terriglobia; order Terriglobales; family Acidobacteriaceae; genus Gp1-AA122. The sequence continues at coordinate 107,232 of QIAU01000127.1, forward strand.
TTGAGCCCGCTGCGGAGGTACGCTACCACTTGGCGCTGTTGGTTCGACAAGTTTGAGCGATGGTGGTGGAGCAACCGGGCGAAACCATTGAAGACCGCGTCGTGGTTTTTCCCAAATCCCTCGAACACTCCGCCGAGGAGTCGATCCTTTTTTGCGCGCTCAATTGACGCTCGTGCCCGATGGAGCGCTGGGCCATCAATGTTGATCGCATCGCGACCGACGGGCGTGTAAAGCACTCCGCGCCCAATTCCGACTCGAAGCTGCCGATTCTCGAATTCATCAAAGCGCCACAGCAAGTCGGGCAAGACCGTAGCGTCGTGAAGAATACCTTGGCACTCATCACCGAGTGTAATGACGAATCTGGCGAGCACTGCTTTGCGAAACTCGGTGTTGATCTTCTTGAGAAATGTGGAGAACGTGAGTTGAGTTGCCCGGCGCTCTTGAGCTTTCAACTCGCGCGATTGCACCATGTCGGCGATAACTGCAACGCATTCACGTCCATTAACTGCGGCGGCAGCGGGGCGGGGCATGTCAATAGACTAATATTGACACTCAAAAAGTCAATATATTTGCAATGACCTACATTGGATATATCTCTCTTCGGCCTGGGTGGAATCAATATGAAACTATTGACTCTTGGTAAGTTAATAATTTATTATTGACAGTCTGGAGCCGGCTAAAACACCAGCGCGCCGCTAGAATACATTACGGCCCGGGCACTGTGCCCAAATCAATGGCTGCCTTCGACACGTCCCCAATTGTGGCTGTAGGATTTGGCCGATAAATCGGCTATTGCCGTCAGACAGGAGAGGGGATATGGCTGGGCGAGCATGGGGCGTTGTCGGCTGTACTCTGCTGCTTCTTGCGCTATCGCACTCGCAGGCGCAGGAGCGACAAGCCCGAGAACAGCATTCCGAGTCGCTAAAGCCGGAAGCTATCGGAGGCAAATATTACTCCAAGACGGAGTGCGTGCGGATTGCACGCTGGATCACAGGTGATGGACTTAAAAGACTCAAGAGCCACACTGGAATTGAGGCGGGCAACTTCTGGTACACGCTCGGCAACTGCGGATTCTTGTATTTCAGTGATCGGAAGACTTTGAATGAACGGCCTTCGACAGATCAGTTAGACGTGGAAATTGCTATTGATTGGGCCACACACGAATACATCGACCGCCTTGAGGCCGCGATCGGTCGCTTGTCTCCCGTCGAAACTCCTCTCGGCATGATGAGAATTTCACTCGTACCGTGTCAATTGTCAGCTTGATACTCCGTGGCAAACGGCCTGTCAGTCCTTACGCTCAAGCCCGGCTGGCAGCATTTTTCGTATCGAGGCCTGTGTGCGCAAAGTCCCAGCCACTTTTCACCTTTCGCGCCAGTATTGACGTGACGTATTGGATTCGCCCCGCTTCGGTGAGACGCCAGGGTATGCCGCCGCAGTTTCGCCCCGTAGGACGCGTCGTTGGCAGGATCCATCCCGATTCCCCTTACCATCGGCCTCCCATTCTCAACAGGGACGGTGTCGCGCGACTGCTCGAAGAAGCATCCGACGATTTTGACGAGTGGATCCGGGCTCGCTTGCCGAAAGAGAAGTAGTCTTCCGCAGAGTGGAAGACAAGCCGCAAAGGCTAGCCCAAGCTTCCTGCTCGTCTTCAAGCAGACGGCCGCGCGAGGCTCTCTAGCAATGTCCCCCGCCCACGGTAGCTTGAAACGCACGCCTTGAGCCGCTTTTACCATCAATACGATCCAGAGAACCAGACTCAGCAGACTAAGCAGGCCCAGGAGAAGAGCACCCAGGGTGGAGGTGCCCCAGTAGCCAAATCCACCAACCCACCAACCCACCAGCCCATGCCGAAGACCGTACCGACAATGGCTCGCAGAATGTGTAGGCCCAGGAAAACGACTATGGTGCCTCGGTATTGAGCGGGGACACTGTTCTCAAGATCAAGGAGGTCCTCTCATCGATTCTCGGTAGCGCTGTTCGCTACGATCTGCTGACGAGAAACCCTCTGGTCGCGGTACAGATCCCGCGCTCAAAGGTGGTCAACAAGAAAAAACAGAAACCCCACATAACCCCAGAAGAGTTCGCGCAGCTCGTCAGTTTGGTTGATGAGCCGTACGCGACGATGATGTACGTCGCCGTCTTCACTGGGCTGAGGGTGAGCGAGTTGGTCGGTTTGAAGTGGGAGGATCTTCGCGAGGACGCGATCACGGTGGACGAACGCTTCTGCCGTGGCGATTGGAGCGTGACCAAAACGGCTGGGAGCGCGGCCACAATCGGCGTTGCGCCATCGGTTATCGCACGCATTCACCGACTGAAGGACATGAGAAGTTGAAATCAATTGGGGAGGGAAGGGGCGAAGAAGCGCTTCAAGCTGGTGCGATCAGAGGGTCCGAAAGACCTAGTATTCCAGTCGCTTCGCAAGGGCGCTCCGATCAGTGACGGCAATGTCCTGCGCCGCCACCTGCGCCCTGCAGCCCTGAAGCTCGGCATGGACCCGAAGAAAGCCATATGGCGTTCACTACGCACGTCCTGCGCCACTTGGATGATCGAGGCCGGCGCAAACCGGAATGCAAGGACAGATGCGGCACGCTCGCATCGCCACGACCCGGGACATCTACGCGCAATACGTGCCCGACAGTCAGCGGTGGGCAGTGACGCACGATCGAAATGACGGAAACCCGGCAGGCTCAGCTGGAGCAGTCGCAAAGCAGGATGATCAACTGAGTAATTGGAACGAATTGGAACGTGATTGCCCGAAACGAGCGCGCTAAGTGGTTGAGGAATTTGGTGGAGCTAGTCGGGATCGAACCGACGACCTCATCGTTGCGAACGATGCGCTCTCCCAGCTGAGCTATAGCCCCACGACTGAAATGCGTTTCGTCTGCAATTTTAGCAGCGCCGGACAGTTGCAACCAAATGCAGAAACGTGCCAATCCAAGACTCGGCAAGCCGCGTTTCTACCAAGAGCGCGGCACCAGCCAATTCGCGAAGCCCGTTATAATTGAACATGTGAGTTCCTCAGGCGCAGTTCGCAAAATTGCCACCGCTGAATTCCCAACGCGGTGGGGAAAATTCCAGATCCTCGGCTTTGAAGGCGAGTTCGGCGACAATCGCCGCAAGGAAACAGCGGTGGCGCTCGTCATGGGCGACGTGCACTCCGCGCCGCCACTGGTGCGCATTCATTCGCAGTGTCTGACGGGCGACGTTTTTGGGTCGCTGCGATGCGATTGCCGCCAGCAACTCGAGATGTCCTTGTCGATGATCGCCCACGAAGGCGCAGGGGTGCTGGTTTACGAGCAGCAGGAAGGACGCGGCATCGGGTTGATGGCCAAACTACAGGCGTATGAACTGCAGGATGCCGGGCTCGATACCGTGGAAGCCAACGAGCGGCTCGGCTTTCGCGCCGATCATCGTGAGTTTACTCTGCCCGCCGAGGTCCTCAAGGCGCTCGGCGTGCGGCAGGTGCGCCTGCTATCGAATAATCCGGATAAGGTGGCCGCCCTCGAGAAAGCCGGGATCAAGGTGGCGGAGCGCGTTCCTTGTGAAGTCTCGCCCAATCCTCACGCTGAAGATTATCTGAAAACGAAGAAGGAAAAGCTGGGGCACCTGTTCAGCTCGCGCTGACCCTGCACGGACGGTTTGTCTCATCCACCCACAAGATCTCTCGATGCCACTCGCCTGCGGCTCGCTCCGCCGGGGACGACAGTTCTTCAAAAACCCAACACTTCTTGAAGAAGCCTGCGATTGCGCGTGGGAAGATGGCGCAGCGCCGAACGTGCCAGCGCCAGATACACCTCTTTGGTTCCCCGAATTCGTCCCAGAATCTTGAGATGTTTGCGCAGGGTTTCGGCATCTCCGCGAACGATGGGTCCGCTGAAAGCGCCCTCCGGCCCGCGGCAGGCATAGTTGGCCATCGTTTGGAGCACGATGGGCAGCATCATGCGGCGCGCGGATTCGCGCCCGATGCCAGCGGCGCCGGCCACCTGCTCCGCTGTCACCAACGCCGAAATCAACAAGGGTGACGCAAACGCACCCCAGGCATGGTAGGCCGGCTTTTGCTTTTTCTGAATCGGAAAAACCTCTCCCTTGAGTTGGCGCACGATGGCGCGCGCCGTCCGCACCGCTAGAGCATCGCCTTCGAGGGCAAAGGGAACACCCTCCAGCGATGGCGTAACGCCTTGGACAAAGGTCATCATCGGGTGCAACGAGGCAACCGCCGCACCTTTGCGTCGCAGCACACTCAGTTCATCGCTGCTTAATGCGCCGCTGGAATGAAGCGCGACTTTGCCTTTCCAGCCTGAGGCTTCGCCCAATGACCGAGCGCATCGAGCGATCTCGCGGTCTGGCACGCAGAGCCATACAATTTGGGCGGTGAGAGCGGGACGGTTGGTCGTTGTCGCGCGAGCGCCAACCCTGTTTGCCAGGCGACGAGCCCGCTGGCGGGAAGCTCTTCCCTCTCGCGAAACCACCTCTGAAACTCGATATCCTGCGTTGCTCAGCGAGACGGCCAGCGCGCTGCCCAGACTGCCCGGCCCAACCATCGCGATGCGCGGCTTGGCTGCCATGCGCGGCAGGATAGCAGAATTGCTGATTTCCGATTTCTGATTGCTTATTTGAATTCCCCCGCAGCTTTTCAAGCAACCGTCAGAAATCAGCAATCCACAATTCTTTGCCGATCCCGTATATTTCTCGCATGACCAGACCTCCTAAACGACCAAAACAGGCCCGTGTCCTGTCCTCCCGCGAAGTTTTTCGTGGGCCGGTCTTCCGGGTCACCACAGATCGCGTCATTGAACCCGGTGGTCGGATGGTCCGACGGGACGTCGTGCGCCACCCCGGGTCGGTAGTGATCCTGGCGGTCGACGAAAGCCGCCCCCAACCTCGGGTGCTCCTGGAGTGGCAGTACCGTCACGCCGCCCAGAGTTTTCTATGGGAGCTGCCGGCGGGCCGGATCGATGAAGGCGAAGGCGAAGTTGCCGCCGCCAAACGCGAACTGCGGGAAGAAACCGGCTACACCGCCAGCCATTGGCGACTGGTTCTCAAGTACTACGCCAGCCCCGGTTTCGTGGATGAAACCATGGCGGTCTACCTGGCGCGCGGGTTGCGCCGGGGGCTGGCGCAGCCCGAGGAGGATGAGGTTATTCGCAAACGGTTCTTTGCTGTGTCTGACATCGTACAGAGAATCCTCAAAGGAAAGATTCGAGACAGCAAGACCATTGCCGGGGTCCTGTGGCTTGCCCGACACCCCTATAAACACAGGCTTTCTCCATAATGCACTCTATTGACACTATCCACACGTCGCATGAGAATTGCGATTTAAGCAGACACGTCTCGTGACGGAGCGTGCCTGTACGTGGAGGCACGCAAGTGGAGCGTATGAAAGGCACGGTCAAGTGGTTCAACAACGCCAAGGGGTACGGTTTTATCGGACGCGAGGATGGCCCGGACGTATTTGTTCACTACAGCGCCATCACTGGGGAAGGCTATAAGAGCCTACAGGAAGGCGACCAGGTAGAGTTCGAAATTACGCAAGGACAGAAAGGGCCGCAAGCGGCGAACGTGACCAAAGGGACTTCCTAGCCCCTGGCTTCCAGAAGTTCCTAACTTCAACACCCCGCGGTGGCCCCGGCGGGGATTCTTGTCGCCGTCTTGGGGGTTACCCGCGGTCGTTCGCCTCTCCGAGCTACAATTCTTCTAAAGCCTCATGGACAACAAAGCTATCGCTGGTCTCCTGTACGAGACTGCCGACCTGCTGGAGATCGATAACCAGGACCCGTTCCGCATCCGTTCTTACCGCAACGCGGCACAGGCGATTGAAAACCTGTCCCAACAAGTCTCCGAACTCATCGGCGAGCCCAAGAGATTGCTGGAAGTTCCCGGCATCGGCAAGGGCATGCTGCAGAATCTGCAAGAGATTTCCAAGGAGGGGCGCCTCGCCCTGCATGCTGAACTGCTGACCAAATACAAGCCAAGCATGCTGGAGTTGTTGAAGATCCAGGGTCTTGGCCCCAAAACGATTGCGCTCATCTGGAGCGCCTACCAGATCGCCGATCTGGAAGGAGTGGAGAAACTGGCGCGGGAGGGCAAGATTCGCGAGCTTCCCCGCATGGGCGAGAAGCAGGAGCAGAAGCTGCTCAAGGCAATTGAGGATTATCGCCGCATGGCTGGGCGGTTCCTGCTCGATGCTGCCGAAATCCAAGCCAACAAGCTGGTCGAACATCTCAAGCTCTTCGGTGGCATCGACAAGATCACGCCCGCCGGGTCGCTGCGGCGCGGCCGCGAGACGGTCGGCGACCTCGATGTGCTGGTCACCGGCAGATGCTGCGTCAACGATACGGAACGCGAAAATCTCATTGAGCATGTAACCGGCTTGCCGGGTCTGATGCAAGTGATTGCGCGCGGCGACAACAAGGTCAGCTTCCGCATGCGTTCCGGCATGCAGGTGGATGTGAGAACCCTCTCGCCTGATTCGTTTGGTGCGGCCATGCAGTACTTCACCGGCTCGAAATCGCACAATGTGGCTCTGCGTCAACGCGCGTTGAAGATGGGCTTCACGCTCAGCGAGTACAGCCTGGCCGAGCTCGATAACCAGAAGCCGGTCGCCGGCAAGACGGAAGAAGAGATTTACGCCAAGCTCAAGCTCGACTACATCCCGCCGGAAATGAGGGAAAACCAGGGAGAGATCGAAGCGGCTGAGCGGCATGCGCTGCCTGAGCTCATTACAGAAAAAGACTTGCAGGGCGACGTGCACATGCATACGGTCGAAACCGATGGACGATGCACGATCGAAGAGATGGCCGAAGCTGCCCGGGCGCGCGGCTACAAGTACATGGCCATCACGGATCACTCCAAGAATCTCGCGTTCGCCAATGGCCTGGATGACCAGCGCGCACTCGAGCATATCCGGCGGATCCGAAAAGCAAACGAGAAGATCGAGGGCATCAAGATCTTTGCCGGCGTCGAGGTTGACATTTTGACGGATGGCGAATTGGATCTCTCCGACTCGGTGCTCGCAGAAATGGATATCGTCATCGCCAGTGTGCACTCCCAGTTCAACCAGGAATCAGCGAAGATGACGGATCGCCTGCTGAGGGCGATTGAGAATCCAAACACGTCGGTCATCGGGCATCCTACTGGTCGCGTCCTCCTCCGCCGTGACGCCTACCCATTTGACGTGGATGCGGTTTTAAAGGCAGCCGCGAGACAGAAGGTCGCCATGGAACTGAACTCCTATCCCGACCGGCTCGACCTGAACGACCGTCACCTGCGCATGGCGAATGAGCGGGGAGTGAAGATCGTGATCAACACCGACGCTCACCATACGTCCCATATGGAAAAGATCCGCTATGGAGTGCTGCAGGCGCGCCGCGCCTGGCTGACGAAGGATGATGTGCTGAACACTCTGCCCGCACAGAAATTTGCCCAAGCCATGAAGCATGGCTGGTGATTGCAGCGCGGAGAAGTCGGAAAGAAAAAGGGCGCTCTGGACGATTTCGCCGATCAGCCGCTTTTGGGCATCCGAGCAGGTACAATCTGAGCTGAAACCGAGGTCGACTATGCCCGAGAACGCCCCGACACCCCCACCTGCAGGTCCGGCTCCTGGGGTCAGTGAACCAGCGCCGTCCGGCGGAATGAAATTCGATATCGGCGAGGAGTTCGGCACCGCGAAGCGTAACCTGCCGCCGGCTAAGATCGTTCTGATTGGTATTGCTGTCGTGCTGGTCGTGGGCGCCATCTTGGTCTTTACCCAAAGTCTCCCCAGCTCCGCCGGTTCGATCGATGACGTCGTCGGCGTGGAAGTCCCCAATCAGGGCACCGTGCTGGCTGCCATTAACGTAACCGTGCGCAACGGAGGCAAGAAGGCGATGTGGATTCACAGCATGAAAGCCACCCTCAAAACCGACAGCGGCGAATTTCCCGATGAGGCCGCCTCGCCGGTGGACTTCGAGCGCTACTTCCAGGCCCTGCCTGCTCTTAAACAACATGCCATGGAACCCTTGAAGGTCGAGACGAAGATCCAGCCCGGCGGCGAAGTCAAGGGAACAATCATGGTGAGTTTTCCGGTTACACAGGATGGCTTCGACAGGCGCAAGTCGCTGAGCGTCGCTATCCAGCCTTACGATCAACGTGCGTTGGTGATTACTAAATAGCGGAACTTATTAGATCAACCAGCGCGCTGCTGAGCAAAACTAGCCGCCCGACTGACAGGGCGGCTTCATCGTCTGGTGAAACTCGCTTACTTCGGGGCTGACCCGCGCCGCGAGGGTTCGTCGCGGTGCCGCTCATGTCGAAATTACCGCCCCCAGTGACCGCAATGCCGGGCCCGGTATTGTGACTGCTCTCAAGCTCGCCAGAACCAGAGACTACGAAAGTTAGGGTTGTCATCCACCCGAACTCCGGCGTGCAGAGCTTGCCCCCTAAATCCATTGTTTGTGATCTGGGTGGCCCCGAACAGCGTTCCACCGGGGACACTTCGGAGTTACGGCTGATGAACAGTCCGTTGAATCCGTTCGAGAATCCCAACCGGACCAGCGTAATTCCCTTCGATCCGGAGGTTCTCATCACCGTGGAGCATGCTGATAGGACCCAAGGCAGGAAATCTGAAGTAAGGTTCCCAAAATGAAACACGGTACGGTGGGGATGCCGAGAGGCTTGGCTCGGGGTGGCCGATGATCTCCCGATGGCCAACCGGCCGATTTGGGGCGGCCTTAGTCTTTTTTCTGGATGTACCTGCGCCGCAGATGGGTGTGTGCGGTAGGGGTGAGATCGTCGTACTTCAGGCAACTGATCGATCCGTCTACTTCCAGAACCGCCAGTGCGACGTCATGATAGTCCCCAATGCCATGCTCCCGCAGCGCCCGGTGGAGTTCGTCTGCGCTCACATGTTCTTTGGCCATATGCGCAGAGATGATGTTTCCATGATGAATAAGTAAGGTGGGCTGCCCTTCGATGAATCGGCGGAAGCGGCGATTAATGCCGGAAGTCTCCGCAACGAGGTAGTTCATCAGCAACAGGGTGCAGGCGGCGACTACGCCGCCCAGCAGCGACGTGTCGGGTCCAGTCATCGCGTTTTGTACGGCATTGGAGAGCAGCAGGAGAAGCGTGAGGTCGAAGGGGGTCATCTGGCCGACCTCACGTTTGCCGCTCAGGCGGACTCCCAGCAGAACCACGGCATAGATCACTGCCGTCCTGAGCAGCACGGACAGCAGGACGTACCCGCCGGGAAATAGCACGCCTTATTGGGCTCCCGGTCCCGTTTGTACAGGCTGAGGAACACCTTTGGGGGTGCTGAGATAGCCGGTGATCTTATTCTTATCCACCGTCCAGACCACCAGCTCGTAGAGCATACGCCCACGTCCGGTGTAGAACTGGATGGGCTCGTTGACGTTGCGGTCTTTCTTTTCGATCGTCCGGTCGTCGGCCATGACATTCAAAGTGAACTTGCCGCGTTTGGCATCAGTTTTTTTAAGCTGCAGGCTTACCGTGGAAACCGGCGTAGGTCTCTTGCCTCTGTCGAGGGTGAACTCGTAATAATTGCGGTCTCCGCGGTGTTTGAGCACCTCCAGGTCGTCCCGGGTGGTGGCGACCAGTCCGCTCATTACGCCCATATCGCCCTTCACGGTCTCCAGTCGGGCTTTGGTGGCTTCCAGGTCGCTGCGGGTGGAGGCTACATCCGTCTTGACGCCTCCCATCTCGCTTTTGACGCCTGCGACTTCCCCGCTGACCTGGGTGATCTGCTCGGTGTGCTGGTGTACCATGCGCTCCGAGGCGCGCTGCTCGGCCAGCAACTGGGCGGTGCGCTGGGCCAACTCTTTCTTGGTCATGCCGAGCTGGTGAGCCAAAGTCTCCGAACTGGCCTCGGCCTCCGAGACGCGCTTGCTTAGCTCCGTGACTTGCGTTGCGCTCGTGAGGTTTGCCTTCTCCAGCTTTTCCAAACGTGCACGAGAATCGTAGACCGCGTACAAGGTGCCGGCGACAAAGACAACGGCGAGCAATACCATGACCCACTTGCCCGCATTGCTTGAATGTTCCTCGTGAATGAAAGCCGGCGCTGCGCTTTCCTCTAGCATGAAATCCTCCGCGAGTTGCTGATCTGCAAGCAATTGTTGAGCATAAGGGGAAGAGTGTCAATGCCATACGAAAGAATCAAACGTGCCATCGGTAACACTCCCCAGACTGTCCGGGGCGTGGGAAAACCTGGAAACCGACCTCTTTTACAATGCAGTTGTGAAGAGTTGGGATGCCATCGTGATTGGCGGGGGGATCATAGGCTTGACCCTGGCCCGGGAACTGCGCAAGCGGGACTTATCGGTGCTGGTGGTGGAACGCGGTGAGCCCGGCCGCGAAGCCTCTCATGCTGCTGCCGGAATGCTCGCCGACTGTGGAGACGAGTTACCCCGTCCCCTTCGGCCGCTAGCCTGCGCCAGCGCCCGCATGTATCCGGAATTCGTCCACCAACTGGAGGACGAAGCGGGAACGCACGTGGACTTGCGCAGCCAGGGAACCATACTGCTGGGCGCGGAATCCGCTCCTGAATCTCCAGTCGTTGCTTTAACTAAAGAGCGATTGACCGAGCTCGAGCCTGGTCTTGTCCCAAGCGAATCTCCGGCCTACTTGCTTCCCGAGCGAAGCGTGGATCCGCGGGCGTTGGTGTTCGCTGCCCTGCGCGCATGTAAGCACCGCGGCGTGGACACTTCCGCGGGGGATCCGGTTACCTCGGTAGACCTTTCCGTTGGAGTCGCGGTAGGCGTCAGCACCCCGAAAACAAGCTTTCTTGCTCCCATCGTGGTCAATTGCGCTGGCGCCTGGGCGGGAAAATTTCCTCCTTACAGCTTCCCTACCCGTCCAATAAAGGGCCAGATGCTGTCGGTTGTGCCTCCCTCGCGTGAGATGGTTCGACATGTAATCCGTGCTCGGGAGGTATACCTGGTTCCACGCACGGATGGGCGGCTGCTCATCGGAGCCACGGTTGAAGAAGCCGGCTATGACAAGCGCACGGACTCTCGAACCATTCATCGCTTGCGACGCGCCGCCACCAAGCTCGTGCCCGCGCTGGTGGAGGCGCGCATTCTGGAAGACTGGGCCGGCCTGCGCCCCGGCACGCCCGACAACTTGCCTATTCTTGGCGCCACCCGTACGCCCGGCTATTTTGTTGCTGCTGGCCACTTCCGTGACGGCATTTTGCTCACCCCGATCACGGCTCAGATCATGTCCCAGGTAGTCTGCGGAGAGACGCCGGAGTACGATCTCGCGCCATTCTCTCCCGAGCGATTTAACTAATGTCTGGAGCCGAGCAAATTCGCGAGCATTACGACTCTCTCGCTTTCGTTTACCGCGCTTTTTGGGGCGACCACATCCACCACGGGTTGTTTTTCGATCACGAGCCGCCCGAGCAAGCTCAGCTTCAGTTGTTGGATTACAGTGTTGAATTGTTGCAGCTCCGCGGAGGGGAAACCGTTCTGGACGTGGGCTGCGGGTACGGGGGAACACTCCTCTATCTTGCGCGGCGATTCGGCTGCCGAGGAGTTGGAATCACCATCAGCCCCAAGCAAGCGCAGATCGCGCGCGCGAGTACACGCCAAGCGCAACTCGATGATCGGCTGGACTTCATCGTCGAGGACGTGGGGGACTTCCCGTTTCCTGAAGCAGGGTTCGACATCGTCTGGGCGATGGAATCTTCTGAGCACTTCAGTGGCAAGGGGCGCTTCTTTCGGCAAGCGGCATCCAGCCTTCGTGCAGGCGGACAGTTATTTCTGGCAGCATGGACTGGTTCGATGAAAAACCAGCGAATTCGCGAAGTAGCCCGGCGGTTTTTGTGTCCGCAGCTTTGGACCGCGGAGGAATACAGATTGTCGATCGAAGCTGCCGGCCTGCACCTGTTGCGGTGCCGGGACCTGACGGCACGGGTCATGCCGACCTGGGCCATCTGTCAGGAACGCGTCCGCCTCGCCCAGCCCGCGCTCAAACTATTGCCTCGCCCGGTCCGGGAATTCGTTACGGGCATCGAGGTCATCCTAGATGCCTACCGCTCGGGCGATCTGTCTTACACGGTCATGACGGCCCGAAATCCCCTACCCGCGTGCTCTACGGCCTGCTGATTGTGCTGCTGCTTCGGGTATACTTTAAGGGTTTGGACCGTCCTGATCATTCCATCTGATACGCGCCACTCCGCGAGAAAGGTCGCACTATGGCTTCCCCCGCAGTCGATTATGCCCGGCAAAACCAGCAGCGTTTTTTGAGTGAACTGAAAGATCTTCTCCGTATTCCCAGCGTCAGTACCTTGCAAGAACATAAATCCGATGTACAGAAAGCCGCCGATTTCGTAGCCAGCGAGTTCCGGCGTATCGGCATGGAAAACGTCGAAATTATCCCTACCAAGGGGCATCCGCTGGTCTACGCGGATTGGCTCCACACTCCCGGCAAGCCCACCGTGCTCTGCTACGCGCACTATGATGTGCAGCCGCCTGATCCTCTGGACGAGTGGGTGTCCCCACCGTTTGAACCCACCGAGCGCAATAACAATATCTATGCGCGCGGCGCCGTAGACGACAAGGGCCAGCTCTGGATGGAAATCAAGGCCATCGAAGCCCTGATGAAAGGCCACAACGGCAAGCTCCCGCTCAATGTCAAGTTCATCATCGAAGGCGAAGAAGAAGTCGGTGGCGAATCCATTGCCGAGTACGTGCGCAAGCAGAAAGCCAAGCTGAAAGCCGACTTCGCGCTGGTCTGCGACACCGAATTATTCGCCCCCGACCTGCCAACTCTGTGCGTCGGCCTGCGTGGATTGGTGTACACCGAGATCGAGGCCAGTGGCGCGAAAACCGATCTGCACTCCGGCATGTATGGTGGCGCGGCGCCCAATCCGTTTTTCGCGCTCATCGAAATCATCAGCCAGCTCAAAGACAAGAATGGCAAGGTCCTGATCCCCGGCTTCTACAAAGACGTGAAAGCGCCCACGAAGGACGAACTGAAAGCGTGGAAGCGCCTGCCCTTCAACGAAGAGCATTATCGGAAGACGGAAGTCGGATCGAAGGTGCTGACGGGCGAGCCGGGGTACTCGGTGCTCTACCGCACCTGGGCGCGCCCCACTCTCGAAGTCCACGGGATGCCGGGCGGATTCACCGCTCCCGGGGCGAAGACTGTGATTCCGGCCCGGGCGGCGGCGAAGGTCTCCATGCGCCTGGTGCCCAAACAGGATCCGGACGACATCCTCAAAAAGTATACGAACTATGTGAAGAAGCTGACGCCCAAGGGTATCGAGACCAAGATCAAGGTCTGGAGTAAGGGCCCAGCGTGCGTCGTGGGCACCGCCAACAAGTATATTAAGGGCGCGACCGACGCGATGCATGACGTGTTTAAGAAGGACACCGTCTTCATCCGCTCCGGCGGCTCGATACCTATCGTGACCGACTTCCAAGACGTGCTGAAGATTCCCAGCGTCATGATGGGCTTCGGCCTGCCCGACGACAACCTGCACGCTCCCAATGAAAAGTTCCACATCCCGAACTTCTACCGCGGGATCGAATCCATCTGCCTGTTCTTTGAGAAGGTGGGCGGAGAGAAGTAGACGATCGGAAGCATTGGTGATGACTGCCGTCGATATGCAGCAGCATGCCGGGCAAGGGCCGCCGTGGGCGCCGCTTGCGATGCACCCCCCGCTGCCTCTGCCGCGCCACCAGCCCCGACCCTTGCAAGGCCGCCTTCACCCAGCTGTAACTCAGCTCGATCGCGTGCTCTTCACCCAACTTCTGGTGAAAATGACGCACGTTGAAA
>QIAU01000269.1 GCA_003225055.1 Acidobacteriota bacterium
CCTTCTGCTGTCGAGCAAGGGATACGGCATTCTGTGGAATAACGCGTCTCTGACCGACTTCAATCCTGCCGACCAATCGATCATTATCAATCCAAGCACAGGGAAGGGGCGGTTCACCACCGGCGCGAAGGGGTCCTATGGCTTTGTGCTGACCAGCGATAACAGGAATCAACTTACGCTTCAGGTCGGTGGACAGCAGGTGATCGACATAAACAACATTTGGACTCCAACCTCGGCGAGCGGCACTGCCGCTCTGGAGCCGAATAAGGAATATGAAGTCTCGGCACGGGGCGGACCCGGAGGAGTTCAGTTGGCGATGCGGGCACCTCAGGACACGACAACATTCCGCTCCGAAGTGGGTCAGGCCATTGATTACTACTTCTTTTATGGCCCTGATTTGAACCGCGTCATCTCTGAATACAGGGCATTCACCGGTGAAGCGCTTCTATTTCCAAAATGGGCTTACGGTTATTGGCAATGTCGAGAGCGTTATCACAGCCAGCAAGAGATCCTCGATACGGCAGCCGAATTTCGGAAGCGAAAAATCCCCGTGGACGCGCTGGTGCAAGATTGGCAGTACTGGGGAAAGTATGGCTGGAACGCGATGAGGTTCGATGAGGATCATTACTCCCAACCCAAACAGATGCTGGACAAACTCCATGCCGACGACCTGCACATGATGATCTCGGTTTGGTCCAGGTTTGGCGAAGACTCGGATGTTTACAAGAGAATGGCGGCTGGCTCCTTTCTTGTTCCCGGGACACCATGGACGGACTTCTTCAACCCCGACGCTCAAAAGGCTTTTTGGGCGGAGCTAAAGAACGGCCTGTTCCAGGATGGAATCGATGCTTGGGGTATGGATGCCTCCGAGCCGGAGTTCGATGTGCTTAAGGGCAAGCAGACGTTCTTGGGCAGCGGCGAGTCGGTACGCAATGCATATCCGCTCTATGTCACAAAGGCTATATACGAAGGTCAACGGGCAACGACAGACCGCAAGCGCGTGGTGATCTTGACGCGGTCAGCTTTCGCGGGACAGCAGAGAAATGCCGCGGCTTCCTGGTCAGGTGACATTACCGCAAACTGGATCACGCTCAGACGCCAGATTTCCGCCGGCCTGAGCTTCAGCATGTCCGGGTTGCCGTATTGGACGACCGATGTTGGGGGATTCTTTCGGCCAGAGGACCAGTACACGTCAGACGCGTATCACGAATTACTGATCCGATGGTTTGAGTACGGCACGTTCTGCCCCATCTTCCGTGTTCACGGATACAAATCAAACGCTGAGCTTTGGAACTACGGCCCACAAGTAGAACAGGTCCTCACTCAGTATGACCAATTGCGATACCGTTTGCTGCCCTACATCTATTCTGCCGCCTGGGGTGTTACCAGGAATGGCGAAACCCTGATGCGTGCTCTCCCTCTCGAGTTCTCCTCCGATCCGGGCGCGCGAGCAGTGTCGGACCAGTTTTTGTTCGGCCCCGCGTTGATGATCAATCCCGTAACTACCGAAGGAGCGACGCAGAGGCGTCTATATCTTCCTGCTGGCCATGACTGGATCGACTTCTGGACTGGTAAGCGCGTGAGCGGCGGTCAAACCATTACCGCTGACGCGCCCCTTGACAGAATCCCAATGTATGCCAAGGCAGGCTCGGTGATTCCGGTCGGACCGGTTGCGGAGTCCGCTCCAGCGAAGACAGGTCCGATCGATGTCCTTATTTATGCGGGCGCGGATGGCGATTTCACCCTATATGAAGACGAAGGCGACAATTACGACTACGAACACGGAGCGTACTCCGTCATCCCCATGCATTGGAGCGACAAAGCGGAAACGCTAACAGTTGGAGATCGTCGCGGCAGCTTCCCGGGAATGCTGGAGCACCGAACTTTTCGCGTCGTGCGCGTAACAGAGACCCATGGAGCGGGCTTAATAGCAAGGTCGGGGTTCGACGCTAGCATCGAGTTCAACGGCAAGGCTATCTCAGTTCACGTTCCGCTTCCGACAAAACGATAGCGCGAAAGAGCTAATAGAAACTACGTTGCGCGGCTCGTCGCGACTGCCAAATCCAGGGAGTTGATGTCGGGATGAGTATTAACACGCCGTTTTTTTGTTTTGTTCTCGCATCTGCGCGACCGGATAACGATAACCGTAACGATCATTGGAATTCTCATTAAGTCTTTTTGAATCAGCGAGCTAAGTTATGGTAACACGGGTTTAAATCCCGCTGGGGAACCAAGATTCTCAAGCACTTGGAAGAATCGGCAGTTTTTCCCGAGGGTTTGAAACGGTTCGATAAGAACGGCGGTAATCAAACCCCCGCTCCCACCGCGGTTTTTCCGGCAAAATCATCTTTACGAGCTTGGTTTGAGCCGCTCGCCTTGTCGGCGTCAGCGCTTGCGTGTAGGTATCGCCGTCACTTTGAAATTGGCATGGCGGGGGAACTCCTGAATCGTCTTGATGTCGATGCAGCGCTCCCGGCGGAACTGCAGAAGGCGAATCCGCTCGGCATCATGCGGATAACGCGAGCGCCGCTTTAACGTCTAGGCTACGTAATTTTCGAGGACGCCGATACCGTCAATCTGGATGCGAATGGCGTCGCCCCTTGGAAAGTTGTTGTCGCGAAAGAGATATTGAACCAGCTCTGATAACTCGCGTTTCAATTCCGCGAGCGTGGTGCTCCCCGTAAACGCGATTCTGCCTTCGCGTTTGATCTCCAACGTGATCGTGGTCACGCGCGATGGCTCGCCCGAGAGCAACACGCACGGCCCGAGCGCACAGCTTCCGTTGTAAACCTTGGCTTGCGGCAGGTAGAGCGGGTTCTCGCCTTCGATGTCGCGCGAACTCATGTCGTTGCCGATGGTGCAGCCAACAATTGCAGCTTCCGGATTCACCAACAGCGTCAGCTCCGGCTCCGGCACCGACCATTTCGCATCGGAGCGAATCCGGACCGGCTGGCGGGGACCAACAACGCGCTGGCCCGTCGCCTTGAAGAACAACTCGGGGCGTTCGGCATGGTAGATGCGGTCGTAGAAGTTGCCGCCGCCGGCATCCTTGCTCTCCTCGATCCGGGCTTTGCGGCTCCGATAGTAAGTGACTCCCGCGGCCCATACTTCCTGGCTCCCAATCGGCGCGAGCACGCTTGCCGGATCGAAGCTCACCGGCGCGGTCGTAGTGGCAGCACGAGCACGCTCCTGCAGCGCGGGGTCACAGACAACTCTGTCCCACTCTTCGGCGGAGTGTAACTCACTCAGCAAGTGAAACTGGCCCCCGGACTCGACCAGTGTGCCTTTAGTTGTTCGATAAAGTCTCACGTGAATCAGCTCTCTATCCGACACTCACAATTTCGAGTGCCTCACGAATGTGATTTCGGCTGCGCCGCGCCACGTTCGAGCTGCGCCACGATCGCTTGCTCGTCATAAACGCAGCCACCCCACACGCCGCCGCTGGCGTGGATCAGCGCCGCCCAGAGCCGCGTGTCGCTGGGCAGATCAGGATGCGGCGCCAGGTCGTTCCTCCGTGCGCGCACCGCAAGCCGCCGCGCTCCTTCTTCGGCCGAGAATCGTT
>QIAU01000270.1:0-1957 GCA_003225055.1 Acidobacteriota bacterium
CTCCGGTGCCTGGTGGAAAATGGAAAATTTAAAAAAGGTAATCGCTCTACGCGTGTTACGGGCGAACGGGGATTGGGAAGAATACTGGACCAACGTGCATCAGGAGGCTGCGTAAACTGACTCGCACTTTCAATTGCACCCGTAATAGGCAGTGATCTTGCAGCCAGGTTTGAATCGTGCCTCCCTTAGACGACACGGCCCCACTCGAGCCCCGGCGGGGAGAAGTGCTCTCAGCTGATCCGCTAACACCTGCTGGGCCGTCGGGGAGAGCAAGAACCATCCCGATAGCACCTCACCGATGTTCATGCTCGACTTCACGTCTGCAGCGATAGACGCAAAGAAAAGCTAATTCTCAACGTAACAATTGCCAAACTCTATTGCGCGCCGCGGCCCCAGTAGAATGCAAAGGGCACAGTCGCAAATGATTATATTGTGCTCAGTCTTCGATCTGAGTAGCGGCTATGCGCCCTCAGTAAAGATTTTCCGCCGAGCAAAGCCCATCATGGAGACCAATCCAGAGCCGAATAAACACGAGTGTTCCCGGCTCTGGAACAGGCGGAGCTTCGTTAATGTCAGACTGGAATTGAAAGGTGTCAACCGTGCCGTCGCTCCAATTAATTGTCGCTCCGGTTTGAACGCTTCCGTCCTCGAATATTTGGCAGCCACGGTCTCCAGTACACGTATTGCCGTATGGATTGCTGTCGACATCCGAGTGGAAATTAATATTAATGCTTTGACCCGCTCTCCCATTTTGCGAACCGACGTCGATTTCATCCGATACTGAGTTTGGTTCCTGAATGAAGACAAGGTCAGAGAATCCGCTATTTGAATTCGAAACTGAAGGTCGGGGCGCTCGCTCCAATGAAGCTTACGCTCTACTGTCCTGTGGTAATAATCTAAGACTGTTGAATCTACGTACATTTTCTGAAGTGGATATAACCAATGCCATAGGCTACCGAGAATTTTCAAGAACTTTCCTTTCTATATGCCAGATATTGGACATGCCAGGCGGCTGCACCGAACTGATAGTCGCAGAGGCGCTGGGGGCTGCCACATTTACCGTGCAGAGTTCGTCCGACGACACCGTGCAAATAATGATGGTTATACGAGTTGGGTTGGAGGTAGTGGCGGTAGGGGGCCCCTCAGCCACATCGGTAAAAGTGACTGTGTCGGCCCTAGCCGACCCAACTGCCAAAGACCCTACTGCCAAGCACGTCAGAAAAGCCCAACTCAGAACCCACGTTGCTGACGCATGGATAAGGCTGTGGTGCCGGGTTCTCATATCCGCCCCCAAAATGTGGAATTGGACTGAGAAACTGCCGAAGATCTCTAGCATGTTGCTCGCCGATGTCTGTTTTGTCAAAACACAAGACTTGCAGTGCGTTGCGAGGGAGACGGATATAGAAAAAGTTATAGAAAAAGGCTAACCCTGCCTACATGCCTATAGTGGATCATGTCACAGCGGCTGGACCCTCCAGACTCCCGTATCGTCTCTCGGGGTACCTGGGATGATGCCTACCGGCACATAAACATTAGTCAAGCGCAAATGGCTGCTACGCTAGAGCAGGAGGAATATACATGAAAGACTTAGAGCGATGCAGCCTTTCACAATTAGACCTGCTATGCCAAAAAGTTCACGAAAACCCTTGTTCCACTTCCATCGAGGCTGACCAAGCTCGTGACCTGAGCAATGACAAGCGGAGCCTATTCCAGCGCATGCAGAAAGATTCCACGTCGTTCAAACAGCCGGGGCTTAACGATAAAAACATTGGAGAATCTCAAATCGAAGCCTTGAGACGGCGCATGGTAGATTTTCTTGCTGCCACACCAGACCGTTGGAATTAAATGGGAAAACGCAACCAGTAATTATGACCTTCGAAGGAAGTAGTGTCCGCAATTCTTGCCAAATCCACATGGGGGCAAATCCTACGCTTCTTCGATATTTGCGGCCAAGAAG
>QIAU01000270.1:2152-2963 GCA_003225055.1 Acidobacteriota bacterium
GTTTGCTATTACGGTTTGGCTTGGACGCCGGATCAAGTCGAAGTTCGTGCTGCATGGCGTCCTCATCGGCGTCGTAGGCACGCTCATGTACGTCGCTATCACTCGTGGGCAACCGGAACCGTGGCAATACGTGCTCGGCAACGCGTTAAAAGTTGCTGGTAGGGCCGCTGCCGGAATGGTCCTGGCGCAGCGTCAAGGTGCCGGACGGGAAATTAGCGATGATCGTTCACAAGTGTGACCTTTGTGGTCAGGTGAAGGAGTGTCTCCAGAAGGAGATCGACCGCAAGGAATATGACATCTGCCGGGAATGCTGGAGTGAACTCCAGGCCAAGCTACAAGGCAAGGGTAGAGCCAAGGAGAGCAGAGAAATAGTTTTGCTTCCGCCTCCCAAAGAGCCGAACGAGGCTGAAGAGAAGCCGAGGCCGGGAGAGCCGCCCATTATTCGGGGCAGTTTTGACAGACCCAATTAGCGGTACTCGTTGCCTCGATGGAGCATGTTTTATGGCTTCTTCCGGAAGTCAGGGCTGTGTTGCGCAAAGAGCCACTCGATTAGACCATATTCTACGTATGCATGTTCCCACACGTTGTGCCCGACGCCCGGATACTCCGTATATTTCACGTTACTACCGAGCTTCCGCAGTGTGGCGACTGTTTGACGTGGACCCGAGACGGGAACGCTTGTGTCGTCGGCACCCTGGAAGACCCAGATTGGCAGACTCTTTATTTTTTTGAACTCAGCGGCAGCATATACCTTCCGAAACGGAAATTCTTTGATCGTCCCACTGGCACAAAGAGGCACAGCAGCAGCGAA
>QIAU01000270.1:2969-7071 GCA_003225055.1 Acidobacteriota bacterium
GATTTATCGATATTGAATTCACGCTCCAGCATGCCGACGATCTCCAACATCATCCGGGCCTCAGGCGATGACTCAGCGAGTTCGGGACCGCCCCAAGTCGTACCTTCAGGTGCTTGCGGTGCGACTACAAAAGCAGGGTGTTCGCGTTGGGCCTTTTCATAAGTCCAAACGTGAGACCCGTTCGTATTACCACCAGAAATCTGCTTCAAATTGTCAGTTCCGTTCCCTCCACCGCCATGCAGGTAGATGATAAGAGGATAAGAATGAGCGCGATCATAGCTCTGTGGAATAAAGAGACGATACGGCATCACATTTCCGGCTGAATCCGTATACTGCCGGGCCAAAAAGCCGTCTGTTGTATCCTCTGCAAGCGAGGAACACGGAATAGAAAGTGTGCAGCACGAAATGATGGAAATGATGGCCACAACTATCAGAAATCGTGTCATAACCCAACCTTTTGCTGCGCTGTGGCGTATCAAAACATGCTTCGAAATCTCTGTCTATGGTCACCTGTGGCTGATTTGTTGCGGATTTCACCGCCAATTAAATCTCGGGTCCAGGTCGGCGGCCTCCTTGGTGTAGAATCCGCGCGACCTGCTCGTCAAGCAAAGTAAAACCTCGTGGAGGAAACGCAATGAAGCACACAATCGATACCCTGGTGAGTCAATTCGAGCGGGGTAGTCTGACCAGACGACAACTAGTCCAAGCCCTGCTCATGGTCGCGGCTTCGCCTGCACTGGCGCAAGAACGTCCGGTGGGTGCATTCCGTCCAACTGGCATCGACCATGTTCAGATTACAGTCACAGATCTCAAAGCAACTCAGCAGTTTTACGAAAAGCTGTTCGGGGTGACGACCACCTCTCCCAATCCAACACAATTGAGTCTTAGATTCGGGTCGGCGGGTAATACTATCAGCGTGCATAGTGAAAGCGGCCCAATTAAGCCGATTGACCACTTCGGGATTGCAGTCGAAGACTTTTCCACGGAAGCAGCGCTTGCGACCGTCAAGCGCGTTGTGCCGGGTATGAAAGCGGAGACGAATGGGACATCAGTTTTTGTGATAGGGCCGGATGGTGTTCGCGTCCAGATTGTGCCTGCAAGGAAGTAAAGTACTTTTGTTAGTGGGACAGTTTGAGTTGCTGTCTTCTTCTATTGGGAGGTCTATATGAAGCGCACACGGACCCTCGGATCAGCCGGTAGGAACGTGACGATAGTCGTTAGCTTTCGGTGTAGTTAGCTTTATCCAGCAACAAACATCATAAAGTTAGCGCAAACCGGGGCAGCAGGAAATGGCGGACGCAGTAAAGGAGAGCGAAAGCATACGCGATGTTGACATAAGAGTATACGTCAACATAATCCGTTATTCGAACAATCGCCCTAAGGTACTCCTACTTTCCAGATCGTTCGAATAAACAGGTTCGAAGGCGAAACCCCTAGGTTCATCACTTTGACAAGGGCTTTGAGCGGGTGTTGCGGGGACGCGGGCACGAGCCAGCCTGCCGAGTTCCGATTCAGTTTTTCAGGAAATTACGCGTATCCTCAACGGCGAATGTTGCTATCGGTTTCTTCACTGGTTGCATAGTCGTGATCACTACCACACTGGTCAGAACAAACAGAGTCCCCAGAATCGTTCGCAGACCAAGCCCTTCGCCGCCCAGGAAATATCCCAGCAGCACGGCCACAACCGGATTGACGTATGCGTAGGTACCGACTTTGGTCGGTGACTCGTGGTCAATCAGCCACACGTAGGCGGTAAACGCGATGATAGAACCGGCGACAATCAGGTAGGACAACGACAGCCACGTTGCGCGTGAGACCGCCCCTGGATGGAAGTGACGAAATTCGCCGAGCGCGGCAGACGTGAGAGTCAGCAACACTCCTCCGGCGAGCATCTGCGCCCCCGAGCTCATGACCTTGGAAGTTGGAAGCGGCAACTTGCGCGTAAGCGCCGCCGCCACCGACCAACCTATAGATGCAACGATTAGTGCCACCGCACCCGCACTGTCGATCGGCTGCCCACCCAGGCTCAATGAACGACTCATCAGCACTGCTACGCCGCCAAGACCGATCAAGAGCGCCAAGGCCAAGCGAGCGGTGAGCTTTTGCGTTCGCAGCAAGATGATTTCTGATAGGGCCATAAACGCCGGGATCGTAGCCATGATGACCGCGGCCATGCCCGAAGGCACGCGCTGCTCGGCCCAGAACAACAGTCCGTAATCGAGAATGAAGATCAGGATCGCGAGTAGGGATGCTGACGCCCAATGGCGCGCGCTCGGCGATCGCTCGCCCCGCGCGAGCATCCAGCCATAGAGAAGGAGTCCCGCAACCAGGAAACGCATCGCAGCGAGAAGAAACGGCGGCACTTCGCGGACGCCTATACGGATCGCGAGAAATGTCGATCCCCACACGAAATAGATAATCGCGAAGGCCAAGAGGGTCTTCCACGTCGGGCGAGGGGTGGTGGCTTCCATACGAGGTTATGCGGGGCGAGGCACGGCTTGGGATAAACGTGTGCTTTCGCCCGCGGAGGACCTGAACTCCCTCACTATAGGTTTCCCCCTGTCGGGCTGGACGAATGGCGCCGGGGACCTAGGCGCCCGCGCGGCCTTTACGGGTCAATTTTTAAGTCCTTTCGCATTTGAGTGCGGAGGCTCTATGGCTGATTATGCAACTACGAAATCGTTCGAAACACGGAGCAAGGTACGGGGCTCAGAGCCCCGATTGAGCGACGCCGTTTGGGCTTACACCATCTTACGCCTCTCCTTCGGCGCCAATATCATGCTGCACGGTGTGAGCCGCCTTCTGGCCGGGCATGCTGCATTCCTGGCCTATCTGAATCATTATTTTGAAAAGACTCCCGCCGTCCCGGCGAGCCTGTTGCCTGCGTTCGCCTGGGTGCTGCCGCCGGTGGAAACTACACTGGGTCTGCTGCTGTTTTTCGGGTTGTTCACGCGATTCGCGTTAATTGCCGGCGCGCTGGTTCTGACCGCATTGGTCTTCGGCACAAACCTCGCGCAGGATTGGAATGTCGCCGGACTACAACTGCTCTACGCCTTCCTCTATTACTACTTGCTGGTTCATCGCGAGCAAAACGTGGTTTCCTTCGACGGGATCCTGGGCCGATGAACCGCACTTACCTGTCTGCGCATCAACGGAATAGAAGGAAATAAGTTCAAGAGGACAAAATACACGTGAAATACGTTTACTTCTTTGGCGCGGGCAAAGCGGAAGGCACCGGCGATATGAAGGAGATTCTCGGTGGCAAGGGCGCGGGACTTGCCGAGATGACGCGTATCGGTCTTCCGGTTCCGTACGGCTTCACCATCAGCACAGCATGCTGCGATTACTACCTGAAACACAACCATAAGCACCCGCCGCGGCTGCGGTCGGAGGTGGAGAAGAATCTCTCACGGCTAGAGCGCGTGGTGGGGAAGAAATTTGGCGATGCCCGGGACCCGCTGCTCGTGAGTGTGCGCTCAGGTTCGGCCCGTTCCATGCCGGGGATGATGGAAACGATCTTAAATCTGGGCCTGAACGATCAGAGTGTGGAGGGCTTGGCCCGGCGGACGAATAATGCGCGCTTCGCTTGGGACGCGTATCGGCGCTTCGTGCAGATGTATGCCACTGTGGTAACTGGTTTGCCCAAAGAAGAACTCGAGGGGCGGCTGCGAGCGTTGAAAGAGCGGCTGAAGGCCATGGACGACACGCAAGTGGGGGCGGAGCATTGGCAGAAACTCGTGACGGAATATAAGCACTATTTCAAAGAAAAAAAGGGCCAGCCTTTTCCGGAAAATCCTGCAGAGCAACTCTGGGGCGCGATCGGCGCAGTATTTGAATCATGGATGGCTGAAAAGGCCGTGACCTATCGCCGCGTCGAACACATTACCGGCCTTCTCGGAACCGCGGTAAACGTGGTGCAAATGGTGTTCGGAAATACGGGCGATAACTCGGGTACGGGAGTTTGCTTTACGCGGGATCCCTCGACGGGCGAGAAAAGCTTTTACGGAGATTTTCTTGCCAATGCGCAAGGTGAGGACGTTGTAGCGGGTATTCGCACGCCTGTGCCGTTGCGTGAACTGGAGCGGAGGATGCCGAAAGTTTA
>QIAU01000178.1 GCA_003225055.1 Acidobacteriota bacterium
AAATGTCCCCAAGCAGGTTTCAGCTTTTCCCGAGACCCAGGTCTCGGTGCAGCAGTTCAGTGTGGGCAGCCCGCGACCGTTCGCGGGCTACAGCAACAGCGAGTTCGCCTACATCGGGTTCGGCGCGTCGCAGGACATTCCCTATCCGGGCAAACGGCAATTGCGCGCGCGCGTGGCCGAACACGAAGCGGACTCCATGGAAGCGCAGAGCGATTCAGTCCGCCGGATGGTGGTAGGAAATCTCAAGATGGTCTATTTCAAGCTGGCTTACATTCAACAAACTCTCGGCGTTCTGCAGAAAAGCAATGATCTGCTGAATCAGGTACAAGGCGCGGCCGAGGCACGCTACCGCGTGGGCCAAGGCAATCAGCAGGACGTGCTGAAAGCACAGCTGCAACACACGAAGATTCTGCAAGAGATCGCCCATCACCACCAGGAAGAAGGACTGCTGGAAGCGCAGATCAAGCAGCTCTTGGGCCGTCCCCAGGATTCTCCTGACATCGTTGCCGACACTCTCTCGGCGAGATCTCTTGCGTTTAGCGCACCGGAACTCCTACAAAAGGCTAGTGAACAGAATCCAGACGTGCGCTCAAAGCAGGCGTTGATCCGGCAGCAGGAAACCCAGGTGGAGCTGGCCCACAAGAATTTTCGCCCGGACTTCAATGTCCAGTACGCGTACCAGCACACCAACGGAGATACCCGCGATTACTACATGGCGACATTTGGCTTCCGCCTTCCCAACCGCGGACGGCAGAAGGCCGAACTCACCGAGGCGGAGCAGAACCAGGAGCGCGCAAGACGAGAGGCGGACTCGGAATCGCAGCGTGTACTCTCTGAAGTGCAGCAGCAATATGTGCGCGCCAAGACTTCAGAAGACAGGCTCAAGATCTACAGCGATGGCCTAGTACCGCAATCGGAAGCTACCTTTCGCGCCGCCCTGTCCGCCTATCAATCGAACCGGCAAGACTTCGAGAGTCTGCTTTCGTCTTTCCTCGATGTGTTGAACCTTGATCTGGAATATCGGAGCGAGATGGTGGAGCACGAATCGGTGCTGGCTGAACTGGAGCGCCTCACCGGAGTAGATATGCCATGAACGAGCGCGACTCTAGAACGAATGTAAACGAGGGATCACACATGCCGAGTGCAGAAAGCAACAATAATCGTCGCGCTTTTTGGATTGCGCTAGTAGCCACGGCAGTGCTCGCCGCTGTGGCTTCCGTTTTGTGGTGGCGTTTGAGCCATGGCGTGGCGGTGAAGCAGGCGAGCACCGCCTCAACAAGCGATTCTATGCAGGGGATGGCACAAACTCCATCCGCAAACGCCTCAGATTCCGAACCAGCAACGGCAGGCGAGACACAGAGTGGAAATATGCAAGAGATCCCCCTTGCGCCGATTCAGCTTACGCCGCAGCGCATGCAGAGCATCGGCATTGTTCTGGGGAAAGTTGAATCCAAGTCCGTCAATTCGGAGCTGCGATGCTACGGCAACGTACAAGTGGATGAGCGCCGGCAAGCCTACGTGCAGACACGCTTCGCTGGCTGGATTCGTAAAGTCTACGCGGACGCTACCGGGAATTTTATTGGCAAAGGCCAGCCGCTATTCACAATCTACAGTCCTGATCTTGTCGCGACGGAGCAGGAATATTTGCTGGCGAAGAAGAACTCGGAGTCTTTGCAACAAAGCACGGTGACCGGAGTGGCTTCGGGTGCGTCTTCACTTTTCAATGCCGCTAAAGAAAGGCTGCTGCAATGGGAGGTTTCTCCTGGGGAAATTGAGAAGCTGGACGAAGGCGGCAAGCCGATTACTGATCTCACGATCTATTCTCCCGTCTCCGGATACATAACCGACAAGAAAGCCCTGCCCAACATGTATGTGCAGCCCGAAACCATGTTGTACACCGTAGCCGACCTTTCGGATGTTTGGGTACTCGCCCAGGTATTCCAAAGCGATGCGGGAAAGATCAAGCCCGGAGATGTCGCCGACGTCACGGTCGATGCGTATCCGGGGCGAGTCTTTAGCCGGCGTGTGGAATACATCCTGCCGCAGCTCGACATCAACACGCGCACGCTGCCCGTGCGGCTAGTGTTTCCGAATCCCGGCTTGAAGTTGCGGCCAGGAATGTACACAAATGTTCGCGTCAAGCTGCCGATGGGACGCCAACTCGTCGTCCCGGCTTCGGCGGCATTTCATTCGGGAACCAGGAACCTGATCTTCGTTTATCAAGGCGAAGGCAATATCGAGCCGCGCGAAGTCGAGTTTGGTCCTCAGGTAGGCGACGAGATCGTGGTCAGCAAAGGCCTCAAGGCCGAAGAACAGATTGTTACGTCAGCAAATTTCCTGATTGACTCCGAAGCGCAATTGCAGGCGGCGGCTGGCGCATTCGTTCCTCCTCCCCCGGGTGCCGGGCAAGCTGCTTCCATGAATGCCCCGGCGCAACAGCAAGCCAATGTGGAACTGACTACTGATCCAAATCCTCCGCACAAAGGCAGCAACACCGTCCGCGTAAAGCTGACGGGACAGGGTGGACAGCCAATCACGGGCGCGAATGTGACTGTGACTTTCTATATGGCGGCGATGCCGGCGATGGGAATGGCGGCGATGAAGACTGTCATCAATGCCAGCGATAAGGGCGGAGGAATGTACGAAGGCAAGGGTGACCTCGGCTCTGGCGGCACCTGGCAGGTGACGATAAGGGCACAACAAAACGGGCAGACGATTGCCAACAAGCAGGTCACCGTCAATGCAACAGGAGGTATGTAACCGTGATCTCCCGAATCATAGAATGGTGTGCACACAATCGTTTCCTGATCTTTACTGGGGTGCTTCTGCTGACCCTGGCCGGAATCTGGTCCATGAGCCATATCCCGCTGGACGCACTGCCGGACATTTCCGACGTGCAGGTAATCATCCACACCAATTGGGAAGGCGAGC
This sequence comes from Acidobacteriota bacterium, assembly GCA_003225055.1. Classification (GTDB taxonomy): domain Bacteria; phylum Acidobacteriota; class Terriglobia; order Terriglobales; family Acidobacteriaceae; genus Gp1-AA122. Next base: position 2,932 of record QIAU01000178.1, read on the forward strand.
CACCCAACATCATCGAAGACCAGGTCACCTACCCGATCGTGACCGCGCTCTTGGCTGCGCCGCTGGTGAAAGCGGTACGCGCCCAGACCATGTTCAACGATTCCTATGTCTTCGTTGTGTTCGAAGACGGAACGGATATTTATTGGGCCCGTTCCCGGGTTGTGGAGTATCTGCAGACGATTGCCGGCCGGCTTCCTGCCAATGTGCATCCTGCCATCGGCCCGGACGCGACCGGTGCGGGTTGGGTCTATGAGTATGTGCTCGTCGATCGTAGCCACAAGCATAGTCTTGCCGATCTGCGAAGCATTCAGGATTGGCACTTGCGCTATCAACTCGCAACCGTGCCTGGCGTGGCCGAAGTGGCGAGTATCGGCGGGTTCGTGCGCCAATACCAGGTCAACCTTGATCCCAACAAATTGTTGGCGTACGGCATTCCTCTGTCCACCGTGATTGACCGGGTGAAGTCCAGCACGAACGAAGTTGGTGGAAGAGTGCTCGAACTGAGTGGCACACGATACATGGTTCGTGGACTCGGTTATCTGAAATCACTGGATGACTTGGCGAATGTGCCCGTCATGGCGAAGAACGGAACACCTGTATTGATCAGGGATCTGGGCACGGTTTCCTTCGGCCCGGACATCCGTGAAGGCGTCGCCGAGTGGAACGGTGAAGGCGAGATCGTGGGCGGCATTGTGGTCATGCGCTATGGTCTGAATGCCCTTAACGTCATCGATGGGGTCAAGAAGAAGCTGGCCGAGATCAAAGGATCGCTGCCGCCTGGAGTCGAGGTGGTGTCCGGCTATGACCGCGGCGGTCTGATCAGCGAATCGATCAATACCTTGAAGCACAGCCTGATCGAGGAAGCCATCATCGTTTCCCTGGTCATCATTGTGTTCTTGTTCCACTTCCGCTCTGCGCTCATCCCGATTCTCACCCTGCCCATCGCCCTCGCGATCTCTTTCGTTCCCATGTACTACCTGAACGTCAGCTCCAACATCATGTCGCTCGGCGGCTTGGCACTGGCCATCGGTGTGTTGGTGGATGCCGCCATCGTCATGGTGGAAAACGGATACCGGCATCTTTCCGAACGACCCGCATCGGGAGGAGAAGCAGTGGGGGAGACGAATTACTCGAATGGGCCAGTCCTGCACAAAGAGGCAGATGTGAGTGCAATTAAACCCACGAAGAAGGCGGCTGAACGGGAGCGGGTGCGCATTCTGATCGGCGCCGCTAAACAGGTCGGTCCCGCTCTGTTCTTTTCTCTCCTTATTATTGTGGTTTCCTTCCTGCCGGTGTTCCTACTGGAAGCGCAGGAAGGGCGCATGTTCCGTCCTCTGGCATGGACAAAAACGCTAGCCGTGGGCTTTTCGTCGTTGCTGGCAATCACGCTAGTTCCAATCTTGATGGTCATTTTCATTCGCGGGAAGCTGCGTCCAGAGTCCCAAAACCCGATTTCAAGAATCACACAGGCGCTCTATTTGCCAGTTCTCCGCCTCTGCCTGAAATATCGCAAAACCACGTTGCTGCTGAATCTGGCATTCCTGTTGGTGACGTTCCCCTTGATGTTCAAGCTGGGCAGCCAGTTCATGCCGCCTTTGTTTGAAGGTTCTTCACTGTACATGCCCACCGCACTTCCGGGCATTTCCATCACCCAGGCATCTCAGCTCTTGCAGGAGCAGGATCGGGTACTTCGATCCTTTCCAGAGGTTGAGACCGTCTTCGGTGCGGTCGGCCGATCTGACAGTGCGACCGATAACGCTCCGCTCGATATGTATGACACGACCGTGATGCTCAAGCCGCGCGAGAGGTGGCGGCCGGGAATGACGTACGAAAAGCTCATTGGGGAAATGGACGCCAAGCTCCAGTTCCCAGGTCTCACTAATACCTGGACCATGCCGGTACAAAACCGGCTCGACATGGCGCTGACCGGAATCAAGACGCCCGTGGGGATGAAGCTGCAAGGTACGAATCTGGAGCAAATCCAGCAGCTCGGGGCACAAGTGCAGCAGATTCTTTCCGGGCTGCCGCCGGTGCGCTCGGTCTTCGCCGAGCGGGTTTCGCAGGGCTTTTACGTCAATGCTGAGGTGAATCGTCCTGAGGCGGCGAGATATGGGCTGACTATCGCCGACGTGCAACTAGCTGTTGAATCCGGCATTGGGGGGATGAACGTTGCCGAGAACATTGAAGGACGCCGGCGGTATCCGATCAACGTTCGCTACCAGCGCGACTTCCGCGACAACATTCAGCAGCTGAGCAGAGTTCTGATCGCTGCACCTTCTGGTGCCCAGGTCCCAATTTCTGAGGTGGCCAAGGTTTCTTTCTCGCGGGGTCCGGCGATGATCCGCGACGAAGATGGCCAGCTGACCGGGTACATCTACATTGACCTGAACACGACCGATTACGGCGGTTTTGTAAACCAAGCGAGCCAAATGCTTCGGCAGAAGTTGCAATTGCCGGCGGGCTACACCTATCAGTGGTCGGGCGAATACGAGTTCCAGCTACGAGCGAAAGAGCGCCTCAAGCTCATTTTGCCGGTGGTGTTCTTCGTGATCTTCATGCTTCTATACATGGTCTTTCACTCCGTGACCGAAGCCATGGTTCTGATCTTTCCCACTTTCTATGCCATGACGGGTGGGCTGATTCTGCAGTGGCTGCTTGGATATAACTTCAGCGTCGCCGTGTGGGTCGGTTATATCGCGCTGTTTGGCATTGCCGTTGAAACAGGCGTGGTGATGGTGGTGTATCTACACGAATCGCTCGATAAGCGTATTGCTTCAGATCGTCCGCTTACCGAAGCCGATATTCACGAAGCGGCCATTGAGGGAGCTGTACAACGGCTTCGGCCAAAGCTGATGACGGTCTGTGCGGTTCTCGCCAGCCTGATTCCAATCCTTTGGGCGAGTGGTATCGGTTCTGACGTGATGAAACCAATTGCCGCTCCCATGGTTGGCGGAATGATCACTTCCACGATTCACGTACTGATTTTGGTTCCGGTCTTCTTCGTGTTGATGAAGGAACGCGCTCTGCGGCGCGGCACACTGCGGCGGGAACCGGCGGAGTAGGGGAGGTAAAGGACAGGATATCGGAGGCTCAATACTGTTGGCGGATTTTGCCCTCATCGAACAATGGGTTGTGCGTTCCCGAAGTTGGCTCCGGGGCGCAGTGCTTGGAGGTAGATATGCGCCGCAAGCGTAAATCGGAAAGCTCCGGGCTACTAATACAGTGGGCCGATCATAGTATTCGGCGTTGCCGCTATCGCCCTCATTTCAGCCATTGCGTATGTGGGGTTTCACACAATGCCGCCGAAAGCAGGCACGAATATCGCCGAAGTGCCTGTAGTACTAATCCGGGAAATGTTTGCGGCCTGCGAAGATTTTTGAGGTGCATGGCTCTAAGCAGCAACGGCTGTGAGTTGAGCTGTGGCAGGGGTGAGTTGGGCAAGCGTGGATCGTCTTGCGGGCGATGGCTTCTTTATCCATGTGGCTGGAGTTCAGATACTGCACGGGGCGCGTCCGGAAGCTTTCGCTTCAGCCACAGAAATTCGGCCCGCTTGCGTAAACGGGATCTTTCGGCACCGATTTCCTCATCCAGGTAGGATCGAGGCAAGATGGCAGCGGCTTGGACTACAATACTGCCGAGCTAGCAGTTGTCTGCCAGCCCCTCCCCCTTTGATTTTTCACCTACCTTATTTGGAGACGGCCAATGAAGGCGGCGACGAGTGTTCTGCTCCTCGTGATGGCAGTCGGGATGCCGATGGATGTTGCGTCAAGCCAGACTGATTCTCTACAGCAGCCTCACGCTTCGACCGCTCACAGAGCCTCTTCCTGGGAGGGATTGGCCATTGTCGTCAACCACAAGAACCCGACCGACAATGTCGCATTCTGGCAGTTGCACCAAATCTTCTCGGAGGAGAAGAAGTGGTGGTCGAGCAGGCGGCGCGTCACGCTAGTCGCCATGCCACGCGGAACTCCGGAAAGGCAAACTGTGCTTCGGGTGATCTACCGGATGAATGACGGTGACCTAGACAAGTACTTTTTTTGGAGTGTGTATCGGGGCGAGTTCCCCTCGTATCCGACGACTCTAGCAACCCCAGTAGAAGTGAGGAAATTCGTGTCCAAAATGCCCGGAGCGATTGGTTATCTACGGGCCTCGGACGTGGACAACTCGGTGAAGGTAGTGCGCGTGAATGGGCTCCTTCCGGGAGACGATGGTTATCCGTTGCGTTTGCGAGCTCGCCCGGCAAAGTAGCTTCGGATAGCTGCGGTGCGCAAAAAGTCTCTCGGTTGTGAATGTCACATTGGCACGGCGAAGGGTGAGACGATCAATGTGAGTTCCATCTCGGGTGCAAAGAAATAACCGTGTCCACTTCGGCGTTAAGCATTGAAGAACGAGCGGCGCTGGTTCATAGGGGCAAGCGCCTTCAATACTTCACGATTGTTTGGAACAGTCTGGAAGCGCTCGTTGCGGTAGTTTCGGGACTGATGGCCGGAAGTATTTCGTTGGTCGGCTTCGGGTTTGACAGCCTCATCGAAGTCACGTCGGGTGCGGTCGTCCTTTGGCGCATGCATCTTGACCACCCCGAGCGGCGAGAACGAGCAGAACGAGTATCGCTTCGGATCGTCGGCGGCTGTTTCGTCTCGCTTGCAGTCTACATCGCGGTGGATGCTATAAAGTCGCTGTATGAACACGAACAACCCACTCGTTCAATTCCAGGAATCGTACTGGCCATCGTCTCGCTGATTGTGATGCCACTTCTTTCACGATCCAAACGGCGAGTTGGGAAAGAACTCAACAGCGGTGCCATGCAGGCTGATGCCACGCAAACAGAATTTTGTACATATTTATCTGCAATTCTGCTGTTTGGTCTCGCGACGAATTCGTTGCTGGGCTGGTGGTGGGCGGACTCGGCAGCAGCGTTGATCATGGTTCCGTTCATCGCGAGAGAAGGTATGGACGGTCTTCGCGCCAAAGCGTGTTGCTAAGTCATTGGATCAGCGACTACTTCTCGCGCCTAGTCCGGGATCATGACGAAGGAAGACTCTGATGTTTACCTCTTGTCTCGTTCCAACCCGCGAGCTGTAAGGCTACGATTATTGCTGATGTGCCCCAGACCACAACCTCGAATCTCGGTCGCCGTTTTTCGATATGCTGGTTATCTTGGATCACCTTTACGTGATTCCCGCCGTCAACCAGAAGGCAATCGATACGGAACAGGCTCGGAGACAAAAGGGACTGCCGTGAGTTACCGCAGCACCCGTCTTCAATATCAGCAGCGACGCTGTTCGGCTCTGACGAGGAACCACGGGTGCTGGGGAATCGAATCAGAGCTGGCACGCGTACGGCAAACGCCATCCCTACGCGTGCCAGCATCGAGCTGCGTTGCTGCGGACCAAGCCCAGAGGCATCCGGAGGATTGGCAGCTCGACATTGGGCAGCGCTCTGGGTTGCTGCGGTTGACTGCGTGCACTAGCTTTGCGGTCTATGTCGGCTACTGTTCGTGGCACTCCGCGTACTTATCCCTGGTCAGCGCCTAATCTGAATGGATTTTTGTGCGCTTGCTCAGTTAAAGAACAACCTTTCCGGCTTATAACATTCGCCCCTGGAGGGGTGCATTGAAGGGCGTCGGTCGGGAGCTCAGGATTTCGCTTCGGTCCATTCGAACTGGACACCAGGACTGGCGAGCTGCTTAACGCGGGACATTCGACCAAGCTCGCACCCCAGCCAGCCAAGCTCTTGCTGCTGCTGGTCTCGCAGGCCGGGCAACTCGTCAGTCGCGAAGAGATCAAAAGCGAGGTTTGGGGCAATGACACGTTCGTTAATTTTGAGCACAGCCTGAACACATGCATCCGGCAGATCCGGGCTGCTCTGAATGACAATAGCGACGCACCGCGCACCGCGCTACATTGAGACGCTGCCCAGGCGTGGCTACCGTTTCATCATGGCAGTCGAAGAGGCAAGCCAGGCTCCGGTTCAGGCTGAGCCGCATGCAGGGACGGGCGCGCCTCCTGTATCCATTTCGTCCCCAACGGGGCACACGGCGATTCGGCGCAACCTCCGCTTCCGGGTGTGGTCGTTGGTGCTGTTGGGAGCCCTGGCGATGGGGGTTCACGTTGTGGCTCGGCCTCCGTCGCAGCACAAGCAGAGAAAGGCGGGTGATGATCGCCGTCCTCCCTCTTCAGGATTTGAGTGCTCCCGCCACAGGCGGTTATCTAAGCTCGGGTTTGACTGAGGAAATAATTACCCGTTTAGCGCAACTAGAACCGGATCACTTGGGCGTTATCGCTCGCACTTCGTCAATGCGATACGCCGGGAGCAGCAAGTCGGTGGCACAAATCGGCCGGGAGCTGGGCGTCGATTACCTGCTGGAAGGCAGCTTGCAGCATAGCGGGCAATCGGGTCCGGGTACACGCTCAGCTCATCCGCGCAGGTGATCAGAGCCATATCTGGGCTGGTTCGTATGACGAAGACCTCGGTGACATCCTGAACTTGGAACGAGACGTCGCTGGATTAGTGACGCGCGAAGTGGCGCGCCGACTCACTGACGCGCGCTCAATTCATGCGGCTGCAGCGCACGTTATTAATCCGCAGGCTCGCCAAGCTTACCTGCGGGGGCGTTTCCACTTGCAGAAGTTAACCCGTGAGGCAGACGAGAAAGCGGTCGAGTATTTCAACGAAGCCATTGCTGCCTGCTCGACGATTCACTGGCTGAGGCCCATGCCACGATGGGTAGGATCAAGCTTATGTACGACTGGGATTGGCGGGGAGGCAGAACAGGAATTTCGTCGTGCCGTCATGCTGGACCCAAACTCGGCCGATGCGCACAGGGGATACTCGCAGTATTTCGCCGTCACGGGACAGACCGAGGCGGCGGCGCGCGAGTCGCGCATTGCGAACACGCTGGATCCCTCTGAACGAAACGGCAGCATGGAATTACTATGTTACCCACCGCTATGACGATGCCATTCGCCAGGTGCGCAGCCTGCTCGAGTTGCAGCCCAACTACGGCTGGGCATATTCGATCATGGCAATGTCCTATTCAGGTCTCGCGCGGCACGAGGAAGCGATCAACGCCGCTGAGCGTGGACGACAACTATTGGATACCCCAATGGTGCAGATTGCCCAGGCTGTGGTTTACGCCAATGCCGGTCGTCGTCAGGCTGCCCAGAGGTTGCTGGCCCAGCTTACCACTGAGTCTGACAAGCAGTACGTCTGTGGTGTACAGCTTGCCACGGTTTACGCTGTTCTTGGCCGCACGGACGAGGCTTTCGAGTCGCTGGAAAGAGCCTACCTGCAACGATCGGATTGACTGCGATGGCTCGGGGTGGATCCCCGACTCGATTCGCTGAGACGCGACCCTCGTTATCACGAGCTAATCAAGCGAATGCGCCTCCCGAACTGAGCGCCGGTTCACAGAATGTCGGGCACGCATAGGGATTCGTAAGTATCACCCGCTCCCAAGTACCACGTGCCCTTCACTACTGTTCAGATGACCGCTGCCTTCTTCTGGCATCTTCTGCGGCCAGGCGGTCCTTCAAAGGCAAAATCTGTGCGACTGAAGATCCCAAGGGTCGGCGACGCACCGCATTATTAATTGTATTGTCGACTCTTGAAGGCACCCGCTATCTGGAAGCCCACCACAATTCCAAATACGAGGTAAAGAACCACCTGGAAAGGCGGGATGCGCTTCTCAATTTGCTGATATGCGATTGAGTGGGCTGCGGTAAGCACGACTCCCGCATACGCCCACCGCTGAAGCGATTTCCAGCGTTCGACTCCGAGCTTGCGAAGTGAAATATCGTTGGACAGCGCCAAGAGCAGAGAGAACACCAGCGCTGCAACACCACCCGTGTAGTTTCCGAAACCGAATGCGTCCAGCCGTGGGTGGTGGCAAGTATCGACGAAATACAGCCACACCCTGCCGCGCAGATGAACATTCAGGCCGACCGCAGTGTGTGCCAGTGCTGAGATTCCTGCCCAAATCCCCAAGTCACGCCGCAGGTCGAAGCTTACCGGATTAGATTTCCGCCGCAGCACATTGAAGGGGCCCAACAGGAGCGCGGCCGCGGTGAGAAACAGCGCAGGGTAGGCTGTCCCGATGCTTACTCGAGAGAGGAAATCACGCTTCGGAAACAAATGCATGAAGATGACGGTTAGCCCGACACTCCCAACACCGATGAGGATGTGGTGAAGCAGACGACGCCGCGGACGATTCTTAAGCATTCGTAATGGCGTGGCCAATATAACGGGAATTTCCCTTGACTTTCTGGCCGACCGACAACTTACACTTAAGAGGCTCAGTATGCAATTTTGCCGGCAGGGCCTCTTCAGTGCGTTAGATTCGGATAAGTACTGGTGAGAAAAGGACGAAGGTTTGTTGAAAAAGTTCATCTCGGAAATGCGGGCTTGACGGCAAGCCTCGGCGAGGAAGTACGATCGCAGGTTAGGTTACTGTCATGGTGCTTTCGATGTTCGTGTTGAAGAGCCGGTTGGTGCTTGCTGGAGATTCTGGCGACAGAAGTCAGCCGTGTGGCATCATAAGAAGGGTGGTTATGCGCAACGCAGGACCCGCATCAATCCTCGCGCTCATACTCATGCTGGCATTTTTCCCCGCAACGATGTCAATGCCGATGAATTCCGGCACCACGCCGGGTGGCTGCCACGGCCATCATGGACCTATGCCGCCGCCGACACATAGCTGTTGTGACTCGCATCAAGTACCGGCTGCAGTTCAGATCGCGCGCGCGGCTGTTGGATTAAACTTCGTGGCTGGTTGGCTCGGCACGGCCGACATCATTAGGCCTCGGACTTGCGCCGTCCGAACAATGGACACCCCCGACTTGTGTCTTCCTCTTTCTACCGTTCTTCGCATCTGATCCGTTCCATTCTCCTCAGGATTGATTCGCGGGCTCAGCTCTGTCCGCACCATTCGGCCATCACCTACTTCTAGCTAGCCGCAGTTCGGAGAATCGAACGCCTGTGCGAAAGAATGCTTACGTTTGCAGTCTAATTCTTAGTTCCGTCCTAGCAGCTGTTCTGAGCGCCTTGGCCCAGCAGCAGTCTAGCCTCGCTGACGAGCAGACCTCGAAGGGCCAGAGCTCACAGCAACTGCAGTCCACATCCCGCCAAGAAATGGTGCCAATACAACACCAGCGCAGTGGGCAAGGCTATATGCAAGGCATGGATCACCAGCAAATGCCGGACATGGAACATCACAGTATGAACATGACTGAAAACGCGAAGATGTTCTTAGAGGACATCGAGCATCACGGTACATCCGGCACCAGCGCCGAGCCGAACTCAACCCCAATCCCAATGCTCATGACCATGAAAGGGAAATGGATGTTGATGTTTCATGGCGAGGCGTTTCTAAACGTGCTGCAACAGAGTGGCGCGCGCGAGTCTGACAGGGTATTCTCCACAAACTGGTTGATGCCGATGGCGCAGCGGCAGCTTGCCGCGGGCACACTGACATTACGAACCATGGTGAGCCTGGAGCCCGGCACAATATCGAAACGTTATTACCCCGAGCTCTTCCAGCAAGGAGAGACCGCGTTCGGCAGGCCGATTGTGGACGGTCAACACCCGCACGATTTCATCATGGAATTGGCGGCGCTCTATGACTTGAAGCTCGGAAAAGAGACTCTGCTCTCGTTCTACTTCGCGCCAATGGGCGATCCCGCGATGGGACCAACTGCGTATCCGCATCGCGCATCAGCTTCGGAAGATCCCATCGCGCCGCTTGGACACCACCTACAAGACTCAACACACATCGCCGATGATGTGATAACTGCAGGGCTGACATACAAACTGGCGCGACTTGAGGCGTCCGGTTTTCACGGTCGCGAGCCTGACGAATTTCGTTGGGACATTGACTCCGGCAAGATTGACTCCTGGTCCACGCGTGTGACGGTGCAGGCTGGCCAGAACTGGAGCACACAATATTCGTTCGCGCACCTGACCAGTCCCGAAGCACTTCATCCCGAGGAGGACCTCCAGAGGATGACCGCTTCCGTGATGTACAACCGCCCTCTCACGCGCGGAAATTGGTCAAGTACTCTGCTTTGGGGTCGCAACCGGAGCTTGGAAACGGGCCTGGTGTTGAACGGTTACTTGGCAGAATCCACGCTGCGTTGCGCTGAACGCAATTACGTTTGGAGCCGAATTGAAAACGCGGATCGCACGAACGAATTGCTGCTCCGCAACCAGCCTGAACCGCCGAATTTCCGGGAAAACATCATAGGGCGTGTGCAAGCTTATACTGTGGGCTACGAGCGCGATCTGGATTTGATCCCGCACCTCGCTACCGGCATTGGTGCGCAGCTCACTACGTACTCCAGTCCCGACACGCTGAAGATGCAATACGGAAGTCATCCTGTAGGCGCTGTAGTGTTCCTGCGGGTTCGACCATTTGGGAAGGAGCGATAGGTGGGAAATATGCAGGTTTCGGTGCGTTCGTTTGACGTCTTGGGCGCTACTGCCTCGCCCATCATCCGTGCCACCTCCCAAGTATGCCACCTCCCAAGTATTGACGAAACGCTCGAAACTGGAGTAAAAGCTGCGCAGACGGGACGCCCATGTGCACGGTTCAGTCGGCAATATCCTCTGCATTTTTGTCATCTTGGGCTTCGACAACTCTCAACCTACCGATGAAGTCGTCCCAAACAGGAGGCGAGCCATGAATATTTTTCCAAGCGTTCGTGCAAAGCTGGTCCTCAGCTTCTGCCTTCCCTTGTCCGCATGGTTGTTCATGAGCTTACCCTCGGCTGATGCCCAGGTGACCTCCGGCACCATCGGAGGAACCGTCACTGATTCCTCAGGTGCGCCCTTGCCCGGTGTGAGAATCACCATCATGGACCTTCAGAAAGGTACATCCCAGGAATACACCACAGACGAAGGTGGCGGCTACAACGCGCCTTTCCTCATTCCTGGAACGTACCGCGTGACCGCAGAGAAGCCCGGTTTCAAACGCGCTCTTTCCGCCGATGTAATTCTCAATGTAGACGAAAAAGCCCGCGTCGATTTGACCCTTCGTGTAGGCGATGTAAAGGAAGTCGTCGCAGTCGTCGCTATATCGCCACTCGTGCGCGTAGAAAGTTCTGAGCTTGGCGAAGTCGTTGGCGAACGGGCCGTCCGCGAGTTGCCGCTAAATGGCCGCAACTTTGCGCAGCTTGTTTATCTCGTTCCCGGTGTAACTCCCGGTCAGGCAGGCGAGAATCTGTCTGGCGCGAGCACGTTCAACCCCCGGGCAGCCTCAAACTTCAACGCCCTCGGCAGTCAGGCCAACACCAACGCCTGGCTCGTCGATGGTATCGATGACAACGAGTACACCTTTAACACCGTGATGGTGCAGCCCTCCGTCGAGTCCATCGGCGAATTCAAGGTGCTTACGGGAACCTTTTCCGCGGAGTTCGGCCGCGGTGCGGGCGTGGTATCCGTGTCCACGAAATCAGGTACAAATACGCTTCACGGCAGCGCATTTGAGTTTCACCGCAACAGTTACTTTGACGCCCGCAGCTATTTCAACGCCACCACCCAGCCGCAGCCGCCGTTTCGTCGCAACCAGTTTGGATCATCCTTGGGTGGCCCCGTGATATTCCCGAAGCTCTACAACGGCCACAACCGCACTTTCTTTTTTGCTGACTATTACGGGTTACGCGAGCTGAAGGGCCTGACCTTTGTGAACTCCGTGCCCACCGCGGGCCAGCGAACCGGAGACTTCAGCGACCTCACAAACGCTAGCGGTGCACTGATACCGATTTACAATCCCTTCAGCACGGTCGTTAGCGGCACAACGGTCACCCGCAGCCGCTTCATGTGCAATGGAAACCTCCCGGTCGTTCCCAACCCGGACGGGACGCAGACGGGCGGAACTCCCTGCAACATTATTCCAGCGCTGCTCATCAACGCCGTTGGCACAAACGTCGCCAGTATCTATCCTCTGCCTAACCTGGCCGGCAGCTTTAACAATTATGTAAGTGCCGCAAATCGCGTTGTGGGTGATAACGGCGGAAACATACGCGTCGATCACAAAATCGGCACGAACGATTCCCTCTTCGTGCGCTACAGTTACGAGAAGTATTCGCTCAACGCTCCGCAAGGCCAGTCGCAATGCTGCTTGCCGACTCCGGTCTCGGCCGCGCAGCACTTCGATTTAGGCCCCTTTGTCGCCGGCATTCAGAATACCAACTTGACCGCTCAGGGACTTGCCATCAATGAAGCGCATGTCTTCAGCACAAATCTGGTGAGCGAATTCATTGGCGGCTATTCCCGCACGATTCCCTTCACGGTCCAATCCGATTTTGGTCACAATTCCGCCGCTTCCCTGGGCATTCAGGGCATCAACGTCTCGCAATTTACGACCGGCCTGCCCAATCTCAACATTCAGGACTTCACCGGTTTGAGCGGAGGGCCAGCCTTTCTTCCCGCCAACCCGCGCCAGACAAATTATCAGTTGAGCGACACCGTTTCTTGGACTCTCGGCCGTCACCGCGCCAAATCCGGCTTTCGCTGGGTGCACCAGCAGATGTCGCCATTCACCAACACCAACACGCGCAGTTCGCTTAATTTCAACGACAATTTCACCAATAACCCGGCCACGAACATGGGCGGTAACGGCCTGGCAACCTTGCTCCTCGGATTTTCCACCGGAGGCACGCGCGGCTTTCTCTTGCAGCCATACTATCTGCGCAACAACGAGTACGCCGCATTTTTTCAGGATGACTGGAAGTTCGGCAATCGCCTCACTCTGAATCTCGGCCTCCGCTATGACGTTTTCACCGCGGACACCGAAATCCAAAATAGAATTGCCAACTTCGACTTCCAGAATTTGCGCTTGATCTACGCGGGAGTGAGCGGCGCGTCGCGCACCGCCGGCAAATCCACACAGTTCGGCAACGTCGCGCCGCGCGTAGGTTTTGCCTACGATCTTGCCGGCAATGGCCACACCGTCGTTCGTGGCGGTTACGGTATTTCCTATTTTCCCGAGCAGCAGTCGGCGTCTAACTTGCTCGGTCAAAACGTGCCCTTTACCATTTCGCAAAATTTTTCGCCGGCGGTAAATCCTCCCGGCAGCCAGATGCGCAGCATTCCCAGCATCAACAACCCTTTTCCTCCGATTTCCCCGGTGATGCCGATTACCACGGCGGACCTCAATGCCGCGAATCCCAGCGTCATCGGCCACGCCTTCAACAACCTGACCCCTTACATGGAGTCGTGGAACCTTGACGTGGAACGCCAGCTTGGCGCCAGCACCGTCGCGGAGGTCGCCTACGCCGGAAGCCGCGGCATTCACCTGATGTTCTGCTATAACGCCAACGAGATTCAGCCCGGTACGGGCTCGCAGGCCTCGCGCCGCTTGATTCAGCCTCTCTCGAAGGTCAACACCATCTTGGAATGTGATCCCCGCAACATGTCTACCTTTCACAGCCTGCAAGGCAAGGTAACCAAGCGCATCTCCCATGGACTCCAGTTCCTCGCGAGTTATACCTTCGGCAAATCGCTCGACTACGGTGGTTCCGCTGCCAGCGGCGGCGGCGCGGTAGTCAATCCGCAGACGGTCACCAATCTCCGAGCGGGTTACGGTCCTTCGGGCTTCGACGTCAAGCATCGCTTTGTTGGCAGCTGGATCTACGAGCTTCCGTTCGGTTCCGGCAAGCGGTGGCTGAGTGTGTCACCCGTTTCGCGCATAGTCGGCGGATGGCAATTGGCCGGAATCACAACGTTATCCACCGGACGGCCGTTTAGCGTCACTCTCAACCAGGGCGTCAACAATGGCGCGCCGAGCTGGCCCAACCGGGTCTGCGGTGGCACTCTGCCCAATCCCGATCCTGCCCTGTGGTTCAACACGCAGTGCTTTGTCGCGCCGCCCCCCAACACCTACGGGAACGTCTCGCGCGGCGTCCTGTACGGACCGGGCACGCTGGATTGGGATCTTGCGCTCGTGAAGAGCACCATTCTGCGCGAACAGCTGCGCATGCAGATTCGCCTGGATGCGTTCAACGCCTTTAATACCCCAAACTTTGGTTTCCCGAACACGGCCATCGGATCGCCTACCGCTGGAAAAATCACCAGCATTATCAACGACAACCGCGACTTGCAATTGGCCCTCCGGCTGGAATTTTGACCCAAGCACCGGAGTTGAAAATTTCGCCACTCTGTGAACTCTGTGCCTGTTGACCGCAGGCGAGCCTCAGCGTCTTGTCGAGGATCGTCCCTACGCCCACGCGGCAGCGCCGTGGCGCCAAACGAGGGGTCGCTTGGTCTGCGGCGCCTGTCGCGGCACTTGGTCTCCGGATTGAACTCTGAACGTAGAGAGTGCCAAAAGCCGGAGCAATCGTGTGTTTAGCTCTCGCGCTCGGCATCTCTTGTTTGTCAGAGACGGCCAACTGGGATAACCGGAGACATTTTCAGTCCGGCAATACCGTACGCGTGACCCAAAGATGCGATAGGTCGACACGTGCATTCGGAAAGAGCTCGGCTTTGGTTTGAGCAGGCCGGGGAAGAACAATTCTTTTTCTGTCGTTTCACGCAGGTAACCGTTCTGAGACTCCTAACGACCGACCAGGTCATGGGAAAAGACGCCAGGACCATGTCTGAGGCCTGGAGCTTGTGGGACCGGATTTGGGCAGATACGCGCATTGTGTTCCTTCCCGAGCCCGATGACATTGAGAGGGAGTTCCGTTCGCGCTCGCGGCTGTCAAGCCGGTCGCCCAAAATCTGGGCGGACGCTTATCTACTGGCCTTCGCCGCAGCCGCTGGCCTAAAGCTCGTCACGTTTGACCGAGCGCTCAAGTCGCACGGTGTAGATGTCCTTATCCTCTAAGGAGAACGAGTCTGACCGACCGTCGTCACGGTCACAACCTGTGGTCAAGGCCTTTGCTGAATTTGGGCTCGGTTTCTCGTCAAGGGGAGGACCTGCCCAGGGTCATCACCCAGCATCCCGCATGGAAAAACCTTGGGTACGACTCGCCTGACGGCCAGTACGGTCGTCCGTCAACCTTCTATCAGCAATTACAAACATTGAATCTAAAGTGCTGAAACCGCTAGTTCAAGTTGTTGCCATTGAGCAGAAAAGTTCTAAAATCGTTCTATAAAAGGGCCGACCAATTTTTTCAGGTCCCGCCCGGAGACATAGTTGCACCCTCCACCGGCTACATCTTGATCAGTTCATTCCCGAAACCGGTTCGTTCCGATTTTGAACACCTCTACCGCTTCACGCTCTGTTCCGCATTCTTTGTCGTACGCACCAAAGAGAATGGTTCCCTGGGCAAGGTTCCGCCGTTCCAAAGCCGCAGTCAAGATGCATACCCTGCTCGACCTGCACGGCAGCATTCCCACGTTTATCCGCATTACAGAAGGCAAAACCCACGACGTCAATATCCTCGATTCTCGACTTTAGTGCTCTTCAAGCGGGCGGTCAACGATCTATCGAACGTGAGCTGGTCTATGTCGACAATCTTCTACTAGTTTATTTCCATTTGTGGTTGAGGCAAGGATTTCAGGAATTCAACAAGGTCACTCTTATCCTGGTCTGACAGGTCCAAGCTGAAGCAGCTGTCGTAGTGGTTCACAACATCCAGCAGTGTGCTAAAACGCCCATCGTGGTAGAAGCCGCCCTTGGCATGCGTCCAGAGGCCGTTTAGAGGTGACGTGCGGTAGCGCTTATCCGGGGCACGGTCGGCCTGGAAGCTGTCCACACAAACCTCGCTCGGAGTGTGCATGTTCCATCCCGGCTCCGTGTAGAGGGGAGGAACATGGCAACTCGAGCACTTGCCTATTCCATTGAAAACTACCTTACCTCGGCTCGCCGCTTCTTGGACAAAGCTGCCTGGGGGAGGTGTGGGCGCCGGGATTGCAAGCTGATAAAAATGCAGGGATGCAAGTTTCGGTGTGATGACATCTGGGGAATTTCTCACGTCCCCGAAGCCGGCTTTTGAGGCAATGGGAAACTGTGCAGCATTGTCCAGGCGTGGGTCGAAAAAGGTTCCTTTCCCATGCATTTCGAGGTTCGCAACAAACGCGTTCCAATAGGTCACCGAACCCCAGCCCGTCCAGGTGTGAAGGTTTACGCCTGCGAGTCCGAAGGCAGGTGGAATCAATACCGCAGAGGTCTTTGCGTCGGGACGAAACGCCTTTCCGTCCAAGGCCAGTTCGGCGTCGAAGTGGCCGGTGCCCCAACTTTGTAGTACCTTACGCACGGTGGCCTGATCAACTCCCAGCAGGTTGGCAAGTGGCTGCAGGTTGGGTGCGAGCGCCACGATGTTGCCGACGTTCAGATCCCGATTTGCCCACCCATCCAGCCGGTGTCCAATGCCTTGAGTTAAGAAGTTGTCGACGGTGGAGTGGCAGAGCGCGCACTGAATTCCCACCGATTTCAGGCTGCCATCGGGATTGAAGAATCCCGTGACACCGATTACAGAATTGAGCTTGAGTAGCGCAAGAGTGACGGCGGCGTCATCAAGGTTTACCTTACTCTGCCGGAGTTGTTCAATAAGCGATGCGGGAAGCGCATCTACATCGACCTTCAGGCCGAACGCCAGGGCGGCCTTTGGGCTCAGGCCGGGACCGACGCCTCCAAATTTTGTCCCCTCGATCGCCTGATGGAGTTTGATTGCGTCACCCCAGAAAATCTGATCGTCGAAGGTCGCGAATCGAAAAACTTGCCGACCTTGATCAAACATATTAACTGCGTTGTCGAGATTTGCTTTGTCCAGTGGTGAGAGCGGGGCGGTGCCCGAAGTCTTGCTTTCGCTCACAAGCAGCACAAGGCAGCAGACTGCCAATAGAACGACTGCGAAGATCTTGCGATTTTGCATACATTCGACCTCCGAGGTGAGACAGGCAGGAGAGGCTGGAGAACTTGATTGTGTGTAGCTTTCCTACGCATTAGATTTCTTGTCTGCAGCTTTCTTCTGTTGCCGACACTCTCCTTTCTCGTAATATTCAGAGGAAGGCATACCCGCCGTGGTTACAGTTCGTTGCAAAAAAATGTGCCCGGGCAGCTGTAACCTTTTTGGAGTCCGTCACTCCTTACTTTCGGGGGGCACAGGAAAGCGTGAACAGGGCAGAGGGAATGAGTGACGAAGAAGTGGTCACAAAGGTCTTGGAGGGTGCAATAGCTCTCTACGAGGTGCTCGTCGGCCGCTATAATCAGCGCCTTTTCCGCATTTGCAGGGCGATTTTAGGAAACAACACGGAAGCTCGGGATGTCGTCCAACAGACATACGCGCAAGCTTACGAGCACTTGCGTCAGTTTGAGGGTCGTGGCAAGTTTTCAAACTGGCTAACGACGATTGCCGTACACGAAGCATCGTTGCGGCGGCGGAGCAATCGGGTTCGTTCTCTTGGCGAACTGCAGGCCAGTGAGCCGCCAAGGCAGACTCGGTACTGTCTCCCGAGGAGCATTTCTCGCATACAGAAACGCGGCAAATCCTGGAGTCAATGATTGATGCTCTGCCGGCAAAATATCGTGTGGTGCAAATAATGCGAGATGTGGAGGGGATGACGGTGGCTGAAACTGCTGAATGTCTGGGAATCAGCCAGGAGAATGTAAAGGTGCGACTGCACCGCGCCCGAGCACGGTTACGGAAGCGCCTTTATGAGCTGTTTGGTTCCAAAGTGTCAGACGTGTTCCGGTTTCACCTGTCTCGCTGCGACCGCGTGGTCTACGGCGTGTCTGAGCGCACTCGTCCTTACCAGAACACAGGGGTGCCAATCAAAGCCGCTTCCCTGAACCATGAGCAAATGCCCTTCCCCGGGCAACCTGCAATTCATTGATTTCTGAAGGAGTGGCAGCCGAGTGGTAACCCTCGGGCAGGCTCCCCACTCAGTATCTTGAGGAGAACGACGATGGCTAGCGCAGCACTCCTTGAACAGGCCAGGAAAGAGGAATGGAGCGATGAGCAAGTGGTCAGCCCGGTACTGGCTGGCGACACGGTGCTGTACGAGCTCTTAATGCGCCGCTACAACCAGCGTCTCTATCGCGTAGCGCGAGCTATTTTGTGCGATGATGCAGAAGCGGAAGATGTTATGCAAGATGCGTACGTCCGCGCGTATCAACATCTGGCCGACTTCGAGGGTCGAGCAAAGTTTTCCACTTGGCTGACGCGAATTGCGGTTCACGAAGCCCTGGCCCGCTCCCGCCGTCGTTCACGGTTTCAATCGCTCGACAATTCAGAGGAATCGAAGGGGGGCATTATGGGATCACTCGCATCGGCTGGCCGCAATCCTGAAGAAGCGGCTTACGATCGAGAACTTGGTGGTGTGCTGGAAAAAGCGATTCTCGGATTGCCAGAAGACTACCGTTTGATTTTTATGTTGCGCGATGTTGAAGGCATGAGCACGGATGAAACAGCCGAGTGCCTCGCCGTTACTCCCGAAAACGTCAAGGTCCGGCTGCACCGGGCGCGTGCAGCGTTGCGGAAGGAACTCTATGCGCGAGCCGGTGCACGTACTGTCGAGTCCTTCCAACTTCACGCCGGGCGCTGCAACCGGATAGTCAAGAACGTGTTCAGAATGCTAGGCTTGGTTTTGCTATAAACCTGCAGTGAGATGAAGGAAATTAAGGAGCTCGGCGAAATTTCAGACCTGCCTTGCGGGAACGGCGCAAAGGATTGGTGAAACAGTTGCTGCCGGCGGAAGAGATTTTGCGCGGCCTCTTAGTCGAGCGCTACGTCACCCTGCCGCACCCGGGAGGCATTGTCCCCCGAGAAGGTGGCGGATTTCGGGCGGCAGCCGAGATGAAATATCTCTTGTATTCGTGATATCTGCTCGCCCGCCTTCCGTCCGGGACACGCCGTCACCGAACCCGTGATTTGCCGCAATCCGTACAGTTCGTCCATCAGTTTTTCGAAATCGCGCAGCCGTTCGGATTTCAATAGCCCGCTTTCATCGAAGTATTCTCGAGCCAATGCCTGTAGTGCCGGCGACGGCGAGGACGGAAGTCGCAGGCGGACACCCAGAGTCTCGCCATAGTGAAGCGAGAGCGATGCCTGGACGCGACTGAACTTACCCTGCTCGAATGCTTTGCCGTGCCGCCGCCCGAGCCTGAGCAGCAGAGCTTCAATGTGCTTACAGGTCCCCAGCGTATTGACCGCGAAATCGGGGCAGGAGCAATAGTTCTCGAACAACCCTGGGCCGCGCAGGGCAACCCGGTAGGTCTTGTTGCTGGAGGAGCGTACCTGGTAATCGCCATAAACATCGGCGTCGGGCCGGGCCAGAATCCGTGCAACCGCCCCTTGGGCACGCTCGCGGCGGGCGGCAATTTCCTGCTCAATTAACATTCAGGGCCTCCAATGGGTTGAATGGAGAGAATAACAGGAGACCAGAGGGTACGATTCATCTTTTCGCTGACTTACGCGCCAGCCATTGGCTCTACTGAATGCGTTCCTGTGTCCAACGATCCCGGCCTGCCCAGAATGGGCATTGGGGGCAGGACGTACCCTCCGGATAATCAACCCCTTCTTCATGCGGGCAGCCAATGATGCTATCGGTCATCACGACCGACTGGACACGGTGCGATTGAATCACAGACAGAACCCTCTCGCCGATGCCCTCGTCAAAGCGCGCGTCGGCACCCTCAGAGAAGAATCGTTCCAGAACTTCGGGTTCTCCACCTTCGGTGCGGAAGACAGCCACCGCCACCTTCGAAGCAAAATCGGCGGTTGGTCCATAGAAAGCTAGGGTCGCGACCGGGTATCCGCGAAATCCCTGCTTCGCCTTCTTCTCAAGATAATAGCCAGACTTGCTCATGATCTCTCCCGCCCTGCCCGCAGTGTCCGGCTGCTAGCCGCAACTTGCGCGGGCCCATCGTCGTTCGCGTATCCGAATGCACTATACATCCCTTCAGCCGGCGCTCTTACATTCTTGCCAACGTTGGGACCCAGTCGTCTACGTAGTCGTAAACCTGCACTAACCGCTGGTCATCAATGGAGCCGGTGCAGTTGCCGCACGTATGGTCGGAGCGTCCCCTTCCACGAATTGGGCATCGCTAGGAGTAGCGTATCCAAATGCGCATCCTCAAACCCCTCGCCGATGTAGCTGTCGGTCGCAAGAATTAGGCGCGGCTCGTAATCTGGCACCCATGCAAGGGCTTCGGCTGTTGCGCGCGGCTATTTCCCCCTGCCGCCCTTGAGGACGAAGACGTGCTTGACCGTAGTTTCCAGCTTCGCCGCGAAATACTGAAGGTGCTCGGTTCGGCCGGTCAGAAGAAGTAGAGAACGGCCAGCCTGAACGGCACGGAGAAGGTCTGCGGCAATCATCTCGTTGCTGGCGGTGTCATCGACGCCGCATAGAGAGGAACAGTGCGCCCCACCAATTCGGGCTAAACTCCAATGATCCGTAACAGCACTCCAGCCAGACTGCCTTCGATGAGGGGCCCGACAACCGGCACTCAGCATAGCGTCAGTCCGAAACTCCTTTCCCCTCGATGGGCAGCAGGGCATGGGCGAGGCGGGGCCAAAGTCGCGAGCAGGATTGATGGCATATCCAGTAGTGCCACCAAGCGAAAGTCCAATACCCCACACGAGAGCAGCGACAAGATAGGGTCCTAGGCCCGACGCTGGTCCAGATGCGGCTACTGCCTTGGGGAAGATGGCTTCCGCAACCAATACCAAGACGAAGGTTCCAATAATCTCGCTGAGAAGGTTCGCAGAGAATCTCCGTATGGCTGGCGCTGTGCAGAAGCACGCTAATTTCAGACTCTGGTCTGGAGTTCCTTTCCAGTGTGGCAGAAAGTGCAGCCAGACGAGAGTCGCACCTGCGAAGGCGCCCAGTACCTGAGCATGTAGGGGACTAGCTTTACGAACTCCCCCGACGAAACGGCGAAACCGAGTGTGACGGCAGGGGTGATGTTCGCATCGCTGCTGCCGCTGCTTGAGCAAGACGTTCGCAACTACCCCATCGCCCAACAAAATACGAGCACCGCAGTGCCCATGAACTCGCCAAAACATTTCGCAACCATGTGCATACCCCTCGGTGTTTGTTCATCCAGCCAAGATACGGGCTAGGCCGGCGGCCGAGCTGGTGAAGCCGCGAACGGGGTTTTCCGCCTAACAAGACATGCCCTTACATCTTGCACCGCATCGCCGAGGGGCTTCACGGCAATCGCTGTGGCCGGGCTGACGTATCCGAGCACCACCGCAACCACGATAGCCACGAGCAATTACACCCAAAGACTGGAAATTTTCTTGCGCGAGCTGGGAGGCGCTACGGCGGGGGGCGGGTTTTGTGGCGCGGAGCATTCCCCTGGTCGATTCTTCCTGTCGGCTCGCCGCCTGCATCCATTAACGGACAGCTTCAGCGCCTTGAGCCTCCAACGTACGCACCAGCCAGGGAATTATGACCTGCTTGAAAATGACAGGATCAGGCCACAGTTTTACCTGGCGTCCGAGGTGGCCACCCTGCGGGTTGATCCAGGCGGTTTTTGGAGTGTCCCCCTTGTCGAGCAGCAAGTAGATGTCGGAGATCGGAACTTGTGTGTCCAACACGCCGGCGATCACCAACATCGGCGCCATGGGTTTGCCGAGAAGGCCTTGTTTCACGAGCGACATCTTGGGCAGGAACTCCGCCATCTCATCGACGCTGTGTACTCCCTCCAAAACGGACATCAGCGCCGGAACCTGGTCGAACAAGTATTCCCGATTGCCCACCAGCGAATTCATCAAGAAATCCTTTTGGAAGAAACTGTCAATTGGTGGGGACTGGGCGCTGGCTGCTGTGAGGCGGCCATCCTCGAGAATGGCCAGTTTGGTGGCCCAGTAGGCGCCCCAGCTAACGCCATGAATGGCGATCCGGTTCTTGTCCACCTCTGGGCGCGTCTCAACATAATCAATGACGCGCGACAACATGCGGTCGGCGGTCTCGCTGACTTTGATGGGCGCCTGGCCGGTGCCGGGCCCATCCACGGCAAGAAAACCGACGCCGTACGGCAAGATTGCGGAGAAACTTTCCGACAAATCCTCTTTGCGGCTATCCAAGCCATTCACCGCAATGACCAGTGGCACTGGGCCTTTAGTGTTTTTCGGAAGGCGCAAGTAACTGGTGATTTGGGAGTTTTCAAACGGGATGTGCACCACCTCGAGCGGAGGATCCCAGAATCGGGCATGAGCGAGAAAGGCTTCGATCGCCTTGGCGTAAGAACGCTGTTTGCCCGGCGAGGCTGGCACCGGCCAACGGCCGAAAGAATAAAGGCGCCAGGCCCGGATATAGTCGGCATTCGCCTTCTGGGGATCAACCTTCTCGAGCGACTTGGCTTCGGACATGTAGCGGTCAGCGACCCCCATGAAGGCGGCAGCCCATTCATCTTTATCTTTAGTTTTGATCGACTGGAATGCTTCACGGACTTCGGCCGGGTCCAGGCCGATGAGAGGATACATGCCGTTCTCGGCACGCTTGATAGCCTCGGTCTTGATCTCCTCCAGCGTGCGTTCGGTGCGCTGCTGGCAAAATGAGCGGCTGGACACAACCGTGATCAAGAGCAAACAAAGCGCTAGCGAGAAGCGAGACGGAGTCGCCGTTAGATTCGCCATGAGCTCCCCTTCCAGTCTTGGGAAGACCGTCTCCTTCGTCCGGCAATTAGAAAAGCAGTTTCAATCCCAACTGGATCGCGCGGCTGCCGCCGGATCCGATGACCGGGTTGGAAGCTGCCACATCGGGGCTGGCGCAGGCGCAGCCAAAATTTCCCGGCCCGCCGGGATCGTTGTGCGCCCATCCGTTCTGCCCGCCAAAAGGATTGGCGAAGTTCGGATGATTGAGCACGTTGAAGAACTCGGCGCGAAACTGAGCGCCAAACCGCTCCCCGAACTTCCAGTTCTTGGCCACCGACAAATCCCAGTTGCGGAATCCGGTATCGCGGAAAGTGTTACGGCCCATCGTACCCAGGGTGAAGGGGGGAGGGATCATTACGGAGTTGCCCATCGCGTAGCAGCCGAACGCTCCCAAAGCAACATCTGCGGGACCGCTTGGGTTTCCCCCGTCGACGGTTAACGCCTGGGCGACGCAAGCCGGATTGCTGTTGTTCGGGAAATAAGGAATTCCGATGGGGCCGGACTTGAAGTCAGACGTCCTGCCAAAGAAATTCCATCGATCCGAGAGCACTTCACCGGTTCCGGTCACATCCGTA
Source organism: Acidobacteriota bacterium (assembly GCA_003225055.1). Lineage (GTDB taxonomy): Bacteria > Acidobacteriota > Terriglobia > Terriglobales > Acidobacteriaceae > Gp1-AA122. The sequence continues at coordinate 26,051 of QIAU01000178.1, forward strand.
GTGGCATCCATCGGACCCCAGGGTTGAGCGCTGGAGAGCGTGACGATGGAATTCAACTGCCAGCCCTTGAGCAGTTGTGCGAAACCTTCCTTGCCCGGGATGAGGTAGGTCATGGCCAAGGTGAAGCGGTGGCGAATATCGAAATCGCTGCTGGCATATTCCGTATGCGGAACCAGGTTGTTCTGAGGAATACCCGATCCTGCACCAAAATCCCAATTGGCGCCGACATCATCCAGGGAATGGGAGTAGGTATAGCCCACCACGGCGCTTAGTCCATGGAAGTTGCGTGAGGTCAGAGTCGTCTGCAAGCCGTTGTAGTTGGACTTGTAAATGTTCCCCATCTGGTAAGTGTTTGCGAGATAAGGGAACTTGCCGTTGAATGGCCGTGCGGCTTGCTCTGCGTCGCCACCGCTGGCGCACTGGTCCCAAGCGGGGGCGCTGGCCAGGCACTGGGCGATGGTGCCGCCTGGCCCGGCTGTCCACCCGGCGCCCGGAGGAGGTTGATTGATGTCGTGAATTCCCACCAGCTTTGATCCATGGCTGCCCACATATGCGACTTCCAGGGACAGATTACTGGTCAAGGCGTGCTGGACATTCAAAGTCCAACTCCACACGTAGGGAGTCCTGAGCTTTCGGTCCACGCCGAGAATGCTGCAGGGCGCCGCGAAGCAATCGAGCGGAGTAGTGGGGAATACGGTTCCCTGCATTCCGCTGATGGTGGGATCCCAGTTGAGACTCGAGCCAGCAAAGTTGACGGTCCCGACGGCGATCGATCCGCCCGCCGTTCCTCCGGCACCATCGATAATGGCGCCGGTGGGAATGGTGCTAAGACCCATGGAGTTGTTGAGGGCGAGGAATGACTCCCAGTTTACGGTCTCGTAAGTCAGACCTCCGCCGCCGCGTACCACAGTTTTGCCCGTACCTGTCGTATCCCATGCGAACCCAAAACGGGGAGCGAAATTGTTGTGATCGCCGTCGTAAGGCACGCTAATCCCCTTGCCAACCTGCAGCAGCCCGTTGGCGGCATCGAAATTGCCCAGCAGATTACGGTTATCCTTTATTACCGTGTTCAGCTCGTAGCGCATACCCAAATTCAACGTTAGAGTCTTAGTAACGCGCCAATCATCCTGGAGGAAGCTGGCGTAGCCCCAGTCGTGGATCTGACGCGTGGGATCACCGATCAGTTGGCTCCCCTTATCAGGAACTCCAGCGAAGAAGTCTTCCAGTGAGGTGGCTCCGGTGAAGACGTCATTGACTCCGAATCCGAATTTGATTCGGCCGCGCACACCGCCATACGCCCCGCCCGTGAAGCCGTCATGATGGAGCTCTGCGCCGAACTTAAGAGCATGCTTGCCGCGTATGTACGAAACGTGGTCCACCAATTGGAATCTGGTGTCGGGCCCCTGTATCTTCGGCCAGTTAAAGCCGCCCAACTCCTGGGGGAAGATATAAAACGGGGCAATGTTGATTCGGGGCAATCCGCCGTATAGCGGATTGGTAACACCGGTGTTGATTCCATAGGAAGAGGCGGGCTTGTTGTGATCCGCAGTGAAAGTGGGCTGATAGAGGCGGTTGTAACCGAAACGGACTTCGTTGACCCAGGTGGAATTCGGGATCCAAGTCCAGTTCGTCCCCAGCACTTGCGCCCGAGTGTGAATCTGGGTCAGCCACTGTGGCTGGAGTTGGCTCGCGTCCGATACGGTTCCGGAGTTGTTGCCGAAGAAATACCGGCCACTAAAAATATGGCTCTGCGTGATGTGGTAATCAATTTTCCCAACCGCATTATCGGCGCTGACATTGTTAGGAAGTCCGAAGGTTATCAGGGTTGGATCGGCGGGGTTAGTCCCGTTATTGGTTGGAAATCCTGTGCCATTGCACGAGACGGGAGGACCTAATGTGCAGCCCCCGATCTGCAGACTAACGTTGCTGATCGGGACATTTCGCGCCTGCAAGGCAGCGATGGCATCCACCAGACTCCTCGCCGGGTCGGCTCCCAGCGAGACCGTAGCCGGCGTCGACAACTGGGTAATGTTGCCGACCTCGTAGCGCTGGCCCTCGTAAGCGCCGAAATAGAACAGCTTGTCTTTCATAATAGGCCCGCCGAGGGTCCCACCGAACTGCTCTAAGTTTCTCGGCTGTTTGGGTGTGCCAGTCACATTGAAATAGTTGCGCGCATCGAAGGGAGTATCCCGGCCAAACGCGTAAGCGGTACCGTGGACCGCATTGGTCCCCGACTTCAAACCGACGTTGACGATCGCGCCCGGCTTCCAACCGAACTCCGCCGGAGGATTTTGCTGCAGGTTAAATTCCTGGATGGAGTCGACGGGCAGGATGGTCGCCGAATCTCCCGCAATTCCGGCCCCATTAATGATGCTCTGGCCGGAGAAGGGCTCGCTGTTAAACAAGCCGTCAATCAGGTAAGCGTTGTCTTCGGCGCGAAGGCCGTTGGCGCTGGTCGTGGAGAAGCCGCCGCCCGGATAACGGATGACGCCGGGACGCAGCTGAAGCAGGTTTTCGTAGTTCCGACCGTTCAGGGGCAGATCGTTAATCTCTTTATTACTGAGCGTGCCCCCCAAGGTCGAGGAGACCGTATTCAACATGGGAATTTCGCTCGAGACTACGACGGTCTCGCTTACATCGCCCGGTTGCAGGACAAAATCGATTAGCGCTTCTTGCGCCACTTCCAGCGGGATGTTCTGGCGCTCGACGCTCTTAAAGCCCTTGGCCTCGGCCCGCACTTTGTAGGAGCCGGGTGCCAGATCAGGGGCTAGATAGGCGCCCGCATCATCGGTGGTCAAGGTTCGGGTGACACCTCTCTGCTCATCGGAGACCGTGACCGTGGCACCTTTCAAGGCGGCACCGGATGGGTCCGTAACCGTCCCCAGAATGCGGCCCGTGTAGCTCTGACAAAAGAGAGGAAGACACGTCAGGAGCAGGAACCAGGCGATGGGCAAGACCCGCCTAACTCGGCCCCCGCAATGACGCTGGACGCTCGCACTAGAGGGACGCATAGAACCTCCCGAGGTTGTGGTCGGACAACTCTACCACCGAACAGAAGCATGTCAAGTATTTATGCCGGTTTGTGCAAGTATGGTATAAAGGTCAGACCACAGGCCCGGGGGGAAGGTTCTTTGTGTACAAAGCGGTCCAATCGTCGCGACTCTACGAGCGAATCATCGAGCAGATCGAGGAGTCGATCCTGAAGGGCTCGCTCAAAACCGGCGACCAGCTTCCGGCCGAGCGCGAATTAGCGCAGCAATTTGGTGTGAGCCGGACGGCGGTGCGGGAGGCAGTCAAGGCTCTGCGCGAAAAAGGACTGGTGGAAGCCTATTCCGGGCGCGGAACATTCGTTACCAACGGGACATCCCAGGCGATCCGCCACTCATTGGACTTGATGACGCGAATCAACCAGCAGGATGGATTGGCTCACCTGGTTGAAGTGCGCGAAATTCTCGAGCCTGAAATCGCAGCCATGGCCGCGATACGCATGGATCGACAACAACCCCTGGCAAACATGCGCGAAGCAGTCGCGGTGATGGATCGCGCGTTAAAGGATCTGGACGCTTACATCGAGGCCGACCTCGGTTTCCACCTCGCGCTGGCCGAGGCGGCCCAGAACCCCATCATTTTGTCTCTCATTGATTCGATTGTGGGTTTGCTGCGGGAACAGCGGGCGCGAATCTTCTACGTGGAAGGCGGCCCGGAGCGCGGACAGTTTCATCACAAGCGCATCCTCCAGGCTTTAGAGCAGCGGGATCCGGAAAGGTCGCGTGACGCGATGCGCGCTCATCTGCAACAAGTGCGCGAAGACTCGCGAGTTTCGACGAGCACACCGGACGCGACAAGTGCAAAGTCCATTTCCTAAGGGAGAAGATCTTACCGAATGGCGAAGCTTGGCTTTGTCGGTCTCGGAGTGATGGGAAGCCAGATAGTGAACCGCTTGCTCGGCAAGGGGCACGTCGTGACCGGCCACAATCGCACGCGCTCCAAGGCGGAGTGGCTGATCGAGCGCGGCATGAAGTGGGCAGATAGTCCCCGTGCCGCCGCCGCTGCGGCCGACGTGACCTTTGCCATGGTGAGCAACTCCGCTGCGCTAGAGGCCATCACCGACGGGCCGGATGGGGTTTTGGCTGGGCTCGGCCAAGGCAAGATTTTCGTCGACATGAGTACCGTGAGCCCTGCCGTGAGCCGCAGCCTCGCGGCCAGAGTTCGTGAAAAAAAAGCCGACATGGTCGATGCCCCGGTGTCGGGAAGCGTAATCACGTTACAGGAAGGAAAGTTGTCTGTGATGGTCGGCGGCTGTCTTGAAACTTTCGAGCGCGTGAAACCGCTGCTCCAGGATATCGGATCCAAGGTTACTTACGTTGGCGAAAACGGCCTGGCGCTCTCCATGAAAATTGCCATCAATATAAGCCTGGCTACCCAGATGCTGGCCTTCTCTGAAGGCGTGTTGCTGGCTGAAAAGAGTGGGATCCCGCGAAAAACCGCGGTAGAGGTTCTCACCCATAGCGCGGTTGCCTCGCCGATGATTCAATATCGAGGACCCTTCGTTCTCGAGCAACCCGAAGAAGCCTGGTTCGACGTCGGCATGATGCAAAAGGATATGGGGCTGGCGCTGGAGATGGGACGACGCCTTGACGTGCCACTCCCGACCACCGCTCTCTCCAATGAATTTCTCACCGCCGCGCGGGCCATGGGCCTGGCCAAGCAGGATTTTGCAGTGATGTTCGACGTATTGGCCCGTATGTCGGGAGTAGGGAAATGACGGCCACCACGTACCGTACGGGTGCTGATGCGAGAATCTCAGTGGAACAATGGATCCGCATGTATCGCCGGATGGTGAGCATTCGTCGGTTCGAGGAACAGGTGAATGAGCTGTACACGCGGGCCCTTATGCCTGGTCTGGCGCATCTCTATATTGGCGAAGAGGCGGTGGCAGTAGGGATATGCGAAGCGCTCCGCTCTGACGATTACATCACGAGCACGCACCGCGGCCACGGACATTGTCTGGCCAAAGGGGCTTCGCCCGACCGGATGTTCGCCGAGTTGCTGGGCAAGGAAGCGGGGTATTGCCGCGGCAAGGGCGGATCGATGCACATTGCCGATCCGGCCACCGGCAATTTGGGAGCGAACGCCATCGTGGCGGGAAGCATGGGTATTGCCACCGGGGCTGCATTCTCTGCGAAGCGGCTGCGCACCAATCGGGTTGTGGTGTGCTTCTTTGGCGAAGGAGCACTGGGACAGGGCGTGCTATATGAGGTGATGAACCTGGCTCAATTATGGAAGCTGCCGGTCATCTACGTCTGCGAAAACAATCTGTATAACGAATACACCCACTACTCCGAAACAACTGCGGGCGACATTCTCGCTCGCGCTACAGCCTTCGGATTAAGCGCGGAGAGTGTCGACGGGCAGGATGTGCGCCTGGTGCATGAAGCAGCAGCACGCCTGGTTGAGGCTTCGCGCCAGGGCAAAGGTCCCGCCTTCCTGATGTGCAAAACCTACCGCTATCACGGACATCATGTAGGCGACATTAACCGCGAGTACTACCGCTCGAAGCAGGAAGAGCAGGGCTGGAAAACCGAACGCGACCCCATTCAGCGCTTGAGAGATTGGCTGATCAAAGAGAATCTCACGGACGCGGCCAGCTTGGATCGCATTGACTCAGAGGCGAAAACCGAGATTGAGAAAGCTGTCGAGTTCGCACTGGCGGCGCCCTATCCCAAGCCGGGGGAGGTGGATCAGGACGTTTATGCCTGAAGCGGTCCGTGAGTTGACATTTGCGCAGGCGGTGCGAGAAGCGCTCGCCGAGGAAATGCGCCGCGACGAGCGGGTCTGCATCTTGGGCGAAGATGTAGCGGAAGCCGGCACTCCGTTCAAAGTCTTGTCCGGCCTGGTAGAGGAATTCGGCAAGGAGCGCGTGCTGGATACGCCGATTTCCGAAGCCGGATTTACCGGACTTGCGGTCGGCGCCGCGATGACCGGCATTCGCCCCGTGGTGGACATCATGTTCGGCGACTTCATCACCCTGACCATGGACCAGATGGTGAACCAGGCGGCCAAAGTCCACTACATGTCAGGAGGGAAATGGAAGGTCCCCATGGTGATGCGCACGACGCTAGGAGCCACGCGCCGTTCGGCAGCGCAGCACTCGCAATCGCTGCACGCGTGGTTCAGCCATGTGCCCGGGCTGAAGGTTATTTTGCCGTCCACACCCTACGACGCGAAGGGGCTGTTGAAGACGGCGATCCGCGACGAGAATCCTTGTGTCTTCTTTGAAGACAAGATGATGTACAAGCTGAGAGGGCCCGTACCGGAGGAGGAATATACCATCCCGCTGGGTAAGGCAGACGTCAAACGCGCGGGCCGAGACATTACCATTGTCGCGACCAGCAGCATGGTGCAGGTGGCGCTGGGAGCAGCGACCCTGCTGGAGGAAAGCGGGATCAGCGCGGAAGTGATCGATCCGCGCACGACTTGGCCACTGGATGAGAAGACTCTGATTGAATCGGCAAAGAAGACTTCGCGGGCTATCGTGGTGGACGAGGGCTACGTCCGTTACGGTGTTACGGCCGAGATCGCGGCCGTGATTTCTGCCGGCGCTTTTTACAATCTGGACGCGCCAGTGAAACGAATCGGAGCCATGCACGTTCCGATTCCGTTCTCGCCGCCGCTGGAAGATCTGACGGTGCCCACGGAGAACGTCGTGTTTGAGGCGGCCCGGGAGCTTTGCGCGCACGCGTGACCCCCTAGCTCTTTTGGGGCAACACGCAATCGTCGGTCAAGCGAGCGCTTTATGGCGCCGTAGTACAGGAGGTAGATCATGGCACTGCCAACTTCTGGAACCATGGCGGTGGATTGGGAACAGCGGGTTGACTTCGACCGTCTGCGTCGCGAGCGTCTGGCGCGGGCCAAGGCGCTGCTGGCGAAGTCGGAGATGGGAGCCCTCCTTTGCTTTGACATGAACAATGTTCGCTACCTGACGGCCACGCACATCGGCACATGGGCGCAGGACAAGGCGAATCGTTTCACTCTGCTGCCGCAAAACGATGAACCCATCCTCTGGGACTTTGGCTCCGCTGCCCGCCATCACCAACTGCATTGCCCCTGGCTGGGCGAGCGCTCACGGCCGGGCATCTCCATGTTGCGTGGCGCGATGTCGCCGGAAATGGGTCGCGCCGAAGACGTCGCCCGCAAGATTCGGGTTGAGCTCGAAATGCGCGGTCTGCACAAGGAACCGCTGGGCATCGACATTATCGAACCCCCGGTGCTGTTTGCTCTCGAGAAGGAAGGGATTAGAGTCGTCGATGGCCAACAGGTCATGTCCGATGCGCGGGTCATCAAGACGGAGGACGAAATCGCGCTGTTGAACATGTCGGCCATGATGGTGGATGCGGCATACGACGAACTCTACCGCGCGATGAAGCCGGGCCTGCGCGAGAACGAGGCGGTTGGGCTAGTTAGCAAGGTTTTGTACGATCTGGGCTCAGAGTATGTCGAGGCAGTCAACGCCATCTCCGGCGAGCGCTGCAACCCGCATCCGCACGTCTTTTCCGATCGCGTGCTGCGCCCGGGCGATCCCGTCTATTACGACATCCTGCATTCCTACATGGGATACCGCACCTGCTACTACCGGTGTTTCACGGTGGGCTACGCATCCCATGCGATGGTCGATGCATACAAGCGGTGTCGCCAGTATCTCGACGCTGCGATTGAGCTGGTCCGGCCAGGCCGCACAACAGCTGAGATCGCGGCGGTTTGGCCCCGGGCGCAAGAGTTCGGTTTCCCCAACGAAGAAGCATGTTTTGCGTTGCAATATGGGCATGGGGTAGGTCTCGCCATCTGGGAGAAGCCGGTGATCAGCCGGCTGGTTTCCTTCGAACATCCGCACCAGATCAAGCCGGGTATGGTGTTCGCCCTCGAGACATTCTGGCCTTCGACCGACGGTTGGAGCGCGGCGCGTATTGAGGAAGAAATTGTCGTGACTCCGACTGGCCACGAAGTGATCACCCGCTTCCCGGCGGAAGAGCTGCTGGTCGCCGGGGCACACTATTTCACGGTGAATGGCCCGCTGCCCACCACCCGCGAGACCGAAACTGCCCCGAGCCAAGGCATCATTGACATGATTGAAGCCAGCTCGAAAACGGAAAAGGTAGGAGTTTCCGAGTAAATCGTTCGGGCTAAAATCGCTCGCGATTGATCCCTTTTATGCCTATCGGCGTTGTTATGCCCGCTCTGGAAATGGCGCAGGAAACCGGCAAGCTTATCGCCTGGCGGAAGAAAGAAGGCGAGAGTGTCGCCAAGGGCGAAACTCTGCTGGAAGTGGAAACCGACAAGGCGGTAATGGAAATTGAAGCCCCGGGGGACGGTATTCTCGCTGGCGTCAAAGTGCGCGAAGGCGCTGAAGTGCCAGTCGGCCAGACCATCGCATGGATTGTGCGGCCCGGTGAAGCTCCGCCCACGGAAGTGTCGTCCTCGGAAATTAGTGGGCGAACGATGACTTCTGCCGCCCGCGCCGCCGCGCCTGTCCCAACAACTTCGGAGCCGCCCTCCGGAGCGAATCCAGACATTTCTCCCAAAGCTCGTCGCCTTGCCCGCGAGCACGGCATCGACATCCGTCAACTCCGCGGGTCGGGACCTGACGGTGCAATTCTGGCTGAGGACATTCTTGCCGTTGTGGCAGCGCAGGGAACACCGGCTCCTGCCGATGCCGAGAACCTGGGTCCGGTTGGGCGGCTCATGGCCGAGCGAACGACCCAGGGCTGGACTACGGTTCCGCATTTCTTCGTCGTGCGCCACCTGGACGCCGGTGCGCTGGTTCAGGCGCGCAACAAGCTAGCACCCGCCATCGAAAAGACGCATGGTATTCGGTCCACCCTAACTGACCTGCTGACTGCGCTGGTTGCCCGGGTACTGCCGAAACACCCGCGAGTGAATGCGAGTTGGAGCGGCACCAGCATACGTCTGAACAAAGATGTGAACATTGCCATTCTAATGGCGGTGGACGAGGGCGTCGTAGCGGCCGTGATTCACAATGCTGATAGCTGCGACCTGGCTGCAATTGCCTGGCAGCGGCACGAACTGGCTGAGCGGGCGAGAGCGGGCCGGTTGCGTCCAGCTGACGTGTCGGGTGCAACTTTTACGATCAGTAATCTTGGGATGTACAACGTTGACGCCTTCAGCGCGATCATCACCCCACCTCAGGCCGCAATTCTGGCGGTTGGCCAAATCGCCGATCGGGTTGTGCCGGTGGAGGGCCGGCCCAGCGTCCGGCCTATGATGACCATGACTCTCTCCGCAGATCACCGAGTTGCGGATGGTGCGCGGGCGGCGGCGTTTCTTAACGACCTGGCTGAGGCTATTTGCGAACCGGAAAAGCAACTGCCGTAACTCCAAGTGGGGATTCGCGGATGGGGTCGTGGCCGATTCACAAGCTCACGGCCTCAGCCCGTATTGTGTAGCCCGGCCGCGATACCGTTGATGGTCGCTGCTAACGCGTAGTTCAGTGCCTCGCTCTCCGTTCCGGCTCGCTTCCGGCGCAGGAGGTCCACTTGGATGAGGCTCAGCGGGTCGACATAAGGATTGCGCAGTTTGATCGATCGTGAGAGCACAGGATTACTCTCCAGCAGGTCGGTCTGACCTGTGACGGCGAGAATGACGCGCCGAGTACGGCAAAACTCGTCGTCCAGCATGCTAAAAACGGACTCACGAACGCCAGGATCAGAGACCAACCCTGCGTATAAGCGCGCAATGGTGAAGTCAGCCTTGGCCATGGCGAGCTCGACGTTGCGGATCATATCCGCGAATAAAGGAAAGTCGCGCATCATGTCGTGCAACAGTCGATCATTGTCGGGCTTGGCTGCGAACTGTTCGAGGGCATGCCCCACTCCGAACCAGGCAGGCACCGCGTGCCGGCTCTGCATCCAGCCAAAGACCCAAGGGATGGCGCGCAGGTCCTCGAGCTGGCGGCTCTGGCCGCGACGTGGCGGTCGTGACCCAATCTGTGCGTGCTGCAACTCGTTAACCGGCGTTGCCTGATCGAAGTAGATGAGTACGTCGGGGTTCTCCGCGATGTTACGACGATAGAAACCAAATGCCTCTTCCGACATCGCTTCCATCGCTTCGCTCCAGCGACTCTCGGCGCCGGGTTGCGGTCCGTCCGGACGAGTCAGAGCTTCCAGGGATGCGGCAATCATCAACTCAAGGTTCCACTCGGCCAGGGCGGGGTCCGAGTACTTCCAATTGAGGACTTCCCCCTGCTCGGTAATGCGAATTTCGCCGTTAAAATCTCCTGCTGGCTGTGCCAAAATCGCCGAGTGCGTGGGGCCACCCCCCCGGCCCACAGTGCCGCCGCGGCCGTGGAACAGACGTAACTTCACATTGTATTTGCGCGCGACGCAGTGCAGTTCGCGATGAGCCTTGTGCAGTTCCCACGTGCTCGTCAGCATTCCCCCATCTTTGTTGGAATCGGAATAACCCAACATCACCTCCTGAGAGCGGCCCCAGGAGTCCAGCAGGTGCTGATACTCCGGGGCGCACCAGATCTTCTCCATCACCAGCGCCGCCCGGCGCAGGGCGCCGATGGACTCGAACAGGGGAACCGGCATCAGGCCCGGATCGGCGTCGCCTCCGGCAATTCCGACCCCTGACAGCGCAGCTAACCTGATGACAGCGAAGACGTCGTCTTCTGAATCAGCGTTGCTGATGACGAATTGGCGAATTGCTTCGGGGGGATACACCTTCTTCAAATGCGCAATCGTGCGGAACGTTTCTAGCAGCTGGTCAGTTTGTGCTGAAAGTTTGGGTGGCAGTTCCGCCGCCGATCCGCCATGGGACAAAGCCGCATTCATTTCCTGTAAAGCCTGCGCCTGCACGCGGGCATGCTGACGGCTGTCGAGGGAATGAAGGTGGAACCCGAAGGTGCGGATTTTTCGCAGCAGCGGATCGACGAGCAGCGACGCCAATCGCCGCCCCCGATTGGCGCACAGGCTGTCTCGCACCAGCATAAGGTCGGATTCCAGTTCGGCTGCAGAACAGTAGGCATGGGGTTGTGCGGCCGCCTGTCGTGTGTAGCGCAGCCGCGTCTGGACACAGTCGAGGAACAGGCGGTAGATTTCGCAGGGGGAAATTCGATGCGTATGTTCTGAGCCAAGGCGTTTCTCGTATTCTTGGGCGCGGCTGCGGAGCGCATCGGAGACGGCAGCCTGCCGCACCGACGAGCTCAGGTTCTCGATCACGCGGTCGACTTCGGCCAGGTAGTGATCAATGATCACATTCCGCGCCATCTGCAATGCTTCGCTGGTCGAGGCATCGGTTACATGAGGATTGCCATCGCGGTCACCGCCGATCCATGATCCGAATTTCAGAACGCAAGGCACCTCGACGTCGTCGAGAAAAACTCCGTAAACCTGCGCAACCGATTCGGCGATCTCCTCGTATAACTTCGGGAGCGTCTCGAACAAGACCATGGGGTAATAGTCCAGACCCATGCGAATCTCGTCCGTTACCGTGGGCATGCTCAGACGTACTTCATCGGACTGCCATAACGCCGTGATCTCCCCCAGGATTCGGGACTCAATCTCTGCCGCCTCGCTGCCTGCGATGGGAAAGCGGTCGAGATCCTGGAGATACTGAGCAATGCGGCGCCGCTTCATCAATACTGTGCGGCGGGCGACCTCGGTCGGGTGGGCCGTGAATACGGGTGTGACGGAGACCTGGGAAAGTGCCACTAGCGTCTGTTCAGCGCTGAGCCCGGCGGACTTCATCCGCCCCAGGGTGCCCCGCAATGAGCCTGGCAAAGGCGGTTGGTTCGGGCGCAATCGCGCCGCGCGCCGTCGTCGCTTTCGATGGTTGGTCTCGGCGAGATTCGTCAGCTCGAAGTAAATGGCGAAAGCCTTGCTGACCTTGTGCGAATCCTCGACGGCGAGGCTGCTTATGATCTCCCGCGCCTGCAAAAGCGGCTCATCCTCGAAATTCGCCGGACTCGGATCTTGATGCCGGTGCTGAATGAGAAGCCGGCGCAAATGTTCGACCACATCGAGCAAGGCCTCGCCGCCTTGTTCAACGAGAACCTTGCCGAGCAGCACGCCCAGCGACCGCACATCACGGCGCAACGGCACTTCTTTCGAGAGGCTGGTGGTCTCAGCCGTCGACTCAGCGAGGCGGGCCTGTTGGTCCTCTCCACTCCACAGCGGCATCTCCGGCATGGTCATCCATGATAAATGCAGTCTGGGGAGTGGGGCGGGCCGGCGGCCAGGGAGCAGAGAGCAGGAGCAAACCGTGATTGGGTTAGAGTGCGTAACTGGCTGCGGGATCTATAAAGGAACGTTGGCCCTTGGAATCCCGAGGGTGCAGTTTGACGTCTATGTTTTTGTTGAATGGGAATCGGGATGTCCGAGAGATACAAGCAGGCTCAAACGCCGTTGCTTCCGAGGCCCGAGCACCGGCCATCATTCGGACCCTGGCACGTGGCTAGTGGCTGCCGGTGGATCGCTGCCGATATTAAATATTTGAAATTCGCGGATATGTGCCTCTCTCGACGAGGAGAGGATGTTCAGGCGAACGCGCGAAGCGGTCACCGGAGGGAAACGATCTATGCGTTTGTGGCCGATTGCATTGCCTTCGACGAGGGAGTTCCAGCCTTGGTTGGTCCATGCCTCAATGCGAAAATGCTCCACGTGCTGTCCATCATTCAGCCATTCCATCACTAACGTATGGTCAAACCGCACTGGCTTCGCAAACTCGGTCTCAAGCACCGCATGATGAGAGCCGGCGGGTGCCGACCAGAAGGTAGCAGGATCGCCATCGAGCGCGGCCGAGGTGTTGTCTGCTTTGAGATGTTCTTTCGCTACCAGATTCTCCGTGTAGCGTTTGCGGAGAGCTACGCCGAATTCTTCGAGTCGCTTGACGTCGGCATCCGGCAAGAGACCGCGGCGGTCTGGCGCGAGGCCAAGCATCAACTGGCCGCCTCTCCCCACAGTTTGTTCATACGTAGAAATCAGCTCCCCCACTGACTTGAGAGTTGCCTCTTCATTCGGATGCCAAAACCAGAGGTTCTTGTGCAATGGCGTGTCAGCCTCCACCGGACGCCAGCGCAGATAACCATGCCGGTCCAGGACGTTCCAGTTCTCATAGGGGATCGTTCCATCCTCATTTCCTGCCCAGCGGATGTCCCCATATTCAAATAACGCAGCGTCGGCGAATACCAGCGTGTTGGGCTGAAAAATGCGGAGGTTTTCGATGATGCGCGGAAAGTTGTAGACATGGCCTTCGCTGCCAGCCCCATCCAGCCAGAACTCCACCAGCTCGCCGTAATGCGTGCCCAATTCCTGCAACTGCGCAATGTAATACTGGTCGTATTGGCTGGAATTCTTGTAGCGGGGTTCGTGGCGATCCCAGGGAGAAAGATAAAGACCGAATTTCAGCCCCAAGGTTTGCGCCGCGTCTGAAACTTGGCGCACCAGATCGCCCTGTCCATTCTCCCAAGGGCTGCTCTTTACGCTGTATTCGGTTTCGTTTGTCGGCCAGAGACAGAAACCGTCGTGGTGCTTCGCGACCAGAACCACGTACTTCGCACCCGACGCTTTGATCGCGCGCATCCACTGGTTCACATCAAGTTGGCTGGGAGCAAAAACCTTAGGGTCCGCTGTCCCGTCGCCCCATTCGCGGTCCAGGAATGTATTGGTGCCGAAATGGATAAGCACTCCAAACTCCAGGTCCTGCCACGCCAGTTGTTGTGGCGAAGGCTTAATGTCGGTGAAGTTTTGCGCATGAGCAGGGCCAAGCGAGACACAAGCAAGGACAAGCGCAACTATGAGCATTCGCATGGAATCTATTATTTGTTCTGCCTATTCCTTCGGCTCTTCGAGGTCGTTGGCGCCAGCCCGGGCAGGTTGCACGAGGGCACGGGTTGCGCCGGTGGAGATTCCACCATCCACCAGCAAGGTCTGCCCGGTCACATACCGGCTGGACTCGGCGGCCAGGAATACGACCGCCGCATTGAGATCCTGAGGCTGGCCCGGCCGTTTCAGGGGGATGCGATCACAGAGATAGTCGACCCACTCTTTGTTCTCGTACAAGGCCCTATTCTGTTCCGTACGAAACCACCCCGGAGCCAGGCAGTTGACTGTAATTCCATACTGGCCCCAATCGTCGGCCAGGCTCATCGTGAGTTGGCGGATGCCGCCGCGGCTGGCGCCGTAGGGCGCCAGACCTGCGTACCCTGCAACACTGGTGACAGAGCCGATGTTGATTATGCGCCCGTAGCGCCGCGCGATCATGCCGCGAGCCACAGCTTGGGAGACGAAAAAAGAGCCCCGCAGGTTAGTGTCAAGGATCAGGTTCCAATCATCCCAGGTAACTTCCAGCGCAGGTTTCCGGACATTGCATCCGGCGTTGTTCACGAGGATATCGAGATGGCCAAACGCCGCTTGCGCGGCGGACACCATGCTCTGGATACTCTGGAGGCTGCGGACGTCGAGTTCGAGTGACACGGCGCGGTGACCCAGCGAGGTCATTTCCGCTTCGAACGCCGTCAGACGAGTTCGGTCTCGGCTGGTGAGAACCAGGTCAGCCCCCGCCTTGGCCAGGGCACGAGCCAGATATTGCCCAAGACCGCGGCTGGTGCCGGTTACCACCGCGACCTGCCCGCTCAGATCGAAGAGTCCGCTCACGAGACCATCCCAGGCGTAAGCACAACCTTCATCAAATTGGGCTCTCGCGCATACAGTCGCTCAAACCATTTTGGTCCTTCATCCAGAGGAGCGATAGCCGTGATCAGCGGCTTTACCCGAATCGATCCACTTGCCAGAAGTTCAATCGCGCGCGGGTACTCGCCGGAGGAGGCGCAGGAGCCCTGCAGCCTGATTTGTCTGGTCACGACCTTTTGCAAAGGAAGCTTCACTTCGGGCGAGATGTTGCCCACCAGGACAACATTGCCACCTTTGCGAACACTGTTGATCGCGAGATGAACCGTTTCATCTTTGCCGACCGCTTCTACCGCAACCTCCACACCCTCTCGCGAGAAACGCAAGATGCGCGAAAGGACGTCGGGATCGCTTGCGCGCAAGAGTGCAGCCGCCCCCATGTTCTCCGCCAACTGGAGGCGGGACTCATCGATGTCCACCACAATTACGCGGGAACAACCTGCGACCCGCAGGGCCTGCAGAGCAAGAAGACCGATCATCCCAGCTCCCACAACCAAAGCCGTGTTATTCGCGTCCAGCGTAGTTAGGGAAATGGCATGTAGCGCGACAGCCACGGCCTCCAGCATCGCTGCTTCAGCAAAGGACAAGTTGTCAGGCAGACGGTAAACGATGCGGGAGGGGATGACCACAGATTCAGCAAAGGCTCCAGCCCGGCGGTAATCGGAGCAGGAAACCCCCAGAACCTGACGACGATCGCAAAGATTGACCTGTCCACGAACGCAGAAACCGCAGGTTCCGCAGTAGACGGTGGAGTCAAAGGTAACCCGGTCGCCTTTGGCAATTCCCGTCACACCCTTGCCTATCGCGGAAACGATTCCTGCGGCTTCGTGCCCCATGATGATCGGCGGAATGCGACGTCCGGACGAACCATCGTATCCGTGAACGTCGCTGCCACAGATTCCGCAAGCGGCGACCTGAACCAGAACCTCGTCCGGACCCGGACTGGGTGTGGGAACCTCGGTGATTTCGAGCTGTCGGTAATTGGAAAGCAACAGAGCTTTCATGAATACGCCTCTCCGATCAGGAAACTCGATCCGGTACCACGGCTAATTGCCGACAGATCTCGGTCACCATCTCTTTCCGGTGTACCAACCCAGAAGCGATCACTAGCAATAGAGTCGCCTTGCGCGACAGGGCCGACTCTCATTACTATATCCAACTACGTAGGCTAACGGGTCCCGTTTCAATCGGCTACGAATCTGTATACACCAGACCGGGAAGCCTGTTTGAGGCCGGCGGATGTCAATCAACTCCGGATTTGATCGCCGGGCCTCAATGTCTCCACCCAGATTTGACCAGGCATTCGAGTTTAGGAGAAAGTTCGATGGAATTTCTCTGCAAGAAAGCAGCTCTTGTCCTCATTCCCCTGATTTGCCTAGCTGTGCACGCGGCGGCCCAGGCCGGCTCCAGCCTGTTCTCGCCGAACAAGCAGATCGAGGTGCGGATCCGAACCGGCGATCGCCTGCAGTATGACGTCCTGCTAAAGGGAACGCCGCTACTACAGAACTCCACCTTATCGATTGACATCGATCACAACACCCTTGGTCTCGAACCGAAGGTCAAAGCCGCCAAGCAACGCAGTTATGAAGGGATCGTGGAGCCTCCCGTCCGCCAGAAATTCGCCAAAATTCCGGAAAACTACAACGAACTGCGTCTGGAGATGCGGGGGAACTATGCCGTTGTGTTCAGGGCCTATAACGAAGGGGTTGCTTATCGCCTGGAAACCACGCTCTCTCAAAATGAAGTAAAAGTCTATAACGAGGAGGCCAACTTTAATTTTCCTGGAGATTACGTGACCTATTATCCCCAGGAAGATAGCTTTTTCTCGCATAACGAAAGAAGATATTTGCCGATCAAGCTGTCCGAGATCTCTCCATCGTCGATCGCCAGCCTGCCTGCTATTGTTGAAGCTGCTAACGGCGTGAAAGTCGCACTTGCTGAATCGGACCTCGACGATTATCCGGGCCTCTGGCTACGTGGTACCGGCAGCAATGGGTTGGTGGCAACTTTTCCTCCATATCCCCTCAAAGAAAAGCTGGAAAGCGACCGCGATCTCAAAGTAGTCGAGGCTGCCGACTACATTGCTATCACTGGCGGCACGCGCAGCTATCCCTGGCGAGTCCTGGGGATTGCCCAGAAAGACGGTGATCTGATCACCAGTGAACTGGTTTGGTTGCTGGCCAAGCCCTCCGAGGTCGAAGACACATCCTGGATCCGGCCCGGTAAGGTCGCGTGGGATTGGTGGAACGACACCAACATCTACGGTGTGGACTTCAAATCCGGAATCAACACCCGGACCTACAAGTACTACATAGATTTCGCCGCGAAGTACGGCATCGAGTACATCATTCTGGACGAGGGCTGGTACAAGCTCGGCAACGTGCTGGATGTGGTTCCGGAAATTAATATGGAAGAGCTTACCGCATATGCTCGGCAGAAAAATGTCGGCATAATCCTGTGGGTGATCTGGAAAACCTTCGATGACCAATTCCTGCCGGCGCTCGATCAATTTGAAAGATGGGGAATCAAGGGAATCAAGGTTGATTTCATGCAGCGCAGCGACCAGCCGCTGATTGACTTCTATCACAAGGTCTGCCGCGAGGCGGCCAAGCGCAAAATGCTGGTGGATTTTCATGGCGATCAGAAGCCGGCAACCATGACGCGGACTTGGCCGAACCTGATCACGACCGAAGGAGTTCGCGGCATGGAGTGGAGCAAGTGGAGCGCCGAGGCTCAGCCGGATCACAATCTCACTTTGCCGTTTACCCGAATGTTTCTGGGACCCATGGATTACACGCCCGGCGCCATGCTGAATGCGACCAAGAAGACCTTTGCGCCGATTTTCGGGCGTCCGATGGCTCTTGGGACACGCTGCCATCAGTTGGCGATGTATGTGGTCTTTGAAAGTCCGCTGCAGATGCTCGCTGATAATCCTTCCAACTACCTGCGCGAACCGGAGGCGATGGAGTTCCTGGGTCGGGTGCCTTCTGTTTGGGACGACACCAAAGTGCTCGACGCTAAGCTCGGCGAGTATGTCTTGCTGGCGAGGCGAAAGGACCTGGAGTGGTACGTTGGCGCCATGACAAATTGGAACGGCCGCGACTTGGAAGTAGATTTCTCTTTCCTGCCCGCGGGAACTTTCTGGCTGGAAGCTTACCAGGACGGCGTGAACGCCGATCGCTATGCGGGTGATTACAAAAAGACCAAAACCCAGATAAGCAATGGCTCTAAATTAAAGATCACACTGGCGCCTGGAGGCGGATGGGCGGCAAGAATTCATCCCTAATCCGCCAACTTGCCTCACTTGCAGCCAATACCGGGTCTGCCCTTGGCGGGCTCTTGCTTACTCTCTCGCAAATATCTGCAGCGGAACAGTCGCGGTGTGTTCGGAATCCGGACCCACCATGATGTCAAATGTTCCGGGTTCGACCCGACCGCGCATATTGATATCCAGGATCGACAGTGTTTCAGGCGTGATGAGGAATTCCACCGTCGTCTTTTCTCCCGGCCTTAAGCTTACTCGGCGAAAGCCTCTCAGCTGTTTGACCGGCTGTGTAACTGAGGCAACCCGCTGATGCATGTACAATTGCGGGATCTCGTCGCCTTCCCGATTGCCGGTATTAGTAACCTCAACCCGAACCGTAGTTGTGCCACCGGCGTCCATCAAGGCAGGTTCTACGCGCAGATTATCAAAGCCGAAGGTCGTGTAGCTGAGCCCGTAACCGAAGGGAAATAGCGGCTGGCTGTTAGTGAAGGCATAGCTCCGGTCGCGTGACGGTTTGTGGTCGTAGTACGCGGGAATCTGCCCAACCGAACGGGGAAACGTAACGGGCAGCTTGCCGCCCGGATTGATGTCCCCGAATAACACGCGCGCAGCGGCAATGCCTCCCTGTTCACCTAGATACCAGCCCTCAATAATTGCCCGAGCATGCTGGGCCGCGTAGTTGATCGAGAGCGGCCGGCCATTGATCAGAAACACGACTGTGGGAATTCCGGTATCAATGACCGCCTGGACGAGTTTATCCTGGGCGCCAAGCAAGTCCAGGGAGTCGCGGTCGCCAAGATGTCGCTCTGACCAGGCTTCGCGGTTCGTACTCTCGTTCTCGCCGACCACCAGGATCGCGACATCGGCTTGGCGCGCGAGAACGGCGGCCTCCTGGATGCTCTGCGCCTGGGTTGGGGGATCGATCAGCGCGACATTGTCCACGTACCAGCCTGCCCAGCCCGGCTTGGCACTGGTGAGCTTGCATCCTTCCGCATAAAGCAATTTAATTCCGGCGCCAACACGCTGCCGGATGCCTTCGAGAATGCTGACCTGATTACCCGGGCCCGGGTCCCGGCTGTAGCCTCCCAGGTGAACATCGGCAGCGTTCGGGCCAATGACAGCAACGGATTTAATCTTCTTCCCATCGAGGGGCAGCAGGTTACCTTCGTTCTTCAATAGTACGATGGCTTCTTCCGCCGCCTTCAATGCGAGCTCCTTATGCTCGCGGCTATTCGTAACTTGTGCGGCGTAATCGGGGTCCGCATAAGGATTCTCAAACAATCCCAGTCGGAACTTGGCCGCCAAAACTCGCTCGACCGCATCGTCGATTTGTTTTTCGGGAATGATGCCGCGCCGCGCTTGTTCGATTAACGTCTGATACACCGAGCCGTCCGAGAGATCGAAGTCCACACCGGCCGCAAGGGCTTTTCTAGCCGCCTCGGCATAATCCGCAGCGACATGGTGAGTGTTAACCAGCATCTGCAGACCTCCGCCATCGGAGGTCACGTAACCTTGGAACCGCCACTCCTGGCGCAGAACGCGATCGAGCAACCAGTGATTTATATGGGATGGGATGCCGTCGATTTCATTGTAGGAAGCCATGACACTGGCGACGTGAGCTTCCTCGACCGCGGCCTGGAAAGGCATGAAAAAGGACTCGCGCAAGATTCGTTCCGAGTAGTTGGCGGGCGCCGTGTTGCGTCCACCCTCAGGCTGGCCGTGTGCGGCAAAATGTTTGGCTGTGGCCAGCACGTGATGACGGTCGATCACAAACGATGTTCCCTGCAATCCCCGGATGGCGGCAACGCCCATGCGGGAGACCAGGAACGGATCCTCGCCATAGGTCTCCTCTGTGCGGCCCCAGCGCGGATCACGCGCCAAGTCCAGAACCGGGGTGAAGGCCTGCCGGACTCCGGCGGCCGCCATTTCGTCGGCCGCGGCGGAGAAGACACGCTCGACGAGCTCCGGATCCCAAGTGCTGGCCAAGCCCAGCACCTGCGGAAAGCTTGTGCTCCCATTCGACATGAATCCGTGCAGCGCTTCACCTTGGAAAAGAGCTGGAATGCCCAGCCGGGTCCTCTCCACTAGAAATTTCTGCGCCTCGTTGCGCAAAACTGCAGTATCGCGCGGACCCACTTGCGAACCCGGTTCCGAGAGTTTCTGAATCTTCTCCACGATCTGCTGCGCCTCGGCATTGTCTGTCGACATCGCGGAGCGGCGCCAGCTCGACAGTTGGTCGACCTTCTCCTCCAGAGTCATGCGTTTCAGCAAATCTTGCATCCGTTGCGATACAGGCAGGCTCGGATTGCGGTAGGCCGTCTGCGCTGGGACCGATGTTATCGCGGTGAGAACGAACGCGATGAGAGGACTCCGCAAACAATGCACGGTGATCACGGTCGCTGAGTTGGCGAATTTAAACGGTTACTTATAACATCAAGCCACGATTCCTGCCACCGGTAGCGTACAGGGACGCAGACATTCACTCACACGCAAGAAAATGGTACGGCTATTTCCGGCGTCACGAGGCTGCAGAAAAATCCGGGCACCCATTCGAATCCGGTGGTTCGGACAATCTGTGGCAAGATCTCCAGGGAGAGTGCGCGCTGTCCGCGCACGGCTCGACGCCAAGAATGTGCGTTCCTGAGCTCCTGAGCCGCCGCAGCTACCTGATCTGTGGGGTTTTTGGATACCCTATGAACCTCCCAGAAGGGACTACTTTGCTTGTGAACGGACGAGAGATGAACAAAGCTAGTAAATTGCTCGCGACGGCTCAACTGGCAATTGTCATTGTGAGCCTCACAACCTCACCTGCATCCGCAGAAGCAGGTTACCAGCCTACACCCGGGAATCTGCAGGCCCGCCAGGAATTTCAAGACGCAAAACTTGGCATGTTCATTCACTGGGGTGTCTACAGTGTTCTTGGTGCTGGCGAATGGATCTTTCACGATAGAAAGCTCACCGTGCCGGAATACGACCGTTTACCCAAGTTCTTCGACCCCGAGAAGTTTGACGCGAAGGCCTGGGTGGCTTTGGCGAAAGCGGCGGGTATGAAATGCATCACCATCACCCCGCGCCACCATGATGGTTTCGCCATGTTCGACTCGAAGGTCTCGGATTGGAATATCGTTGAGCGCACACCCTACGGGAAAGATCCCCTAAGAATGCTGGCCGATGAGTGTCATCGCCAGGGGATAAAGCTGTTCTTCTATTACTCTCAATTGGATTGCACAACCCGGACTACTACCGCGCGGCAAGACAGCATCAGATCGAGGCCCCTGGGATAATGGCCGCCCGCATCACGGTGATTGGGATGCCTATCTGGACAGCTACATGGACGGGCAGCTGCGAGAGTTGCTTACGAATTATGGTCCGATCGGCGGCATCCGACGCGCTGGCGTCCGGGGCCGGCTGACACACCTCTGCACAAGAATTACTGGTTTTTGGCACCCGAATGCTAAGGCAACTCTCAGGTGCGCTCATCGTCGAGCATAGTAGGGTGGGCTACACGTCGACAGCCATGTGTTCCGAGGCGCTACTGGAGGGAACTGGCGACGTTCGAGAACGCAGTGTTGGCGTGCTGGCCTATAAGCCGGATGGTGCCAATCACAATAATAAGAATCGTTGCCAGCATCACGGCATATTCCGCGATATCCTGACCCTCGTCCTCCCGCCAAACCCGGTGCAGAAAAGCAATCATGTTCCACCTCATGTGGATGCGATTTCAAAGATTTATAGGCGGTTCCTCTATCCTCAGGCGGTCCTCAGCGGGGTGGGTGACAAACAGCCAGGTACAGGGAAACGTCGACGAGTGGCTTGCACTCACCTTGGGACGTACTCTAAGTAAAAGAAGGCGCCGATCCCCATGGCTCCCGAACTCCCCAGCCTTCCTCCGAAGCAAGGGGAGCAGGCGAATCGTACTCTGCTTCCGCGCACAAGTCATACGGGGTTTCCTGTAGCACGCCTATGGAAATGCCGTATGGCAGGTTCCCGATTGGGCTATAGGAGCGGGTCTTTTACGATCGATTGGCCCAATTAGCGCCACCCCAGAACCTTCCTTCAGGCTGTTAATGCTATCACTGGACCGAATCGACTTTCCCCGCGCTACCTAGCCCAAAATGCGCCCGCATATCGCTTTGCGAGATGTAGCTTCCCCCGCTGCGAACCTCGTCGACCATGATCCGCTTGCCGACCTTCACCGTGATGCGTGCCCCGATTCCATCACGATTGGAGCGCGTTCCCAGCGTTTTGAATGCGATCCAGTGACTGGGCGAGCCTAGGTCATTCACAAGAAGGCTGGGCCTTGCGCTCATGTTACTAATCACTACCGACAGCCGGCCATCGTTCCACAAGTCGCCCACGGCCAGCCCGCGAGAGGACGCCGCTGTCGAAATCCCCGGCCCAGAAGTCATGGATATATCAGTAAACGTGCCATTGCCGTTGTTGTGATAAAGGATACGCGGCTCTTGGAAACTGCTTCCCAGGTGATATTTGTCGACTTCTGGGTACACGTGCCCGTTGGCCAGGATCAAATCCGGCCAGCCATCGTTGTCGAAGTCAAAGAACATCGTGCCCCAGCCCAGGTATTGCGTATGCAGGCCCAGCCCGGCGGCAAATGTGGCATCGGTGAAGGTGCCGTCGCCGTTATTGCGATACAGGGTGGACGTATCATCTGAAAAATTAGTTTTGAAAAGATCCAGGCGCCCGTCGCCGTCAAAATCGCCTACCGTGATCCCCATCCCTGCCTGTTCGCGGCCATCTTCGTTGAAGGCGGCGCCGCCCGTAACGGCAACATCGGTGAAAGTTCCATCATGATTGTTGCGATAGAGAATGCTCGGTGTGCTGTCGCAAGCTACATAGATGTCCGGCCAGCCATCATCGTCGAAATCGAGCGTGACTACTCCGAGAGAGTAGTGACCATCGGTCTGATCTATGTGCGCCTTGGCCGTGACGTCCTCAAACTTTCCGTCCCCCCGATTGTGATAAAGAATGTTCTTCGCTCCCGGCAGGCCGCGCGGCCCGCACATCACAGGGGTGCCTTTCCAAACGCAGGCCGCCCGCTCTCCCGGCGCAGGCGTGGTCGAGACGTCAAAATCCACGTAATTGGCAACGAACAGGTCCAGGAAGCCGTCGCGATCGTAGTCCACGAAGGCGCAGCCCGATCCCCATGCCTTTCCTGATCCTGCCGCTCCTGCTGGCTCGCTCACCTCGGTGAATACGCCCTTTTCATTGTGGTACAGGCGATTCTTGCCGTAATAAGTGACGTACAGATCCTCCCAGCCGTCATTGTCGTAGTCGCCCGCGCACACTCCTTGTCCCCAGCCCGAAGCCGCCACACCGGCCTTCATGGTCACGTCACTGAAGGTGCCGTCATGATTGTTGCGATACAGATGATTCGTCGGAGACTTTCCCGCGGGAAAACCTTCCAAAGTGGTGCCGTTCACCATGAAAATGTCGGGCCAGCCATCATTGTCATAATCGAAAATCGCGACACCGGTACCAGTTGTCTCGATGATGTACTTCTTCGTGTCCAGCCCGCCGAAAACATTGGTCATCGTGAGGCCGGCCTTCTCGGCGATATCGGTGAAGTGAGCAAGAGAGGGAGGATCTTTGGCAGGTGCCGGTTTTGCTGCTTGCGCGGTCGTCAGCACACTCATCAACACAACGGCCGACCCAACCGCCCCGGCGAACTGTGTGCGAAGACAACGACTTGAAACCATGGCCCTGGCAGCATCGTAGTGGCGCTCGCCGGCTTGGGTCAAGGCGGCTGTTTGTTGCTATGCTTGAACATTAGATGTGATTTCGAGTTTGCGGTTCCACGCCATGATCTGCAAAGCCCTGCACGTCGGAATTTTTCTGGTGTGTCTCACCGGGCTGGCTGACGCTGCTCCTCAGAAAGAGGGTGCGGCGCAGGCCGAATCGATCTATCAAAAAGGCCTCGCTGCGCTGAAGCGTGGGGACCTTAATTCCGCGCGCATAAGTTTCGAACATGTGCTCAAACTCGCGCCACGAAGCCCCGAGGCACACAATTCGCTCGGGTTTGTGCTGTTTACGCAAGGAGACCTGGATTCTGCGATTTCTCATTTCCGCACTGCGCTAAAGTTGAAGGCAGATTTTCCGCAAGCCGAAACCAGCCTGGCCAGCGCTTTGGCTCAGAAGGGCGATCTCCAGCAAGCGGTCCCTGCAGCCCGCGAAGCGGTTCGCCTTGCCCCGAAGGACGCGGAGACCCATCGCACGCTGGGACGTGTGCTGAGCTTCGCCGGAGACCTCGAGGGCGCCACTGCCGAGTTGCAGCAGGCCACCGAACTCGACCCCCAGCGGGCAGACTTGCACGACGAAGTGGGTTCGGTCCTGGCGCAAAAATCGCGCTTCGCCGAGGCCGCTGCGGAATTTTCCGAAGCCCTGCGCTTGCAGCCAAGTGACCCGCACGCGAACCTTCATCTCGGCGTCGTATGCTGGCAACAAAAACTTTTAGACGAAGCTCGGAATCTGCTCAGCAAAGCCGTGCAACTCGATCCGAAAAGCGCTCAGCCTCATTATTATTTGGCCCGCGTACTGGAAGACCGAGGCGAGCCGGATGAAGCGATCCGCGAACTCCAGGTCGCTGTAAGACTTCAGCCCGATCTTGCCGAAGCCCATAATCAGTTGGGATTGTTGCTTCAGCGTGCTGGCGATGCTGATGGCGCCATCACTGCTTTTCAGCAGGTGGTGCGGCTTCAGCCCGAGAATCCTGACGCCCACAACAACCTGGGTCTCGCGCTCATCCAGTCGGGCCAAGCGTCCAATTCTATTGCTCAATTTGAAGCGGCCCTGCGCCTGCGTCCGAATGATGCCTCCTACCGCGGCAACTTGGGGATCGCCTATCTGCAAAAGTCGGATTTCGACGGCGCCATCGCACAGTTTCGCTCCGCCCTCGAAACTGCTCCCGACGACGCCACGCTTCACTACAATCTTGGCCTGGCGCTCAAGCTCAAGGACCAACTGGCCGATGCGACCGCTGAATTTCAGAAAGCGGCGCATCTCGACCCCAATCAGGCTGACATCCACTACACCTGGGGTATCACCTACTGGCAGCAGGGCGATTTCCCGCACGCTGCCGACGAACTTCGCACCGCGCTCAAGATCAAACCCGACTACGCGGAAGCGCATTACACCTTGGGTACGGTGTTGAAGCAGCAGGGAAATTTGCCGGACGCCGCTGCCGAGTTGCGCGAGGCAATTCGCCTGCAGCCCGATTTTGCCGGCGCGCATACCACCTTAGCGGCTGTCCTGCGCCAGATCGGTGATACCGCCGGAGCTGCAGCTGAGGCTCGAGCCGGCGAATCCATTGCCAAGGAAAAAACGAATCTGCAGGCCGCGACTTTTGCCACCAATTCCGGCAAACGTTTACTGGCCGTCGGCGACCTGGACGGAGCGATCTCGCAATTTCGAAACGCCATCCGCATGGTTCCTACCTATGCTCCTGCGCATTACCAGCTGGGAATCGCGATGTCGCGAAAGGGGGAGAAGAAGGAAGCCGAGCAGGAGTTCAAAAAAGCGAACGATCTGGACCCTCGCCTCACCCCGCCAGCGGAATAGCATTCATCGTCTGATGGAGACGTTACATTCTTTGTGCCTATCCAAGGCTAAAGACCACCGGATGGACGCATGATTTTTCATAGAACTAAATCGAAATCTACGCGATTTCATATCCTCGAAAGTTGTGCAAAACTTCTCTTGACAAGTGAAAGTAAGGAGATTAGCGTGGCGGTCGCATTGGAACGTGAGTTGCGCCACGCTTTCGTGTCAGCTTTGGGAGCTGTCGAGAGTCCACCCTCTTGAGACACTCTTCCAATTCGACGCATCGTGCGAGCTGTCTATCTCTGTCCGGGGGCGGTTTCATTTTTTCAGCAGTTGCCCATAAAGCGCAGACTCCCACTTCGAACACCAACAGCAGTAGCTTCCACGGAAAACAGGCAGCCCCGGCGATGTCGTGCCTGAACGACCTGCGGAGGAATTTGCTATGACTAGGCGATTGATCTTGGCAGCAGTCACTCTGGCATTCCTGGTTCTCACCCTGGCTTCGACCTCGGCTTTTGCCCAGGCGGTCTACGGCAGCATTCTCGGTACGGTTACCGATCCCCAAGGTGCGGCCGTGCCCAATGCGAAGGTGACGGTTACCAACCAGCGAAAGGGCACGTCCGATCAAACGACTACAAACCCGGATGGTAACTATTCCGTTACACACTTGATCCCAGACGTTTACACGGTGCGTGTAGAAGCGCCAGGCTTCAAAACCGTAGAGTACAAAGACATCATCGTTTCTGTGGACACGGGATCGCGCGTGGATGCGCAATTTCAGGTAGGTGGTACTCAGGAGACCGTCGAAGTCACTGCCGAAGCGCCGCAGTTGAAAACCGACCGAGCTGACGTGGCAACTACGTTTGATTCCAGGATGGTGGAAGGACTGCCACTGCTCAACCGCAATTTCCAGAGCCTTGAGTTGGCGGCGCCCGGCACCCAGAAACTCGTTGGCTGGAGCCACGCCGCAACCGAGAATCCGCAGGGGAGTCAGCAAATCTTTGTAAACGGGCAGCACTTCAGCGGCACGGCATATGAACTCGATGGTACCGATAACCAAGACCCCATCTTGGGGATCATTGTCGTGAATCCCAACATCGACGCCGTCACCGAGACGAAGTTCAATCTTCAGAATTATGATGCAGAATTCGGCAAAGCAGTGGCCGGCATCATGACGGTGCAAACAAAATCCGGCAGTAACGATTTCCATGGCGACGGATTCTATTTCCGCCGCACAGACGCTACCCAGGCGCGCAACCCCTTTCAGCAGTTCAAGCCGGATCCGGTCACCGGCCGATTCATTCCATCTTCCCGGTGGCAGCAGTTCGGTGGCACCTTCGGCGGACCCATTCTGAAGGACAAACTCTTCTTCTTTGGTGACTATCAAGGTACCCGGCAATCGGTCGGCATTACCAATACCCTCACGATTCCAACGCCGCAGGTGCTGCAGACGTGCATCGCTCCAGGTGACGGCAGCGGATTCTGCAAACTCGATCAGTATGTGCCCTTCTTCGGCAACGGCACGCCGGGTGATCCTTCCACGTTCCTTTATGACCGCACCACTGGTGCAACCGATGGTAGCGGGCGCGCGCGTTTCCTCGGGCCTAACGGGCAGCCCAACTGGATTCCCTTGGCGCGCATATCGCCAGTTGCTCAAAACATCCTTAAGTTTTACCAACAACTAACCCCGAGCAATTCCCAGGTCACTAACAACTTCGTTGCCTCGGGTTCCGGACCCTTCTCGCAGAACAGCTTCGACACCCGCGTCGATTACACCGCCAGTTCAACCGTGAACGTCTTTGGTCGGTTCAGCTTGGCTAGGTTTAGCCTATCGGGTAAGGGGTCGCTAGGGGCGCTCGGTGGAGTCGGCCTAGGCCAGTTGGGTCTTGCCGGCAGTTCCGTTACTCACAACTACAGCTTGGCAACGGGGTTCACCAAGACGTTTAGTAGTTCACTGCTGACTGACTTTCGTTTCGGCTGGTTCAAGTACAACCCAACCACGCACAAGCCAGACGAGGGGAAGACTCCAGCCAAAGATGTGGGTATTCCTAACGATAACTTTGGCGACCTGTTTACGTCGGGTTGGCCGAGTTTCCAGGGAGACGGACCTAACGGGCAACCTGGAGTGCTGAGTGCCTTCGGCGACGGACTCAACGTTGGCCGCTGCAATTGCCCACTCATTGAAAGTGAGCAACAGCTTCAGTTCGTCAACAACTGGACGAAGATGAGGGGCAATCACCAGATCAAGTTTGGCGCTGACATTCGTCGGGCCTACAACCTGCGCGTTCCCAGTGATGCCGACCGTGTTGGAGTCATGCACTTTGATTCGGGTACCACCTCAAACAAAGGTGTGGGAGGCAACGGCATCGGCGGCTTCCTGCTGGGCGACGTTCACAACATGAACCGATTCATTAGCCGCAGCCTGACTGCCGCAGAGCGACAGAATCGTTTCTTCTTCTACGGCCAAGACACCTGGCGCATGACTTCCAAGCTGAGTCTCAATTTCGGTTTGCGATGGGAGCTGTACATGCCCGAATCCGTGAACGGAAAGGGCAACGGCGGTTTTGCCAACCCGCAGGAAGGAATTATCCGCATTGCCGGTTACGGTCCTTATGGACTGAACGGCAATATTGGCAATGACTGGAAGGCGTTCGCGCCGCGGCTTGGCGTTGCCTATCAGATCACACCCAAGACCGTTATCCGGATGGGGTACGGTCGCAGCTATGACATCGGTGTCTTTGGTTCGAATTTCGGCCACGCTGTGACTCAGAACCTGCCAGTATTGGTGAACCAGAGCGTCACCGCTAGCAACAACTTGGTTAACAATGGGTTACCTGCCGGAGTTGATGACGCCTATTTCCCGGCTTTCACGCTCTCGCAAGGGCCGCCGGTATTTACCTTCCCTGCGATTCCCTCGAACGGAGTTCTGCCCTTGGGCGGACCGGGCAACGATGTCCAAGCAAGAATGCGTCCGAAATTTCAACGCCTTCCGACGCTGGACGCGTGGAATCTGACCGTACAGAGACAGCTTACGAACACCATCAGTCTGGAAGTCGGGTATGTAGCTAACAAGGGGACGCATGGGTTCGCCGGAAACGGGCCGGCCTACAACGCAAACCAGGTGCCCTTCGGGCCTGGAGCTGCGATTGTTAGCGGCACAATACCCGACCCGCTTAATCCTGGCAAGACGATACCCGCTCCACCAGGAACATCGTGTTCGGCCCCGAACGTAAGTTGCTCGGCCTCGTTCGTTGCCACCACCCCACGCGATCAGCGCCGGCCGTACTACAACCATTTTGTCTATCCGGATTGCGACACCAGGACAGGGCTATGTGGTCAAAGCAACGTCCCGCAACAGTTTCAGCTAGTCTGCTGCAATAACGACCAGATCATGGGCAACTACTTTGGCAATGACGCCAGCAGTAACTACAACTCGCTGCAAGTTAAAGTCGACAAGCGGTTTTCCCAAGGTCTGCAATTCAGCGCCTTTTACACTTTCTCCCATGCCAACAACTTTACCAACGATAACAATTTCTTGTACTCGGTTGCGCCGC
Organism: Acidobacteriota bacterium; assembly: GCA_003225055.1. Classification (GTDB taxonomy): domain Bacteria; phylum Acidobacteriota; class Terriglobia; order Terriglobales; family Acidobacteriaceae; genus Gp1-AA122. Next base: position 55,132 of record QIAU01000178.1, read on the forward strand.
GGCAGAGTTACGGTCCAGATGACATGAACCGTAACCACGTCTTTCTAGTGGATACGGTCTACCAATTGCCTTTCGGAAGAGGGAAGACGTTCGCAGGAAATGCTAGTCGAGCGTTGGACCTTATCGTAGGCGGCTGGCAAATCAGCAATGGCCTGAACTGGAGTGGCGGTCTCCCTTGGACCGCTAACGCCGGCGAGTGCGGCGAAATCAACGATACAGGTCCGTGCCTGCCGAACTACCGTGGCGGATTCCACGTGGGAGCTGGGAGTTTGCAGCATCCGGCCAGTGGACAGCCCTTTATTCAGTACTTCACTCCGGTTACCGGTCTGGCGTACGACCTGTCCACAGCTACTGTGGGCGTCACCGACAGCTGCGGTCTGCCGCGGCCTACATCAGGGCAGTTCTCTTTACCCGCTTGCGGGACTGATGGCAATGTGGGTCGGAACAGCTTCCGAGGCCCTCATCACTTCAGTGATGATATGGGTATCTCCAAGAACTTCCGGGCCACCGAACGGTTCACCGTTCAGTTCCGGATGGACGCTTACAACGTGTTCAATCATCCCGTCCTGGGCTTCAGTTCGCAGGATTACGGCGCGACCGGCGGAACCTGCGTGGACTGCGGCGGCAACAACGGCCAGATTCGAAACATCGAGGATGGCACGACCATGCGCCAACTGCAGTTCGGGCTTAAACTCATTTTCTAGTCTCGATTGATGTTATCTCAGGAGGGGGTCTCGACTCCCTCCTTGTTTTTGTGTGCCGATTGCTCTGAATTTGCTTGGACCGCCAGTTCCACTCAATCCCCATGCTGCAGATGATCACAAGGGTACAAATTCTCTGGAGGGTTTCTCTGTGTGCCGTTCTGTTGTTTGCTACTGCAGAGACTCTCCCGTTCGGTGCTTGGCGCCGCGTTTCGAACGGCCCGGTCATCTCACCTCGCGGCATCTCCTGGGAATCCGCGGGAACCTTCAACCCGGCTGTGGTCCGACACGATGGCCAGTCCGTCATGCTGTATCGCGCGCAAGACCAGGCTGGCACGTCGCGTCTTGGTTACGCCGAAAGCAAAGACGGGATCCACTTTGCTCGACGTCCCGAGCCCGTGCTTTCCCCCGAAACCGATTACGAGAAAGACGGCGGAGTCGAGGATCCACGCTTGGTCAAGTTCGGCGCCACCTATTATTTGACCTACACCGGCTACAACAAAAAAGACGCGCAGCTCTGCCTCGCCACTTCGACGGATCTGATGCACTGGCATCGCAAAGGCGTGATCCTGCCGGCTTACAAAGGCCACTGGAACGTCGGCTGGACCAAATCAGGGGCAATCGTCCCCGAGAAGATCGATGGCAAGTATTGGATGTATTTCCTAGGCACGAGTGCGGATAAGACTGACCAGACCGGTCTCGCTTACTCTTCCGATCTGATCCACTGGACTGAGGCCACTGACACCCCGGTGGTGCCCCGCCGCCCGGGACAGTTCGATTCCCGCGTGGTCGAACCCGGTCCGCCGCCGATCGTCACTTCCGATGGGATCATCCTCATCTACAACGCTGCTGACGACCAGCTCGTTTATCGCACTGGCATCGCTGGGTTCGACCGCCGAGATCCCCGCAAGCTCATCTGGCGCAGTGATCATCCCATCTTTGCTCCCGAAGAAGACTGGGAAAAAGTCGGCCAGGTGCCCAATGTGGTTTTCGTCGAAGGGATGGTGCGTCAAGCCAATCACTATCTCTTATATTACGGAGGAGCCGACAAGTACGTCGGAGTTGCAGAAGCCCCCGTAACCCACTGATCTTTGTTTTGTGCTCTAATTCTGAAGACGTCTGACTCCCCGGTTCATCCATGTCCCTTCTGAGAGTGATATTCATTTTCGTGCTGGTCACGGGCGGTTTTTCTTATTCGGCCGGTCAAGCCGCCACGCCATCTGCCCCCGATAAATCTTCGGCAGCCGCCGTACAGTCCTCCAACTTCGAGAAATCCCGCCGTCTCATGGACCAGGGCAAATACGACGAAGCCATTGCTCAGCTTCAGGGATTATCGGCAAAGGATCCTGCTAGGAAGGGCTTGGCTCGTGAACTCGGTACCGCTTACTACAAGAAGGGCGACTACATGAAAGCGGTGGACTTGCTGAAGAAGGCGACCGGAGAGGATCCCGGCGACAACGAAGCCACGCAACTGCTCGGCCTTTCTTACTATCTCAGCGGCCATCCGGCTGAAGCCATCCCGCTGCTCGACAAGGTTCAGACCTGGTTTTCGCGCGCCAACGTCGACGCCTCCTACGTCCTGGGCATTTGCTACATCCAGACCAAAAACTACCCGCAGGCGCGCGAAGCCTTTGCCCGCATGTTCGATGTGCCGGTCGACTCGGCCGCCAGCTACCTCTTCACCGCGCGCATGCTGTTTCGCCAGGAATTTGATCCCATTGCCGAAGAACACGCGCAGAAGGCAGTCGCGCTCGATCCCAAGCTTCCGCTGGCGCACTACTTGCTGGGCGAGCTGTACTTATACAAGTCCCGCATTCCGGAAGCCATCGCAGAATTCGAGAAGGAACTGGCCATCAATCCCGGACATGCGGCCACTTATTACAAGCTTGCCGACGCCTACACCCACGTGCAAAAATTCGACGATGCCGAACGCCTTCTGCAGCGTTCCATCTGGCTGGATGCCACATCCACCGGGCCGTACATCCTGATGGGGAAAGTGCTGGAGAAAAAAGGAGAGACGGAGCTGGCGGTGCGTGCTCTCGAGCACGCCCTGGCGATGGATCCCAATAATCCAATCCCACACCATTTGCTGGGCGAAGCGTATCGTGAGCTCGGCAAGAGTGAAGATGCCGCGCGCGAATTAAAAATCGCCGAGCAACTAACCGAATCCCAGAACGCCAAACGCTAGCTGAGTTAATAGGCCGCTGGGTTCGGCTCCTTTGCCACCACCTCATGGAGTGCTCTTGTACGGATTCCTGTACAAGCGCGTCCAGCGAAGGGAGTGTCGCCTCGCGCCATATTACTGGGTCGGGATGACCCAAGTACTCTCGATCCTGTAGTGATATCCGATTGAAAGTAAGATTGTTATTCATGTGGTGATTAGGCAGGAGACTTGCCAATCAGTCGTTACCGTGCGCCACAGGAATGCAGTTGGAATTGCATGATGTCAACTCCTGAAGGAGAGCGTTCTGAGCTGATTAATGCGACCACCTCGGTGCGCTGACTCTCTTCGTCTGCACTCGGCAATCTTGACTTTCAGTTTGCATGGCCAATTTCCAGGTTTAGTCGGAACAGCAGGAGGAGGAACATGTTGAACCCTCGATTTTTGCGATTCACTATGTTGGCCCTGGCTATGGGCCTGGCTTTGGTTGCATTCGGCTGCAGTAACGCAGCCAACAAGACAACCACGATGACGGCTGCCAACGTGCAGTTCAAGATCGGTGATGCACCCGCCGACTCAGTGTTGTCGCTGGTCTTGACCATCACCCACGTTGACCTGATGCAGCAGGGCGGAGGAACAATCACGGTTCTGGATTCGCCGACAAAGATCGAGTTGACGCATCTCGCAGGCACGGTGGAGTCGTTCGTGGCGGCAAACGTGCCGCCTGGCACCTACCAATCTGCCGCGGTCTCCATTTCAACCGTGGACGTGACTTATATTCCGGCAAGCAGCACTACGCCGGTTGAAAAGACATTTACTTTGAACACGACCATCAACGTCATGTTCAACCCTGCCGTCACCATCAGCAAGGCACCGAGTGTTCTGAGCTTCGATTTCAACGCTGCCCAGTCACTCACGTTTGATTCTGCCGGAAACGTGACCGGTATCAATCCGGTGATTACGGTCTCCGTTCAGGTGATTTCTTCTGGCGAACAGGAAAACGACGAAGAGCACGGCGAGATCGAGGACATGGTTGGCACAATCAGCGGCGCTATGGCCGCGTCTTTTGCCCTGACGCCGGAGCCTGGTAGTTCGGCGCAGACTTTCACTGTAGACGCGAATACGAAATTCGAGGATGGCATCCCCCAGTTTGCTGATCTGAACCCCGGCATGCTGGTGGAGGTAGACGCCGTCACGCAGAGCGACGGTTCCCTGCTTGCTACCAAGGTCGAGTTGATGGAAGCCAGCGAGGGAATGGAAGCCGACGGCATTGTTACCGCCACTTCTGGCACTTCTGTGACGCTGCTGGTGCTACACGAAGGTGGCAACATGTCCACGGACATGGTTGGCACGCCTCTGACCGTGGACGTCTCCAATGCCGTATTCAAAAGTCCGCTAGGCAACTCGGACTTCTCCATGCTGCTTCGAGGTTTGCCGTTCACACCGAAGTTCGACAAGGTCACGGTGGCGGTGGGACAGCGCGTACAGGTGAACGCCCCGGTAACGAGCCAGATGAAAAACAGCTTCTCAGCAACCCAGGTGAGGCTGCAGCGGCAAGCGCTGTCGGGAACGGTTGGTGCAGCGCCAATGGGTTCCAATGCCAGCTTCTTGCTGCTACTGGATGCCGACTCGGCATTCGTAAAACTGACTGGTGTGTCTAGCGTGAATGTGTATCAGGGGCCGGGGACGCAAGAGATGACCCCCGTGGCTCCGAGCACGAAGATCCGCGTGCGTGGTTTGTTGTTCTTCGACGGGACTAACTATCAGTTCGTCGCCGCGCGCGTCGCAAAGCCGGACTGACGCTTTGGTCACTGAGGGAATCCCCATGTCTCGCCGAAAGCGCGAGACATGGGGCACCTTGCACCTAGATTGTCATCGAGGGGCAACCGACCGACAAAGCAGATCCGAGGATCTGCCTTCGAGAAGGGCATGGCTGCACAGCCTGCGGAAAAAACAACCAGATTTGCATCAGGGTAACGCCTTCAGCTGTGACGCCAGCGCCCAAAATTTAATTAGGAACAGGCATCAACCGCCCAGCAAGCTCGGCGGCTGATGGTCGGCAAACCCGGAATCGCCAAGACAACACTACCAATCTCGTCAAGCCCGCTAAACCCTCCCCATCTACCCCAAACCTGACAGGACTTCCTTAGTAAGGAGTGAAATCCTGCCGGTAGCTCAGGTTGACGATGTCCTGGAACATGGGCGTGCCGGGGGGAAGGTTCGCCGGGTTCAAGAACAGGGTGTCAAACTGGTAGTTACGAGCGGGCGGGCTGTAGACGAGCGTGCAGCACTTGAACGTACCGGTGGCATATTGGGAGTAATAGAGGCTTACCAAGGAGCCGCGATAACCAAGCGTCTGGCCGCCCCAGTTTTCGGTGTAGCGCAGGAAGTTGTGCATTCCACCATCGGTTCCGAAGTCCTGGCCGGTCCCGCCGATATGCTGGAAGTTCACCCCCTTGCCGGCAGCGATTGCCATGCGGTAATAGGTATTGGCCGCGGGCCGGGAACCGAGCGCGCTGGGATATTTCATGCTTTCGAAATCACTCCAGTTGGTAGAAAGGAAAGTGACCGCATCGGCAATGATTGCGGCGGCGGCATGGGGAACGTCGCTGGTAGTGTCCGGATTTGACCAGAAGGGATCGGTGGCGGAGCTATTGTAGTTGCCCTGCACGTAGACGGGGTTCTCGGAAACTACGGTGAATCCGCCACCACCGCCCTGTAGGGGCGGGAGGGTGGGAAGATTGCCGAGCCCGGCGTCCACCAACTTCAGCACGTGGCGAGCGCCCGAGACTTTGTTGGCGTAGGCATTGCCGTTGCCGCTCAGGCAATCGACTCTCAAGAAGGGGGCAGCGAGACCTGCACCGAGGTTCTTAAAGCCGCCACCCACACTGGCCGCTCCCCAATTGTCGAGCAGGTTGTTCTCGTCGACATCTTCGGGCGAATAGCCATTGGAGTAAACGGGATCAAGCGCGCCATCAGGCGAGCCATTCGCGGAGCCAGAGTTGGTAACGTCCTCAAGTCCGGACGCGCCATTGAGGGCAACCGGCGTTACATTCGGGTCGGCCACCATTCCGCGGCGATCGGAAAAGTACAGGATGTAGCCGTTCTGATTGGTGAAATTCACATTGGGACCGCTGGCGCCAATCGCGCCCAGCAGCCACTGCCGCAGGTTGGCCACATCGATCTCAACTGCGTTCACGACGCCGTTGGCATAGCAAGTCGTGCCCGCCAGGGTGGTCGAATCGCGCGGGAAACCTTCGCGCGCGTCGTAGAAGTTGATCGGATACCAACTGTACTGCGAATTGGGGCCGGTCAGGTTCGGGGCGGGAGTGTCCGTGGGAGTGATTGCTCCATCGCTGTTGCGATCGGCGCGTTTTTGGAAAATCAGGATGGCGTTCGGGTGTCCAGTAACATCGGCACCAGGAGCGTTTCGCGGAAGGAGGCTTCGAGCAAATCCCAGGCCTAGCCACTCGTTCGTGACACCCACCCAGTTACCGGTGTTTCCGTTTAGATATTCGACGCGCAGATAACTGTCAAAGAAATTCCAGTTGCCGGTAGTCGGAAACCAGTTTGGATCATAGCCGCCCTGGGCTTGCGCGAAGTAGCTGGTGGATCCCGCCGGCGTTCCCGGGACGTTGTTGACGGAAAGCCCGCCCAGCCAAACGTCTTGTCCGTCCGGATTCGGGCTTGCGCTTCCGTCGGTATGGAGGGAGGCCAAAGTATCGGCCAGTATTACCCTGATCTCGGCTTTGTTGTACTCGCGCGAAGCACCCAGGGGCGAAGTTGCGGATTCACCGGCGGGTGGTTTGCGGATAATCTGAATCTGCGTCGCGCTGGCATTCATGCTGGCGCCGCCCACGAAAGGAAGCGTCAGCGGAGTTACGCCGGTTGCATTGTTGGCGATAAATCCGTTGTAAGTGTTGGTGGAGATATTGAACCATCCCGGGTTCTGTGCGCCGGCGGACGGAATACCGCCGCTCCAGCTGGCTTGTGGGACCGCGAAGCTCAAACAATTGGTGGCGGGCTGAGCCGTGTTGCAGCCGCCACTTGCATTGGCAGCGTACACCGTGCCGCCGTAACCGCTGGAAGTGGGCCAGTCATTGGCCAGACGGTCACGAATGATCTGACCGGCCGCCGTGACTTTCGAGTAAAAGACCAAAGTCGAGCCGCTGGCCACGTAAAGGTTGCCGTTGGTGTGCACGCGTCCGCGAAAATCGAATCTCGGGCCGGCGAAATAACTCAGGTCGCTATCGGAAAAGACGCCGAACTGGAACACCGGGATCAGCGCCACCTCGACGTTGCGGAGCATGTTGACGTTAGCGCCACCGGGACGGGTAGCGTTCACTTGCAGGGTGTAAAGAACCTTTTCCGCAGTCAAGCCGGCATTCGGCCCGGCGCTGATCGTACCCCAAGTTGCCAAGGGGTTGCCGGCCGCATCGACCACTGTCGGCTTGATGCTCTCCACGTAATTCATGTTTGGAACCATGGCTGGAGTAGGCGGGTTGTTAGCCAGGTTGGCAATCGCCGTTGGACTGGGAGCAAGGCTTACCTGATAGAGTTGGGCGAGGTCGGCGGTGAGCTTTTCCATACCGGCTTCAGCGCCGTAGTACGCCACGTTGCTCTCTTTATTATTGCCGCCCATCCGCGTCTCGCTGCCCACCAGCATGATCACACCCACAGCGATGCCCGACATCAGGGTCAGCAGGAGCAGAGCGGCGATCAGCGTGAATCCTCGCGAGCGACTTGTGGCGTTACGCATAGACTTGTCTCCCGAACTCTTAAGCCATTACTTGTAGCGGTCGCGGAAATTCAGATTCCGCGTACTGACTGAGCTCACCAGAGCCATGTTTTGGGCCTTGTTTCCAGACAACATGCTCTGTCCCATCAACGTTATGTTTACCTTGTGAATCTGGCTGGGCGTGAAACCGGCTCCGATAGGGTCTTTGACATTGGCGCAGGTGGGCCCAGTCGTGACCGAATCGCACAGGTCATAGGTGAACTGCAAGTCGATGATGTTGTCCGCCACCGGCACGGGTTGCTGCCCATTGACTTGGCGCATCAACCGCGGCGGCTGACGATTGGCGGGGACTTCTACGAAATAAGTCACCGCCATGATCCGCCACGCAGTGGTCGGGCTGCAGCAGGTGATGGACGCGATATTGCCCTGCGTGGCGCCAGACTGGTTGATATTCAAAGGATCCAGGTTGCTGAAGGTAATCGCGCTTCCACCCGGCGTAATGCCGGTCACCTCTCCGATGGCCCAGCCGTCGCCGCCTGCACTGTTACTCAGCATAATCAGGTCACCCACCTTGATTCCGTTCGCCGGATCATCCGCGGGCGGCGGAAGAGGCGTAGGGACGGGCACAGGCAAAGCGAGATTGATGGTGGTGCCGGTGTTGTCCGGAAAGGTGACTTGGTATTGATTCAGCGGGAAGCTGTAATCGACGTAGATGACCGTAATGGCGTCGGCCGCGCGGTTGGTGGCGGGAATCACTCCCGGCCCGCCTTTTTCCATGCCATTACCCGGTCCCGGAATCAGGCCGTACATGTAATTGTTGACCTGCGTTGGCGGAGTTCCGATTGTGCCGGTAGGATAACCATTGTTATTCAACCAACAAGTTCCGCCCTGATCGCAGGTGAAGCGGGAAACACTCGCACCGCCACCGTTCGGCAAAGCTAAGCCGCCAGGACGCAAGCCGGCACCGGCCATGCTCACGTCTTTGACAATCAGGTTGACGCCGGCACGGACGTTCTGCTGCATCTCGGCCCGCCTCACGACCAGGGATGTGGCCTCCATTCCGCTGCGAAAGATTTCAGTGACCGCTGCCAGAACCATCAAACCCAAAGCCATAGCCACGATGAGTTCGACCAAGGTGAAACCGCGTTCATTGGTAGTCACTGGTTGCATTGCTGCCTCTCAGCGGTAAGGCGAAATCAGGCCCTGGACGGTGTAGCTGCGCTGTCCGCCCGGAGGGGTCGCGTACGACACTGTCACAATGACTTGCCGCAAATTGGGGTTAGGACCGCCACCTACCGCCGGCACAGGGTTGATGGTTATCGTCCGCGTGAAGTAGGAAAGGGACATGGTCACGTCATCGGCCGTTCCCAGGACACCGTCTGGCCCCGGTAAAATCACGCATTGATAGACGCCAGGGCAGCCAGGTTGTGGGCCATCATCGGCGGTGCCGTCCAATCCGTCGGGGCCTGCTCCCATCAGTGGTTGCGGCCCGGCAGTGAATATGCCATTGGGGGTATTCTGAATCTGGGCGTACGTAATCTGGTTGGTGGCGCGTGCGGTGAAGATACTCTCAAATGCTTCGGTCGCCTTTTGCCGTGCGATTTCGTCTTGCTGCACGAGTCCGGTGGTACCTACCGCCATAGCAAAGGACGCCAATATGGCTACCAGACCAATCGTGAGGACCACGATGGCAATCATCACTTCCAGGAGCGTGAATCCCTCCTGCCGCGTTCGTTTCTTGGCTATTGCTCGATCCATGTCGCTACTCCCGACTGACTCACCAGCCGCCAGCCTCGGATTCTGCCCGTGCTCCCGAATACCGTGATTGACTTCGAGCTGAAAAGATCGCCGTTGCGGGCGAGATACAGGATTCCATTGTTCAGGTTTCCCAGCATGTCGTGTGCAGAGCCATCGGGTAGAAACATGACCAGGTTGGTTCTGCCCGCGCCGACGCCCTGATTAAAGTCAATGGCCACCGAGCCATTTCCGAATCCATCGGGGACTGCGCCGGTGGGAACGCCCGACAGGGTCTGGAACTGAATGTCAAACGGCAAATCAATCGTGCTGACCTCGACCGGCGCGGGAGAAACCGGTTGCGCCACGTCCCAGCGGAACACCTGAATGCTGGAGGGATTGGGCGCGCCAAGCGGCACCGGTGTCCCGGTTGGCGCGGGCTGTCCGAAGACAACGATGTAACGTTTGCGCTCCGCAATCGCGCGCTGACGGGCGGTACGCAACAGCATCAGGACGTTGTCATAGGCCCCGTTCACGCGCGCATCTCTCAATGCGGGTTGCAGGGTGATGAACATAATGCCGAGCACGACTATAATGATGCCCAGCACCGCAATCATCTCCACCATTGAGAAACCACGCATTCGGCGCAAGGTCGCGGGCCCTTTCTTCGGAGGACGAAGATCCTCCATTCCTGTGGCAGAGTCCCCGCCAGGGAAGCCCCTCGTAGAGCCACCATGGGTCGGGGATGGCGATGGCCTGCCACATCGTGCGCGGCTCGAAGCAGGTCAAAGCAAGAGCTCTTTTAATCGTAAGGGGGCTGCTACACGTGCTTCAAGATACGAAAGGCGTAGAGGCGACGACGCCAATGGGCAGGTTTCTTTAGTAAGTAATCATACGGGGAATTACTGTCGTAATGTCGGCCAGCAATCTGAGACACCCACTGGGACTCAGTGGGTGTTCTTTGCCCGCGCCCTTCGCTTTTCCGCGACAAAAATTGATTTCGGAATCATGCAGTGAACGCCTTTGCGGATATCCACCACCTCGGTCACGCGACAATCTCCGGCCATGGAAGTGAGCGCGTACGCTTCTTCGCGGCTCATGGGCACTATCTTCTGGGTTGACAGCCAGTTCACTGTCTGCTGGACGGCAATTCTCATCGCCTGATTCAGGTCCTCATCGAATCCAGTGAAGATCCAGTTATCTTTCGTCTCTGCGCGGGGCCATTCGATCTTGAGGTCTTTGCGCACGACTGGCTGAATCTCGATCTCCTTGTAGGCGCATTCGAGAGCAGTGAGGTTGACTTCGCCATTGCCCTGGCGGCAATGCGCGTCGCCAATCCAAATTAGTCCACCCTTGAGAAAGACCGGCACGTACAGCGTTGAACCTGCTTGCAACTCGTTGAGGTCCATATTGGACCCGTTCTTCCACGGGCGCAGCGTGCTGGTCCTGCCCTTGGCATCGTGAATAGGCGGGCCGGCCTTCTGTGGCGGTTCGTCCGGGTCCACCCCTACCGCCAGGGTTCCGGGAAAGGGAGCGAGATTGAGAACGATCCCCGGCTTGAACTCGGTCTGCATCTTGGTCAGGTCGAGCTTGTAATAACGGACAAATCCTTCAGGGAATTCGGAGGCCAGCAACCCAACGGTGGGGAATTCCTTTCCGGGCAAATTGAAGTTAAAGCCGTCTGCTTTGGGGACGATTTTGAGGATGTGGATTTCGAGGGTGTCTCCCGGCTCAGCACCGCTGACATAGATCGGGCCGGTGATGGAGTGGGGGCCGCCGCCATCGTTCTGTTTGCGCAGTTCCACCAGCTTTTCCATCGGCACGCCCGGTTGCACCTGGTCGAGCGAGTGCATCAGGGTCTCGACTGAGACGGTGTCACCGGAATCGATCGTCAGCTTAGGCGGTTCCTTGGGATCCAACCAGCCCCATTGCACGGTGTCGGGCGTGGCGGCCAATGAGTGGTGCTTGTGCGCAGGATTCGGTTGGGGTTTTGCGTCACTTTTCGTTCGCCCCCAAACCAGCAGTGACGAGCAGAGAATCAACACCAGCGCCGACCGAGTCCCGACTGGGTATTTCATAGTCGTTGCCCTCAGCAATGTTCAGCAGAAAAGAGTGGGCGGATTCTAGCACACAGGCCGGGACCGAGGAGCGGAATCGTAGATTAGCGGGCGCGCAAAACTTAGGCCTGGCGCCGCAAAAATCTGCTGGCGTCCAGGCCTTTTGCGAAGGAGCCGAACACTTCTTCGTCGTTTACCAAGACGACCAGCACTTGCGGTTCCAATGGAAGCAACCCAAGACGGCTGGAAACAGTGAGGTAACCGATAACGTCGTGCGGGATTGGAAGCTGGCGTGTGTCGGTAGGACACACGTCGAGTCCGAGAGTGTCTCGCCTGAGAACCGCTTAGAAAGGCTTTACTATGGCAATCAGTGCGGTTCGTTCTCTTGGTCAGGCTTGGTACCTTGGCGACTATCAGGCCTCTCCCTATCGCGCTCATCGCGCTCAATGCCGGGTTGGCGCATACGGTCCTCGGGACCTTCGCGGAGGTTCTGCATCTCGTGGGGGTTCTCGGGGTTTCGATTCCTCTCCACCCAAGTCGAGAAGCCAGGTCTGATCATCACGGGCGGACCGACCGTTCCTATCCCTTCGACCTCCACCAAGCCCTCGAACACCTCCACCTCGGTGCGCTGCTTTTTGGTTACCTCAACCGAAAACCGCGTGCCACGAACCGTGATCACTGCGGTAGGAGTGCCCATTCGGAACGACGGCGTACTGCCGAGGCGCTTCTCAATTTTGTTGACCACCTTGCCGATCAACAATTCGAGGGAGAATCCCTTGTCCTGATCGGGGGCCTTCAGCACCACCTGGCTGTGGGATTTCACCAGCATCTGGGAGCCGTCCGCGAGACTCAACAAGAGGCTGCCCTTGCCAATCTCAATCCTGCTGTCGGGCGTGATCACGAGGCCCGCTTGAGCAGCGACAGGTTCCCCTTGGGGAGATCGGATGGAAACCTCTCCCTTAAGCTCGCTGACGGTGGCCGAGCCAATTGCGAGTGTGGTGGGGGGAGCCTCGGGATTCTGTCCTGCTGCCAGGGTGCAGGCAATAACAATCATCAACAACAGCGGAAGCGCTCGATACGTTCTCATAAGGTTTCTTTCGCCGTAGCCGCCACATTTACTTTGGCGGGAAGATGGATGTGGAAGCAGTTGCCGTTGGGCTGGGGTTCCACGCTTACTGAGCCGCCGTGTTTCTCGGCAATACGCTTCACGAAGGCCAGGCCAAGCCCCCAGCCGGTTTTACTGGTTTCAACTTTCGAGCCTCGATAATACGAATCAAAGACACGGGATATGTCGCCGGCCGCGATGGGCGCACCGTCATTGGCGACACTAATGACTACTTCATCGTTCTCACGCCAACATCTGACTCGTATGTCCGTACCCGGGTTGCCGTATTTAATGGCATTGCCCACGAGGTTGAGAACAGCGCCACTGATGAGAGTTGCGTCCCCAATCATTGGGAGCGGCTCTCCGGAATCAAGAAGCAACCGCATCTTAGCTGCATCGGCCAGCGGTCTCAAAATGTCAAAAACTTTGCGTAGGACATCATCGACTTCCAGAATATTGCTGGAGATCGGTTTGGCGCCGGCGTCCAGTCGAAGGACATCCAGGTAGCTGTTAATCAGCGCCAACAGACGTTTCGACTCACGGAAAATCGTTTCCGGGGCGGCGGTACAGGACGGCGAACTGGGATAGCGCATCATCAACTCCGCGAAGCCCTGTATCGAAACTAGGGGAGTTCGCAGCTCATGCGTGATGAAACCCAGAGCCTCGGAACGGGCACGATCGCGCTCAACCCGGGTTCGCAAATCGGTCATAGTCACGATGGTTCCGCCCCGGGGCGAAATCGTCGTGGGAGGCAGGGGGCCACTGCGGAGAGAATACAGATCGCCGCCAAGGTAGACCTCACCCTCGAGGCTCACATCGCCTGAAAGCAAGGGTGCGCCTTCGGCCGGCTTGAGTCGAGTACGCAACTGCTCCAGTGTAAATACCGTCTCTTTGCCAGGCTGGCATATTTCCGCAAAAAGCTGGTTGCTGAGCAAAAGCTCTCCCCGTTCATTGAAGATCGCTACCAAATCCTGGGTCGATTCCAGGAGCGTTTTGTGCAATTCGTAAAGCGCACCGAGTTCTGTTTGCAGGTTGTGCAACAGGTCGAGCTTCCAGGAAAGATCCCCTTTATGCTGAGATGATCCATCCTTGCTCCGTGATGCCAGCCAAAATTGCAGCCCGAGCAATTGTCGGGTGACGCTGCGTTCCACGGTAACGAAATCCGCGCTGTAAACCAGCAGGGGGGCCAGCAGGAAGGCGAGCATGACCTGTCCGACGGGCACTATGCGTGAAATCCAGATGAAACTCAGGAGAGCGCCGGCGTAGAGTACGGTCACCGCGCCCAGCAGCAGGAGCAGCGCGGCCCAGCCGCGCCACTTGCGAAAGACCAGAACCGCGAATAGGCACCCGATCAGCAAGACTCCGGCGCCAAACCGGAGCCGAACTTCGCGCAGCATGCGCCCGGTCAAAATGCTGTCCAGGATTTGTGCGTGGACCTCAACCCCGGGGGCGGGAAGCTCAGAGGTCAGGGGCGTGCTAATGCGATCGCCGATTTCGGTGGGACCAAAGCCGACCAGCACGGGTCGCCCTCGTACGCTGTCCAAATTCTTGCTTTCCAGGGCATCGCGCGCCGAAATGGTATGGAACGGATCGTGGCGATAAGCGATGCGGGCTAGCACAGGGTGGGCCCTGCTGACCGCATACGTGTCGTCCGCAAAGGGTACTTTGTAGGCAGCCAAGAACGCCGCCGTCCGCTGCGGGTCGATCAGTCGTGCCACTTCGACCGCAAAGGCCCAACGAGAGCCGTTTAGGGTAAGTTCACGCGGCGGGAAATGGCGGCAGATGCTATCTGCATCGAGAACGGAATGGGCGTGTCCTATCACGGCTGCCGCCTGGCCAAATTGAGGTAAAGGTTCGATCCAGTGCGGCCCATCAGGGAAGGCGCCAATCTTGTCCACGATTACAGTTCGCGCCTCGTGGAGCGCGTCGGCGAGCGCTTGGTCGGCAGTGGTGGACTGGGGTTCGGGCAGCAAAATATCAAGGCCGATGACGCTTGCCTCCGCCTGTGCCAGATTGCGCGTGAGTTGGGCTAAAAGATCGCGCGACCAGGGCCATCGGCCATACTCTAGCAAGCTCTCGTCATCAATCAGGACCAGTACAACGCTGGACTGTTCTTTGGGAGCGGGTGCGAGACGGAAGAACGTATCGGTAAGCCGTACTTCGGACTCACGAATCAGCGGCAGGGTTGAGAATACGAGCACAAGAACAACCAAGATGGTCGTCAGACCAAACGTTTGGCCCCAAGTCCGGCGTGTCAGCTGCCAGGTCATTTTTCATCCGTTGCTTGCAAGTCAATGCCGAGCCGCAACGCCTTTCGGTACAGGGTTTTTCTCTCGATGCCCAGCCGGCGCGCCGCTTCCGACCGGTTGCCGCGCGTCTGTTTGAGGATCTGCACAATATGCTGGCGCTCGAGTTCCAACAGCCGATCCGGGGGCACTGCCGCAGCGGCATGGGCCGCAGGAATTTCGGCAGGCCGGTGCGCCTCAGATTCCACATCTTGCGACGTAATCTCCCGGGTGGATGCAAAAATCGCCAAGCGGTTTACCGTATTCTCCAACTCGCGAACATTGCCCGGCCAAGACATTTCCTGCAAGCGCTCGACCGCCGCGGGCTCGATGGTTACGGCAAGGTTGTTCTTCGCGTTGAACTGCTGCAGAAAGTGACTTACCAGCAGTGGGATGTCCTCGCGACGCTCCTCCAGCGGAGGCATATTGATCTGCACTACGCTGAGACGGTAATAAAGGTCCTCGCGAAATTGTCCCTGTTTGAGCAACCGGGAAATATCGCGATTCGATGCGGCCAGAATGCGGACGTCTACGGGTATGTATTTTGTAGATCCGACGCGGCGGACCTGCTGCTCCTGGATTACGCGCAGCAGCTTCACCTGAAACGACAGAGTCGTTTCCGTGATTTCATCCAGGAAGAGCGTACCTCCATTCGTCGCTTCGACTAATCCCTTATGGATGTTGCCGGCGCCCGTGAAAGCCCCTTTCTCATGGCCAAACAGTTCGCTTTCCAGGATGGTCTCAGTGAAAGAACCACAATTGACGGGCGTAAACGGCTGCTCGGACCGCTGGGAGTGCTGATGTATGGCGCGAGCCACGAGTTCTTTGCCGGTGCCGCTGGCGCCGGTGATCAGGACATTGACATTGCTGGCAGCGACTCGCCCGATGGCTTTGTACACCTCAAGCATCTTCGGGCTTCTGCCCACGATCGCCGATTCTTGGGGATCGGGCGCGGCAATGGTTTTTGGTTCCAGGCTCTGCGACCGGAAGCCGTCCGCGCGGACTGAAATAGCGCGAATCTGGTCGATAGCCAACGGCTTGCTGACGTAGTCGATCGCGCCCTCCTTCAACGATCGGGCCGCAGTCTCGACACTGATGTGAGCCGTCATGATCACGGGATAGAGTCTTGGCCGCAAGGCGCGCAAGCGGCCAAGAACATCGATACCGTTTACCGCTCCAAGGTAGACATCCACCATCGCCAGGTCGGCTTCGGCTGAGCTCAGATAGTGTTCGGCGTCTTCCGGGCGGACAAATGTGCGGCACTCGTGTCCTTCGGCCGTAAAAACAGCCTGCAAGAACGAACACGTGTCAGCGTCGTCGTCGACAACGATTACCCGCAGCGGGTCCATAAGGGTACTCTGGCGAAAGTAGTTTACTGCAGAGTTACGGTGTAAATGAGCAATTCTGGTGCCAAGGACGCTGCCCCTGGGTCAGCGGCTATGGAAATCGACCAAACCAAACAGCTTGGCAGAATTGGCGGCCAGCCTATCGGGACCCTGGGCCTCGCTTGATATAAGTCAAATGTTATCAGTTATTTATACGGCAATGTGCGCACGCTGATGGGGGTGCTGGTGGCGGAGCGAGGGGGGCGAGAATTGGATAAAGTGCTTTCAACCTAAAGGTTAACAAGGCGCGAGTCGATGCCATCCTTATCCCACAACTTACAGCTCGCGCCTTACCCTTTTTCATGGGATCGAAGATCGCCGGTGTGGCTCCGTTTCCGGGTCTGGATTTATCCGATGGAGCGTAAAACCTCGCTCGCCCTTTAGGGGTGGGGATATAAGCGACTCGGTTAAGTCGGTGTCTTCTGAGATTCTATGTACTGCTTGAGGAAGCTGATTAGCGCTCCTCCCCAGGTTGCAGCCAAGTAGGAAGGTGACCAAAAGTACTCCCTTCCCGTATTGGTGGGCCAGATCAGGTCTTGCGCTTCGTAGTAGCCTGCGGGAAACCCCCTTTAAGCTGTTAACCATTGCCGATACCGAGTGTTTGGGCGGGTAGTGGATTAGCCGATGCACCTGGTCGGCCTCTCCCTCCATCTCTCCACAAAGCTGAGCCTCGAAGTCGGCACCAACCTTCGCCAAGAATTAGCTCCATCGCACCCTTTTGTGCGGTATTTGGTGAGGAAGACCAAATGTACATGCATCTGAAAAACACAGTGTCTACCATGTCGAATATCGTTGACAAACGCCATAGACCAACTGTATTCTAAGGGTAGGAGAAAATACTCAGGCTCGGACTGAGCCTTCAAGCGTCAAGCACAGTTAGTAGCCCTGTGTTGGCTTGAGCAGCCCCGACCTTGCGGTCGGGGAGTAGTCACTGTTCCTTTCTGATTGCGCTAAGGTCGATGCCGAGCTGCTCACATTTTTTGTAGAGATGACTGCGTTCCAGGCCAAGCGCTTTTGCGGTGTTGGTGATGTGAGAGTGATTCCGTCTCAGTTCATTGAGAATCACTTCGCGC
>QIAU01000179.1 GCA_003225055.1 Acidobacteriota bacterium
CATCCGAAAGCTATCGTACAAGGCTGAAAGCGCTGGTCGATGGCTGGTGAAAGTGAATGCCCGCGGCACATCGCAACAATGCCCGTGTGGCGCACCTGTGCCAAAGCAGTTGTGGGACAGGAAGCACCATTGTTCGGCTTGCGGTTTCAAGACCATCCGCGACCACGCCTCGGCATTGGAGATTTTAAGGCGCGGACTGCGCCTAAGGACCGAAACGCCTGCGCTAGCTGGCGTGGCCCTTGAAGCCCCTAGCTTTAGCTATGGGGCGTAAGTCACAAATGGACGCAACCCTCCTGCCGGGCGACGAGGTGCGCTGGAATTCAGGATGCCTGAGGTCACCATACCAGCACGAGACAACACGGTCGCTCCGCCAAAGTCCTTTCTCGGCTGGTGGGCAAAAGCCCGCACTTCATTATTGTGGACGGTAGTCATTGCCTTTGCGCTGCGCGTAGGCGCCATCGGGGTAATGCACACCTACAAGTTCCGCACCGCGGAGGCCAACTTCAGTTTTGGCTGGGAGATGGGACGAATCGGGGCAGCCATTGCTTCCGGGCTGGGATTCAGCAATCCGTTTGAAGGGCAGACCGGGCCCACGGCATGGGAGCCGCCACTTTATCCTTATCTGATTGCCGGCGTCTTCAAGTTATTCGGTATTTATTCGCACGCCTCGGCATTCGTGCTGCTCACTCTGAGTAGTCTGTTTTCAGCGCTCACCTCGATTCCGATTTTCCGCATTGCCAAGCGATGCTTCGGGGAGACGGTCGCCGTCTGGTCGGCTTGGACGTGGGTGCTGCTGCCTTACACCATGTTTTGGGCGACGAAGGTGGTCTGGGAGACCAGCTTTTCCGCATTGCTGGTGACGCTGATTTTTCGGTTGGCCCTGGAAATGGAAGATGAAGATAAAGACGGGCTTGCGCCCTGGACTCAGTTCGGGCTGCTCTGGGGGATCGCGGCGCTGACGAGTACCGTGCTGTTGTCATTCCTGCCTGCAGCGGGGCTGTGGGCCTGGTATCGGCGGGCCAAGCGCGGCAAGTCCTCTTGGGCCGGGATTCTATTGGCCTCGATCATTTTCTGTGCGCTCCTGACACCTTGGATCGCGCGCAATTACAAAACGTTCGCTGAATTTATTTTCATTCGCGATAACTTTGGCGCTGAACTTCGGCTGGGCAACGGGCCCTGGGCAGACGGCACCTGGATGCGCTACCTGCACCCTACGCAGAGCGTTTATGCCATGCGGCAATATCGGGAGATGGGTGAACTGGCGTACATCGACATGCGCAAGCGGCAGGCGATGGAGTTCATTAAGGAAGATCCGGCGCGGTTTGCCTGGCTCGACTTCAAGCGACTGGTCTACTTCTGGGCGGGAGTGCCGCGCATTGCGAAGGTCTGGTGGCTGGCCGAGACCAAGAATTCGGGCTTCCTGGCTTCGTCGGTGCTGATGTTCTGGGGGTTGGGACGGGCATTACGCAAGCGCAAGCCGGGTGCCTGGTTGTTCTTCTGGCTGATTCTCTGCTATCCCGCGATTTATTATTTGGTCTTTCCCTACCCCCGGTACCGGCACCCGATTGAGCCTATGATTGTTATTTTGGGCGTTTTTCTGATTTCCGAGGCAGAGGTCAGGGGGAGGCCGATTGGCGGAATCTCGTAGGCGAGCACGAAAAACCCGGATGCATCGACGTTAAAAGCGCCTCGTCGTCCGCCCGCGACTTCCTCGGCAGGCTCTGAAGGCATGCCCAGCCACCTATCCTACGGACTCACCGATTTGGCCTTCGCCCGTCTAAACCCCAGAAAAGGGGGTAGCCCATGCGGGAAAAACACATAGTTGCGCAGCGGTTAGGGTTGATCCTGGGGGCGGTCAGTGCCGTGTTGTTGTCGGTGGCCCTCGGTCACGCCTCCGACTACGGTGCTTTCACCGAGGAGTTTCACAGGACGTATCCATTAGCGGCGAACGGACGGGTTGCGCTGGAAAATATCAACGGCGCGGTGCACATTACCGCCTGGGATCGCAACGAGGTCAACCTGGATGCGGTCAAGCGCGCCCGCAGCAAGGAGCGGCTCGACCAGGCCCAGATCAAGATTGATTCCGACGGTGATTCCATTTCCATCCGCACCGAGTATCCCGATCATGATCAAACCTTCCGGAACGACGACGCTCATGACAATCCCGCCAGCGTTGAATACACCTTGACCGTCCCGCGCGGGGCCTCCTTGGACAAAATTGCGCTAATCAACGGCGCTTTCGATGTCGAGGGGCTGTCGGGAGAGGTGCGGGCCTCCTGCATTAACGGCCGTTTGACGGCTAAGCGATTAGAGGGACGCACCAAGCTTTCCACCGTGAACAGCCGGATCGAAGCGGAATTCGACAAGCTCAGTGGATCAGCGATTGACCTGAATTCGGTTAACGGCGGCGTGGTGTTGACCCTGCCTTCCGACGCTTCGGCTGACCTTGAGGCTTCCACGGTGAGCGGCAGCATATCGAATGATTTCGGATTGGGCGTGAACCACCATCGCTATGTCGGCCACGACCTGCGTGGGCAATTGGCCAGCGGCAGCACGCGAATCCGTTTGAGTAACGTGAATGGTCGAATTGAGATTCGACACGCGAATGACAATCGCGCGCTCAGCCCGGTGAAGGACTTGAGCAAGCGCAACGGCGACGAGGATGAGATCTGAAGGTATCGTCAGCGGCTTAAAGCCACCGGCTGCGGAAAAATTCCAAAACGGACCGCAGCGGCTAAAACCGGTATTGAAAATAGAGGGCGCATAGCGGCCGCTTTAAAGCGCTACGTCACCCAAGCATCAGATTGTTTCCAGCAGCCTCGGAGGCGTGCCGGGATAGCAGAGCGGCGCTCCTCGAAGGCTAATAGATCGTGTACCCCGGCGCCGGGTTGCGCAGGTCGGGCTTGGACCCCGCCAGCAGCAGCGCTCCGATGCGCTTGAACGCCCGTAAATCGTCGAGACTGCGGAAGGAAGTTGTTTGGTAGTTATCGGGCGTGGGCGTGTCATCCGGGATGCGGCACGCCTGCACCTTCGCGAAGGCGTGCTTCCTCAGCAGTTCGACGTATTCCGCCTCCGAGCGCACGTGCACGGGCACTTTCAGCTTGTCCACCCACTCGAGCGAATACGGATTGTCTTGGTAGAGGTTGATCAGGATGAATAGGCGCCCCTGCGGCGCCATCACGCGAAATAATTCGGACAGCGCGCGGTCCTGGTCCGGGTAGTAATAGAACGATTCTACCGAGAGCACTTTGTCGAAGAAGTTCTCTTCCCACGGAATCTGCTGCGCCGATCCCCACACGTAGAGAATGTTGTCAAAATCCTTGGAAGCCGCGCGGGCCTGGCGAATCATCTCGTCGGAGAGGTCGAGACCTACGACCTGGCCGAAGCCTTCGGGGCCTTCTCCGACCAGGCGAGCGAGCAAGCGCGTGGCCCAACCAGAGCCGCAGCCGAGATCCAGCACCCGCTCTCCGGGACCGAGATCCATCAGGCGGATTGTCTTCTCGGTGATGACGCGATGATGACGCTCCATCTTCTCGCCTTCGCCAGCGGCGGCCCAGCGATTGAATTCTTCTTGGAGTCCGTCATCGGGAGTAGGTGGTTTATCCGTCATCGTGCCTTTCCTTGGGAATCGTTGGCCCCGGCTTCTATGCTACATTGGGCTTTCTTATGTCGCCAAGCCGCCCGGAACCGGCGCCGAACAAGGAGCCCGGAGTCCTCTACTGCCCCAATTGCGCCCTAGAGGTCAGCGATCCGCTCACCTGCGGAGACTGCTCCGCCGTGATTTGCCGCCGTTGTGGGACGCCTCTGGAATCGCCTGACGAGCTGGGAATCGGATAATTCATGAACTCGCCCACAACGGCAGGGCCCGCAACCAGGACCGAGCCCGCATCCAGGACCGAGCCCGCATCCGGTCCCACGCTGCTTCGTGGACTCACGTTGCTCGACTCGGTGCTGCTGCTGGTCAGCGGCATTATTGGGTCATCGATCTTTCTGACCGCCAAGGATATTGCGGCGCCTCTGCCCCATCCTGCACTGTTTCTGCTGGTCTGGGTACTGGGCGGAGTGATCTCGCTGTGCGCCTGCGTGGCATTTGCGGAGTTGGGATCTATGTTCCCGGATTCCGGCGGACAATACGTGTACCTGCGCGAGGCTTACGGCGATCTGATGGCGTTTCTTTACGGCTGGATGCTGTTTGCCGTCGCCAACGGTGGAACGATTGCCGCCCTGTCGGTGGCATCAGCCGCGTACATGGGACAAATCGTTCCCCTGATCTCCGAGGAAGATGTGATCTTGCGAGTCGCCGGCATCACCTTCACGCGAGCGCACCTGGTTGGACTGGTACTGATTGTTGTGCTCACTTTCGTGAATGTCTTTGGATTACGCTGGGGAGCGCTGCTGCAGAATGTCTCGACTTGGGTGAAGTTGACGGCGATGGCCGGGTTCGTGCTGCTGGGGTTCGCAATCGGAAAAGGTGATTGGAGCCACTTCAGCGGACGAGGCGCAGGCGGACTTGCGATGGGGCTCGGTCCTGCACAATTGATTTCTGCCATGGGCATCGGACTGATTGCTGTCTTTTGGGCCTATGACGGTTGGGTTTACATCACGTGGGTGGCGGGTGAGGTCAAAGACCCGCGGCGCAACGTGCCCCTGGCGATGGTCTTGGGCGTGCTCGCGGTCGGCGTGATTTACATCGCGATGAACATGACCTACGTGTACGCCCTGCCGCTCAAGGAAGTTGCAAAGCATGAAACCATTGCCCATGCAGCCGCTGCGCAACTGTTTTCTCCGCGCGCGGCAGCCTGGCTCTCCGCCATGATTGCAGTCTCCTGTTTCAGCGCGGCGGCGACCTGCACGTTGTCGGGCGCGCGGGTGTATCTCGCCATGGCCCAGGACGGGGTGTTCTTCAAACGCATGGCGCAGATTCATCCCCGGTGGCGAACGCCGGCCTTCAGCTTAATCGGCCAAGGCATCTGGTCGGCGGTGTTGACGATCAGCGGGCGCTACGACCAGCTTTACACTTACGTCATTTACGGAATGGTGCTGTCCTACACGCTGACCGTAATCGGAATGTTCATTCTGCGCTGGAAGCGTCCGGACGCGCCGCGTCCCTATCGCTGCACGGGGTATCCATGGGTGCCCGCGATCTACGTGTTGATGGGTGTGGCCTGGACGCTGAATACCATCATCACTCGCCCCACAGAAGCGTTCTGGGGCACTGCGATCGTGCTGGCAGGAGTGCCGGGATTTGTTTATTGGCGGCGGAGCAGCCGCAAAACGGCGCACCTGATGCAGGTGATGTGATGTTTGAACGCTATACGGAAAAGGCACGGCGAGTCATTTTCTTCGCCCGGTATGAGGCGGCTCAGTTTGGGTCGCCGTATATTGAAACGGAGCACCTGCTGCTCGGGTTACTTCGGGAAAATGCGGCCTTAGTACAAGCGATCAACCTCCCAATTACTTGCGAAGCCGCTCGTAAAGATCTGGAAGCCCGCGTCCGCATCGGTAAAAAGACTTCAACCTCCGTCGACGTCCCTCTCAGCAACGAGAACAAGCGTGTTCTGGCCTATGCGGCTGAGGAAGCCGAACGCCTCGGCCACGGGCACATCGGCGCCGAGCACCTCCTGCTTGGCCTCCTGCGGGAAGCAGGCTGCCTTGCCACCGAGATACTCGGCAAAGCCGGAGCGAATCTGGAAGTCCTGCGTGGCAAGATTGCTGAGCTTCCAGTTCCATGGAATGAGTCTCACGTTTTTCCGGGAGAACTGCCAGTTTACATTCATGGCCGGGCGTTGGGGAACAGTTATATCGAGCGTCGGGCACGCGATTGGCGGCGATTCTTCTGGGAAAAGAAAGAGTTTAGAGCTCCCGATATCGTTCTCCGTCGTGGTGATGGTGCCGTTTCTTTCGATTTAAGATTAGCGGACGACCGCGACAAGTTCCAACTGGTTAAGGGTGGATGGCAAGAAACCACTTGTCGAATCTGCCATTGGCAATTGGTTGAAACGGAGGATTCCGAACGCGGCACCGGCTACAGCAACGGACGCGAGTGGCTATGCTCGGAATGCTACGAGAAATTGGTTTCGCCTGAACCTGGAAAGCAAACTTGACTTTGTCTACTCCGTGCCTCGGTGACTCCGTGGCCGATGGGCTCACACCGGCACGGCTGTCTTCCTCGGCGGGTTGAAGAAGGGTGTCTTGACCACGGTCGCACCCACCTTCAGCCGGATCGCCTCGATCGTGATCTCCATTTGAACCGTTGTGCCTGGCTTCGAATGTTCCGTCTCGACGCTAGCCAGCGCAATCATCTTCTTGAGTAGCGGCGACCAGGTCGTGGAGGTAGCCTTGCCGACTTGCTTGTCGCCAAGGTAAACCGGCACATGCACGCGCGACGCCTGGCTGGGAGCCTGGGGGGCGAGCCCGACTTTTTCGTACAGCTGCTCGACTTCCGTCCAGTCAACCTCAAGTCCAACCAGCTGGCGCGGCACGCCATATTCCTGATCCTTCACTAGGGCGGCACGTCCGATGAAGTTTTCTTTCTCGAGGTGGACCATGCGGCCGAAAACCAGCTCATAGGGCGAGTATTTCTGGGACGGGATAAGCGCTTTCTTGGTGCCGATGTAGTCAACGTCAATCAGCAGCAGGCCGGCTTCGATGCGAGCCACGTCGAGCGCGAGCATTCCGGCGGGATCGAGGTCGAATGCTCCTCCCTTCTCCATGAGCGTGTCCCAGACTCTCACGGCGGAATCCCACGGCACCCAGATTTCATAGCCCAGATCGCCGGTGTAGCCGGTGCGCGAAATGTGCACCGGGACGCCGCCGATTTTTCCCCTGGTCATGCGGAAGTATTTCAGGTTGTCGATGTCGCCTTCGGCTGCGGCTTTCAGCAGCTTGGCCGAGGTTGGCCCTTGCAGGGCCAGGGCGGCGACGCTTTCGGAAATATCCTCGACCTCGACCTCCATATTCAGACCGTTCTGGCGGAACCAGCGCAGGCTGGGGTCGGCGGCGGTCCAGCGATAACTGTTCTCGCCCAGGCGGGTGATGGTGCCGTCGTCGATGACTTTCCCATGCTCGTCGCACCAGCAGCAGTAAATCACCTGGTTGACGGCAACCTTGTTGATGTCGCGCGTGATGATGCGATTCACCAGCTTTGTGGCGTCCCGGCCCGTGACTAAGTATTTGTAGAGCGGGGTAATGTCGATCAAGGCGGTGGCATTGCGGATGGCGTTGTACTCATGCTCGTGGTGCACTTCATAGACGCTGACCGTGTAGTATCCCGACCACTCGCGGTAGTTTAGGCTGCGGCAGAGGGCTAAGGTGCGTTCGTGGAAAGCGGTTCCGACCGGCAAGGCAGTCCCTCGGGGGAAACTGGTGTCTCGCGCGGATTATATGCAGCGGCGCGCTCAGGCAGCAACTTACAAGTTGCTGTGACTGGGAGTCAGGCAGGGTGGCAGGGTGTACGTGGGCAGACAAAACGAGGGCTCCTCGATAGAATGTGGAGTCATTTTTGCGGTCAGCCATACATGATCTCGTCATCCCCGAGGATCCGTGAGGTTCCGAAGGACCTGGCGCGCGCTGCCGAGTGCTTGTGGTCGACGCAAGATGCTTTGCGGGCTTATGCCGGCTCCGGATGGCGACATGTGGGGCTGATGCTCGTCGGCAGGGAACGCGGTGTCTAAGCATCCCAAATACGATGTCGTTGTGATTGGCGGCGGGCACAATGGCTTGGTCAACGCCGCCTATCTGGCGCGGGCCGGCAAGAAGGTGGTTGTACTGGAGCGCCGGCATGTCGTCGGGGGGGCTGCTGTTACCGAGGAAATCTTTCCCGGTTTCAAGTTCTCGGTTTGCTCTTACGTGGTTTCCCTTTTGCGTCCGGAGATTATTCGCGACCTCGATCTTCCCCGCCATGGTCTCGAGATCCTTCCCCTCGACGGAACCTTTACCCCGATGCCGAGTGGCGATTACCTGTGGCGCGTGAACGATCACGGCAAAACGCGGCGCGAGATTGCGCGCCATTCTAAAGTGGATGCCGAAGCTTACGAGGAGTTTGGCAAGGCCATGCAGGCCATGTGCCGTTTCGTAAAGCCGATCCTCGCCATGGTTCCTCCCGATCCGACCACACTGAATCCGCGCGAATTGATGAAACTGCTCTTCGTAGGCCGGCGATTTCTAGCCATGTCAAGCGAGGATAAGTACAACCAGGTGCAGTTGATGACCATGAGTGCGGCCGACTTTCTCGACCAGTGGTTCGAGACAGACGTGCTCAAGGCAACCATGTCGGCGTCGGGAATTATCGGCACGTTTCTCGGTGTGCGCTCGCCCGGGACTGCTTACGTTCTGCTGCACCATTATATGGGCGAGATCGACGGCGCATTTCGATCTTGGGGCTTTGCCCGCGGCGGAACCGGAGCTGTTTCCAATTCCATCGCCGAAGCCGCCAAAGAAGCCGGTG
This sequence comes from Acidobacteriota bacterium, assembly GCA_003225055.1. Classification (GTDB taxonomy): domain Bacteria; phylum Acidobacteriota; class Terriglobia; order Terriglobales; family Acidobacteriaceae; genus Gp1-AA122. The sequence goes on from QIAU01000179.1 coordinate 8,447, forward strand.
CGGAGATTCGTACCCAGGCAGCGACGGCAAAGATCATCGTCAAGGATGGAAAGGCGAGAGGGGTCGTCTTGCAGAATGGCGACCAGATCTACGCCGATCTGGTTTCATCCAGCGTTGACCCAAGACATACCTTCATCGAATTCATCGAACCTTCTCAGTTGCCGGATGATTTCGTAGACGAGGTAAAGCGTTACAAGTTCCGCGGTTCTTCGGGGAAGGTGAATCTTGCTCTCGATGCTTTGCCGGATTTCAAGTGCCTGCCAGGGCCGGGCGAGCATTTGCGCGGCGCGATTTCCATTTCTCCGAGCGTCGAGTACATGGAGAAAGCCTATGATGAGGCCAAATATGGGAATTTCTCGCGCCGGCCCTACATCGACATCGTGATTCCTTCTTTGACGGATCCCTCGGTTGCGCCTCCCGGCAAGCACGTCATGTCCTGCTTTGTGCAGTACGCGCCTTACAAGCTGCGTCCGGAGTTGAACTGGGACGAGCAGCGGGAAGCATTCGGAAACAATGTGATCGATACCATCGCGGAATACGCACCGAATCTGAAAAGGATCATCATCAACAAGCAGGTGCTGACGCCGCTCGATCTGGAGCGCGAGTTCGGATTAAGTGAGGGCAATATTTTTCAGGGCGAATTATCGCTCGAACAGCTTTTCTTCCTGCGTCCGGTTCCGGGCTGGGCCCAATATCGCACCCCCATCAAGAACCTCTACCTGTGCGGATCGGCTACCCATCCTGGCGGCGGCATCATGGGCGCGAACGGACGGCTGGCGGCTCTGGAAATCCTCAAAGACTGGAAAGGGGCGGCGTAGGTCATGGCCGACGAGCGAGACATCATTATTATTGGCGGCGGACACAATGGCCTGGTTGCTGCCTTCTATCTCGCCAAAGCTGGATTCAAGCCACTCGTCATTGAACGCCGCGAGCAGCCCGGCGGCGCCGCTATCACAGAAGAATTCCACCCCGGGTTCCGTTGTTCGACGCTGGCGCACAGTGCGGGCCCGCTCCGTCCCGATGTTGTCCGCGACCTGCGATTGGAGAGGCATGGGCTGAAGCTGATCACGCCGGATGTCGGCACGGTTGCGCTTTCTCCCGACGGCCGTGCACTGGTGTTGCACAACGACGTCCGCAAAGCCGCCCAGCAGATCGCGAATTTTTCCCACAGAGATGCTGCGCAATATCCGGAGCTCGAGCAAGCGCTCTCCCAGATCGGCAAGGTGCTCGCCGGGACGCTGCGGCTCAGTCCGCCGAATATTGATGATCCCAGCAAAGGCGATTTATGGGCGATGCTGCGGACCGGACGCGCCATCCGCAAGCTGGGCAAGAAAAATATGTACCGGCTGTTGCGGTGGGGACCCATGGCCGTCGCTGATCTTGCCGCCGAGTTTCTCGAAACTGAACTGTTGCGCGCCACCATCGCGGCGCGTGGAATTTTTGGAACCTCCTTCGGCCCTTGGTCGGCGGGCAGCAGCCTGGTGCTGCTGATTCGCGCTGCGGGGGACAGCCATCCGGCCGGGTCGGCTTACTTCGCAGCAGGCGGGATGGGAGCCGTGACCAGGGCGATGGCGGCCGCGGCCCGTCAGGCAGGAGCAGAAATTCGCAGCGGTGTCGAAGTCATCCAGGTTTGCGTGAAAGACAGTGTGGCCACCGGAGTTGTGCTTTCGGCGGGCGAGGAAATCAAGGCCAAAGCGGTCATCTCCAATGCCGACCCTAAACGCACGTTGCTCAAACTGGTTGACCCAACCCATCTCTCGCCGGAGCTCGTGCAGAGGCTCAAGAACTATCGCATGCCGGGGACGGTGGCCAAGGTTAACTTCGCTCTTTCCGGTTTACCGAAGTTCACTGCTCTCAAACAGCCTGCCGATGGCGCCTTGAGCGGACGAATTCACCTTGGCCCGGATATCGATTATCTGGAGCGCGCATTTGACGAAGCCAAGTACGGCAATTTCTCGCGCCAACCCTACCTTGAGGTCGCAATTCCGTCCTTGACCGATCCGTCCCTCGTTCCGGAGGGCAAACACGTGATGTCGGTGTACATGCAGTATGCGCCTTACAAATTGAAGGGCACGGACTGGGACAAGGAAAGGGGGGCGCTCGGAGACACGGTGGTCAAGACCCTGGCACAGTACGCGCCCAACCTTCCGGAATTAATCCTGCATCAGCAGATCATCACGCCGCAGGACCTGGAAGATAATTTCGGACTCACAGGCGGACACATTTTCCACGGCGAGTTGGCGCTCGATCAGTTCTTTACCATGCGCCCGCTGCTGGATTGGGCGCGTTATCGCACGCCTATCGCGAAGCTCTATTTATGCGGTTCGGGGACACATCCGGGATCGGGGTTGACGGGTGGTTCAGGGGCCAACGCGGCACGCGAAATCGGGCGGGATTTGAGGAAGTGACTCGATGCGGCATGAAGGGGGCGATTAAGAACGTCGCGGTTGTTGGTACCGCAATGGCTTCTTTATCGATTCAAACCTCCCGCCTGGGGAGATAAATTAAGTGACTTTTCAAAATCAGCGCTGAGGCCGCGTCTGTGGCGACTCATGGTCCGCGCTTAGTTAGAGGGTCGGGGAGGACTTCTGTCGTCCCTCTAAAGTTGTCGCTCTTCTTTCGCCCTCCGGGGCCCATTTCACACGTAATATCCGCGGCTTTACGAGGTGGGCTTTATTCTTGTGCCGCTTCGCGGGCTTGGGAAAGGTACTCTCCCTAAACTTTTCCCGACTCGCACCAGCTGCGGCACAGACACTTGTGGGAATTTTCTCCACAAAACGGCGGGCGCGGAGGTTGGTTTTCACGCGACGGAAAGCTCTGCCCTGATAGGAATCGAGTCGACGGCAGCAACCCTGCTTGGCTTATGCTTGCCGGGTCTGGAGTTGCCAATATCAGCAAAATTCCGCGCGCGGGTCGGATAGGGGCGATTGCCTCAAGGTCTACAGAAACTGCTGTACGAGCTAGTGTGGCGAGCTGCTTGCGGGAGGCGCTGTTTGAAAAACTTTCACACTCGCTCTGGCTCGAGTAGCTTGCTCTTAGAGGAAAAGCACGTAGCAAACAACTGCAACACCACATTGTGCAATCGAAAAGCGGACAAGGAGAGGTAGCAATATGCTTTGGACGATGTTCGTGATTCTCCTGGTTCTCTGGCTGCTGGGATTCAGCTTTCATGTGGCAGGCGGCCTCATCCACCTGCTGCTGGTAATCGCCGTCATCGTTCTTATCATCAACCTGCTGAGCAGCCGCAGTACCGCGGTTTGAGGTGTACACGTCATGCCAACTATCGTACAGAGATTGCTGTTCATCGTGCTTCTGGTCGGGATGATCCCAGGCGCGGCATTGTCACAGTCGACTGACCAGACCCAGTCCAACCAAGGCGTCGGGCAGGAGGTGAATAATGCCGGCCACTCGACCCAACAGGCCGCCAAGAAGACGGCGCACAAGGTCAAGCGCGGCGCTAAGAAGGGGACGCACAAAGCCGCTAAGAAGACTCGCGAAGGCGCGAGCAAGGGGGAAGATAAGACCGAGACACGGCCCTCACAACCACAACAGTAGGCACGATCTGGACCGGACGGGCGACGACGCCCGTCCCTCCCTGCTTCGGATCAGTTGATGTCGAACTGCTCCTGGTGAACTGCCGGGTCGGACTTCACGATAATGGTCTTGCCGGTTAGTTCTTCCATCTCGCTCAGCCAGCGGCCATTGTTCGTTTTCAGCGCCTTGGCCACTTCCGGATTCACGCGCAGCATCACATCGCTATGCTCAAGCTGCTTGGCGATCTTGCGCATTTCGACATAAATTTCGTTGCACACCGTGTTCACTGATTTCACGTAGCCGGTGGCTGTGCAATATGGGCAGGGCGTCCCGATGGTGCGTTCGAGCGACTGCTTGACGCGCTTCCGCGTAATCGCCACCAAGCCGAAATCGTTAAACTGCAAGACCTTGGAGGGAGCGCGATCGCCGCGCAGCGCTTCTTCCAGCGCCTGCATGACTTTCTGCCGATTGCGGCGCTCGTCCATGTCGATGAAGTCAATGATGATGATGCCCCCCAGATCGCGCAGGCGGATCTGGCGGACAATCTCCTTGATTGCATCCACGTTGGTTTTGACGATCGTGTCTTCCAGGCGCGCGGTCTTGCCGACGTACTTGCCGGTGTTGATGTCGATTGCGACCAGCGCCTCGGTCTGATTGATCACGATGTAGCCGCCGCTCTTCAGCCAGACCTTGGATTTCAGGGCCTTGTTGATCTCCTCGGTCAGGCCGAACTGCTCAAATAGAGGCGTCTGCTTGGTGTAGAGCTTGACTCGCTTAACCAATGCCGGCTGGAAGCGGTTGGCAAAACGCAGGATGCGTTCGTATTCCTGCTCGGTGTCGACCCAGATGTGGGTACAGTCGGACGTGACCTGGTCGCGCAGGACGCGCTCGACTACGTTGAGGTCGTGATAGATGAGCGCGGGTGCCTTGCTGCTTTCCCCACGGCTCTTGATTTCGTTCCACAGTCCCTTGAGGAAGCGAATGTCGGCACGCAGCTCGTCTTCGGCAGCACCTTGGGCGGCCGTGCGTACGATGAAGCCCCCGTGGCCATTTTCGCGCTCGCTCATCACAATGCGCTTCAGGCGGAACCGTTCGTCTTCGGAAGCAATCTTGCGCGAGACGCCAGTGTGATTCACGGTCGGCATGTAGACCAGGAATCGTCCGGGCAGAGCAATGTGGCTGGTGATACGGGCACCCTTTTTGCCGATAGGCTCCTTGGCAATCTGGACCAGGATTTCCTGGCCTTCCCTGAGAAGATCGGAAATCAAGGGCGCCGCCTGAGCCTGGAAGTCACGGCGGGAGCGGAAACGGCGGCCGCCACCGCCACGGCGGCCGCGGCGACGATCCCATCCGGGACGCGGAGCGCGCTGCTGATATCCGGCGGTGCCGGCCGGCGCCCGAACTTCGGCGCGGGCGTCCACGGCGCCGTTGCCGCGAGCTTCGGCATCAAGCAATGCCTCGGCCTCTTCCTGAGCTTCTTCCAGTTCGGATTCCTGAGTTTCTTCCTCGGCCGCTTCTTCCTCATCAGCGGATTCGGCTTCGCCTTCCGCTTCCCCGGCAGGAGACGCGGTCTCGGTTGGACCTTCCGCGGCCGCAGAGACTTTGTCTGCCGGTTCGGGCCGGCCGCCTGCTTCGGTGGTTTCTTCTTCGAGTTCCTCGAATTGGTCGTCTTCGTCGAGATCTTCTACATAAGAAGAGATGTCAGTTTCCTCTTCTTCGATTTCTTCTTCTTCCATAGTGCCGGGAGCGGCAAAAGCAGCTTGCGCGGCTCCGGCAGCAGGTTGGCCGTGACGGACACCACGAAATTCCTCGTCTTCTTTTGACCCCTCTGAGCTGTCGGCCGCTTGTCCGCCGAAAACCGCAGCTACGTTCATTCGTTCGAAGCGGTCCTGGTCCCGTTCTCGTTCCAGTGGCGCCATGCGCCGAGCCGCGCGCACTTGAGCCTGTTCTCTGGACGCCTTGAGGTGCGGTTCACGTTCCGCCTGCGGCGGTTGATGCGCGCCAGCTTCCGGCTGGGGCTGGGCTGCTTTCTCAGGAGCCGCGAACATGGGTTCATCCTGCGGAAAAGCTTCGGCTAAAAGGGGTGTCGCCGACTCCGGAGCAGCAGTTGCCGCCGCCTTTTCCGGACGCGGCGCAGGCACGGCCGGCTGGTTTTGGTAACGCTGGTACTTAGAAATCGACTCTCCCGGCAGAATGATGGGCTGGTATCCAGGAGGCAGTCCGTACCCGGAACCGGTTGGGCGTTCGGGTTGGCGCGGGCCTTCCCGAGCGCCTTCTGAAGAGCGCGCGAACCGCGATTCGGGCAAACCGCGTTCCCCACGGCGCCCGCGACGACGACGGCGTCCGCGCCAACTGCGAGGTTCGCGTTCGTCGGCTTCGGCCAGGTTGCCGGGCGCGGCGGCGCCGGCCGGTGGCTGCGATTCGGTTGCGACTCCTTCTTCTGAAGGTTCTGATTCAATGATGAAAGTCGGCCCACGAGGAGGCGGCGCAGCTTCCGATTCACCCTGAGGAGGCTCCTGAGGCCGTTGACGGACTTCCTGGACCCCCCGGTTGACCGGGATAACATCGCTGACATCCTCGTCATGCTCTTCCAGTTCCATGAAATCGGAGACGTAGAGGAACGCATCACGCTCCAGTCCGATGTCCACGAAAGCGGACTGCATGCCGGGAAGAACGCGGGTCACGCGTCCTTTGTAAATGGATCCGGCAAGGGTGTATTCGTTTTCGCGCTCGAGGTAGATTTCTGCGAGCTGATCGTCTTCCACCAGGCCCACCTTGGTTTCGTGGGGCGTGGAGGACACAAAAAGTTCTCTTGTCATGCTGACTCCGGTTCTGCGGCCGCTAGACGGCGGCAGAGTTCACCGGAACGAGGACAGCAAAAAGCAAGGCAGGATCGAGTTTTGCGATAGAGGCCGTCTGGGTTACACAACGGCCGGCTCCGGGGGTTCCACCCCAGGACGGAACTTTTCGTACAAGCTTGGAAATCGTTTGCACTTATCGCACTTGCGCCTCGCCAGGGTTGTGACCGCTCTCTCACCTCGTGAGGGGGCCGTTTACCCGCCCGGCAGCGCTTTTCCGAATCCTACCCGGCCTCTGATTCCGTTCTGGCCGGTGAGTACCCTCTTTACGCGAGGGCGATCGTAATCTTCTGGGCCGCAATGGCTAACGCGGCGTGTACTTGCCTCTCTTCCATCTGCTCAATTCACGAAACGGCGCATACGGATGTTCATCACAATACCCAGCGCCAAAAACATAAATACAACAGAAGACCCGCCATAACTCATTAATGGCAAAGGTATTCCGGTGACTGGCATAAAGCCGACCACCATGCCGACGTTGACCAGGATATGAAAGCTAAGCACCGCTACCACACCCATGACTACGAACGTGCCGGCACGGTCGGGTGCCGTTTGCGCGTTCTGCGTCAAACGCATCAGCACTATAAAGTATAGCAGCAGAACGCCTAAGGCTCCTACAAATCCGTGTTCTTCGGAGAACGCGGCGAAAATGAAGTCGGTTTGCGGCACGGGGAGATATGCCAGGTGGGTCTGGGTCCCCTTGGCAGTTCCCTTGCCCCAGATACCTCCTGATCCCACAGCAATTTGCGACTGAATGACCTGGTAGCCAGAGCCCTGCTTGTCGGCGTCCGGGTTCATGAAGCTGGTCAGGCGCTCCCGCTGATACGGCTTGAGAACGTGCCATCCGAGGGGGAGCATCAAGCCCACTAATAGCAGCACCGTTAAGGCCTGCTTCAGCCGCACCTCCCCAAGAAAGAGCCCCATGACGGCTATCGGCAGGTAAGTCAAACACGTACCCAGATCGGGCTGCGCCAGAACCATGAGCATGGGCACGCCGACGATCATTCCGGCCTTGATGAAATCCGACCAAGAAAGCTCCTTTTGTCGCATGTCAGCGAAGTAGCGGGCCACTGCCAGGACGAGAATCAACTTCACCCACTCGGAGGGCTGAAAGTGGTTGCCACCGATTTTTACCCAGCGGCGGGCACCCAGATATTTCTGCCCAAAGACCAGAACCAACATCAGGGAGGCAATGGAGGCGATGTACATCCAATGCACCTGTTCGAGCATGGCCTGATAGTTGATCAAGCTCACGGCGAACATGAGCACCACCCCGCCCAGGATCCAGTAAATCTGCTTGATGTGGGCCCCGGCAAATTTGGTGTGCAACGTCGCGCTGTAAATTTCGGTCACACCGATACCGCAAATCAGCAGGACGAAGCCCAGCAGCAGCCAATCGAAATCACGAAAGGAAACGTAGCGAGCCATAGAATCAGTGGTTGGTCGTTAGTCGTTGGTTGTTAGCCAAACCCTTTTGCTACTAGGTACTGGGTACGGGTACTAGTTCACTCGCGGCGCCCGAGCGGCCAGCGGCCAGGGCTTCTTCGGGACATCCACTACCAACCTGCCCGCGTGCAACGTTTCGCTTTGGTCCGCGTCAGCCCGACCGTTCCAGACCCCCCGAATCTCAACTTTCTCTGGCTTGCGGCTGGCCATCTTGCTCGGCCGCCGGTTCTGCTTCTCCACGTACGCCTTGATCACCTGCGAAGCGACTCGCGCCGCCAGATATCCGTGCTCACCTTCTTCCAGCAGAGCGCAAACCACAATCTCCGGATTGCGCCGCGGTTCTACGCCGACAAACCAGCCGTTGTCTTTGAACTTGGTCTTGCCATTGGCTAAGCGCGCCTTGGCGAGGTTGCTGATGGTCTGCGCGCTGCCGGTTTTGCCGGCAAAGTCGATGCCCTCGAGATGAGCGCTGGGCGCCGTCCCGATCGGGTTCACGACATTCGCCATGGCGTCGGTAATAATCTGCCAGTTAGCCGGATCAATCGGAACCCTCACTTCATCCGGCATGTCCGCGGCCGGCAACACGTTGCCCGGAAAATCTCCCGGGAAGGCAACATGCGGTCGCTGCAGAACACCGCCGCTGGCTACCCCGCCTATGGCTCGAGCCAACTGGATCGGGGTTACGGCGACAGCGCCCTGCCCGATGCCCACCGAGATGGTTTCACCCGCGTACCACTTCTGCTTGAAGTTGCGAATCTTCCATTCTTCCGAGGGCATAACCCCGGCAACTTCCTGGGGAAGGTCGATTCCAGTTTTCTGTCCCAGGCCCAGCGCGGTTGCGTATTTTGCGATGCGGCCGATGCCCAGCTTTTCCGCCAGGGTGTAAAAGAACACATCGCACGATTGATAGATTGCCTTGCTGATGTTGGTTACGCCATGGACGCGGTGCTCAGACGTCACCCAACACTTGAAGTAGCGTCCGTAGAAGCTGGCTCCGCCTGCGCAATTTACCTTCATGTCTTGAGCGATTCCTTCCTCGAGGCCAGCCGTCGCCATGATGATTTTGAAAACCGAGCCGGGCGCCAGTTGCGCCTGAATCGCCTTGTTCAGCAGGGGGTGATTCTCGTCGCTGACCAGCTTGTTCCATTCGTCACGCGAGATGCGCACCGCGAAGTTGTTGGGATCGAAAGTGGGGCGGCTCACCATGGCCAGAATTTCGCCCTTGCGCGGGTCCATAGCCACGATGGCGCCATTTTTGTCGGCCAGGGCTTGTTCGGCGGCAATCTGCAGATCGACGTCAACGGTCAGCTTTAGCTGCTCACCGGGAACCGCCGGGGTTGAGTCCAGTTGCTGTACTTCTTTTCCTCGACTGGTTACCACCGAACGCCGCGATCCGTTCTTGCCCATCAACATTTGGTTGTACTGCTTCTCGACGCCAGAGACTCCGACCACGTCGCCCGGGTTGTAGAACTCAAACTGCGGCTGGTTGAGCATGTCCTCCGTCACTTCGCCCACGTACCCGATCAGGTGGGCCATAAAGCCCTTGCGAGGATACAAACGCCGGTACGCCATGATCGTGTCCAGCTCGGGCAGCTCGTTGCGATGCGCCTCAATGAAGGCCAACTCGTCAGGTGTGATGTCTTCTTTGAGGAAAATCGGCTGGTACTGCGGCATCGATGCGAAATGACGCACCCGGCTGCGTATCTCCTCCGAGGTCGTGTGCAGGCCCTGGGCAATCGGAACGGCGTCGGCATTGAGGTCCCGGCCCTGATCGCGCAGCAGCAACGCGGTAAAGGAGGGATAGTTGTCGACGATAGTCCTTCCTTCGCGGTCCAGAATTTTTCCGCGGGGCGCGAGAATGGGAACGTTGCGGATGCGATTCTTTTCCGCTTGCGACGCGTAGAAGTCTTGCTGCATAACCTGGAGGCGCCATAGGCCGTAGGCCAGGAGCAAAAAGATGCCGAGAATGATGTACTGTACCCCGGTGAGGCGCACCGGCGAGACTTTTTCGTCGCGACCTAACATGAATTCTCAGTTCCCGGTTCTCGGTTGCCGTTCCTAGCAGGCGGACGTCGTTCCGAGGTTAAACACACTTCCCGCTTGGGCAAAGCCAGATTGGAGGGTGTTTCGATTATTGTAACTCCACTCTGGCCTGGGCGGACGTAGCCGCGTTTGCCGCGGTGACCAAGGTCACTCGCATCAGTTCTCGGTCCCTGGTTCCGGGTTGCCGGTTTTTCGGTTCCCATTGCTCTCTGGCGGAGGTCTCGGCGCCTGCCGTTTCTCCGAGAAACGAGAACCAGGCACTCGGAACTGCCCTCAAGCTCTCTGTTTTAGCCGATCTAGGACGGCAAACAGGACGACGGCGACGCCGGCGTTGGCGACTGCGGCGACGAACTCGTGCGCCCAGTTCCACTGGACGCTGAGGCTGACCATGCCGCGCGCCACGACGAAGTAGATGACTTCATGGACCAGGTAGAAGAAAACCGTACCGAGAAAGCGAGCGCCGACATTCTCGACGTCAATTCGCACGCCCAACGATGACGCGCCATATCCAACTACGGTCTTGGCGATTCCGTAAATACCAATAGGCTGATGTGTCAGCGAGTCCTGCAGCAGGCCGATCAGAGCACCGGTGATTAGCCCCGCGACCTGGCTGCGGCGTGCTACCGCGAAGAAGATCACCACCAGCAGGGGCAGATCGAACATCGCGAAGAACGGAAAACGCAAGGGTATGAACCCCTGCAGGAAGAGCGCGATCAGTGGTACCAGGACGGCTACCGGCAGATTGAACCGATATACCTCAACCTGTTCTTGGGAAGTGTAGAGGATCTGCACGCTACTGGCGTTTATCCTCCACCGGCGCCGGTTCTGGCTTGGCGCTCTTGTCCTCCGGCTTAGCCGCCGGAGCAGAGCTCCTGGGGACGACCGCAGGCTTCTGAACTACAGCCGGTTTCACACTGCCGGGCGCTGCCGTAGTTGTGGCCGCGGTGGCCGGCTTCAGAACATCCCCGACAGGTACTTGAGAAGGGGGCGTCGTCTCAGGTGCGCCTGCCGAATTCTTCACGTTCAGATTCGCATTGGCCGGCGGGGTTTTGGGAAGGAGGGCCTCGGGCTGCGCTAGTAAGGTCTTGCCGGGAACGGTGACGCCCGGACCCGCCGGCTTCATGCCGGGGAGCGGATTGAAGGTAGCGGGTTTGGCCGCTCCATTCGGAGTTCCCAGAGTTCCTGGAGTTGCACCCTCGAACACGGTTCCCCGCGGCGTGACCACCGGGGTCTTGGCCGGAACTGCCGGCGTAGCGGCTGCTTTCTTGGGATCAACGACCGGCTTATCCGGCACAGAGGGCAGGCGCTGGCTCAAAACATCCACAGCGCGAACCCGTCCTGCCATCTCGCCGGGCACCGGCAACTTCGTTTCGACGCCCGTTACCACCAGAACTTCTTCGAGCTTGCTCAAGTTGGCAGCCGGCTTCACGATGATGTTGAGAAATGAGTCAGCCCCGGCTTTCACCCCCGACACCGTTCCGATGGTGAGCCCTTTGGGGAAAATCTGGTCGCCACCGCTGGTGATCACACGTTCTCCGGGTTGTACCGACTCGTCGTTCATTACTCTTTCAACGGCAACACCTCCCAGTGGCGTGCCACGCAGGACGCCCTGGAGACGGGACCTCTCGAGAATCACTCCGACTCCGCTGCTTTGGTCGTTGATCAGCAGCACCAGCGAAGTTGAACCATAGACGTGCAAAACCTTCCCGACGACTCCGTCAGCCGTGAGAACCGCCTGGTCGGGCTCGATTCCGTCTTTTGATCCTTTGTCGATGTAAACCGAACGGGACTGCTCGCTGCCGCTGGAGCCGATTACTTGGGCAGCGAGGGTCTTGGAGATGAATTTTTCTTTGAAGCCCAGCAGCAGTTGCAAGCGGCGAGCCTGCTCCGCGTCTTCCGAGAGGCGTACCTGCTCCAGCCGCATGCGCTCGATTTCTTGCTTGAGCTCGCGGTTCTCGGCGCGCACACCGCGGAGATAGACGTAGTTGTGCCACATGCCCCCCGTGCCTTGCTGCATCCAGATTACGGCCTTCTCAAACGGCGTGACTGCGCTGACGGCCCAGATGCGAATCAGGCGAGTATCCTCGGCATTGGCGGAGCGCTTGACCTGCACCGCCAATCCCAGTACCTGCGCAAACAAAACAGCCACCAGGATGCTCACGTTCCGGTGGCGTGTGATTAGGTTCTCCATGACTACCGTTTCAAGTTTCCAGTTTCTGGTTTCAAGTTTCGAAAGGCTTAGGTTCTATGCTTAGACCGAGCTCCGGACACCTCACCAGAAACTTGAAACCCGAAACTCGAAACTGCTACTCGATCGAAATTTTGCGCAGCAGCTTGAAGTCGCTGAGCATTTTGCCTGTGCCCAGCACTACGCTGCAGAGCGGATCGTCGGCGATGGATACCGGCAAGCCGGTTTCTTCGCGGATTCGCTTATCTAAATTCTTCAGCAGTGCGCCTCCCCCGGTGAGCACGATACCGCGATCGCTGATGTCCGCGGAAAGCTCAGGGGGCGTACGTTCCAGGGCTACGCGAATGGCGTTCATGATCGTCGAAACACATTCGCTCAGCGCTTCGCGAACTTCGCTGTCATCTACGGTGATCGTCTTGGGCACGCCTTCAATCAGGTTGCGGCCTTTGATTTCCATGGTCAGCGGCTTGTCCAGCGGATAGGCAGAGCCGATTTCAATCTTGATCTGTTCGGCCGTGCGCTCGCCGATGAGCAAGTTATATTTCCGCTTCAGGTAATTCATGATGGCTTCATCCATCTGGTTGCCGGCCATGCGCACGGAACGCGAATAGACGATGCCACTCAGAGAAATGACCGCGATATCGGTGGTGCCGCCACCGATGTCTACCACCATGTTTCCGCTCGGTTCAGTGATGGGCAGACCGGCGCCGATTGCGGCCACCATGGCTTGCTCCACCAAATGCACTTCGCTGGCCTTGGCACGATAAGCCGAGTCCATCACGGCGCGCTTTTCTACTTGCGTAATTTCCGAAGGCACCCCGATCACGATGCGAGGATGCACCAGCATCTTGCGGTTGTGCGCCTTCTGGATGAAGTAGTTGAGCATCTTCTCGGTAACCTTGAAGTCGGCGATGACGCCGTCCTTCATGGGCTTGATGGCGACGATGTTGCCCGGCGTGCGGCCAAGCATCTCCTTTGCCTCTTTGCCTACGGCTTCAACTTCACCGGTATTCTTGTTGATGGCAACGATGGAAGGCTCGTTCACCACAATGCCCTTGCCGCGCGCGTAGACCAAGGTGTTAGCTGTCCCCAGATCAATCGCGAGGTCGCTGGAAAATACGCTGAAAAGCGAGCGCAGGTTATGAATACGCGAAGCGTTGCTGTGGAATCCGTTCGATGACATTGCTCAGACTTCTCTCTCTAAAATTTGTGTTTCGACCGCTTACGCCGGAATTTGCCCGTTTTCTTGCCGCTTGTCTGGAGAAGGGGATCTCTCCATAGATTCTATATGGAAATCGTCTTTTTTGGCGGCACACGAAAGTTCTTGCACTGCCAGTTGCCTCCCGGGAGTCCGGCTTCTACTGGATCACCACCGTCTTCTGCTGAGTATTTACACCGCCACGGGCGTTCTGGGTAGTGACGGTGATCAGACTCTCCCCTAACGGCAGGGGCGGCGTGAAGTAATGAAAAGAGCCATCCGACCCGATGAAGGGCACTTCCCTTCCGTTCACCATGACCCGGGCTCCGATTTCGGTCTTGCCCGTCACCTCGATGACATGACCGTGCTGAACAAACGGGCTTAGCTCAAGGCTCATGGCAACCGTGTCTTTGCCCTTGGGAATGATGGTAAAGCGGTTCTTCTCGCTTTCCACCGATTCTTTCCCCGCGGGGTCATAGGACTGGACCGCCCAATAATAGGCGCCTTCGGTCAAGCCTGATACCCGCACCTCGGGGGTGGGAATCCTGGTGTCGATAATGGTCGAGGAGAAGTACGGGTTGCGGGAGACGCGCAGGCGATATCCAGCCGCGTTGGCCATGGGAGTCCACGCGAAATCAATGTCTTTGCTCTCGCCGGCTATGAAAATAGGGGCCATGTTAGCCGGAGAGATCGGGGTGGGCGGACCCACCTCCTTGCTCTTGGCCATCTTCGTGGAGTCTTTCTGGAAACTGACCTTTTCGAAGTCAGCTAGGTGGACGGTTTGGGTGCCCCGGACGATGTCGCCGGATCCTTTCTTGACTAAAATTTCGTGCTTGTCGGCCTTGGGATCATTCTGAACCATGGCCGCGCTGTCGGGCGCGAAGGAGGCCGTGGCTCCCGCAATGTTTACCTTGGAACTGGAGCCTTGGACGTAGGTTCCGGTGGCCAGGTCCACCGTACCGGTGCTTACCGTGACGGCCACGCTGGTTTGCTGCTTGTCATTGGCCGCATTTTCCTCGATGACAATGAGCGAATCTTGCTTAACCGTGTAGTTGGTACCGTCGTTGAAGACGACTTTAGCCATACCCTCGGAGGTGGTTTGAATGACGTCGCCCTTTTCGAGGGGCAGACTGTAATCGGCGGTCCGCCAACTGTTGCTATTAGCCTTCTTGACCTTGACCACACCTTCGAGGTTGGTGAAATGGGCCTGTCGGCTGCTGGAGGCGCTTATTTTGTCGGGAGTTGCCTCTCCCGCGATGGCCTCGAAGATCCGGTTACCGAGTTTGCCAGCTTGCTCGATCCCGGCGTGGGTAGCTTGCGGAAATGCAAAGTGCAGGGCGGCAACAATAATCAACAAGACGGCGAGCACCATCAGCACCACACTGCGGTAGGTGACGGTCCTCCATGCGAGGTAAATTCCGGGTTTTCGTCTGTCTGACACTGGCCGCTACAGAATCCTGTTAAATCCTAGAAAGTACGAGATAAGTCGAAGGTTATCACAGGGTTGCGGAAGGAGAAACGGTAACTTGGATGCAGGCAGGTACTGAGGTAACTTGGCTCCGAGAAGAGCCGCTTTGCGGGGGGACGCCCTGCCGGTCAATACCGGTCAACACCGCCACGGCTATGCCGATGACAGCCACTCCGAAGGTGAAAAAGGCACGCCTATTACGCTGCGGATGGGTGTGAGGCTGTTGTTTTCTTCCCCCGTCGCTCGAAACAGACCAGAACCCCAGCAAAACCGCCGCGGTTAGGCCGAATAAAGATCGTCCAATCGATAGGGAATCGTGCCTCCGGAAAAAACATCACCCGTGGTTCCAAGGGGGAGCACATTTTCGGAGAAAAATCCTAATCCGGCGGCTTCCCCCAGCTCGACCATCGCTTGACCGGTAATCTTTTTGAAAGTCTCGAGATCGCCGGCGAGATAGACCAACAAGGGGGCAGTAGCCAGGATGACGCCGCCTTGAAAATCGCCACCCGGCGTCAGTTGGCCATGCGTGATTAGGTAGATACCAAAGACAACGCCGATCAGCAGGACGTGCAGGATGGAGTCTCGCTTCATGGTGCCGCCAAGGACGCTACGCCCCTCAATCTAGAGAGGAACCCAGGGACCCGAGGTTGCCTAGCGACCGCCGAGGCATGATCCGCGTCACTTGCCGCTCCCCTAGCCGGGCGGTACGATGAGTAGTTTCAGGAATCGTCCCAGGAGGCTTTATGGCTACTGACACGGTGACCTCTGCCCCGATACTGGGCTCGGCCACCCGGTCGAAGATCCTTAAGAACTTCATCGATGGCGAGTGGGTGGAGTCGGTCAGCGGCGAGACGTTCGAGAATCAGAACCCGGCTGACACGCGGGACCTCGTCGGAATTTTCCAGAAGTCAGGCAAACAGGATATAGACGCGGCCATTGAGGCGGCCAAGCGTGCATTTGCGAAATGGCGGCTGGTGCCTGCGCCGCGTCGCGCCGAAATCGTCTACCGGGCGGCCGAGATGCTCATCGAACGCAAGGAAGAGTACGCCCGCGACATGACTCGCGAGATGGGCAAGATTCTGAAGGAAACCCGCGGGGACGTGCAGGAGGCCATTGACACCGCTTATTACATGGCGGGGGAAGGCCGGCGCATGTTTGGACCTACCACTCCTTCCGAGCTGCCTAACAAGTTCGCCATGGCCATACGCCAGCCGCTGGGCGTCTGCGCCATGATCACGCCGTGGAACTTTCCGATGGCGATTCCCTCCTGGAAGCTGCTACCGGCAATTGTGTGCGGCAACACCTGCGTGATCAAGCCGGCGCAGGACACGCCGCTCTCCACTTTCAACCTGGTGCGCACATTGACGGACGCCGGCGTCCCCCGGGGCGTCCTGAACATCGTCAGCGGCTTTGGTTCTCGCCTTGGCGCGCCGCTCATGGAGCATCCGGACGTGCGGGCCATTTCGCTGACCGGTTCGACCGATGTCGGCCGCATCGTTGGCACCACGGCGGCCAAGAGTTTCAAACACTGCTCGCTGGAGCTGGGCGGCAAGAACCCGATGATCGTGCTCGATGACGCCAATCTTGAGTTGGCTCTTGACGGCGGCCTGTGGGGCGGCTTTGGTACGACCGGGCAGCGTTGCACGGCGACCAGCCGCATCATCGTGCAGAAAGGCGTTTATGGTGAGTTCGCCCACCGCTACGTGGAGCGAGCTAAGACTTTAAAGATCGGAAACGGGCTCGACGAGTCGGTGGATATGGGCCCCGCCATTAACGAAGCCCAACTGAAGACCGACCTCAATTATGTTGAAATCGGCCGGTCGGAAGGGGCCAAGCTGCTATGCGGCGGACATCGGCTGGAGCAGGGTGAGTTCAAATATGGCTGGTTCATGGAGCCTACGGTGTTCGGCGACGTCGATCCGAAGATGCGCATCGCGCAGGAAGAAATTTTCGGGCCGGTCGTCTCCATTATTCCGTGCGACAACCTGGAGCATGCCATCCAGATCGCTAACGACATCGAGTACGGGCTGTCGTCGGCGCTGTACACCAAGGACGTGAACCGGGCTTTTAAAGCCATGCGCGACCTCCATGCCGGCATCACTTACATCAACGCGCCAACCATCGGCGCCGAGGTGCACCTGCCCTTTGGCGGAGTGAAGGCCACCGGCAACGGACACCGGGAAGGCGGCATCGGTGCAATCGATTTCTACACCGAGTGGAAATCGGTCTACGTGGATTATTCGGACAAGCTCCAGAAAGCGCAGATCGACCGGGGGGATTAAGCAGAGGTTTCACCGCCGAGATCGCCGAGCAAAATCCCGTGGTCTTGGCGGTCTCGGCAGTGAAAAAAGCAGAGAGAACAACTGATGCCCACAACTCAGGTCCGGGAAATTTCCGCTGCCACCCGCCTCGACAACGTTCGCTATGCGATCCGGGATCTCGCCGTTCTTGCCGAGCAGGTCACCCAGCAGGGCCACAGGGTCCTGCCGCTGAATATCGGCGATCCGCTCAATTTCGATTTCCAGACGCCAGCGCACATGATTGAGGCCGTCTCCAAGGCCATGCGCGACGGGAAGAACGGGTACGCTCCTTCCGCGGGCATCAAGGAGGCACTCGACGCGATTCGCCGGCAGGCGGAGGGAAAAGGCATCCCCAATATCCAAGACATCTTCATCACCTCCGGCGTGAGCGAAGCGGTGGACGTCTGCCTCGCCGCACTGCTCAATCCCGGCGAAAACGTTCTGACGCCCGCACCCGACTACCCGTTGTATTCAGCTGTGCTCGCCAAGCTCGGCGTTCGACTGAACCCCTATGAGCTGAATGAGGACGACGGATGGCAGCCCGATCTCACGGATATTACCCGCAAGATCTCTCCCCGCACGCGCGGGATCGTGCTGATCAATCCCAACAATCCGACTGGCTCGGTGTGCTCGCGGGCAAGATTGGAGTCGGTGGCTGAGCTGGCCCGGCGGCACAACCTGGTCATCTTCGCCGACGAGATTTACGACAAGTTGATTCTCGATAACGATCCGCATACCGCCATGGCGGCGGTTGCTCGGGATGTGCCGGTCGTGACCTTTGGCGGATTGTCAAAGAACTATCTGGCTCCCGGGTGGCGGATCGGCTGGGGGGTGGTGACGGGCGATGGGGCTGCTGTGAAGCCGTACGTCGAAGGCATTAACCGGCTGCTGCGCGCACGTTTGTGCGCGAATCATCCTGAGCAGTATGCCATCAGGCCGGCGCTCGAAGGGCCGCAGGATCATCTCGTCGAGATCAACCGCAAGCTGCGCTCCCGCCGTGATCTGACCGTGAAGTGGACGAATTCCACGCCGCGCGTGAGCTGTGTTCCGCCTCGCGGGGCGTTCTACGCATTCCCCAGCCTGGACATTCCGGAAGGCGACGATGTGTTCGTGAAGGAACTGCTGCTACAAAAGCATGTGCTGCTCGTGCACGGCTCGGGCTTTGGGCAAAGAGCCGGGAGCAAGCACTTTCGCATCGTTTTTCTACCCGATGAGAAGACGCTGGGCTCCGCCTATCAGGCCATTGCGGACTTCTTGCGTGAGCGATATCACTAGGAATTCACCGCCGGCAGCGCAGAGATCGCCGAGAGGCCTATTATTCAATCGTGATTGACATCCACTCTCATATCCTTCCTGACGTTGACGACGGCCCCAAATCCTGGGAAGTGGCCTTCGAGATGTGCCGGCTGTCCGCCGAAGATGGCGTCGAGCACATCGTTGCCACTCCTCATGCCAACGACCGCTATCCCTATGATCGCGAGTACCTGAACGGAGCCCGAGCCCATCTGCAGA
Source organism: Acidobacteriota bacterium (assembly GCA_003225055.1). Lineage (GTDB taxonomy): Bacteria > Acidobacteriota > Terriglobia > Terriglobales > Acidobacteriaceae > Gp1-AA122. The sequence continues at coordinate 26,994 of QIAU01000179.1, forward strand.
CACTCGTGGGAGACTCGCCGAAGGTCGGCCTCGGTTGCGACTTCCACCTGTCGTACGACAACTTCGAGGACGTGCTGGTTCGGCCGACTCGCTATACGATCGAGGGCACCAAATATCTTCTCGTCGAGCTGAGCAACTACAGCGTTCCTCCGCAGATTGGCGACCACCTGGTGCGCTTGGCAGACACCGGCCTGGTGCCGATTCTCACCCACCCGGAGCGTAATCCAATCCTGCAGAAAAGTCCGAAACGGGTACTGGAGTGGGTGGAAAAAGGACTTGTCGTGCAGGTTACGGCGGCGGCGTTCACAGGCGCCTGGGGCGACAGCATCCGTCGCGGCGCCTTATGGCTGCTGGAACATGATGCGGTTCACGTGCTGGCCAGCGACGCTCACGATACCCAACATCGGGTTCCGGGACTGTCGGCGGCGCGCGATGCCGTTGCAAAAGTCTGCGGAGTGGATGTCGCACTGGCGCTCGTCGATGGCAATCCCCGCGCGGTCGTAAACGGGCAGCCGTTGCCTTACTTTCCTAAGCCGGTGATGAAGGGGTAGTGTCGGGAGGCCCCGTTGAATCGCCATGGCCGACAACCATCCAATCGGGCGCGCAGGCGCTTGCAGCTGGAGCGGAGATCAGAGCCCACGGGGAATCAAACCAAACTTCTCGATTGCTATTTCTGCACTCCATCGCTCGCGGGGGGATCCTAATTCGAAACGTATAGTCGCCTCGTCAAACCTCTGAATCGCCGCTTGTGCTGGCATTCGAAAACTCAGAACTTCTTTGACGGGAGGTCTGCTGTCACCCGGAAACCAGTGCAGAGTCGAGTTCACGGGGGCTATCCCGAGTGACTGGTGAGGCTCGCCGGGCAGGGTCGTGTTGGTCAGGATCAGTTCCACTCGAACCGTGCCTGGGCGTCGGTCGCCGTTTGAGATGAGTAGTTCGATCGCTTTGTAGCATGACAGGTCAATTAGGGATCCGAAATTCTGGCGCGCCTCCATCGAGATCGGGCTGAAGTCTGTTGTCTTGAATTCCGTCGCGGCGGGGTCACCCCGTATTTCGACCGCGCCAGCCGGCAGCCTCTTCTCAGCGGCTCTGAAAAACCAGTATGCTCCAAAGAAGGGTATGGAAAACGGATCTGCCCTACGCTCGTTTGGCTTCCCGTCGAACACCCGCCGCGTCGGCAATGCAGGCACTATGGTGACGTAATTCTCCACCTTCGGCCGTAGAATTATCCCCGGCACCGCGTCACCCGCCACGAGTACAGTCGATTCGCTCTTGTTCGACGTTCTTCGCAGAGAACTAGATTCTGATCCGCTCACCATTTTGCCCTCTCCGAATAGAGCTTGAAGAGCGCGGTAGGGGCGAGCGCTAGATGCTCGGTCACCATGTCCACCTGGAGCGCTTGGTTGCGGATTATCGGCCAGGAGCCTTCGTAAGAACGAACCTGCCGATTGAAGAAAACTTGCCTTTGCTCTCGTTGACCTCCTTCCCGGCTTTGCCATCGAATGTTCCGTAGTCGCACTCGTATCCGCAGAGCTTGCGTCCTCGATTTGCACCCTCAGATATGGCGTCAGACTGGCTGCAACCAAGATGATCGCGAGACCCAGAGGAATCGAAAGACGTACTACGGCTTTGGACAATCGTGGCCGCAATTGGGATTGATTCAACGCGGTTGCTGTTTGCTGAAAGAAGGAGATCACAATGCTCGCGCTACCGATCAGCATGGTGGCCGGGTGTGCCATTGATGCCAGAAGGAAGACAGCTCCGAGCTGGAGTAAGAGCGCGGCAAACGTGAGCGCCATAAGGCGTCTGGCGTGAGAAAGCTCTGTGAGTTGTGGCTCGGCAGCGGCCATGTCACGCGCGCCACTTGCGAGATGATAACGATAGATCAACCTGGAACCGAACGCCGAGAATACGAAAGCTGCCGAGACAGCCCACAACGAATCCCGCTTGTAGAACGCGACCATCGGCGTCATCCACGCTGCTACGCTGGCAAAAAGTAGCCAAACCCGCCAGACGGACAATTCCCGTCTGCGCCGAGCAACAAGAGTGCCGGATGCAGCAAGTACGCCCGCACCCGCCGCGACAGTTGCGAGAACGTCGGTGATGGCAAGAAATAGAGCCCTGGCAGCAGATACTGTTTGCGATCGTGGGACCGGGCAAAAGGCCAACGCGACTAGTGCCGAGGCCAGCAATCCAAGAAAGATCGGTAACCAGGTTAGAACTGGTGACGGATCATTCTGTCCATAGACAGCGAACAACTGTCGCCCCGCTTCGTGCGATGGGCCGGCCGCAGCTGTCTCAACGTTCGCGCGCTTCTCGCACATTGGCGTAGTTGACGGATCTATGGCACGGGGTTCTTTTTTTCGTTGTCCTTGATACGCTCTGTCGCCAGCTTGACTGCCACATCCAGGGCTTGCGATGCATCAACCTTCACGTCCGGCTCGATGCCAGTCCCTTCCCAGTCCGTTTTGGTGACCGGGTTTACGGCACGCGCGAAGGGGACTCCAATCATGAAGTGATGGTCGATACTATGTCCCCATACCGGATGGGCACCGCCACCAGTCGTTTCGCCCACAATCGTGGCGCGCTTGAGGCTCTTCAGGTTATAAGTAAACTCCTCCGCGCCCGAAAAGGTGCTCTTTGAGGTCACAACCAATGCGGGCTTGTTAGCCAGCGTCGGGCCGGGAACGTAGGGCAGGGTCCAGTATTGGGTCGTGAAGTCCTCTTTCCGGTTATAGAGGTCGTTGAGGTGAGTCGGTTTGTCGAAGAGATAACTTGAGATCATAGCGACCATCTTCGGGTCACCTCCGCCGTTCTCGCGAAGATCGAAAATGATGCCATCCACATGCGCCAGAAAATTCATGGCTGCAACGGCGGTTGGACCACAAATGGTTGGGTCTGGGAAGGCATTGAACTTGACGTAGCCAATGTTGCGCGGCAGGATTTCGACTTTCTCAAAGGAACAATTCGTTTGCTCTAACATCTTTCGGAACTGTGCCTCTTCTTCGGCGCTGGGCTTCTGTCCTTCGGGAGGAAGCTTAACGGGGCTGTAATTCACGCCGAGATGCTTGTCATGACTGACGGCCTGCAAGTCATGCGTGAGCCGGGTCGCGAACGAATCGGGGTCGGTGATCGCGTCGTAATCGCCCCGTTTCTGATTCGCTCGAATGGCATCCTCCATCTTCTGTGCCAGATCGGGATAGACGTAGGATTCCTTCAAGTTCTTCGCTACCCCGTCAATCACACGTTGCCGCTCAGCGGAATCCACCTTCACGTTTTCTACAACGGCGCCCGCAGGAATTGCCCGCAAGCTAAAGCTTTCGATAACTCCTGACTGAGCATCCTTCAGGTGTATGCTTCCGATTGCGATCGTCGAACTCGCTTTTTCTTTGACGCGAAACTTGATCAGCAACGGCTCGCTGCTTTCGATTGCCCGCAGATCGAACCCGCCTGTCCGATTGTAAAATGCCATCATGCGCTCGATCGATTGCTCGGGCTCGAACGTCTTGACGTACGCTTCGACTTTCGCTCGATCACCGCTGTTAAATGCATCGAGCCATGCACGAAGAGCTTTTCCGGCCGGAGTATCGGGTATCGTCGTTTGCGCGTACCCGATTGCGGCAAACAGCAATGCTGGAATGAACAATACGATTTTCAGGTTTTTAGGTCGTGCTGGAGATAAGAGCGAGCCGAAGCCCCCAAGTGTCGCAAGCATGTGCATAAGCGGCCACACCTCCTCAATAGGGAGAGCATTCTAGTCGGGACTTCATATCAGTTGGCGAACAGGCGATACGCAGGCACAGGGAGGAACTCTGGCCGATTGTGGCGATATTGCAACCGCAAACACGCCCAAGGAATGCCCAGCATGATGCGGTCTCGAGACATTTTGAGCCGTCGACTGCCAACCGTATTCCACCGAGCACGGCGGACAGAACCACTTCCTGCCTCCAATGACACCATTTGAATCCCGAAAGTTCCCCGCCGGCTCACCATGCATCACGACGTGGGCCTCAGGCGCGCCGGGCATGACGCTTGTAGGCGGTCCCAATTCCTATTCCCATCTCAGAGCTGCCATAGGGTCGATCTTCATGGCTCCACGTGCCGGCCAATATCCGGCGGCTACGGCTCCGACCGCGAGAAGCGCAATGCCGGCGATCGCAAATGTCAGCGGATCGTCGGGCCCCACACCGAAGAGCATGTGTGCGACCAGGCGGGTAGCCGCAAACGCACAGGGCGTGCCGATCATGACTCCCGCCGCGCTGAGCAGCAGCGACTGGCCTAGGACCAGCTGTAGGATGGCAGTTCGCTGCGCTCCCATCGCCATTCGAATTCCTATCTCGCGCGTTCTCTTGGCCACCGTGTACGACATCAAGCCGAACAATCCAATACCAGCCAGCGACAGGGCCAGTGCCGCGAACAGGCTCGACAACATGGCCGTCGCGCGGTCCTCCACCATAGCCTGATCGTTGGTATCCTCGAGCGTCTTCGCGTCAATCGAGTACTCACGGCCCTGCGACCGAATCTCGTCTTCGACTGCTCTCGTGACCCGGGCGGGATTTTGCGCCCGGACAAACAGGTTTCCTAGTTCGCTGTAGTGCCGATGCTGCGGGGCGGGCACATAGATAACCAGTTTATTAGGATCGCGCAAGCTTATAAGGCGGGCGCTGCGTGCGACTCCCACCACCTGCAGCTCCTGTAATTCGGGCTGAACACCGAAACGTACACGCGTACCGAGCACATCTCCAGCCGGAACGAGCCGCCGAGCCAGATTATTGTCGACGATCGCCACGCGGGGGTGCTGTTCATCGTCGGTCCAGTCGAAATTGCGTCCTGAAATAATCGGGATACCCAGGGTTTGGAAGAAGCCTGGCGACACGATTACCAGGTTGGCGACCCGGGTCGCGTCGGCCGGCAAGTCCACGGCAGCAACGGACACCGTGTCGGTCCATCCGGTGTCCTCGGCCGGTATTTCTAATCCTGCAAAACTTGCGGAAACAACTCCCGGCAGGCTCGCTACCGCTTCAACGAGCTGCTTGCGGTAGCTGTTGATGTCGACATTCTTGAATCCCTCAGGCCGAGGATTCAGCCGCACCTGAACCACGCTCCTTATCTGGAACTGTGGATCTAACGAGCGCAGCGCTTCCAAGGTCCGCAACAATAACCCCGCCCCGACCAGCAGCACAAGGGACGCCGCAATTTGGGTGACGATGAGGACTTTACTCAGCCACCCCACTGTACCTGCCAAGGTTCGCTGGTTGTTTCTTAGGACATCAGCGGGGTCCTGCCGCAACATTTGCCAGGCGGGCGCGAACGCAATGAGTCCGGCTGTTCCTACTGCCGCAGAGGCCGCAAAACCGAAGACTCGCCAGTCAGGACGCAAGTCCAAGATGACCTGAGTAGCAGCTCCTTCGGTGATCATCGCCACCAGCAAGTGGCTGCCGCCGACCGCCAAACCCAGAGCAAGCAGCGCCCCTAACCCGGACAGCAAAAGGCTTTCGACTAAAAGCTGACGAACGATATGCAGCCGCGTTGCTCCCAGCGCCACCCGCACGCTCATTTCCCGGCTGCGGGCAGTCACGCGGGCCAATGTCATATTTGCCAGGTTGACACAAGCAACGAGGAGAATAAGACCAACCACACCCATAAGGACGTGCAGGGGGCGCTCAAAACGCGAGCGCAGTTCGGCGTTGATGCCGGTCGCCGCTGAATTAACTTCCAACTCCATGCCCAGCCACGACTGCAGGCGCTGGCCGGGAAGCGTTGTCGGGGCTGTGGCGGCTAGTACTTCCCGCCAGAACGACCGCAATTGCGCGCCCGCCTGCTGGATCGTGACCCCTTCCCTCAATCGTCCCGTAGCGAAGATCCATAGCGACGCACGGTTCGAGGTGAGGGTCGCAAAGCGTCCTGCCGTGATTGGAATCGTGATGTCCGGCGGGGTCCCAGGAGTCAGGCCTGCAAACCACTTGCGGCTGACGCCGACGATCGTGAACGGTTCGCCTTCAATCAGAATCACTCGACCGATCACGCCGGGATCGCGGCCAAACTGGTGCTCCCAGAATTCATATCCGAGCACCGCTATCGGTGCTCCTGAATTGGCGGCGGCATCATCGGAACCGACCAGCCTTCCCAGCCCAGGCGTCGCGCCAAGCGCGCTGTAATAGTTGCCCGACACTCCACGAACACTGGCGAGCACCAGCGCGTTGTCCACTTCCAGGTTACGGCGGAAACTGCCAGTCCAGCCGAACAGCGCGGAGAAAACGCGCTGATTATCCTGTAGCTGTTGAAACATAGGAAACGATAAGGGCACCGTTTGACCGTTGCGGTAAATCGGCGTGACCTGAACCAGGCGATCCGCCTGCCAAACCGGAAGAATCCGCAGCACCAGCGCGTCCAGGATGCTGAAGATAGCGGTATTCGCACCAATCCCCAGCGCCAGGGTCAGGATCGTTACGGCGGCAAATCCGGGGCTGTGCCTGATCAGCCGCACAGCACAAAGCACGTCCTGCCGAAGAGTTTGCATACAAAGTGGCATCCACTCATCTCTTTACAGCTAAAATCCGTGGCCGAATGGAAGAACTTTGTGCAATTTTACGATTCATCTTCGCCTTGCCGAAAGTCTAGAACAGAGCTATCCCTCAAAGCAGGCACTTACAGAAAGCACCCCGCTGGCGACGGTTGCAGCAATTAAATCTTAATCTCGGCTGAGTGATGGAAATTACTTCTGTGGGTGGCTGCTGGTCCTGGCGGGATCGGCAGTGAGGTTGGAGGGGGTCGTACGCTTGGGTGTCTCGATTGGCGTCGTCATCGCGCTTTCCGGGTTGAGCAGGTGGTCGTGATTCGGACCGAGGCCAAGTTTGATGAGGGCGCGCGAGTCAGGAATGGTTTTCGTCTGCCAACCGTTGTCAGCCTGATATCGCTCCATGGCGCTCTGCGATTCTTGGTCCCAGATGCCCGTCGGTTCGCGCTCCAGATAATGTTCGCGAATCAGAGCTTGCTGGATCTGGAAGGTGCGTTGCGTGTCGGGCTTCTGCTGGCCGCGCTTCCAACTGGCCTTGCGTGATTTTTTCCCCTGGCGCGAGTGGAAGCGAGACTTGGTAGTGCTCTTGGTCGCGGAGGGTTTGGGGCTGGATTTGGAGGTCGCGGCGAAGGCAAGCGTACCAGCGAGCAAAAGCGTACATGCCACGCCCGCGAATCGTCCGGTTGTTCCAGCCATGAACATTTGGGGTCGTCCCTGCGGAACTCGGTTCCTAATTTTCCTGTCAACCCAGCGCTGACGCGCTGGGCCACTCGCCATGGTCTCTACGGGACCTGCGCTCGTCAGATGCTACTTCTTCCAAAACGGGATCGCCATGAACATAGGGCCTGAAACAGGCACTGGAGTTCTCTTGAAATCATCGCTGATTCAGCGGTCCAGTGCCAGTCCCAAACGGTCTTGGCCTTACGGGAGTGTACCCGCCAGGAAGATAGTACCGTCCTGCGCTCCTGAGCCGCGGGGCCGGACCAGGAAGACGACATCTTGACCACTCTTGAGGGTAGTCTGCACTTTATTGAAGTCGTCTTCGCTGTTGACGGGCTGCTTGTTGACCTCCAGGATAACGTCGCCGCGATTCAGACCGACATCATCGGCGAACGAGCCGGGCTTGACGTCGTGAACCACCACGCCTTTGCCTGCGGCCACGCCCAGGCGATCCGCCATGTCAGCCGTCAAACTGCCAACCGTAAGTCCGAGTTTGCTGGGCTTGGGCTGAGTCTCGTCATTGCCTTCCTCGTCCTGGCCGAGGCGCGAGGCGAACAACTTGGCACGATCGGCGATCGTAACCGTGGTTTCCTGCTTCTTTCCATTGCGGACAAAGCCCATCCTGGCCTTGGCGCCCGGCTTCAAACCGGCAATCTCGGCCACCAATTCGTCGCCATTTTTGACCTCTTTGCCTTCCACGCTCGTGATGGTGTCGCCGACTTTCAGGCCAGCCTGCTCGGCAGGGCTTCCCGGTACCACGTTCTGAATGGTCACACCACTACCGTTGACCCCATAGACACGAGCAATCGCCGGATTCTGCTGCGAAGAGAATTCAACTCCGATCGATCCGCGCGAAACCCGGTGTTCCGGACCAATGAGCTGGTTGTAAACCTGCACCACGGTGTTCGAAGGCAGGGCGAAGCCGACCCCGGCGTAAGAACTGGTTTCAGTGAGGATCGCGGTATTGATACCAATCACTTCACCGGCCATGTTGACCAGCGGCCCGCCGGAGTTGCCGGGATTGATGGCAGCATCGGTCTGAATGAACGACTGGAAGTTGCGCTGGGGGACGATCTCGCGACCTTTGGCCGAAACAATGCCGGCCGTCACGGTTTCCTGCAGGCCGAAGGGACTGCCGACGGCGAGCACCCAGTCGCCCACTTGCATGCCGTCAGAATTGCCCAGCTTGGCGGCGGGTAGCGGCTTGCTGTAGTCGATCTTGATGACGGCCAAGTCAGTTTCCTGATCGGTGCCAATTACCTTCGCATCATGCAGCACCCCCGGCGGGTCATCCTGGAGTCTCACGCGAATGCGGTCCGCCTTCTCCACCACGTGCCGGTTGGTGATGATGTATCCCTTGCCGTCGACGATTACACCCGAGCCGAGCGACTTCTCACGAATGGTGCCGGCATCCGGTCCACCCTGGCCACCGAAGAAACGATCGAAGAAGTCCTGGAAGGGATTGTCGTCGTCTCCGCCTCCATCCGGAACATGGGGATTATCGGGACCAGGCCGTAGCCGTCCCCGCCGGTGCGGATTCTTGATGGTCGATTCGGTGTTGATGTTTACGACGCTCGGCTCTAATTGCTTGGCTATCTGGGAGAAGGCGTTGGAAAGCTGCTGCGGCGCCGGGACCGAAAGAGGGGTGGCATCGGAGGCCTTGCTCTGGCCCTCCTTGCCCTTTACTCCATAGGAAATCACCGTGCCGATTAGAATGCCAACCGCCAGCGTGACCAGGATGGTCAGCGTGTAGGCCAGGCGGTTTGCTTTAAAACGTACCCAGAGAGCGCTGGCGCGCGGGTCCATACTTAACGTTCCTCCAGAGAACTCGAACTAAAAGATTATACCTGCCGGGAATAAAGTGGTGCTCGGGCAGGAACCTCCTATGGTTGTTAGACGCGGACTGCGGGCAAAGAGTTACCGCGGTTTCCAGTCTATTTCCCGCATCTTCAAGCTCGCTTCCCGGCGACGCGGAATCCGGCCTCATTCGCCCACCCCGGCGAGCGCCAGCAGGGTAAGCAGAATTCGCTTCAATCCAACTTCGCGGCCGTGGCCATCGAACCATTCCTGCAAGGTGTGCGCCCCGCCCCCTGTGCCACCCCCGCCGATAGCGATCGCTTCGCGTCCGAGAGAGAGCGGAATGTTGGCGTCGGTTGACGCGCGCTGCACCTGCGCCACATTGCCCAGGTGAGCGTCGGCCGCGCGGACTACCTCGAGAATGCGGGCGCCAGCCGGTAGCTCTCCGCCGGGACGATTGCCGATCGTCACCACTTCCGAGCTCAAGCCGAACGGGCGGCGCTGCGAGTTGGGACGGGACTCCATCTGAATGTTCTCCGTTTCGATGGCGTGGTCAAGGGCAACACGCAGCACGCCCGCCAGTCGCTCGATTTCGGCCGTCGAGGTCGACCGGATATCCACTCGCATGCTGGCCGATTCGGGAATGGAATTCACCGACGTCCCGCCGCGGATTACGCCAATATTGAAAGTCGTTTTGGGCGAGGCGGGCAGCGGAGTTTGAGCAAACATCTCGATGGCCCGGGCCAGCACCACGATCGGGTTGGGTGCTCCAAAGTCGCTCCAGGAGTGTCCGCCCGGGCCGCGCACGATGATTTCAAAACGCCGGCTGCCCAGCGCTTCAGCAACAATCGTGTCGTTCCCCGCACCATCCAGCACAACGTTGCTGGCGATCGAATCGCGCCAGTGCCGCTCGGAAAAAATATGTCTCATGCCGCGAAGATCGCCCTCACCTTCCTCCCCGACATTGCCGATGAACAAAAGCGGCGCGGCGTTCTTGAGGCGCGACTCGCGCAGCGCTCCGGCCACGGCCAGCAGGGCGATGACCCCGGCGCCATTGTCCGACACCCCGGGGCCGTAGAGGCGAGTTCCCTGCTGACGGATGTTGAGGGGAGTACCCGCGGGAAAAACCGTGTCTACATGCGCGCTCAGGGCAACGTACTTGTTGCCGGTTCCGGGGCGAATGCCGAAAACGTTTCCTACCCGATCGCTATGAACGTCACCCAAGCCAAGTTCGAGGAAACGTTCCCGCAGCCACTCGCTGCGCCCTTGCTCCCCAAAAGGGGGAGCCGGAATGCTGGCCAGGTCCAGCTGCCATTGGGTCAGTTCGTCCTCGTTCGACAAGAACCAGGCGAAGGCGGAACGGACTTCGGCTAGAGCCGCCAGACGCGCGATTTCCTGCTGCAGCGCCGGGAATAAATTGGAGACCTCCGGGCGCGAGGTGAGGGCCATGGTCAATTGGCATATTACAACGCTGGGGAAGGTGCGGGGGAACGGCCTTGGCAGGTTGTAGATTACGCAAGATTGAGTGAGGGATTACCGTTGCGGGGCCCTTTATGATGCCGCTGGTCGACGCAAGATCCTGGGTACGCCTCCTCACATCACGACATCCCTTAGATGGTTGCGTGTCGATCAGGCCCTCAGCGGGCTTTGGCGGACTGCAGGCATTCCAGGATTTCCGCTTCGGTGAGGGTGTGATCGGACGATTTGGCGCGCTTGTAGATGCGTTCCACCAGTTCTTCGGACGCCTCCAGGCCGCGGTGCTCCAACCAGAAAATCACGTTGGATTTGCCGCTCATGGGACCGATGTCGATGATCTGCTCCAGGCCGAAAACATGGGAAGGAACGCCGGAGTAGACCGTGTTGGCCAGTTCGACATCGTTCTTCTTGAAGGCTTTGATGACGGCAGCGGCGTGAACCCCCGTCGCAGTGCGGAACGCATCTTCGCCGAGCACGGGATAATTTACCGGGATAGGAACGCCGGTTGCTTTCGAGACGGCGTGACAGTAGTCCTTCAGCCGGGTCAGATCCTGTTCGGCCCACGGCGAAAGGCCCATGAGCTTCAGATTGACCAGCATCTGGTCCATTTGCGTGTTGCCCACGCGCTCTCCGATTCCGATCGCCGTGGCATGGACGCAAGTGGCTCCGGCAACGAGCGCTGCCATGGCATTGGCAATCGCGAGACCACGGTCGCAGTGTCCATGCCAGTCCACGCGAATGGTCTCGCCCGAAGGTTTGACAATTTCATCCAGCACAAAGCGTACCAAGGCGAAGGCGCCCATGGGAGTGGCGTGTCCGGCGGTGTCGCAGATGACGATGGCGCGTGCGCCGCAGTTTATGGCCGTCGAATAGAGCCGCTTTACCGTTTCCGGATCGCAGCGAGTGGTGTCTTCGGTGACATACATCACCGGCAGCCCTAGCGAGACCGCATACTCAACCGCGCTCTCGGTGGTCTGGAGCAGGAAGTCGTCAGTCCAGCCTTCGGTGTAGCGGCGGATGGGACTGGAACCCAGGAACGCCGCGGCCTCAATGGTGAGACCTGTTCTCTCGACGATGTCGGCAATCGGGCGGATGTCGTTCTGATGCGTGCGGGCGGCGCAATTCGCCCGGATTTTCATTTTGTGCTTTACGATTTCGCGCGCCAGAGCTTCAACATGCTCAACCGCGCGGGGGCCGGCACCGGGCAAACCGAGATCGAGCGAATTGATACCAAGTTCCTCCATCAGGTGGAGGATCACAATTTTTTCCTGGATCGACGGATCGCGTACGGAGGGCGACTGCAGGCCGTCGCGCAGGCTTTCGTCGTTGAGCAGCACCGGGCCCGCCGGCTTGAGCGATGCCGGATGCATTTGGTTCCAATCGTAGATGAGCTCGGAGGCCTTCACGCGATTTGCCAGTGGAGGAGTGGGCGTCTTGGCTCGCCCACCCGGGCAGAGCCCGGGGGCTTACCCTTAGTACTCCACATCAGGTCGGAGATTTTGAATAGTAACCTTCAAATTACCCTAACTTTGACGGCCCAGGGCGATTTATCCTTTCGGGGGCAGCGTCAATCCAAACACCGAGATCTGCCCCTGCCCGGCAACATTCACCCCGCGCAGATCTTCCGGGTTGGGCAGGTACAAAGTCTTGCAATATTCGCAGCGATAGACCTCGGCATCCTTACCCCAGGCTTGCTCTACGTCGCCACATCCCTGCTCGACAACGTCTGTCATGTAGTACCAGCGCTTGAGATGGCCGCCGCAGAACTTGCCTTTGTCATCCTTCTCATTGCAGGAGCGCTGGCCGACTTTCTTAATCTTTACTTTATGATGAGGGAGTTGCTGGGGAGTTTGTACCATTTCGGTTGTGGCCAAAGGACTCACCCTCGCCCGCGGCCGGAGCCGCCGGATTCGGCGCCTTTCATTTTAACCGAAGGGATGGAACAGAGCCAGATTCGCCGGCTCGACACAGGCTCGACTTAGTCGGGCTTAGTCGAACTCGCGTCTCGGAGCGGATTGTTCCGGTCCTACGCGACCGGCAGTGATGTCGGCGACGTAGTAGTTCTCGCCCCGGATGGGGGCGCCTGAGACGCGCCGCAGCATGGCAATCTGCCCCACATGACTCAGAGCATCGGCGATCGGACCTTGGAAGAGTTTTTCGACCGGAGCCTCGAGAGGCTGGTCGGAGGCGAGGTAATCATCGAATGCTTTTAAAGCGCTGAAAAACCGGTCCACGTCTTTGTCCCAGTTCTGGGGCGCCGAGTCATGCCATTCGCGCTTGCCTTTGGCCATCGACAGAGCCCAATCCAGCAGGTCACCGAGATGGGCGAGTATCTTGCCCGGGACGCGTACTGTGTCACCACAGCGAAAATCGGCGAATTCCGACGGCGCGTTGCGAATCGCCTTGCCACCGCGATAGGCCAGAGTAGCCAGCGTGTGCCGTAACATCTCGCGCTTAGGATCGGGCACTTTCTCCTCCTTGCGACACTAGAGCCGCCCTTTGCGGACGTACGCGCCGGTCGAGCGCAGCGCTCCCTGAACCCGCGTCAGCCAGCTCGGCGAGAACATCAGATCGACGAAACCTTCCATCTGCCGCGTGAACGCTTCGCCGTAACCATACCACCAGACTTTTTTTACGCCCGGCAGCCGGTCCGAATCCACGTACTTCGTGCGCACCATCTCTTCCAGGCCTAATGGCCCGTGGGTGCGGCCGAGTCCGCTGACCCGTACGCCGCCATGCGGCGCCTCGCTGATGCCAAACGAGCTCACGACATCGTTCACCAGCACCGAGCCGGCGGAAATGCGCGCCGCCATTCGTTCTCCGCGAGCGCGATCCCGGGTCCACAGGCTGGCGGCAAGTCCAAACTCCGAGTCGTTGGCGAGGCGAACCGCTTCCTCGTCGTTGTCAAAGGGCATGATCGGCAACACCGGACCAAACGTCTCTTCGCGCATGATGCGCATTCGGTGAGTTACATCGGCCAGCACAGTGGGGGCGTAGAAATTCGGCCCCCGCTCGGGCAGACGTTTCCCCCCGGTCAGCACACGGGCTCCCAGCGCCCTGGCATCTTCCACGTGAGATTCGACGATGCGCAACTGCCGTTCGTGGATGATCGGGCCGACATCGGTCTCGGGATCGAGGCCATTGCCGACCCGCAGCTTGCGGGTCTTCTCGACACACCGCTCGACAAAGCGGTCGTACAAGCTGCGGTGCACGTAGCAGCGCTCGACCGAGAGGCACGCCTGTCCCGCGTTGACGAAGGCGCCCCAAACGGCACCGCTAGAAACGACGTCCACATCAACGTCATCCAGAACCAGCATGGGATCTTTGCCGCCCAGCTCGAGGACAACCGGAAGCAGGCGTGCGGCAGCAACCTGTGCGACTCTCTTGCCGCTGGGAACACTTCCGGTAAAGATCAGTTTGTCGAGCTCCGAGTCGGCGAGCGCGGCGCCGGTGGCGCCGTCTCCCACCACCAGTTGAAAGACATCCTGGGGCACGCCTGCGGCATGGAGTAACGAGTTGAGCTCCAGCGCGCACAGCGATGTGAACTCGGAGGGCTTGAGCAAAACCGCGTTTCCGGCGACCAGCGCGCCCAGCACCTCGGTGGCGGGAGTCGAGAACGGATAATTCCAGGGGGAAATGATGCCGATCACGCCATAAGGTTCGCGGAGCAAGAGGCCTGACTTCGTCTTCATCGCCAGGCTGCCGTGGGGTACCGGTTCGGGGCGCAGCAGGCGATAGGCGTTGTCGAGGAGAAACCGCGCCGTGTCCAACACAACAACGACTTCTGTGAGTAAAGCCTCCACGTAGGGCTTGCCCACTTCGCGACTGACTAGCTGCGCGACCCCGGATTTGTTCTCGTGCAGAAGCTGTTGAAACTTGCGGATTATGGCAAGCCGATTTCGAATGCCAAGCGCATTCCAATTCCCTTGTGCACTATGGGCGCGCGATACCGCCCGGCGAACCTCTTCACCGCTGGCGGAGTCAAACGAGCCCAAGGTCTCGCCGGTCGCGGGATTGGTTGAGACCACCTTGTGGACAGCGATTTCAAGGTCGGTTGCCATGGAACCCCAGTCTAGACCAGTTCAGGGTCTGAGAGTGCGGTTTCACGGTCGATCGCCGCGAAAATTGCCCAGTTCTGACCCGGGATCCTTCACAGCCTGGCCTCCGTCCAGGATGCCCTTCTATGGATCTGGCCTTCTCGGCGTACGCGGCGTTCTCGGCGGCAAATCCGATTCTTAATATTCCACGGAAACCAGGCACAGCCCGCTGGCGGGTGCGGTTGCGCCGGCGGCGGAACGGTCCCGGGCTTCTAAAATTCCTCTGACCTCTTCCGGCTGCAGCGTTCCTTTGCCCACCAAAACAAACGTGCCTACCAGGTTGCGAACCATGTGATGAAGGAAGCCGCTGCCTCGCACGGCGTAGATGAGTTCGTCCATCTGGCGTTTCCATTCCGAACAAAAGATTGTCCGAAGATTAGATATTTCTTGATCCTCTTGGCCGCGCTCCGGATCGACTGCACGAAAGGAGGTAAAATCGTGCTCGCCAACCACGAATTTCGCGGCACAGGACATCGCGTTCTCGTCCAGCGGATAAGGGAAATGCCAGACATAACGTGCCAGAAAGGGCGGGCAAATCGGAGCGCGGTAGATGCGGTACTGGTAGGTTTTGGCGCGGGCCGACTTACGAGCATGAAACTCTGCCGGGACTTCCTTCGCTTCTAATACCCGAACCGACGCAGGCAATACATCGTTTAGGGCTTTGACCAGATTTTCCGCGGGAATGGTCGATTGCGTGCCGAAGGTGGCTACCTGCGCCTGAGCATGCACACCTCGGTCGGTGCGGCCCGAGCCTTGCGGCAAGACCTTTTCTCCGGTTACACGTCCAATAGCTGTTGCGAGCGTTCCCTGGACCGTTGGTGTCTCCGGCTGCACCTGCCATCCGGAGAACTCCGACCCGTCGTAGGACAGGATGAGCTTCAGGTTACGCATCCCGCTTTTTTGGAATCCTCCCGGCACGCGGGTCATCTTAAAGATTTACCAGCGGGCGTGTCGGCAATCACCAACCGTCCGCAAAGCGTCAGCTATACTATTGCATTTCCCAGGCAACCACAGCACAAGGCAGAGAATGCTCTCGGCCGCGCGGCGAAGAACGGGAACCAGAGCCGCGCATTTTGCGTAATACGTGTTGATTACCAGGAACTTTTGCAGTCTGCATGCAAGCTTTCATTCCATGGAGATGATCGAATGCAATTGCCGCGTTTGACCTCTGCCGTCCGGCTCGCGCTGGTTTCGGTGTTCGCCCTCATTCTGATCTCCTTCAGCTGGGGACAACAGCCTGGATCGTCCGAGCCGCAGTCCTCGAGTGCCCAGCCACAGCAACAACCGCCAGTTACACCTCAGCCGGCTCCCCAGGCGGAAAAGCCGGCAGCGCCCTTTCGGTTTACCGACTACTCCAAACCAAAGTCTCATTTCCCCAACCTGCTCGCGCCTTACACGGCACGGAACGTGTCGCCGCCGAGTCTGAGCAACACACCGCGCATTGAGCAGCTCATGCAGAACGGCAAGCTCATGCTATCGCTCAACGACACCATTGCGCTGGCATTGGAGAACAACCTCGACATCGCGATTGCCCGCTACAACCTGCCCATTGCCGACACCGATATCATGCTCGCCAATGCCGGCCAATCCACGCGCGGCGTCAACACCGGGGTGGTACAGGGAACGCCGGGTGGCGGCGTGGGCGGCATCGGCGGAACCAGCACCACCGGCTCGCAAGGGGGCGGAGCGGGCGGAACCACGGCTGGAGCCGGCGGCGCTGGCACCGGAACTTCCGGCCTGGTTACCTCTGCCCTCGGTGCAGGGGCGGCCATACCTTCCTTCGATCCTATGGTTACGAGCACCCTGCAATTGGACCGGAACCGCACCCAGAGCACCAGCGCGTTCGGCGGCTTACCTTTCGTTTCCCAAAATACCAGCACGGTAAATTTTGGCTATCAGCAAGGCTTCCATGTAGGCACCAATCTCGCGGTATCCTTCAACAACAGCCGTACCACAACCAACCAGCCCTTCGCCCTGTTGAGTCCCGGGCTTGCTTCCGGTCTCCGTTTCAGCCTTACCCAACCCCTACTGCAGGGCCTTGGTTTTGCTTCCAACACGCGTTTCATTCGCATCGCCAAAAACAACCGCGAAATCTCAGACGTCGCCTTCCGCCTGCAAGTGATTACCAGCGTGGACCAGATCGAGAATATTTACTGGGACCTGACCAATGCCTACGAGAACGTAAAGGTGCAGCAGGGCTCCCTGGCCCTGGCGCAGAAGACGCTGGAGGATAACAAGAAGCAGGTGCAGATCGGCACCTTGGCGCCCATCGAAGTGGTACGTGCCGAGAGTGTCGTGGCTACGGGGCAGCAGACCCTGATCGTCGCCCAGACCAACCTCCAATTGCAGCAGCTGTTGATGAAAAATGCGCTCAGCCGAACCTTGGTCGACCCAGTGCTGGCGGAGGCCGAGGTGATCCCCACCTCCACCATGGTGGTGCCGGCGAACGAACCCGTGGTGCCCATCCAGGATCTGATCAACGATGCGCTCAGCCATCGCGCGGAACTGGCCGAGTCGCGAATTGATCTGACGAACCGCGACATCACCAACCGCTCCGCACGGAATGCCTTGTTGCCCAGTCTTGGTCTGTTTGCCTACTACTCCGGCACCGGCACAGGAGGAGCCATCAATCCCACTCTGGTTCTGTGTCCTCCCCCTCCGGGTGTGAGTTTTTGTACCGAGGCCAGCAAGATCCCCCCCACCTTCAGGAACTCCGCTGGCCAGCCAACAAATGTCAGCATCGGGGGTACTTTCGGCCAAGTGTTCGACTCCACCGCCCCGGATAAGGGTATCGGACTCCAGCTGAACATTCCGCTGCGCAATCGCGCAGCACAGGCTACGCAAGTGCGCGCCGAACTGGAATACCGTCAGGCCCAGATGCGCCTGCAGCAGCTCGAGAACCAGGTTCGGATCGAGGTGCGCAACGCACAGTTCGCCGTGCAACAAAATCGCGCCAGCGTGGAAGCCGCCCAAGCGGCGGTCGCGTTGGCCCAGCAGTCGCTCGATGCCGAGCAGAAAAAGTATGCTCTGGGAGCATCGACCACCACTCTGGTTCTGCAGGCGCAGCGCGACCTAACCCAGGCGCAGTCCAACCTGGTCTCTGCCAAGGCGACCTACGAGAAATCGCGGGTCGAACTGGACCGTGCCACCGGCCTGACGCTGCTCCATAATGGCATCCAACTCGCCGAAGCCATCAGCGGCCAGGTGACTCAGATGCCCAGCGTGCCCTATGCTGCCCCAAGGCCGGAGCAACCGCAGCAACCGGCCCCCGCGCAACCCCAGAAGCCGCAAACGAACTAGAGTCATCGTCCGCGCCCGCACGCCTCGGCGCTGCGGGGCAATTTGTTTTTTTGCTGAATCGAGGTCGGACGGCCGTTACTCTTGATCATTCTTGACTCGTGGCGGCACAATTGGAAAGCTTCAATCCCTGCAACCGCGGGAAGGACCGGATCGGAGTCAGCATGATTGTGGACGCCGAGCGGGCCGGCTGGCCAAAGAAGTAAGGACTGCTGGTAGGGATCTCATCCGCGCCACCGTAAGGCCTGCCTTGCAAGTGGCCCGCCGGCTGGAGAATGCCGGAAAACTGATTGTAGTAGTCCTGCCCGATTTTGGAGAGCGCAGGGAGGGCCTCGAGATGACGGCGGTCGCGGTGTGAAACCCAGATTTCCTGCGCGGCTGCAGCCGCCCCCCCGAATAACAAGCTAAAGGCTAAGAGCTGAGGGTTTAAAGCCACAAATGATTTCCCTCTTCAAATCGGTTCGGGAAGACATCGCCGTGGTTTTCGAACCTGATCCCGCAGCGCGGGCGTATCTGGAAGTTCGCGTCTGCTATCCGGGACGGCATGTGCTCTGGGCTCATCGCTTGAACCGTTGGTTATGGCAGCGCAGCGTACGATTTGCGGCGCGCTTTCATGCCGCAGGTGATTCGCGCTTTACCGGAATTGAAATCCACCCAGGTGCCGAAATCGGCCGCCGCTGGTTCATTGACCACGGCATGGCGTGGTGATCAGGAAAACAGCGATTGTCGGCGAGGATGTGACCCTGTACCAGGGCGTCAGGTTGGACGGCACAGGCAAAGAAAAAGGCAAACGTCATCTGACTAGTGAAAACATTGTGAGCATCGGCGGGGCGCGCGCATTCTGGGCAATATCACCATCGGCGAAAACTGCCGGGTGGGAGCCGGTTCGGTAGTGCTGCGGTCGCTGCCGCAGAATTCCACGATCGTCGGCGGTCCCGGGCATATCGTGTTGCGCAAGGGAAAGCGTGTGCTGATCACCTATCCCAAGCAAGTCAGCGACCCGCTGTCCGAGGTTCTGATCAAAATGGCTGCCGAAATCCACGAGCTGCGGGAAAAGTTCCAAGAGCCCACGCACGAGCGCCGCAGTCCCGAGCCTGAAATCGATTTCGACCAGCGATACCAGACGTTCTCCGACGGAGCAGGAGTTTAGACCCCCAGAACAACCAAGCTAAAATTTCACCGCCGATAAGGCCGAGAAGGATCGCCGCCCGGCTGACAATTGAGACGTGCCCGGGAATTCGATCCCGGAACCCGGCCGGCAATTTCCGCTGTTGCTTTCCCCGGTTTATCCTCTCACCGTGACGCTCTCGGTCGTCATCATCACCTATAACGAGGAAGCCAATCTTCCGCGCACACTGGAAAGCGTGAAGCCGCTGGTTTCCGACGTAAAGGGCGAAATCATTATTGTCGATTCGCACTCCACAGATCGCACCGTCGAAATTGCGCGCGCCTACGGCGCGAAGCTGTTCTTGGAAGACTGGAAGGGCTACGCCGCGCAGAAGAATTCGGCGATTGACAAGGCGGGTGGCGATTGGATTTTGAGCCTCGATGGAGACGAATCAGTCGACGACGAGCTTTGCGCTAGTATCCGTTTTGTTATTTTGGGTGAAGCCAGGTCCTCTATCACGAACCCTATCGATGTCTGTCGAATTCCGTTCATCGATACCAATCTCCGCGGGTTCTGGATTAGCAGAAAGAACCATTTTCTCGGCCGCTGGATCAAGCACGGCGGCTTTTGGCCCGATCCGAAACTTCGTCTGTTTCGCCGCGGCGCAGCAAGGTTTGAAGATCGTCCGGTCCACGAAGACGCGAAGCTGGAGGGACCTGCGGGAAGACTCAGCGGTACTCTTATTCACCATTCCTATCCAACCCTCTCCGACTACATCGCCCACATGAACCGCTATTCCTCGCTGGGCGCGGAGATGGCGGCTGCCAAGAGTCATCGCGGCTTCAGCCGAATGAACATCGTTCTGCGACCGCTGGCGACATTCCTCTACAACTATTTCTTCCGGCTTGGTTTTCTGGACGGACCGGAAGGCCTGCTCCTGCACCTCTATCATGCCGTTTACGTTTCGTGGAAATACGCCAAAGCGTGGGAACTGGCTAACCAGGGACGGTAGAGGCGAGGCAAGCCTCGTCCCTACCGACACGGATTTCTGGGCCGCCAACCGTCCGGTCGGTCACATCGCCGGTTATCTTGCCCCGCCTCAGGCGCTCTTCTATCATCATAAGGTTAACAACGCCATGGGTGGCACCAAGAAGCCTTATTCCAAGCCGCAAGCAACCGAGAGCCCGACCGCTGACGTCTTTGAAGGGCGGCATCCCTCCGAATCGGAAAAGCAGTGGGCCGAGAAGACGCTTGGTCCGACCCTCGAAAAGGCTCCGGAGAAGCCCCTGGGCGCTGCTACGGGCGTTAATGTCGACGAGCATGGCCAAGCCCGATACACCACGGTCTCCGGTGTCCCCATTCGCCGACTCTACACCCAGGCCGACCTGCCCGAAGACTGGAACTACGAGAAATATCTCGGCTATCCCGGACAGCCTCCTTACACGCGCGGGATTCACGCCACGGGATATCGCGGCAAGCTTTACACCATGCGCCAGTTCTCCGGTTTCGCTGCGCCGGAAGAAACCAACCAGCGCTACAAATATCTGCTCGAACATGGCGGCAGCGGGCTGTCGGTTGCTTTTGATCTGCCGACGCTGATGGGCTACGACTCCGATCATCCGGCCAGCGAAGGTGAGGTCGGAAAGTGCGGTGTGGCCATCGATTCGCTCGAGGATATGGAAATCCTCTTCAGCGGCATTGACCTGGAAACAACCACCACCTCGATGACCATCAACTCGCCCGCTTCCGTGCTGTGGGCGATGTACCTGGTAGTGGCGGAAAAACAGGGCGCTGACTGGAAGAAAATTTCCGGCACGATTCAGAATGACATCCTAAAGGAATACATCGCGCAGAAGGAGTACATCTATCCCCCCGCGCCATCCATGCGGCTGGTGGTGGACACCTTCGAATTCGGCTCGAAGTTCATTCCGCGGTGGAATACGATTTCAATCAGCGGCTACCACATCCGCGAAGCGGGCTCGACTGCACTCCAAGAATTAGCTTTCACGTTGTACGACGGCGTGGAGTACGTGGAATGGGCGCTGCGCCGCGGACTGGACGTCGACGATTTCGGGCCGCGCCTCAGCTTCTTCTTTAACGCCCACAACGACTTCTTCGAAGAGATCGCTAAATACCGGGCGGCCCGAAAGATCTGGTATCGCGTGATGAAGGATCGCTTCCAGGCGAAGAACGATCGCACGCGCCTCATGCGCTTTCATACTCAGACGGCTGGTGTTTCCTTACCTGCGCAGCAGCCGATGAATAATATCGCTCGCGTGGCGATTCAGGCCATGGCGGCGGTGCTGGGCGGCACGCAGTCATTGCACACCGACGCCTATGATGAGGCCTTCGCCCTGCCCACCGAGGAAGCTGCCCGCATTGCCCTGCGCACCCAGCAAATCATCGCCCATGAATCCGGGGTGACCGAGACCGTCGATCCGCTGGGCGGATCGTATTTCCTCGAGCGTTTCACACTGGATATGGAAAAGGGCGCCTTCGAGTACTTCGACAAGCTGGATGCCATGGGCGGTATGGTGAAAGCGATCGAGCGCGGCTACCCGCAGAGGGAAATTGCCGAGGCCGCCTACCAATATCAGCGCGCGGTCGAGGCCAATGAGAAGATAATCGTCGGCGTCAATGAATTTCAGATCGAGGAGCAGCCGCCCAATATTCTCTACATCGATGAAGCCGTGGCGCGCCAGCAGAGCGTCAAACTCAAGGCTCTGCGGGCCCGCCGCTCGAGCGAGGAAGTAGGCCGCCGGCTAGACGCATTAAAGAAAGCTGCTGGCAAAGAAGCGAAGGCCGCCCGCAACGACAAGATTTCCGACGCCAACACGATGCCCTACATCCTAGATGCGGTTCGCGCCTACGCCACAGTGGGCGAAATCTGCGAAGCGCTGCGCCAGGTTTACGGGACCTACACCGAGGTGAGCGTCACCTAGACACTACCAACCCGTTTGAAGACAGGCTGCAAGCTGGGTGATCGCACCGACATCGGGGTGTCGAGCGAAGTGGTTGCCAAATATAAGTTCCTGTCCCTAATTTCATTCTCCAATCGGGCGCTTCGGTAATGATCCCGCCGAGTATAGAAAGCTTATCCGGCAAAGCTTCGTGAGTTGCACCGAAAAAGGCCAGGGGAAATGGACACTTGTGCCGACGGGCGTGGGATATCAGCGCTCGGCAAGTAAGCGCCGCCTGCATTGAAACCAATCGCGCACCGGCCGCTGCCACTGGCACGCGGAGGGCGCCGAAGGAGGGTCCCTTGTGAAAGAACCCATCCTGAGCCCTGATCTGGCCGCCCCGGCTTCGATAACCCCGAGTGTCAGAATCGCGACTACGCCGGTGCCGCCCGCGCGCCCGCGTCTCCGCCATGGCGGTTGATTCTCCGCTTTCCGAGATCGGAACAGTTGCTGCACTGGTCTATCGCGGTTCCCTTCATGGTGTGCTATTTCACGGCAGCCATCCTGATTCTGATTCTGTTCTTTGGGCTGCATTCGGAGCGGCCGACCCGCGAGATTTTGTCCCGGATTCACCCAACCGCGGGCGGCTGCTTGTTGACCTTCCCGCTTTGGACTCTGTTGCGGAACTGGCATGACTACAAGTTGCATCTGACTAACATCCGGCCAGCGTGGCGTTGGGCCTGGGCCCGTGTGAAATGGCTCGTGCTCATGGGTGTGGCCGCCGTAACCCCCGTATGCAATTGCCGGAGCAAGGTAAGTTCAACGCTGCAGAAAAACATGAATTCCATGATGGTGATGGGAACCTATCCGGTCTTCATCGTGACCGGCGTGCTGCTGTGGCTCCCGGGAATCGCACTCGTCTCTTGGATTCTGACGTCGGGATGCGCTGGTCCGTTGCCCGGACTGCCACAGCGAGCACCTCGCGGCATCGTGGGTACGCCTAATTTTGGGTATGCCTGATCGAAAGCGTGCTGGAGGCTCACCCGCTCGGGTGCCCGGGTTGTGGCGCGAGCGCGCAGACCGTTTCTGTCATCATGGAGCCTGCCGAAGCGGTTCCCATGCTGCGGGCTCTGGACCAGACCGGCAAGAGCCTGATCGGGGGTATACGGAAGAGGCGACAGCACCAACGCTTCGGACTTCGGAAAAGCAACCGCCAGCACGCTCAGCGACTCATCCTGATAGCTTCGCGGATTGATGACTCGGGAATGAAGGGTCGGGGATTCTCAGGCTAACTTTTCGCTGAAATAGCACAGGGGAGTGCCTGCCCTGTACGCTCTATATCCCCGCTCGGTGAAGCGGATTACGCCGCGCACTTCTTCTTCCACGTAGCCTTCGTTTCGCAGTTCGGCGACTGTTTCGCGAAACAGGGCGGAGGCAAGATCGCCCTTGGGAATTCGGCAAAACTCCCGCGGATTATTCTCGTAGTATTCGGCCAGAGTAAGAAGCAGGCTGTCACGAACTGTATCTTCAAGCATAAACCCGCGCTCCATAAGCGTGATAGTAGCGAGCCGGTAGCCTGATCGGAATGGCCCGTCCGTGCCAAAACACGGCAAAAACGGGGTTACTTTCGTGCATGTCCGATTGCGATGCGGTAGGAGCCAGAGTCCAAAGTTCTCGCCCATCTCAGCTCCATGATTCGTCGACAGAACCGGGCCTCGAGGGGTATCGGCCGCGCTTTTTCTGGAGCCTATTGTCCCTAGGGGCGCGGACCCGGTGCCTCGATTGGGCGACGAGTTCGATGTTATCTTTACTCGATCGGGACCGATACTCATGGAAGTTCTCAAGAATCTTTTTGAGCGGCATTTCCACGCGCCTGTCGAACGGGTGCAGCCGCTGCAGGGCCAGCTGGGCGGTTCGGGCCGAAAAGTCCTGCGGTTGTCCAACGAAGAATCCAGCGCTATCGGAATTCTGTACGACGTGCGCGAGGAGAATGTCGCTTTCCTGGAATTTTCCCGGCACTTTCGCCGGCATGGGCTGCCGGTGCCGGAGATTTACGCGGAAGACCTGACCCAGGGGGCATATTTGGAAGAAGACCTGGGCGACACAACGCTTTTCGACTTTCTCTCCAAGAACCGCACAGGCAGGGATATTGCTCGGCAAGTAGTGGAGATCTATGAGAAAGTTGCCGCCGTTCTGCCGCGTTTCCAGATCGAGGCCGGACGCGATTTGAATTACAAGGTGTGTTATCCACGGGGCAGCTTCGATCGCCAGTCCATCGCGTGGGACTTGAATTATTTCAAGTATTACTTCCTCAGGCTCGCCGCCATTCCCTTCAGCGAACAGGCCCTGGAAGATGATTTCGGCCGCCTGACGAAATTCCTGCTCAGCGCAGACCACAACTATTTTCTTTATCGCGACTTCCAGTCACGCAACGTGATGCTGCGCGATGGCCAGCCGTTTTTCCTCGATTACCAGGGTGGCCGCAAAGGCGCCCTGCAATATGACATTGCCTCGCTTTTGTACGACGCCAAGGCGGATTTGCCTCCTGAGCTGCGCCAGCAATTGCTCGATCATTATCTCGACAGCGTGGGTAGCCTGATTCAGCTTGATCGCGGGGCGTTCATCGAGTACTACTACGGCTACGTCTATGTCCGCATCATGCAGGCGCTGGGTGCGTATGGCTTTCGCGGCTTCTATGAACGCAAAGCGCATTTTCTGCAGAGCGTGCCCTACGCGCTGAAGAATTTGCGCTGGCTGCTTCATCACGTCACGTTGCCCGTCGCTTTACCCGCGCTGATGGACGCTTTTCAGGGCATGCTGCGCTCGGAGAAATTGCAGAGCCTGGCTTCCGACGCCGATAATCTGGCAGTTCGGATTTTCAGTTTCTCGTTTCACCGCGGCCTGCCCAAGGATGAAAGCGGAAATGGGGGTGGGTTTGTGTTCGATGGCCGCAGCCTCCCTAATCCCGGACGCGAGGAACGATTCAAGAGCCTGACGGGGAAAGATGCGCCAGTGATCGATTACCTGAACCAGCAGGAAAGCGTGCATCAGTATCTCGCCAGCGTCATGTCGCTGGTGGATGCCAGCATCGCCAATTATCAGAGCCGGGGGTTCAAAAATTTGATGGTTTCCTTCGGCTGCACCGGCGGCCAGCATCGCTCGGTTTACCTGGCCGAGCAGTTGGCGAAACATTTGCGGGCCCGGAATGGGCTGGCAGTGGCGGTGCGGCATGTTGAACTGGAGAACCTGGGTAAATGAAAGCGATGGTTCTGGCCGCCGGCCTGGGTACGCGCTTACGGCCGCTTACGGACGATCGCCCCAAGGCCCTGGTGGAGATCGCGGGCCGCACGCTGTTGGAAATCACCCTGGCTCGCCTGCGCAGCTTTGGGATTCACGAGGTGATCATCAACGTACATCACTTCGCCGACATGGTTGTGGAGTATTTGAAAGCCAACCACAACTTCGGCATGCGGATCGCGGTCTCTCGCGAGGACGTCTTACTCGATACCGGCGGCGGCCTGAAGAAGGCTGCCTATTTTTTCCTGGAGAATTCGACGAATCCCGACCCCTCTTTCATTCTGCACAATGTCGACGTCATCAGCACGATTGACCTCGGTCGCATGGTCGAATTTCATTTGGAAAATCACGCCCTCGCCACTCTGGCGGTACAGGACCGCAAGACTTCCCGGTACCTGCTCTTTGACGAGCGGCTTCAGCTTTGCGGTCGTAGGGCCGGGCGCGATCAGCCCGATGCCCTGGTTCGCCCGTCGCCCCAGCCAGAGCCGCTGGCGTTTTCCGGCATCCACGTCATTTCCCCGCGTCTTCTTCCCATGATGAAGGAAGAAGGCATTTTCTCCATTATTACGTCTTATCTAAGTCTTGCCGCACGGGGAGAAAAAATCGTGGGTTTCCGCGCCGACCAGTATTATTGGCGCGACTTGGGCAGGCCGGAGAACGTAAAACAAGCCGCTTTGGACCTAAAAGAAAAAGCTCTCCCGTAGGCTCATCTACGCCTATGCTCTTCCAGTTGATTGCGTTCCTGGCCGCCGCAATTGCGGGCGGGATCGGCTCGATCGCCGGTTTCGGCATTGGAAGCATTCTTACTCCGCTCGTGGCCGGGCGGCTCGGCACCAAGCCGGCGGTTGCGGCGGTTTCGTTTCCGCATCTCGCGGGAACCCTGCTGCGCTTCTGGTTCATTCGAAAACACGTGGATCGCCGCGTGCTCCTCACGTTCGGGATCAGCAGCGCCGCTGGTGGATTGGCCGGGGCTTGGCTCCAGGTGTGGTTCAAAAGCGCTGTGCTGGGCTATGTTCTTGGCGCTCTGCTGGTCTTCGCTGGCGTTATGGGACTAACTGGGCTCGCCTCGCGCATGCGATTTGGCAAAGGAACAGGTTTGGTCGCGGGCGCCTTGTCGGGCGTATTTGGCGGGCTGGTGGGAAATCAAGGTGGCATCCGCTCCGCCGCCCTGATGGGCTTCCAACTGAGCAAAGAAGCCTTCGTGGCCACCGCCACCGCTATCGCGCTGCTCGTGGATGTGTTCCGCATGCCCGTGTACATCGCTTCGGAGTGGAGCGAGCTGATCGGCACCTGGCCTTTGGTCCTGGTGGCGTCCCTGGGCGTTTTGGCCGGTACTATCTTCGGACAACCGCTGCTGCGCCGGATCCCGGAGCGAATCTTTCGAGCGCTTGTCTCCTCGATCATCCTGGCGCTCGGTATTGCCATGCTGCTTCATCCGGGAGGTCACGACTAGAGTCGCAGCGATTCACATTGCAGCGAATCGAGGGTCTCGCCCCCTCAACTGGAACATCACCCCGGTGCCTGCCTGCATGAAGGTATAGCGTTGGTGTCCTCCGATGCAGCCCTGCAAGGTGAGGTCTCGGGCGGCTGTTTCTGTCTTCGAGGAGTTGCTATGGGAAGACAGCACGCCGCGGTTTTGACTGCTCTGGGCCCCGGCGGCAGCAATCGACAACAGGAGGACTGCCGAAACGAGCAGTGTTTGGGTTAGACCGTCCTCGACCATGGAGCTTTAGACTGAACAGGCGGAGATGGGGTTGCCCGCTCAGGGGCTTGGGGCTCAGGAGCACAGTCCCGGAACCGGGTCAGCATTTTCTTGCGTCTCCGGATAACTTCTCTGAATCAGTACTCGCATGCGCAAAGGCATTGTTCACCTGAAAAAGTCCGATCCTGTACTGGCGGCGCTCATCGAACGCGTCGGGCCGTTTCGCATGAACTATGACGAACCTGGGTTTCATCATCTGGCCGAAGCCATCGTCTACCAGCAACTGCATGGCAAAGCCGCCGCGACCATTTTCAAGCGTCTCACGGATCTAGCCGGCTCGCCCCTCACGCCTGAGGGCATTCTCAAGCTATCGGAAGACGAGTTACGCGGGGTCGGTCTGTCCCGGCAAAAGCTCTCGTACCTGCGCGACCTGGCGGCCAAAACACAGTCCGGCGAACTCAATTTCGGCCAACTGCCTGCCCTTTCTGATGCTGAGGTAATCAAGCGACTCACCGAGGTGAAAGGCATTGGGGTGTGGACCGCGCACATGTTCCTGATGTTCGCACTGCGGCGTCCGGATGTGTTGCCCACAGGTGATCTGGGCATACAGATGGCGATTCGCAAGCACTACAACAAACGCAAGCTGCCCAAGCCGCTCGAGGTGGAGAAGATCGCAAAATGCTGGGCGCCCTACCGCAGCGTGGCTTGCTGGTATCTGTGGCGCAGCATGGACATCAAGACAATGTAGAAAATTGCTGATTGTCGATTTCCCATTGCCAATCGAAACCGGCCGTTCCGCGCAGGTCCAAATCGGCAGTCGGCAATTGGCAATGTTCGTGGAACTTCGTCTGGTTTGTGATTAAATGAGGGCGATGGCGAAGGAAGCGAAAATCCGCGTCCTGGTGGCCAAGCCGGGATTGGACGGGCACGATCGCGGCGCTAAAGTGATTGCCCGCGCGCTGCGCGATGCCGGCATGGAGGTCATCTATACCGGGTTGCGCCAGACTCCGGAGATGGTGGTAAATGCGGCACTGCAGGAAGACGTGGACGTCATAGGATTGTCGATTCTCTCCGGCGCCCATAACGCCATCGTGCCGCGCGTCATGGACCTGCTCAAGCAACACAAGATGGCTGACGTGCTGGTAGTGGTCGGGGGCATCATTCCCGACCAGGACATCGATGGGCTCAAGAAAGCCGGCGTTGCCGCCATCTTTCAGCCGGGCACGGCCATGGACGAGATCGTCACCTTCATTCGCGCCAACGTGAAGCCGCGCGGCGTGCCAGCCGCTGGATAGGTCTTCAAATTCAAGAACGCACGTAGCTCCCAAGACCTTCCGGCCGCACTTCTGTATGCTTGCTGCGAGAATGTCTGCCCCTTCTCCCCACTTCACGATCGAAAGCTGCGAGGGGATCACGCTTTTGCGCTTCGAGTCGGCTGACGGCACGAATCGCCTGACTCGCGCCTGCGTGCTCGCGCTGACTGCCGCGGTTCGCGAATTAGCTTTGGATCCCAAGCCCTTGATCATCACGGGAAACAAGAAGTTCTTTTCCGCGGGAGCCGAACTGGCGGAGATCGTTCGACTGACCGGGCCGCAGGGGTATGAATTTTCAAAGATGGGTCAGGCACTCATGGCGGATGTCGAGCGCTTCCCTGCCCCCGTGTATGCGGCAATCAACGGCTACTGCATGGGAGGCGCACTGGACTTGGTGCTGGCATGTCATCGACGGATTGCGTCGCCAACCGCGATTTTTGGGCATCAAGGCGCCGCCCTGGGCTTGATCACCGGATGGGGAGGAACCCAGCGGTTACCTCGATTGATCGGCAAGGCAAGGGCTCTCGAGATGTTCATCGCGGCGGAGAAGATTCATGCTCCCGCCGCGCTCGGGTTCGGTCTGGTGGACGAGGTGACTGAGAATCCAGTTGCCGAAGCCGCAGGTGAACTCGGTAGAAGAATCCGCCACAGAGGCACGGAGGCACAGAGAAGAAGTTAAGTTCACCAGGAAACGTAGAGATCCTTCGCTATGCCGGCTTTGGTTTTGTCTTTTAACCTTGCCAACACCCGTCGTTGTCACGGACAGAATGACAGCACTTTTTGGGCCTGAGACCTGATACCTTGACCCGACAGCTTCCGTCTGCGCCCGGCGCGCCCTGCCGCCGGGTTTGCACCTCTCTGCTCCGCTGGTATACCGTAACCAGTTTCGGGTACCGAACCGATGGTTGACCGTAGAGACCCTGCCGATCCCAGTACGCTGACGATTTCGAATGTCCTCGAATCGCGGGTGGACGCCACTTCCCGGCGTTTTGAAGCCAATATGCGCGCCCTGGCCGACCTGATGGCAGCCGTCCACAATGAAGAGGAAAAAATTCGTGAAGGTGGCGGGCCCAAGGCGATCGAGAGCCAGCACGCGAAGGGTCGGATGACCGCGCGCGAGCGCATTGACCTGCTCGCCGATCCGGGATCGTTCTTCGAGCTGGGCATTTACGCGGCACACGGGATGTACGAGGAATGGGGCGGCGCGCCGGCTGCGGGAGTGATCACGGGTTTGGCGCGCATTCACACCCGAATGGTGATGCTGATCGTGAACGACGCCACGGTGAAGGCGGGGGCGTTCTTTCCCATGACCTCAAAAAAAGTCATCCGGGCACAGAACATCGCGATCGAGAATCGGATTCCGACCCTTTATTTGGTGGACTCGGCCGGAGTGTTTCTGCCGCTGCAGGAAGATGTCTTTCCCGACACCGACGATTTTGGGCGCGTGTTTCGCAACAACGCGGTGATGTCGGCCATGGGCATTCCGCAGATTGCGGCCATTATGGGGATGTGCGTCGCCGGAGGCGGATATCTGCCGGTCATGTGCGATCACGTGCTGATGACTGAAGGCAGCGGGCTGTTCCTCGCCGGCCCGGCGCTGGTGCAGGCGGCAATCGGGCAGAAATGTTCCGCGGAAGAGTTGGGCGGCGCGGCCATGCATTCAGCCATCAGCGGGACCGCCGATTTTCGCGAGCCGAATGATGAGGCCTGCATCGCCCGCATTCGATCCCTGGTTGAGAAATGGGGCTACCGGCGCCAGTCGCCGTGGGATCGCAAGCAACCCCGGCCGCCGGCCCAGGCCGCCGAGGAAATCTACGGCATCTTTGATTCCTCGCCGGCGCGCCCCTATGACACGAAGGAGATCCTGGCGCGCGTCATGGATGAAAGCCGGTTCGATGAATACAAGCCGGAGTACGGCAAGACCGTCATCTGTGGCTACGCGCGGATAGGGGGATTTGCCGTCGGCATCGTCGCCAATCAGAAATTACATGCGCAGCAGGTGGATCACGAAGGCCGCAAGCGCATGGAATTCGGGGGCGTGATTTATACCGAGTCGGCGGAAAAAGCGGCGC
Source organism: Acidobacteriota bacterium (assembly GCA_003225055.1). Classification (GTDB taxonomy): domain Bacteria; phylum Acidobacteriota; class Terriglobia; order Terriglobales; family Acidobacteriaceae; genus Gp1-AA122. The sequence goes on from QIAU01000179.1 coordinate 57,290, forward strand.
GCTTCATCATGGACTGCAACCAGAACCTGGTTCCGCTGGTCTTCTTCCACGACGTGAACGGCTTCATGGTCGGCCGCGACGCGGAGTGGAGCGGGATTATCAAAGCTGGCGCGAAGATGGTGAACGCTGTCTCCAATTCCGTCGTGCCGAAAATCTCGGTGATCATCGGCGGCTCGTTCGGCGCCGGACACTATGCCATGTGCGGGAAAGCCTACGACCCGCGATTCGTTTTCGCCTGGCCCACGGCCCGCTATGCAGTCATGAGCGGCGATTCGGCGGCGGGCACGCTGGTGGAAATCAAGATCAAGCAGCTGGAGCGCGGCGGCAAGAAGTTGAGCGAAGACGAGCGTAAGGAACTGTACGAGTCGGTGAAGAAAACTTACCAGGAGCAGACCGATCCTCGGTATGGTGCTGCGCGATTGTGGATCGACAAGATTATTGATCCGCTCGAAACTCGTGACGCCATCATGCAGGCGCTGGAAGCCACGGCGCTCAACCCGGACGTGGCAGAGTTCAAGGTGGGAGTCTTGCAGACTTAGGAGGAATTTTCGAATGCGAATTTTCGGATTGACCGACCCAAAGTCCGAAATTCGACAGTTGTTAATTCGAAAATCCCGATCAACACCATGCCTGACGCAGTGAAACTCATCGAATGTCCGCGCGATGCCTGGCAGGGGCTGAAAGGGCAGATTCCTACGCACATTAAGATTGATTATCTGCAGGCTTTGATCAGCGCGGGTTTCAAGCACATCGATGCGGTCTCCTTCGTTTCGCCCCAGGCGGTGCCGCAGATGGCTGACTCGGAACAAGTGCTGGCGGAGGTCGATCCGCCGGACGATGTCGAGATCATCGGTATCGTGGTGAACGAGAAAGGGGCGGAGCGGGCGATCAGCACCAACGCGGTGCGCACCCTGGGTTTTCCCTATTCGGTTTCGCCAACCTTCCTGCGCAATAACCAGAAACAGGCGTTGGATGAGGCCATCGACGAATTGGAAAAAATTAAGGGCAAGGCGAACCAAGCGGGGCTGGGCGTGGTGGTGTACATCTCGATGGCCTTCGGTAACCCCTACGGCGAGGACTGGAGCGTGGAGGAAGTGGTTGAGGCGGTCGGACTGCTGGAAGCGGAAGATATTCACATGATTTCGCTGGCCGACACGGTCGGATTAGCAACACCAGAGCAGATTCGGGAATTGGTCGGCGCCGTGAGAGCGCAATACGACTATCTGGAAATCGGGCTGCATCTGCACAGCCGCCCGGGACACGCCGCGGACAAGATATTGGCGGCTTACGACGCGGGCTGCCGCAGGTTCGATTCGGCCCTGGCCGGACTGGGCGGATGTCCCTTCGCGCAGGACGCACTCGTAGGAAACATTCCCACCGAAAAGGTGCTTGAGACGCTGGGCGGAAAGGGCGCCGGGTTGCCGCCCCTGAAATCTCTGGATGGGCTGCTCAAAGCATCGTTGGGGATTGGCGCGAAGTACATCGGTTCTTCCGCGGCGGACTGAAAACGAAGTCCTTCGCTTCGCTCAGAGTTTGTGCTTTTTGGGATTGAGGCGATTTTCCGGCACCTAAGCGGCTCGTTTTCCGGCATCACGGGCTGCGAGAAAACGAAAAAGTCACAAACTTCAGGATGACAAGTCATAAGGAGACAAGTCATAAGGAATAAGGAATAAAGATGACAAGTCAATCCATAAATTGCATGACCACTCAACAGAAAGCATGAACTACTCGGCGATCCAAGTTGCGCACCATGGTGGCGTTGCCACGGTTACTCTAAATCGGCCCGAGAAACGCAATGCCATCAGCTTTCAACTTGTCGACGAGTTGATGGCGGCGCTCGACGAAATCGAGCGTTCTCCCTCGCAAGTCGTCATCCTCGCCGGTGCGGGCAAAGCCTTTTGCGCGGGCATGGACCTGGACGAGCTGAAAGGGCTGCTGGGCAACACGCACGACGACAACCTGAAAGATTCCGCCCGCATGGCTGGCATCTTCCGCGGGCTTTATGAATTTCCCAAGCCGACGATTGCCGCTGTTAACGGCGCCGCGATTGCGGGAGGCACGGGCCTGGCCACAATGTGCGACTTCACCCTGGCGGTTCCCGAAGCCAAGTTCGGGTACACCGAAGTGAAGATCGGCTTTGTGCCAGCGATTGTTTCCTCGATCCTCGTCTGGCAAGTGGGACACAAGATTGCGCGCGATTTGCTGTTGACGGGGCGCCTCTTCGATGCGGCCGAGGCGCATCGCTATGGGCTGGTGAATGAAGTTGTAGCGTCAGAACGCCTGCGGGAGCGGGCGCACGAGCTGGCCTCGCAGCTTCTGGAGAACAGTCCGTCTTCGGTCCGTGCCACCAAGAAGTTAATCAACGGATTCATTGCCTCGCAACTGGATCAGCAGATTCGAGACGCGATCGAAGACAATGCCCGCATTCGAACCACTGGGGATTTTCGCGAGGGAATCACGTCGTTTTTGGAGAAGCGCAAGCCGCGGTGGGTTTCGAAATGACTGGCGCGAGGAGCGATGGGGAGCCCACAATCTCAGAGAGCCGGGTGCGGGTGCGTTACGCGGAAACCGACCAGATGGGCGTGGTGTATCACTCGAATTATTTCATCTGGTTTGAAGTTGGACGCGTAGAACTGCTGCGGCAACTCGGGTTCTCTTATCGCGAGATGGAACGCGAAGACGGCTGCTACATCGCCGTGGTGAATGCGCGCTGCCGGTACAAAGCACCGGCCCGGTATGATGACGAGATCGTCATTCGCACGCATCTGAAAAACGTCCGCGAGTCGGTGGTGCGTTTCAAATACCAGGCCGTGCGGGTGAGTGATCGAACGCTTCTGGCCGAGGCAGAAACGACTCATGTCGTAACCGATGAGAACCTGAACCGGAGATTGATTCCGGAAAAGTATATGCGTGCGTTTCGTGAGGCCGTGGGCCGTGTGGGGCCGGGCCTTTGACCGGCCAGGCAGGTCCGAGACTCCACACCAGAAACTAGAGACTCCCTTGCAAGCTCTCCACATCAACGGCAACGACCTGACTCTCGAGCAGGTACGCGAGGTCGCGGTGGAGCATCGTCCGGTTCTGCTCCATCCCGAGGCACGTGTGGCGGTCGATCGCGCGCGGGCAGTGGTCGATGCTCTGGTGGCGGGCAACAAGGTCGCTTATGCGATCACCACCGGGGTGGGAAAGTTGGCTGACGTGCGCATTGCCGGGGATCAGATTCGCGAACTGCAAGTGAACCTGCTGCGCTCGCATGCGGCGGGAGTCGGCGAGCCGCTTTCCATTCCCGAAACCCGGGCCATGATGCTGTTGCGCGCTAATTCTTTGTCCAAGGGATTCTCAGGGATACGCGCCATTGTTCTCGACAGGTTTTGCGAGATGCTGAACCGCAGCGTCACACCCGTCGTTCCTTCCCAGGGCAGCGTGGGAGCCAGCGGCGACCTGGCTCCTTTGGCGCATCTTGCCCTGGTGCTGATTGGCGAAGGCGAGTGCTTCGACGCCAGAGGTGGCCGAATCTCCGGTGCCGAAGGCATGGGGGCGGCGCAAATCAAGCCGATCGTGCCCGAGGCTAAAGAAGCGGTGTCGCTGATAAACGGAACGCAAGCGATGCTTGCCGTCGGGACGCTGGCCCTGCTGGCAGGGGAGACTCTAGTTGATTCGGCGGACGTGATCGGCGCCTTGACGCTGGACGCGCTGCGCGGGACCGATGTGGCTTTCGATGAACGCATTCACCAAGCGCGCCCTCATCCCGGGCAGCTGAAAACAGCAGAAAATTTGCGCAAGGTCCTCGAGGGGAGCCAGATTCGGGAATCGCATCGCGATTGCCAGCGGGTGCAGGACGCCTATTCCCTGCGCTGTATCCCGCAAGTACACGGCGCGGTGCGCGACACGCTGGCCCATGCGAGGGAAGTCATGGAAACGGAAATCAATTCCGCCGTGGATAACCCGCTGGTCTTTGCGCGGGCACGGGAAGTCGGCGACCGCTCCATGGGCACGGTGTTGGATGCGCCGCACGGCGATGTCCTTTCTGGCGGCAATTTTCATGGCGAGCCGGTGGCGTTCGCGCTGGACTTTCTGGCCATTGCGCTCACTTCGCTGGCGGGGATCAGCGAGCGACGCATAGAACGCCTGGTGAACCCCGCTCTGAACGAAGGCTTGCCGCCATTTCTCGCGGCTGGGGCAGGACTCAACTCCGGGTTCATGATGGCGCAGGTGACGGCGGCGGCCCTGGTCAGCGAGAACAAAGTGCTGGCCCACCCCGCGTCGGTGGACTCGATTACGACTTCGGGAAACAAGGAAGACTACGTTTCGATGGGCATGACAGCCTCGCTGAAGCTGAGGCGCATCGTTGACAACACCCGGAATGTGCTGGCCATTGAAGCCATGGCCGCCGCCCAGGCGCTGGACTTTCTAGCTCCCATGAAGACAAGCAAGCGGTTGCTGAGTGCCTATGGTGCGATTCGAGCCGTGTGTTCCCCGATGGAAAAAGATAGGACGATGTACAGCGATTTCGCCAGGATTGCGGACGTACTCTCGGCCGGAAAGATTGCCTCGGCGCTGCGGTAATTATCCGATGGAGCCTAAAACCTCGCCCTTAGTTAGTTAGGGCGGGGATATAAGCGACTCGGTTAAGTCGGTGTCTTCTCAGATTCTATGTACTGCTTGAGGATGCGGATTGGGGCTCCTCCACAGGTTGCAGCCAAGTAGGAAGGTGACCCAAGTACTCCCTTCCAGTATTGGTGTGCATTTTCCAATTCGCAATCGAGACTGTCATAGTCGGATCGTGATCGACCCCTTTGATCCCATCCGGAAGATGATTCGTCCGGGCGGCCGAGTATTGCGCCCCGAATTTGAGCTGCTCTCGAAAGGGATCATCCCATCAGCAGTCAAACGTGGAGCAACCGAGCATCAAGCCCGCGGGGAACGGGGCAATTGGAGTTCCAGCAAAAGAACTTAACTCCGAGGTAAGGAATGGTCTTCCTGCTGCAGCGGCTACGATTCCGGAGATCAGAGAACTGTATTTGTTCCCGAGGGCCTTTGCCAGAGAAGCAGAATGGTCGGGCGACACCGTCATTAGAATCGATCTTCGTTACTGTTTGCCAGAAGCGCGGGCGCGCGAAATTGTGCAGAAGAGGGGGAGCAGTATTCAGCCGGTGCTGGCCACGGGCGAGTCGCTGGATTTTGCGGTTCTTCGCGAAAACTTGGCACCCAAGTCAGAGCAGACGGCGTCTTGATATACCGCCGGTAGTAGCCGGAGTAGCTTTCCTCTGCACAGAGGAGGGCGGCTGTGCCTACGTAGTTTGCGCTTTCGCCGCGGTTCCCTCCAGGCCAAGCTTGCCGGCGATTGCCTTCATGGCTTCGAGGCAGAAGGCGATGTGCTCTTCGAGGTCAACGCCCAGTGCGGCGGCGCCCTGGACTATGTCGTTGCGGTTTACGCTGCGGGCGAAAGCTTTGTCCTTCATTTTCTTTCGCACGGATTTGGCTTCCACTTCCGCCAGAGACTTCCCTGGTTTGACCAGAGCGCAGGCGGTGATGAATCCGGCCAGTTCGTCGCAGGCAAAGAGCGCTTTCTCCAGCGGCGTCTCGCGAGGCACACCGGTGTACTCGGCGTGCGACATGACGGCTTTGCGAATCTCGTCAGGCCAGCCACGCTCTTTCAGAATCTCGTTCCCTTTGTACGGGTGATCTTCCCGGCCGGGATATTTCTCGTAGTCGAAATCGTGGATAAGGCCGACCACGCCCCAGAGATTTTCGTCTCCTCCCAGCTTGCGGGCGTAGGAGCGCATGCATGCTTCCACCGCCAGGGCGTGCTTGCGTAAACTTTCTGACTGGGTGAACTCAGTTAGTAAACACCACGCCGAATCGCGATCATTCATGTCTTTTACCCGTCTTCTCTGGTTTTTTCCCCGAATGGTTTTGGTTTTAATACGACCAACCTGCTGTTTACTTCCAGAATTCCCTTGACTTCCACAGGCATCTCCCGCAGATTTGGGGTTGGTTGGGATCGTTTCCTCCGCGATTCCAGGAGTAGCCCGGCTCTGGCAACTCCCAAAACCTAGATGGCTACGATCCTCGCCCCTGTGAATTCCAGGGAAGTCGTTCGCTGCGACCGTTGTCTTCTCGTTCAATTCCGTACAACTAACAATCTTTGCCGCCGCTGCCACACTGCGCTCGACCAGGAGGAAGCGGAGGTGGTAATAGCTCCACCCACGCCGCATGTCATGCCGGTCGTCACCGGCCATGGACACCTGAACCTGGCGACGTCGATCCGCTCGTTGCGCTTGCGCAACGGGCTAAGCCAGCGACAACTGGCGACGCGCATGGCCGTGCCGCGGACTTACGTCTCCAAGATCGAGAACGAGAAAGCCACCCCAACCCTGTCCTCCTTGGCGCGGTTGGCGCGTGCCCTCGAAGTCACGGTACCCGACTTGCTCAGCGGCGGCGAGCGTAACCGGCAGGAGGAAATCCGCGTACTGGCCGAGGACCAGTTTATCGCGGAACTGCTGCCGTTTATCTCGCAACTGAACGGCATGCAGATGTCCAGCGTGCTGGCGCAGGTGCGGGATTTGACGGTGCGCCCGCGCAGGAGCGCGTAGCGGAAGCAACTGTAGCCAGTGATTTGTAATCCAAGGGCGCTGGCAAAAGAATTGGTCATGCGAGTTTTTTCCGGGCAACCAGCCAACTCACTGCCGGGGTCCTCCGGGCCCCGGCTTTTTTCGGGGTGGTTGGTCGGCCCTCCTGCCTCGTGGCCACTGAATCTGTTCTGAATCGAAGTTCATCTATCTGGCATGAACTTCGAACTTTTGCATGCCGGCTTAGACGGGTCGCCGGAAGCGAACCGGCCTCTCTCTCAGACTCCGGATCAGGAGTCAGTCCTGCTGGATGCCTACTCACGGGCAGTGGTAGGCGCCGCCGAGAAGGTCAGCCCCTCGGTCGTCAAGATCGATGTTACCCAGCGCATCAATACGCGCCGGGGCGACCGAGAGGCACAGAGTGGAGGCTCGGGCTTCATCTTCACTCCCGACGGGCTGATTCTTACCAATAGCCACGTGGTGCATCGCGCAGCTCGGATTGAGGTGTCGTCGAACGATGGAAGGCGCTTCCCTGCCACGGTGATTGGCGACGACCCGGCCACGGACTTGGCGGTGATCCGGGTTGATGGAACCGGGCTGATGGCTGTGCCCCTGGGCGATTCGCAACAGCTGCGAGTCGGACAACTGGTAATCGCAATCGGCAACCCTTATGGCTTCCAGTACACCGTAACGGCTGGCGTAGTCAGCGCGCTGGGACGGTCCTTGCGATCAGAATCCGGGCGACTGATCGATGATGTCATTCAGACCGACGCGGCCCTCAATCCGGGCAATTCCGGCGGGCCGCTGGTGACTTGCGATGGACGAGTCGTGGGTGTGAACACGGCCACCATCATGCTGGCGCAAGGACTGTGCTTTGCCATTGGCATCAACACTGCAAAGTTTGTCGCCAGCCGGCTGCTTCGAGATGGCCGCATTCGGCGCAGTTACATTGGAGTCGTCGCCCAAACCGCGCCCCTCAACCGGCGGCTTGTGCGCTTCCACGATCTAGCCGTCGAGAGCGGCGTCGTTGTTCTATCGGTCGAAAACAACAGCCCGGCACAACGAGCCGATCTTCGCGAAGGCGACGTGATTATTCAGCTTGGCGGCAAGCAGGTCGGCGGCATCGATGACCTGCACCGTCTGTTGAGCGATCTGCCGGGAGCAGTGTCGACCGAAGTTACCGTGTTGCGACGGACGGAAAAGCTGGCCATCCGTCTGGTGCCCGAAGAGTCGGCCCTGTCTCCCAATTAGCCCCTTGCCTGGCACTGTGACCGTTCGATTGCCAGACCTGTAAGCGCTGTGTTAGCTTCATGATTCAGCAGAGGTTACTCTTGCAGGCAACAGTCCCCGCCGGGCTGGACCGCAAGGAAACAGAAGCTTACTTGCGGCTGGATCCGAAGCGGTTCCCACAACACATCGCCATCATCATGGACGGCAATGGCCGCTGGGCAGGTCGGCGCCATCTTCCCCGCGTCGCGGGACATCGCGCAGGCGTCGAGGCGGTGCGCTCAACGGTGGAAACGGCGGCGCGCATTCAAATTCCTTCGCTCACGCTGTACGCTTTTTCGGAAGAAAACTGGAAGCGGCGTCCACGCAGCGAGGTCGACTTCCTGATGCATCTGCTGTGCCGCTATCTCAAGCAGGAAGTGCCCACGCTGAATAAGAACAATATTCGCCTCGAATACATCGGGCGCCAGCACGAACTTCCCGAGACCGTGCAGGAAAAAATGGAGTGGGCGCGAGAAGCTACCGCCGAAAATACCGGGATGGTGCTGACTCTCGCGTTGAATTACAGCGCGCGCTCGGAGCTGGTGGACGCATTCCGCTCCATGGTCGATGCCGCGGCACAGAATGGCGGCTTGGATCACCTCGAAATTGATGAAGAATCCATCTCGCAAAACCTCTACACCCGGCACCTGCCCGACCCCGACCTGGTGATCCGCACCAGCGGCGAGATGCGCCTGAGTAACTTCCTGCTGTGGCAACTAGCCTACGCCGAGATCTATGTCACGCCCACCCTGTGGCCGGATTTCCGCGGGGTGCACCTGCTCGAAGGCATTGCCGAATACCAGAAGCGGGAGCGGCGCTACGGCGGGCTGGTGGAAGGCGGGAATTCTCACGGCGATCACGCTGTAAAGAAGGCGCGTGGCTGACAGCGGCGGGTGGCACCTCGTCAAGCGCGTTGGCACGGCCGTCGTACTGATCCCCAGCGTCCTCGTGCTGGTGCTGAAGGCGCCGGTCTGGGTGCTAGCCATTGTGGCCGCAGTCGTGGCACTGGTGGCCAGCAGTGAATTCCTGAAGGTTTCGGAAGCCTACGAGGTTCGCCCCTTTCGCAAACCGACCTACGCATACGTCAGCTTGTTCTTTGCTTTGATCGCCGTACCCGGCTACGAGAATCCTCTGCTGGATACCGCGATTTTCGCATGTGGAACAGCTTTTCTCGCCGCCCTGGCTCCTTTTCTTTTTTGGACAATTGGAATGCGGCGGGCAAGTTTGCGGGAGACCTTCCCGGCTGCCATGGTGTCGGCAATTGACTTTATCTATCTCGCAGTTCCTTTGGGATGCCTGGTGCAACTGAGGGAACAATGGGCGGGCGCATTCCTCGTCTTCTACCTTTTGCTGGTGGTGTGGGCGGGGGACATTTTTGCTTTCTTTGTGGGGCGCTCCATGGGCCGCATGCTGATGTCTCCGCGCATCAGCCCGAAAAAGACGTGGGAAGGTGCGCTGGCGTCGCTGGCGGCCAGCGTCGTGGTGGGAACTCTGCTGTTCGACCACGCGCGCCAGATCAGCGAGTTCTTCCTGCGCCTCGATCTGATCCATCAGCGGGATGGCATCTTCTCCCTGGAGACCCCCCCGCTTTTGCCCATTATGTTGCTCTCGGCGGGCATCAATATTGCAGCCCAATTGGGGGATCTGGTCGAATCGCTCATCAAACGCGGTGCGGGCGTGAAAGATTCAGGAGGCTTGCTGCCCGGACACGGCGGCATGCTGGATCGCATCGATGCGCTGCTCTTCGCGGCTCCGGTGATGTGGTACTATGCGGCGTGGCGCGTTCTGCAATAATTTAGAGGGTTATGGAGGGACGGGCGTCCCGGTTTGTCCGCGATGCGGCCAGAATGCCCATGCGGCCGGTCAGGAATTTCCTAACGTCACTCCTTGCTGAATGAAACGTATTGCCATCCTGGGTTCGACCGGTTCGATCGGTCGCAGCACCCTAAACATCGTTGAAAACTACCCCGAACGCTTTCAGGTCACGTCGCTCGCGGCGGGCAGCAATGTTGATGCTGCCGTCGAGCAGGCACAGCGCTGGAAGCCGCGTGTGCTCTCGCTCACATCCGAAAAAAATGCTCACACTCTGCGCGCCCGGCTCCAATCTGCCGGCGTCTCCGGCATTGAGATTGCGCACGGCGCGGCGGGAAATGTGCGCGTCGCAACCCATCCTGAAGTGGACTTTGTAGTCAGCGCGATCGTCGGTGTAGCGGGACTGGAAGCAACCTACGAAGCGGTGAAGGCGGGTAAGACTGTCGGACTGGCCAATAAAGAGTGTCTGGTTGCGGCGGGAGAGTTGATCACGGCCGAAGCGCGCCGCCAAGGTAACCCGCTGCTGCCCATCGATAGTGAGCACAACGCAGTTCATCAGTGCCTGCGTGGCGGGCGGATGGAAGAAGTCGAGCGCATCTGGCTGACGGCCTCGGGCGGACCGTTTTTGCATACCCCAAAAGCCAAATTTGCTGCCCTTACCGTGGCAGAAGCCTTGAACCATCCGACCTGGAAAATGGGGCGGCGGATCACGATTGACTCGGCGACTTTGATGAACAAAGGTTTCGAAGTGATTGAGGCTTGCCGTTTGTTCAACTTGCCGCCCAGTTCGGTCGACGTGATCGTGCACCCGCAATCCACGATTCATTCGATGGTGGAGTTCGTGGATGGCAGCATACTTGCTCAGTTCTCGGTAACGGATATGCGCCTCCCCATTCTTTATGCGCTGACCTATCCTGAGCGCGTCAAGTCGGACCTGCGCTTCCCGGTCAGCGACCTACGTCACCTCGACTTCCGGCCCCCGGATATGGATAAATTTCCTTGTTTGCGCTTGGCTTACGAAGCGGCGGAGGCCGGAGGAGCCAAGCCGATCGCACTGAATGCGGCGGATGAAGTCGCGGTAGCAGCGTTTCTGGAAGGCGGTATTCGTTTCAGCAACATTCCCGAGATCATCGAGAATGTTTTACTTGAAACGCGAACGCAAAAAATTGAATCTATAGGACAGGTGCTGGAAACGGATGCCGCCGCCAGGCAGACCGCCCTCCGGCACGTGGAGCGCCGGAGCAGCAAGCCCCCCCTGCCGCACGCCGCCTCCGCAATTTGGCAAGGGGAGTGATCGGGTCTATGTCTTTTTTCCTGACCTCTGTGTTGGCCATGGTCGTGGTTTTGGGATTCATGATCCTGATCCACGAATTCGGCCACTATGCTGCCGCCAAGTACTTTGGCGTGCGGGTTGAAGCGTTTTCCATCGGCTTTGGGCCTCGCCTCGTGGGTTTCAAGAAGGGCGACACCGACTATCGGATCAGCGCGATTCCCCTGGGCGGCTACGTCAAGATGAGTGGCGAGAACCCGATGGACGAGCGCACCGGGGACCCGAAGGAATTCCTTTCCCATCCGCGCTGGCAGCGCTTCATCATCGCCGTGGCCGGGCCGGCCATGAACATCCTGCTAGCTTTCGGGCTGCTTACCGGCGTCTACATGGTGCATTACGAGTACCCGGTATTCCTGGATCAGCCGGCGTTTATCAGCTGGATCGAGCAGGGTTCGCCCGCGGCCAAAGCTGGCCTCGAACCGGGCGACCGCATCGTCGAAGTAGATGGCATCCAGAATCCGACCTGGGAGCAATTGGAACCGCAAGTCGAGCTTAATCCCAATCAGGCGCTTCCCATCTCGGTCGAGCGCGCCGGCCAGATATTGGAAACCACAATCGTTCCTAAGCCTTACAGCGTCTCTCAGTATGGCTACGCGGGCTGGGCTCCGAGGCAACCTCTCACTATTACTGCGCTAGAACACGGGTTGCCGGCAGAGAAGGCCGGGGTGAAGGTGGGCGACGAGATTGTCTCGATGGATGGCGCTCCCGTACCCGCCCTGGTCGCGATGATCGACCGGCTGAAGGTCACCAAGGACAAACCCATTCAGCTGACGGTTCGCCGCGCCGGAGAGCTAAAGACATTCACCGTTCAGCCAGTGCTCAGCGATACCGACGTCGCCAAGGAGAAACGCTACCGGATCGGCGTCGAAAGCAATCCTGTGAAAGTGACAAGCTTGCCTTTCGCCGACGCTTTCCGCCTCTCCCTGGAGCGAAATAGGCGCATGTCGGCGCTGATTCTGGAACTGATTCAGAAGCTAGTGCAGCGTAAGGTTTCCCTCCGCTCGGTCGAAGGGCCGATCCGGATTGGCCAAGCAGCCGGCGAGGCAGCCAGTGAAAAAGGCTGGACCCCGCTATTGGAACTGACCGCAGCCATCAGCTTAAACCTCGGCATCTTCAACCTGCTGCCCATTCCGATTCTGGACGGGGGCGTGATCCTGCTGCTCCTGATCGAAAGCCTCATGCGGCGGGATATCAGTCTGCAGATCAAAGAGCGCATTTATCAGGCAGCATTCGTGTTCCTGGTGCTGTTCGCCGTGACCGTGATTTACAACGACATCGTCAAGACCTTGCCGGGGCTGTCGCAGCGATTGCCGTAAGCTTCGAACTCCACGGGTGCTTCTGTCGTCCTGAGAGTTTGTGACTTTTTCGTTTTCTCGCCCGGTAGTGCTGAAAACAAGCTGCTTAGGTGCCGGAAAAACCGCTGCAATCCAAAAAATCGCAACTCTGAGCGAGGCCTTCAGCCCGAGTCGAAGGATCCCTTTCACTCTTGTCAGAACCTCTGCCGTCTCGGGGCATTCTCAGGTAAGGTCAGGAACGGTGAGAGTGCATTGTGATTGTTAGCGGTATCCGCCCAGATAGCGATCCTTCGACTCCGCTGACTCCGCTGGGGTGACAACGTCTCTGTTAAACTAGAAGCCCGCAATGGCTGATATCCAGCGCAGGAAAACGGTAACTGCCTCCATCGGCGGCGTACGCATGGGCAGCGATGCACCGGTGGTGGTGCAATCGATGACCAATACTGACACCGCCGACGTTCCTTCCACGGTCGAGCAAGTGACGGCCTTGGCGCGTGCCGGCTCCGAATTGGTGCGGGTCACGGTTAACAACGAAGAAGCCGCTGCCGCGGTTCCCGCGATCGTTGACGAGCTCGATAAGCAGGGCATGAACGTGCCCCTTATCGGTGACTTCCATTACAACGGTCACATCCTGCTGACAAAGTACCCCGGCTGCGCCGAAAGGCTGGCCAAGTACCGCATCAATCCGGGCAATGTGAGCGTAGGCCGCAAAGATGACACCAACTTCCGCACCATGATTGAGGTTGCGGTCAAGCATCAGAAGCCGGTGCGCATTGGCGTCAACTGGGGCTCGCTCGACCAGGCGCTGCTCACCCGTATGATGGACGAGAACTCGCGGCTGGCCGAGCCGAAAGACGCTCGGGAAGTCACCATGGAGGCCATGGTGATCAGCGCGCTAAATTCCGCAGCGCTCGCCGAAAAGTATGGGCTCGGTTCCGAGCAGATTATTTTGAGCGCGAAAGTCAGCGGCGTGCAAGACCTGATCGACGTGTATCGTTCCCTGGCCGCTCGCTCGAACTACCCGCTACATCTTGGATTGACCGAGGCCGGCATGGGAGCCAAGGGCGTTGTTGCTTCTTCGGTGGCGCTGGGCGTTCTATTGCAGGAAGGCATCGGGGACACCATTCGCGTCTCGCTCACGCCCGCACCCGGCGGCGATCGCACGGAAGAGGTGCGCGTCGCGCAACAGATTCTGCAGTCGTTAGCAATCCGCAGCTTTACGCCGCAAGTGACCGCCTGCCCCGGCTGCGGCCGCACCACGAGCACGTTCTTCCAGCAAATGGCAGAACAGATCCAGTCCTACCTGCGGCAGCAGATGCCGGTGTGGAACAGACGTTATACCGGCGTGGAAGAAATGAAGGTGGCGGTCATGGGGTGCGTGGTGAACGGACCCGGGGAGTCAAAACATGCCAACCTCGGCATTTCGCTTCCTGGGACATTCGAAGAACCCAAAGCGCCAGTGTATGTGGATGGGCGCCTGCTCATGACGTTGAGAGGCGACCGCATTGTCTCCGAGTTCATCAAGATCCTGGAGGAATACGTAGACTCACACTACGCTGCCAAGGTTGAACTGACCGCGAAGTAGGACGAGGGGCACGACTACCCAGCCGTCTTCAGCAGTACGAACGCCGCTGCCAGCCACACCGCGAATCCCGACACATTCAACACGAGCCGCCATTTCACGCTGTCTATGATGTAGTTGTATTTTGCATCCATAAACCACCTCTTTATCTCTGCCCAGTTGGACGCGGCAGCAAGCCGAAAGTTAGTTAGTCGGCTTGCCGGTCACCGCCGTGCCTGGTGATAATTACGTTTGATGAAAGGGGAAAGTTTCCGCCTCGGTGCCAGGCTCTAAGGGAAGGATCACGGAATGAAAGCCGAACCCGAAGCCCTAGTAGACCACGGCCTCTCTCGCCTCTGTTGACCCCAGAGCCCCAGACCCTGTCTTCACGCCAGCAACGAAAGATTAGGATCAGAACTGTCCGCTGCGGGATCGGCAAACTGCTTCAATTCAGGATAGCGACGCAGCAGCGGTTCGGGAGCTGTGACACGCTGACCGCTTAACAGAGTCTTCAACTGAAGCGCATTCACCCCGGCTTTCGCTTCGAAGTGGTTGTTGGTAACTACGTAGGTGACTTCCGCCTGGTGGGCAACGAGTTCGATCTTCTCCTTCCAGTCGAGGAGTTCTGCGGCGCTGTAGAGGTAGTTGTAGCGGTCGTTGCGATTGTCGGAATCGAACCACTCTTCGTAGTTGCGGCCGTGGAGGCGGATGTAGCCGACCGGAGCGGTGACGTGCTCGGTGGGCGACAGGGAGCGGCCGATCTGTGGCTGGTCGATATTGCAGAAGCCCACGTTCGCTGCCGCCAAGTACGCGACTGTTTCCGCATTGTTCCAGCTCTCATGCCGCACCTCGACCACTCGTGGATACTCGATGAATTGACGGAGCAACCGTTCAAGATACTCGCGGTTAAGAGAGGTGTTCTTGTAAGACACCGGAAATTGGATCAGCAATGCGCCCAGCCGGCCTTCCGACGCGAGCGTATCGAGCCCTTCGCGGGTTTGGGCCTCGTCTTGTTCCCCGGGACGAATGTTGGTCGCCGACGTTGGTTCCATCACAGACAGTGGCGAGTGGGTAAAGGACTTCAGCAGCTTGGCGGTAAATACAAATGTCGGATTGACGGCGGCAACTTTGCGGCACCAGATTTTCGCCAGCTCGGGTTTGATCGGTCCGTAGAAAGACGTGTTGATCTCGACTACGTCGAAGAACTGCGCCAGGTACTCCAAAGGATGAATTTTGCGGGCCGTCAGGTAGTCGGGGTAAAAGACGCCATTCCAGTCTTTATAAGACCAGCCCGCCGTTCCGACGCGGATCTTCGCCGGCAACTCCATAAGTGGGTCGGAAACCGGCGTCCAGCTTAGCACGGAGGACAAAGACTCAAGTTGCCCTCGTGGTCCAGCCGGTCCAGCCGGTTTTGTGATGGGATGTCACCATCACATGTGACCCCCTGGGGTTGCCGCTAGCTCAGCAGGGGGCATGTTAGCGACTCGGGGGTGGCTCATGAGGAGAAACCGGAGACGGGGAAAAGTCGTTGCACAAATTACAGCCGCTCATCTGAGCCAGTTCGCCGGCCAACTACGGCTGAGCCCGAATGGTGTAAATCGTATCCCCAACTCGGATGGCTCGGAAGCCAACTAGGTTGAACTTGGGATTCAAAGGTTGCAGCGATAGGGCGGCGAGTGCATCAAGCCCTGGTGCGCCTGATCGGCGTCGCTGTCAAAGGCTACGTTCTCTGCTGCATGGTTCAGGTGCGGGGAGGCTTTTGACAGCCGCTCGATCAGGGGCGGCTCGCCCGGAAACTGGTGCGACAACTCGCCTTTGGAGGCTAGCAAAGCAGCATGTTGACGGGCGACCTCGGGGTCAGCCCCCGGTCGAGCTCGAGAGGCGGCGCTCCGGCCCTCGGACGCTGCTGGTTGGTCAACTCCAGCAGGCGCAGCTCGG
>QIAU01000114.1 GCA_003225055.1 Acidobacteriota bacterium
TGAAGTTTTCTCTCCTTAGGCTCTCAGAAAAGCCGCGTACCCCATGCATCCAAATGCGATCCTGCTCGAAGCTCGGCAACTCTACAACGTGAGTGACCGTCTTGACTCGCTAGCGGGGCAACATCCCCTGGTCTCAGAAGCACTCATCACTATCTCAGGAAGCGTTCGTAACACGGCAACTCTGTTGGAGGTGCTGGTCGCGACGAAAATGGCGCCGCTCTCCGGATTAGATCCCGCAAACGCCTGATTTGCTCATTGTTTTCTTGGAGCTTTTTTTTTGGATTGCAGCGCGGAAGCTAGTCGTGGAGAACGACATTTAGAAGTGAACTATGAACTTGCAGCCCGTTCCCGTTATAGTCAACGAAGCCAAACTTTCTGAACCTATTCATGAAAAAACTGACCCGCGACCGGGTTGTGCCTACCATCTCTGCGAGAGTCTCCTGACTAATCTTGGGGATTACCGTTTCGGGCGTGCCTTCCTTGCCGAAGTGAGCAAACAAGAGCAGAAGCCGAGCTAGTCTCTTTTCGCTGGAATTGAAGAGTTGGTCAACCAAATCCTCCTCGTGTCGGATGTTCCGTGCCAGCAGATACGCCACGAACAGATCGGAAAACGTGTGTTCCCGGTGGAGCGCAAGCATCATTGCCTTCTTGTCAATCCGCAGAAGCTCGCAGTCCGTCATTGCGGTTGCGGACCCCATGCGGAGAGCTTGGCCGGCAAGCGAACCTTCGCCGAAAAACTCTCCATCGCCCAATATGCCCAGCGTTGCTTCCTTGCCAATCTTGGATATGACAGTGAGTCTAACCTTGCCTTCCCGGATGTAGAAGACTGCGTCAGCCCTGTCCCCCTGCGTGAAGATTACTTGTTTCTTGGGAAAGGCCACGACTTTCCTACCCTCGCCGATAGTGGCAAGGAATTTCTTTGGGTCGAAATCGCGCTTTTTCTTGGCCGGCGCGGTTGGTGCCATCTATGGCTTCTCCTCGAGTAGAGAGGTACACATTGGAATATTGTGTCAAAAAAGGTGACATAAAAGATGTTCACTTTTGCTCAGAATTGCTAGCCGAAGCAGTAAACCTCCCGCTTGGCTAATGTGTTGAAAATGAGCAATATTGAGCATTTTCTAGCTGTGGAACGTCGCATTATCTGGTAGTGAAAACCAAGGATCTCACCCGGAAACAGATATTATCCGTGCCTTGTATTAATTGTGGTGCAGCAATTGAGCAAGCTTGTGAACTGCATACGGGTGCCCTGCGCACCAAGCCCCACACCGAGATCGAAAAACTTTCCGCAGCCGAGGCCGTGGAAACGAAGCCCAGCAAACAATAACAGCCGGTGAGGACCACCGGGCTCTCTTGTGCGCTCCATGAAAGAGGCTGGAATGTCAATCTTCGACGAGCAATAGAGAGTTGTCACCGTCCAGAGTGACTGCCTGGTCGTCCGAGGAATTTTCAGCGGCGATGTGGTGACAATCATCAACGCCGAGCCTGAGACTCCTCTTACACAAGAAGACTATCCGCTTGGAAAATTAATTGTTCTGACTGATCCGTCAACTACGCCTCTGAATTAGGATTGTCAATCTCAGCCGTCTTGCGAGTGCTTCGCAGGACTCCGCTGCGGCCCTGAAGCGTGCCTGAATTGGTTTTTGGACCGAGCAATTTTGAACAGCGCGCCACTATCCCAAGGCGCACCATCTCTGTGGATAGGGTACCGGGTTCATGGCTGGAAGCTGTAGCGGACAAACCAGGGCATCGGATGATCGTGCTTCTCGCCCTCTCGACCCATTCCCTGGGAGCCATATCATGTTCAACTACTCGGCTAGCAACGCCAACAAATCTCTCGAACCGCCGCTGCCCTATCCAGGAGCAACGCCTGACGCGGAGCGTGCCCAGAAGCCGCCGCTGCCTGAGCCGCCGTATAAGCCTTACGGCAAGAAGCCAGTGCTGTCTGTCCCCCCGTTATAAGGCCTACGCCAAGAAGTCAGGGCAGGGCGAAGGTCAGTCGAGGAGAGGCGTGCGAATTTTGAACAGGCAGGGCGTGAAGATTCCCCTATTCGTACGCCGTTGCCAACGCCAAGCTGTTCCAGCTGTTCCAGCTGCAGCTTGACAAACATAACGCACAAGCTTAGCATTGTAATTGAGCAAGCTCCTCTTCTTACTCTTTCAGGTTCTCTGAACTAAGTCAGCCCATCTGAAGTTGTTTCCTCTTAGTCCTCTGAAGGAGGATTGCGTTATGACAGTATTGACCCGTTGGGATCCTTTCCGTGAGTTTTCTACAATGCAAGAGCGCATGAGCCGCATGAACCGCCTTTTCCGTGAGTCATATAGTCCTGAGGGCCCGGAAGAGGCATTAACTACCACTAGCTACGCGCCGCCGGTGGACATCTACGAAGACGAGCACAGCGTTACTCTGAAGCTTGAGGTCCCAGGTATCGACGAGAAAGACATTGATGTCCGCATCGAGAACAACACGCTCTCCGTCCATGGCGAGCGCAAGATCGAGAAAGAAGAGAAGGAGGAGAACTTCCTTCGCATCGAGCGCCAGTACGGAAGCTTCACCCGCTCGTTCACACTGCCCAGTTCCGTGGATCCCGGGCAAGTGAGCGCCGATTATGAAAAGGGCTTGCTGAAGATCAGGCTCGCCAAGAAGGCGGAAGCCAAGCCAAAGCAGATCAAGGTTAACGTCGGCGGCGAGAAGACCCTCGAAGCCAAGGTTCACGGCAAGGCCGCGTAAGAACGAGTTAGCAAAAGAAATGGGAGGCGGCTTCGTAGCGCGCCTCCCATTTGTTTGTCATCCCGAGCGACAGGAAAGCTCGTGAAAAACATCAAACTTGTTGTGAAAAGTGAACCGGTGGCAGTATTCGCGTGTGCCTGAATACATGCAGCGGATTGACCGGACGCCCATCCGGACGCCAAACCCACCGTAAGCTGGCACTGGTTATGGCGAAAATCACGGGCCGAAGACGCCGTTAAGTCCCATCCAAAATTCCCGTTGCAGCCCGGAATTAGTGTCCGTACAAGTTCGTGCCTATATTTGTGGTGTGGGAGTGCTAACTTCTATAAAGTGCATTGCTTCATCCATATCTGAAGCTTGGCCTTCTCATGCGCGCTCCAACAATACTGTGCAGAATGGCTCATGTCGCAAAGCCGCGCTGCGGCACAGTCCCGCGCGAGCCCTGTTTTCGCCGGTACAAGCAAAGAACTCTGTCAAGAGCACGACCGCGAAGCTCTTACTCAGGCGCGTTTGCGTTTAATCAACGGCTCAATTTCGTGATTAATCTCGAACTTCACTGGCGTACTACAGGATCTACAAAGCGTTTGGTGTATTCCGCCGTTCAAACTCATCGCTTCCAGTTTGTTGGGACGCAGGCATTTGGGGCAGGTGATTATCAGATATCCTGCATTGTCTCTGGGCACGAAGAGGGGGGCAATGTCAGTTTTCTCTCTTTCCGACCTGATAGGAGACGTTGCCAAAAGCTTCGCGATTTCTTGGAAAAGCTCCTTGGTCGTGTAATGTCCTTTTTGGAAGAAAGCGTCCGCCAGAATCCCACTTGGATTGTCGCGTGTGATGTACTTTCCGCTCATAGCTATTGTAGCGATGTGTGGAAATCGCTTCCGTACTATCGCCAGAAATTCAAATCCCGACATCCGGGGCATATTCAGATCGGAAATGATCACATCGGGCAAGGACTTGCTGAGCGCGTGTAAGCCGTCCAGCCCGTCGGCTACGGTGAGAACCTCATAACCCCCGCTTGCCAAAATGGCCTCTGCGGCTTGGCGTATTGACGCTTCATCATCCACGACCAGGATGCGATGGCGGAATTGAGGTACGTTGGCTTCAGCAACCAGCGTACTTTCATCCGGAGACGCTGCCTTTTCCGACGCCACAGTACGCTCTGGCATTTTCTGAACGTTTAATTCGAGCGAGACGGTTTTATCCCAATTTTCTTTTTGGCTAGTAGTAGCCATCGATGCCTTCCTGTTCTGACCAAAGTCCTAATTTAAGAAGAAATGCTACCCGACGCGAAGCGTACAAACTGGTCAATATTGCACAACATTCGGAGTAGGCGATACCAAAGCCCCTGCCAAGTCCGCCATTCACCGTCTGCTTGTGGCCGGCACGCGAGGGGTTAGGTAAATAGTCCTTTCGGATCTGTCGAGGGGAAGTGCGCGATTTGGAACAGCTTTTTGGGTGAACCTTGTTCGATGATCGAAATGGTGAGGAGCCAAGCGGCTCGATAGCGACGCGGATTTACAAGCCGTTCGTACTGTTGGTCTCACTGAAAAAGTGACCACATGAATAACTGGATCAACAGGTGTTGCGCACTGACGTCGCGAACGGTTGTGAGACTGATGCACAAGCTCGCAACCGTTATAGCGACCGTCATTCTGGTCGGATCGAACGCACTCCCCCAATCGGATGCCGAGAGACTCGGAGTGTCGGCTAACGAGCTGGCACGGAAGGTGGTCACCAACGAACTGAAATTCCAAAATGAGGATCACGGCCACTGGATGTACCGGCTCGAAAAAGAGGAATCCGGGAGGAAACAGGTCCAGGAAGTCCTCGAGACAAACAATGGTTCTCTCAGTCGACTCCTCTCCATTGGTGGCCACCCACTTGATGCCAAACAGCAGCAGAAAGAGAACCAGCGCATGCAGAGGCTCGTGAGCCATCCAGATGAGCAACGGAAATTACAGCAGACGAGCAACAAAAAGGCAGAACAGGGGGCGCGCTTGTTCAATATTCTGCCTGATGTGTTTGTGTTCGGCTACGCGGGTCGTCAGGGGAACCTCGTGACGCTGACCTTCAGACCCAACCCGAATTTTCAGCCGCCTTCTCTGGAAGCCCGTGTTTTCCACGGCCTGCAAGGTAAGATGACCGTCGATATCAGACAAGAGAGACTGGCAGCGATCAATGGTCAGCTCATGGAGGACGTGAAATTCGGAGGCGGACTGTTAGGACACTTGGACAAGGGGGGCAAGTTTGAAGTTAGGCAGGCAGAGGTGGCACCGGGTCACTGGGAAATGACTGTCCTGGGTGTGGACATGAAAGGGAAAGCTCTCTTCTTCAAGACAATCGGCGTGCAGGAGACCGAAAACCACAGCGACTTCCACCGAGTGCCCGATGACCTAACACTTGCTGAGGCGGCGGACATACTCAACAGACAGATATTTATAGCGGATAATCGCTAACGCCTCGCAAAGAAGGTCTGGGCCAAGTCACGCATTTGGCGCGGGATGCATTTCTGCCTCTCCCTTCTGTTTCGACCCTTAGGTTTTTCTCGGCTTTTACTTCCTGGGCAGTTCGCGTACGCGGTCCCGCAACCGACAGCGCAATCCCGCCCGCGATCAGCACGGCACCAATGATTGGCGACACCCGCTCACTGTGAGTGGTCTGCACCCCGATGTTCACAAGGTCGGCTTAACGGGTGATTACTCTCAAAATCATCTCAGTTCCCTGTCTCAGCCGAACGTTGGTGTTCTTGGAGCTGACCACGGATGCATGGGTTGAGCCAGAGACCTGAGCAGACAAGTACAGGTCCGGGAGTCCAACTACCCCCTGGCTGTTCGAAATCAAAGGCTCCGTCACTCCCCCCGCCTGTGCAGGATCGGCCGCAGCGTTCATCAGTGTTATGGCATGTCTGAGCATGCTGCCGCCCATCGAGGCGGGGGTTGCCAATGCTCGCATTGCCATCGTTGCTCGCACTTGCCCGTCGATGGCCCATTCATCTTCCACTTCACCCAAATCATGCGCTTGCCCACGGCCGATAGCCTGGATGTCAAGCGCCATCGATACCTTAGTGCCGTCCGTCAGGAGGGCATGATCAAGAACAATCTCCACAGCGGACCCTTGTCCTCTGGAAAGCACCGCTACTTCCGTGACGTGGCCGATGATCGTAGACCCGACAGGCATGACCACCACCCCGTCTTGCGACTTCACGTTCTCTGTAGTCTTTGCAATCACTTCATCGCCAGGCTTGTTCTTGCGCGCGCCAACCGGCTTGATTAGCGAAGTGTGGATAGTGGTTCCGGCCTCTAGTTGAGTGGCAACGGTCGTTTGCGCCCGGTCTCTCCTGTCCGAAACATTTGTCAGGTGAGACGCCGTGGCTGGCGTATCAGATTTTACTTGCGCAGCCAACTTTTCTGTGGAAACGGAATTACTCTGCGACACCGATTCGTCGGCCTGCGCTTGAGCCGAGTCTTGCGCCAGGGAAGCCCCGGACAGCAAGATTCCCGTCAGGACAGAAACAAGAATTCTTCTCAATACGGACTTCTTCCCACAATTAGGAACCACTGCTGAACGGGCAACTTCGGCTTTAATTCCCAGCCTCTCGGTGCGGGGAATCGTTTGCATCATTTTTTCGAGTCCGCAGTTATCGGGCACGTCCTCGATGCCCTGCTCTTCCCCGTGATAGTCCCTGGGGTGTTCGAGTTCTCGCAGTCGTTCTCTGATCGCGTCACGCGCCAAGACAATCCGCACCCGCACTTTCTTCCTATCCAATTCCACAAGAGCAATTATGTCTGGCTCTGCCCGCTTTTCGCGTTGGCTGGAAAACATGGGGCACTCTCGCTCGCATTCCGAAGAAGGTTCCAACGATACAAACCTGCACCATGGCGAGTCTGTTCAACATTGATCACTCACCAGAGCCGCGGAAAATCTCCGAAGGCAGGACCCGAAGCAAGGACGGGGCGCGGGTGTCGACGTACTCCACGCCCAGAAGTCTGCAAGGTCTGCACCTACCAGTGCTCGCTAATTCCAGTGCTCGCTAATTTGGGCGTTCCCACTCCGGCAGTGACTGCCCGTGCGGACTTCTTGTTTTGGGGGGCGGAGCGTGTGACCGCGCGAATGTTACTGCGGGCAAAAATGGGCGCAGAAAACCCACGTTTAACCCGGATATCTCACGAAGAGAAGTTTTAAAACGAAGCGAAACGGCATCAGGTGTTTTCGCATGAGTAATCGTCAGCCGGCGACGCTCTCAGCGACGGCGAGGATCCCGGTGATCGGCACCGAAGAGATTTTCTTTTGTTTTTGAAGACACTTGCACCGACAACGGAATGAGCTTGCGAGTTCAGTTACAAGGAGCGATGTCGTTCAGCAGGGCAGAGCTTGCCAGGCAGTGTTGAAGATATCGTTCCAAGGGTAAGCATTGGAATAGCGCACCCAGATACGGCGAGCACTCAAGCGCACTTCGGCGGCGATTTTGAACAGGCGCAAACGTGTTAGCGTCATCCTCTTGGAACACTCACCGCAGAGCAGAAGTGTTCCAGCGATTTGCTGCCGTTCCCTGCAGACATGGCAAAGGCATAAATGCTTCCGTCACGCAAGTAGCGGAGTTCACGCGGGCAATCCGGGTTGGTACATTTGCTGACCATCAGGCTCTCTTGCTGACCCTTCTTTCGCATGTGTAGCTGCGCCAATTGAGGAGATCGGCCCAAGAGAATTGAGTAATCAGTATGAACGAAAATACTTCAGCCGCCTCACCCAAAAGGCACTTCTTCTGCGCGTGGGTCGTGGTCGCTACAAACTCTATCACCCACTCTTTCGGCTGTTTCTAAAAGTAAGGATGACCGGACACCCACAAACACGAGCACGGGCAACATGGTGGCGGGCCGCAGGCCCGCCATCGGCCAAAACCACAGGGCGGACTCCCTTCCATTAACCATTTTTTCCCTTCACCGTTTGCTGTTCCCATTCTCAGTTCCCTTTTTGCAGAGCAGCAAATCTTCCATAAGCAAAATTTCCAGTCTGGAGGCCCAGTGTGTCAGACAAACGCGAGCCCCTTGCAAGTTGCACTCCGTACCAGGATGCCACGTTAACCCAGCCTAGTGCCGTCAACCCTCACCCTCCGATCCGAGTTGCACTAGAGCCTTACGTAGACGTCAAACGAGCAGCTTCATACTTGTCCGTCGCCGCCAAGACCCTCAACGAATGGGCTCGCCTACGCAAAATTCCTGCCTACCAGTGGGGTGATGGCGTTAGGAAAACGTGGCGCTTCAAATTGAGTGAACTAGACGAGTGGATGCAGCGAAGGATAAACTCCGTTCGTCGTCCGCCTCTTTCGGAAAGGAGCGTTACACGTGAGAAAGAGGCACACTAGTGCAGGATTCTGCAGTGTGGTAAAGCGCAAGAATGGGAAAAAAGTAATCATCTGGCGCTGGTACGAAACCGGACCTGACGGCAAGTCTCGTGAGCGCTGGAGGACTCTGGGATTAGCCAGTCACTTCAAGTCCGATGCCGCAGCACGACAGGAAGCAGAACGCTTCGGCCTGGGTAGACCGGTCGAACGCGGTCCACGTAGTTTCAAAGAACTGATAGACCACTGGATGGAAACGGAGTGTCCAATCACGGACCACGATCTGAACGAGCGCCGAGCGTTCTCCACTAGGGACAATTATCGGGGGTACCTTCGGAAGTGGATAACGCCTCGCTGGGGTGACCACAGCTTGGAACAAATCAAGGCGGTTGCCGTAGAGAATTGGCTCTCATCCTTGAAGAAGGAAGATGGCACATCTCTAGCAAACGGCTCGAAGAAGAAAATCAGGGATTTGATGCATCTTCTATACGAGCACGCGATTCGCTACGAATGGGCAGATCGTAACCCGATTACGTCTGTTCGCCAGAGCGGTACGCGCCAAGCAACGCCCGTTCGTCTCGGCATAGATCAGCTTTCGGAATTGATTTTCGGAGTGCTGAAACTGCGAGAAAGATTGATGGTGTTGCTGGATTTCGGAACGGGACTTCGCAGGGGAGAGCTGAGCGGCGTCCGCTGGGAGGATATTCGCTTCGAAGACAAAGTCCTGACCCCAAAGCGTTCAGTCGTGAAGCAACGTGTTGGCAAGGTCAAAACGGAAGCTTCGAAAAAAAGCATCCCGCTGGATGACGTGATAGTTGAAGAATTGCTAGCCTGGCGTAGGGAAACCCCTTATGCCCAGGACGGCGATTACGTCTTCGCCAGCGAGAGGATGAAAGGCAAGCAGCCGTACTGGATGAGCCGCATCATGCAGCACCACATCAAGCCGGCCGCTGCTCAAGCGGGCATTCCAATCAAGGGATGGCACACGTTTCGCCACTCCTACACGACTCTCCTGCGTCAGAACAACAACAATCCTAAAGTGGTGCAAGCGTTGCTGCGGCACGCCTCGTATTCGATCACGATGAACATCTACGACGATGCTATGTCGGATGAGAAACGACTGGCCCACCGCGGCGTCAT
>QIAU01000180.1 GCA_003225055.1 Acidobacteriota bacterium
CCTTCTCTTTCTCTCTGCATCCTCGTGAAAGCCCGTATGGACGCGGGTTTTTCGCATTTCCACTTCGGCCCTCATGGTGGCCATCTTCGCCTCGTCACTCAGACATTTGTAGTTACTAAAATATGACCTGGGAATGATCGCGCTGGCATCCCCCTGCAACTGAATCCATAGCTGTAGTGGCCTATACTAAATCGCATACTACCCATTGACACAGAAAGCGCCGCCGTTGTATTTACTAATCATGGCTTGCCTCACCGCCAAAGTCGTCCACGGTCACCGCTATTGGCAAATCATCACCTCCCAGCGCATCAACGGAAAACCCCGCCAGATCGTCCTGGCCCACCTCGGCACTGCCGACACGCTCCTCGCCCGCCTGCAACAGAAGCCCGGTGAGCCCCTCAAAGCGCGCATCCAACAATTCGGCTTCCTCGCTGCGGCCTGGGGACTGGCCCAAAAGCTTCAGCTCGTCTCCCTCATCGACCGGCACGTTCCCAAGCGACAGCAAGGCGCCAGTGTCGGTCAATATCTGTTGCTCGTCGCTTTGAACCGCCTGACCAGTCCGAACAGCAAGGCCCAGATGGCTCACTGGTATCAGCAGACCGCCCTGCGGCGCTGGCTCCCCTTTTCTCGCAAGCAGCTTCGTTCCCAACGCTTCTGGGACGCCATGGACGCCGTCGATGAGAAGGCCATCCGCAAGATCGAGGCCGACCTCAGCCGCAAGCTCGTGGAGGACTTTGGGATTGATGTGCGCTGTCTGTGCTTCGATTGCACGAACTTCGATACCTTCCTCGATAGCCGCACGACGTCGGAACTCGCGCAGCGAGGCCATGCCAAATCGAAGAGGACGGATCTTCGCGTGGTGGGTTTGGCCCTGTTGGTGAGCACGGACTTCCATATCCCGCTCTTCTCCCGGGTCTATCCCGGCAACCAGCCCGATTCGGTCACCTTCGGAAGCGTCACCGAGGAACTGATCGAGCGCTACCGCGTGCTGGCCAAGAACCTCGAGCACGTCACTCTGGTCTTCGACAAGGGCAACAATTCGGAGGAGAATCTGGAGGCATTGGTCCCGAGCGGCTATCACGTCGTGGGATCTTTGGTTCCCAGCCAGCACCGCGACCTTCTGGACGTTCCCCTCGACAGTTTCCAATCCTTCCAGGATTCCCGCCTGGAGGGAGTGACCGCCGTCCGAACCTCCAAGAAGGTTTTCGGGCGCGATTGGACGATCGTCGTCACGCACAGCCAGGAGTTGCTTGACGGACAGCTCCGCGGCATTGCGCAAGTCCTCCGGAAGCGTCGCCGGGCCTTATCCAAGCTGCAGTGGAAACTCAAGCGGAGCCAGAAGCCCGGAGCGAAGGGCAAGGGTTACACCTTCAAGAGCCTGCAAGCCCACGCCCAGAATCTTTCCTCCGGCCAGTACATCCAGAAGATCCTGCGGGTGGAAATCCAGCGGTGGCGAGGAAAGCTCCAGTTGAACTACCACACCGATGCGTACGCCCTGGAGAGGCTCATGGCCACCACCCTGGGAAGAAGGGTTTTGTTCACCGACAACCACGAGTGGAGCACCGAGGAGATTATCCTGGCTTACCGCAGTCAGCATCATGTCGAGGCCGCTTTCCGCACCATGAAGAATCCTTACTTCGTGGGCTGGGAGCCCATGTATCACTGGACCGATCAGAAGATCCGCGTTCACGCTTTCTACTGCGTGATGGCCCTGACGCTTGCCGGGCTGCTGCACCGCGAAGCCCGCCGTGCCGGTTTGGAGCTCAGTCTCGAGGCCATCTGTCGGGAACTATCCTCGATCCGCGAAGTCATCAATCTCTATGCTCCGATTTCGGGGAAGGCGGGCCGCCTTCGTGCGGCCACCACCTACACCGAGCCGACACCCACGAGCAGCCGTCTCGCCGAAATTTTCCGATTGAACGACTGGAAGGCGCGTTAGTAACTACGCCGGCCGGCGCTTCCGATAGTTCTCATAGCCGCACCAAGCTTGATGTTTTCTGCTCTTGCTGGGCCTCGAGCGGCGATAACCCGGAAACTCGGGCTAAGACCAGAAAGACGAAACGGTTCCTCCTACGCGATCGCGACTTGCCAGCGATTGCGAGGAGCGCTCCCAGGTATGGAGGCTCTTCAGCAACGCTCCGGAGGCCTCGAACAAATCTCCCACCTTATTCGTTTCCCATCGCCAACAGAATTCGACTCGCGCACCTGTTCCCGGCTCAGCATGTTGATCTTCATTTCGGCTAAGCGGCGCTCGGCCAGCGTGACAACGTACAAGTCAGTGTTGTCCTTCCCTTGGTCCTTTCAACGTCGGGGATTTCAGCCGGCGGTTTCTCGCCTTGTGAGGTCAGGGCAATGGGATAGGGTTCTCGGGCTTTTCATTTACGCTGGCTTTTGACCATGACCACGATCAGAAAGCAGTAGGATGACAGACGATTCACGCCTTTCTAATTCGATTTCTTGTGCGAACATGGCAGCCCTCCCGGCGGAATTTCGGAACCCCGTGGCTGAGAATCCACCGTAAGAGAATTCTGTACCAACTGCTCATAGTGCAATGTGATCTGACCCACAAGGTAAAGTTCACAGTCACAGTAAAGTTCACAGCTCACGATTTGGCTGGCAGCGGGCCTGAACCACCTGATTGCTGCCACATAGCGCCTTCCTGTATGCAGTGAAGCTGCAAGAGATTTCACACTCGCCAAGCATCCTGAGCGGTTTTGGCTGCTAAATCAATGTCATAGCGTGCTGCCGCTGGCATGCCGATTGCGGTTTGGCAGCGATAGACGCGGGCGCTCTTGGGCCCGGTAACCGCGCCACCCCGTTGTAAGAGGGAATCAAATGAACGCTCCTAAGCTCTGGCCAATCCTGCTGTTGCTGCTGGGTGCGATCTCGGCAGCGTCCACCCCTCAGACGAAGGTCACGCCCGATGCCATTAAGGCCTTGTCCACGAGGGAAGAGCGCATCTTCAGACCAGCTGCGCACGATGAAAAATTCACGGATATTCCGCATTCCATGGCGCGTAGCCGCTGTGAAGACACTCGGCCTCCGCAGGCATTAGCCACACCAGATCCGCCGTTGCTTCTCGACGACAGCGACGAGGCACTGACCGTGAGCCTTATTGTCGGAGCCGACGGCAACGTACACAGTCCGCTGATCCTCCGGGGTGGCGATGTGCGACAACAGCAGGCCGTGCTCAATGCGGTGCGTCATTGGCGTTATCGGCCCGCGACTTGTAATGGCGTGCCCACCGAAGCCGAGGCCAAGATTGAGTTTTCGCGTCGCTGAGCGCCGGTTGTCGACTAAAATGGCCTCTGGCGGGTGATGTGGACGACGAAGAACAGCCCAGAGGTAACCTCTCCAGGAACCGCTCCCCCGAGCTCGAGCGAAGTCCCGAGGTTGAGGAATTCTTCAAGCGGCTGCTGGACAAACAAGATCCGCACCGTTCCGGCCCGGGTGACGAAGCCATTGCCGCGGCACTCCAGGCCATCCAGGGATTGGTTTCGAATCCGGAGCCGCACAAGGAAAAACCGGCAGAGCGATCAATCGATGAGCTCTCTCCGGATAGGCTGGCAGCCTGTAGCGCCTGCGGCCATCACAATCCATCCGGAAACCAGTTCTGCGGGCTGTGCGGGGCCCCGTTGGGGCAGGCCGCGGAAGCAAGTTCGTGGAAGGTTCCCAAGACCGAGAGCCAGCATCATTACCATCATCATTATCACCACCACTACTTCGAAGGAGGGGGACCGGGAGCCGAATTGGTGGCGGGTGCTTTTGGGCAAAAGCCGGCAGCTTCGAGCCCGGCGAAGGAACCCGAGAGAGTGCGCGCTCCACTAGTTGGAACGGGCCTCAGTCGAGCGGAAACCGCTCTGCGCCGCATGACCCAGGATTGGGCTCTCGCCTGCAACAACAAGCAACTGGACGATCTGCTCGCGTTTTATGCCACCGATGCTCTGGTGCTCCGTCCCAATTTGCCGGCCATTCGCGGGACGCCGGCGATCCGCGAATTCTTCTTCTCCGCCCTGGATTCGGGGCTGGGAGATGTCGAGATGGAGCCGTTTCGGGTGGAATTGCTAGGCGACCTTGCCTACGAAGCGGGACGCTGCAAGATGCTGGTGCCGATTGCGGTGGGCAAACGGCGCGAAGAACGAGGCAAGTACGTCGTAGTCTTTGCCCGGCAGAAGACTGGAGACTGGAAAGCGGTCGTCGATTCCTGGTCGAGCGACCTGAGTTTAAACGTACCCACCGAGAGTTCACCCGCCAAGGCTGGCCCAATAGCACCGAGTGCTGCTCCGAAGGGTCGTCGCTAACCGCTACTCATTGTCGGTGAAGCCTTCTAAAACAACCGGAAACCAAGGTAGGCGCGCCGATCAACGGCAAAGGCGGGTGACCTGCCAACCGCGCAGGTCGCCGCCTCTAGTTACCCGAAAAGCTCAGATCCACTACTCAGTCTTCCGTCACTATTACAGGCCTTGTGGCACCGCGAAGTCGGAGTCGAACACATAGTTTCGGCTCGGGGGTCTGTACACCGAATAGGTGCAGCACTTGAAGGTTCCGGCGATGTAAGTGGAATAGTAGAGACTCACCAGTGATCCCTTGTAGTTCAAGGTTGCACCGGTCCAGTCTTCCAGGAAACGGAGCAAGTTTGCCTAGACCTCCGTGGTGGAGTAAGGGTATTGTAGGCATCGCGCGGTTTGCCACCGGTTCAGTGGGCTGAGCGATCATGCGCTTTCGCTCGTTCCAGTTATTGGAGAGCCGCGTCACCGCGTCGGCTATGATGCCCGCATTGGCATGTGGGCGCGAGTCATCCGCGCCAGTCGTCCAGATCGTATCGTTGGGATGTGGTGTTGTAATGGCACGCCTTCTCGGGGATGCACGCCGGTCGGTCGAGTACTGGGTGGGTGGCTCTGAACGAGACGGTCTGGCGGGATTGTTGGAGGAGGGACGTCCGGGTCGACCTCGGCGCCTGAATAGCAAGCAGCTGGAAGCCCATAGATCGAGTCTTGCGGTGCCCACTGCGGGAAGCCGGCCGGAGCGGGAATATTTGGGATAGAAAAACGCTCGGTACTTGGATTGAGCAGAAGTATGACATCACGGTGGGCGTAGGGCAGTGCCAACGTCTGTTTCGTCAGCCCGGCTTTCGTCTGCGCAAACCACGGCCCGCCCTGGCTCAGGCTAGTTCCGAACTTCGGAGGCTGCATGAGGAAGGGCGACGTCGACCTCTGGGCGAGGGACGAAGTCCACTTTCAGCAGCATGGCTCCCGCTGCCGGATGTGTGGATTCCGCCGAAGTCAAGGGTCCGGTTCTCTGGCATGCTCCGACGCGCAAAAGTGTAGGGTATTTCGGAGCCGTGCGCCGGCGGGATGGGCGTTTTGTGTTTCGCGCGGAGACCGGCAAATTCAATGGACTTAGCTCTTTTTCAATTTCTCCGCCAGCTCCGCCAGGCCAGCCGTCGCAGCGGGAGACGAGTGGTGATTACCAGTGACAGTGCCCCTTGTCACCAGTCGCGATTCCACAGGCCTTGGCGGGAGAACCAGATATTTTGCTTTGGATTTCCGTCCCGCGTATAGTCCCGAACTTAATTCCCCCATCGAGCGAGTGTGGGAGCTCGCACGTCGTCGCCCTGCACACGCGTTATGTCGAAAATCTCAGAGACGTCATCAACGCAGTCGAGGCCGAATTCGCAACTTGCACAACCCGCAACGAGGTCTTACCACGGCTATGCGCAATTACTTAAGACGCAATGTTTTTAATACGGGGTGAAATCCTGTCGATAGCCGAGGTTCACCATGTCGCGAAATCGTGGCGTGCCTGGAGGCATTTTCTCAGGATCAAGGAAATCCGTATCGAACGAATAGTTTCGATTGGGGGGACTGTAGACGGTTCCCGTCAGTCCCATGCCGGGACCACAACATTTGAATACTCCAACGCTGTACTGAGAATAGAAAAAGCTGACCATCGACCCCATGTAGTTCGAGGTTTGGTTCGTCCACTCTTCCAGGTAGCGCAAGAAGTTATGTATGCCACCGTCGGTACCGAAATCTTGTGCCGTAGACCAGCTGGGATGAGGAAAAGTCATGTTCCTTCCGCCGGCTATCGCCACGCGATAGAAGGTGGTGGTAGCGCCCCGATGACCTTGAGCTATATTGGGCTGAGTTGGATACAGGAAGCTCTGATAGTCGTTCCAATTGTTAGACAAAAGCGTTACGGCATCGGCGACCACTGCCGCGGCCGCATGAGGTGAGCCGAAGCCCGCATTATTCGCATTGTAGTTCCCTTGGATATATAAGGGCTGTTCGCTTACAACCGTGAAGCCACCGGAACCATTTGGATTTAAGGGCAAATTCCCCAAAGCACCGTTAACCAGCCTTAGAGCGTGACGGGCGCCTGTGACTCTATTCTTGCGTCCAGTTGTCATGCAGTCCGTCAAGCGGACGGTTGGGTCACCGTTGGCTTTTCCGAAGCCATCCCCGATATTGGCGGCGCCGTAGGTTTCGAGGGTTCCAGTGGCATTCGCATCTTCACCGGGATCAAGTATGGTATTAGGCGTTCCTGCTGAACTCGCAGGATTTACAACATCTTCGAAACCATAATCCCCGGTTTTCACTCCGCTAAGATTGGGGAGCATACCGCGTCGATCGGAAAAATAAAGGATATACCCGTTCTGCGATTGAGAATCCGTTTGAGGGCCACTTGCACCAATCTGGCCAGCCAGCCATGCGCGCAGGTTATTTACGTCTATCTCGACGACATTCATAACACCACCGATCGCGCAGCTTCGGTTACCCACCGGCTGTTCGGTATCCCGTACTTCTCCCTCGCGCGTATCGTAGATATTGATTGGATACCAGTTGTTGACCACTGCGGCGCCGCTTACCGCTGTGGTCTCACCAGCGTCAGTCAGAGTACCGTTGCCGTTGCGGTCGGCCTGCATTTGCAGTATCAGAATGGCTTTAGAATGGACATTATTCGGAGGCACCAGTGCGCGCGCGAATCCGAGCTCTAGCCATTCTTTTGTGACGGGAAGATAACTTCCATCGGCACGCCGGATTTCCACACGCAAATAGCCGCCTAGCAAGGGCCAACTGGAACCAGCCGGCACGCCCGGCGGGCGGACCCAGTCTGCATCAGCCGCCTGAAGGCCGCGGCCGAAATAGGTTGGGTTTGCCCCGGTCACGGGAACTCCAGCAGCATAGGGTCCGACATTATCGAGTTGAATGTTCTGAGCGTCACCAGCTCCGCCGGGGAGTTCTGCGGGAGTGTCCGAAAACAGTACACGGATTTGAGCATTGTTATAAAGCCTTGACTGGCCGACCGCGCTGCTTGGGCTCTCCCCCGCACGGGGCCGTCTCACGATTTCGATGGGACCGACTCCCGGTCCCACGAAGGGCAGAGTTAGCTTAGTCGCGCCGGTTGCCCCGTTGAGTACCATGCCGTTGTACGTGCTGGTGGAGAGGCTGGCCCAGTTAGGATTAACCGCGCTGCCCGGACCGCCAGTCACACTGCCCTCGGTTGATGCAAGATTCCGGCATGCCGGCTTGGCGCCATCACATCCTGCAGGGGCTTGGGGAATCTGGACGGCGCCATTAAACTCCGTCGAGGTACTCACCCCATTGGACAATTGCACACGAATGACGTCTCCGCCGGCGGTAAGCTTGCTATGGAACGTCAGTCCGTAAACAGAAGACAGGAATAAATTATTGTTGGCGTGCACCCGACCGTTAAAATCAAATTGCGGGCCAGGAGCATAAGTCAGGTCACCATCGGAGAAGGCGCCGAACTGAAAAACAGGAATCAGCGCCACCTCGATGTTTCGAGTCATGCTGGCTTGAGCCGCGGCGTTCCTCTGCGCGGTAACCTGCAGCGCCATATCAATGATTTGCGCATTTAAGCCGGCATTCGAGCCGGAGGTGATGGTGTGGGTAGTCGCGAGGGGATGGATGCCATCAGCAGCTACAGCCATATTATAGAGGTATTGAGGGTAGCTGATTCCCGGTAAACCAGGTTGAGAGTTCTGCAGGTTCTGAATGTCCTGCACCGTGGGGGCTTGCTTGACGGCGTACAAAGAGTCGAGATCCGCCATCATTTTTTCCATGGCGGCCTGAGCCGCATAATAGGCCTCGGTGTTCTCGCGATCGGAGCCATTCATCTTCTGCTCACCGGTCGTTACCAGGATCATGGCAATGGCGAGTCCCGAAATCAAGATGAGCAATAACAATGCCGAAAACAAGGCGAATCCGCCCTGCTGGTTACGTTTTGTAGTTCGCACTTTTCCCCCCACGAGCACACCCTTCATTGGTATCGGTCACGGAAGCTGAGATTCGGCGGACTAACTGAGGTGGCAAGCGTAGTCCGCTGAAAGTCGCGTCCGGGAGCCAATTGCTGCGTCGCGGTGCGCGCCGTTACTGCTATGTCTATCTTGCGGATCTGGTTGGGGAGGTTATTGGCATTGGGGAGGTTAGAAGTCGCAGTACCATTGGCATCGTTGAAGATGTCATAGAACACTTGCAGACCTTCTATATTGTCGGCGACGGGCACGGGGGATTGGGCATTCACCTGTCGCATCATACGAGGTGCGCCGCCTGAGATCTGGATGAAATAGGTGATCAGCAGCACGCGGATCGCGGTCGTACCTTGGGGTGGGTACGTACCGGGCGCGCCCGGATTCGAGAGAGACTTAGTTATGCTGCCGGCAGCCGCGGCGGATTGGTTAATGTTGAGCCAATCCCCGTTGGCGAAGCTGATATTCCCATTGGGCTGGATCAAGGTCACTGTGCCAACGGCGGCACCGTTC
Source organism: Acidobacteriota bacterium (assembly GCA_003225055.1). Lineage (GTDB taxonomy): Bacteria > Acidobacteriota > Terriglobia > Terriglobales > Acidobacteriaceae > Gp1-AA122. The sequence continues at coordinate 8,786 of QIAU01000180.1, forward strand.
GCATTTTGCAACATGACGAGATCGCCAACCTTGACTCCTACGGCCGGGTCGTTAAAGCCGGGGGTTCCCGGAGCAGGGTTGGTCATGCAGGCACCTACGGTTATTTGGTCCCCAGCCGGAGTGATCGCGGCGAGCGCGCAGCTATTCAAAGGAAGACTGGTATCCGTATATGCCAGAGTGACCACGTCCGTGCTACGCCCAGTCACCATCGGGCCGAATGCCGGCCCGGGTATAGCGGCATAGAAGCGCTGGGTGGGAAAGATATTGTTGGGCGCCGTGTAGCAAGTGCCGGTTTGGTCACAGGCGAATTTAGAGGCGCTCGAACCGTTGCCGCTGGGCAAGGCAATACCCCCAAGCGGCAAACCGGTGCCGGCCAGGCTCAAATCTCGGACCATGCTGTTGATCACCGCGCGCGCATTCTGTTGCATCTCCCCCCGCTGTGCGACGATGTAACTTGCCTGACTAGCGTCGCTAAAGAGGCGAGTGGCGCCGGCCAGAACAAGGAGGCCAAGAGACATCGCAACAATCATCTCCAGCAGCGTGAAACCACCACTACGACGTTCGGTGACTAAGGTTCTGGTTTTCATCGGAACCTCGAGATGTAAGACGTAATTGTATAAGTCCGTGCGGCACCGCCCATGAATCCGCCCGCGGTGTACTGGACGCTAACTGCAACCTGTCGCATATCGGGATTAACGCCGCCAGGTATAGGTATATTGGTGATCTGGATCTGTCGCTGAAAGTTCGAGAGGGGCGTGTAAACGTCGTCGGCGGTACCATAGACAGCGTCCGGTCCCGGCAAATGGAGTGTCTCAACCGCGCCATCATCGGCGGTGCCGATGATCCCATCATTGCCTGCCACCCGCAGCGTCTGCCAGCCATCGAGAAAGACACCGCCACCAGAAACGTTCTGAATGAGGTCGTACGAGATCTGAGAAGTATTCCGGGCGCCGTAAATACTCTCCAATGCCTCTCGTGCCTTTTGCTTGGCGATGATGTCCTCCTGAGCAAACTGCACGGCTTGGATACCATAGGTGAACACGCTCAGCGTACCGACCAAGCCAATCACCAGCACCACCACGGCAATCATTACTTCCAGGAGGGTGAATCCTTGTTGCGTGCGATGGCCCCGAAGTTTTATCTCACCTGACTGCGTAGTCACTGCCATTGCTTGGTTCCGTTTGCGTTGACTTGGAGTTGCCAACCCTTAATGCGTCCGGTCGTCCCCAGGAGCGACACCGCGCGCGAACTTGTGAGCTGGCCGGTACGCGCCATATAGACCAAACCATTATTGACCCGGCAAAGATTGTCCTGAGCCGAGCCGTCGGGCTGGAAATAGATCTGCGTCGCACCCCCGCCGAAACCGATATCGAAGTCGATTGCATTTCCTCCCGTGCCTAAGCTGTCGGGAGTCTGCCCCGGAGAGGTGGGAATACCTGGCTCGGCGCGAAACTGAATGTCAAAAGGCAAAGTCTCGATTCGCTTGGGCACAGCAGGGTTGTAAGCACAAGCACCATTTCCTCGGGGAAGCAGTTCGGTGATGATCGTCCTGGGGGCTTGGAAGGTGATCCGATATACGCGGCGTTCGTCCACTGCCGCCTGTCTCGCCTGGCGCACCTCCTCGAGAACGGTCTTATAGGCGGACTCCACGCGAGAACTCGCTTGGATAGTGGTACCGTTTAATAGAAAGAACGCACTCACGATCATCATAATGCCCATTACCGCCATGAGTTCTACCAGTGAAAATCCGCCGCTTCTGTTCTGATGGTTCATCGCTGTTAAGCCCCAATCGAGCAAGACTGCTGACCGCCCTCTACGTAACTTTAGTGTGTGGCAAGACTAGGACGAATGGACAGGTGAGGCAAATGACAGAGGTAACGCAAGCCAGATGACTCGCGAAGCGTCGCAACCGACGGCAATGCTATAGTCCCGTGCCGCAAGGAGTTGGGAACCAGCGATGACGGTAATTTCCTGCCACCGCCTCTGACGTTCTCATGCCCAAACACGGCATTAGTTGGGGTGTCATGCCGTGGAGATCTGATCCTCAAGTTAGCAAACGCCCAAGGCTGAAATTACTTTGGTTACTGGCGGTCGTTGAAAACCGTTACTACCTCATGCTGATCAGATCGCGGGGGTGCTTTCCTGCTACCACAGCATCCTGATATTTGGAACCTTGCCCCATATCTGTTTCGCCGAGGGGATGACGCACGCCGGAGTTCTGGTCGCCATTCCCGCGCTGGTAGCCGGTGGCCTGCTCTCTACCGTCGAGAAGATTTACGGCAGCCTCGGCCCTGCCTTCTACGGACTGCGCACCACTCTGGTGGCCTGCGTTTCTGTTGGCCCTGCTGAGGATTCCTCGTCCCGAGGTGCTCAAAGAATATTCGCCCGGGGAACTGGGTCGTCAAAATCCCGAAGCCGGTGTCCACCCGGGCATGTATTTAACTTTAAGTAAGTAATGAGCGGCGAATGATGAGCGGCGAATGACCTTGGTCATGAGAGTAGCGGTAGTGGATTGCAACCGCTTTAGACGCGCGCGGCAGAGGCGCCCTTCGCTACTCTCCCCGCGCTCTTGCGAATGGCAGGCACGTAGACGCAGGCGCGCGAGTCGTAGTGTTGACTCAAACAGTTGGAACACAAACTCATCTTGTGCATGGTGCACTGTATCACGGGCGCGGCTTGGTGACAGGAATCGCAAGTAATCCGGCGGCGTTTGCCGTTCAGTAAGGCGGCCCGGTTCGGCTCGCTGCCGATCTCTCCCCGCAAGGCCTTAGTCTTGAAGTAGAAGGCAACAGCGATCATCAGAGCGCCCAGCGAAAAAATGGCCAGGCCTGCGCCCAACATGCTTTCATCCCGATTCTGTGAATTGAGAGCGGAAGGAAGGAAGAGCAATCCAACGAAGGAGACAAGCGCGCCTGCGGCAATAAACCAATTCCACATCTGTTTCGACATCGGATAATCCTTCGTTCGTTTAATCCTTCGTTCGGCTGGGCCTGGCCGGACCGGCCCTATTTTTGGGCCGGCAACCAAGTTTGAAGATACCTTCTTACGGTTGGCCTCTCTAGATGACTGAAGTAACAAGCTGAGCCCTCGGGCCCGGTGCCTCGTTTCCCCCTTGCATTCAGACGAGGAAGCTCATTATCTGATGCCGAATTCCAGATCGGTCCTGGGGAATGACCTGGCGTTTCGCGTTACAGCGGTAACTTGTTCACCATCGGTCGAACCCCTAGGATTGCCCATAGTTATGAGCTCTCGCGCGCTCCTGATATCTGCCGACGCGCATACCGCTGGTGTGCTCGGCGAGGCTTTGGCGGAAATGGGAATCCTCGTGGAAGCGTGCCAGGATTTTGCCGCGGCAGGCCATAGACTCACGACCGAGCCTTATCATCTTGTCATTGTGGACGGCCCCGACGAGAAGACAGCGAATCTTCTGCTGAGCCAGGCGCGGTCCTCGCCGGTCAACCAGAGTGCACTGGTAATCAGTGTGGTGAACGCAGGAAGCAGCGTCCGGAATATCTTCGCCATGGGCGCGAATTTCGTGCTTTATCGTCCTGTATCTCCGGAGCGGGCCCGGGCGAGCTTGCGAGCCGCCAGCCCTTTGGTAAGACGGGAAAAAAGACTGCACCGTCGGGCCTCGTTGCGAGCCGAAGCCAGTCTCAGTTACGCCAGCGTGGAGAGCACGCCCGCGACCCTGGTGGATCTCAGCGCGGAAGGCTTGGCCCTTCAGGGTGTGCGCGAGTTACCCATGAAAGGCAAAATTTATTTCCGCTTCACCCTGCCGGGCCAGACGAAATGGGTACAGATCTCCGGCGAGACAGTCTGGCAGGATGCCACCGGTCGGGCCGGCATTCGTTTTCTGGATGTCCCGCAGTCGGCGCGACGCCTTCTCAAGGAATGGCTGAGCGCGAGAATCGCCACCCTACAATCAAGCCTTACATTAGAGTTGCCCACCGGGCAGCCGGGACCGCTTGCCACCTCCCCTTCCGACCGCCGAATCGAATCGCGACATGCCTGTCAGTTGGGAGCAACGGTCTTCCGCACCGGGACAGACATTCCACACCGTTGTAATCTGACTGACATCAGCGTGGGTGGCTGCTACGTGGAAATGCCATCACCCTTTTCGACCGGTACCAAAGTGGAAATGGTGGTGCGCGCGCCAGAAATCAAGTTCCGTTCTCAGGGCGTAGTGCAAGTTGTGCACACAGGCTTTGGCATGGGAGTGGCTTTTAGCGAGCATAGCGACGAGCAGCGCCAGCAGGTCGAGCGATTGATCAAATTGGTCTTCAAGAACCGGGAAGCCCAGGCTGATCCCATCACGCGCTTCTGAGAGCTTTTTATTCCAGCTCGGGTAAGCGCCGTGATGGGGATCAGTGATTCAGCAAAGCCCGCCGGAAATAATCAAGTGACAGCTTCAACCCGTCTTCCAGCTTGATCTTTGGTTCCCACCCGAGGACCTGCCGGGCCTTAGTGATGTCGGGGCAACGCTGTTTCGGGTCGTCCTGGGGCAGAGGTTCGTAGCGGATCCGGCTCTTCGCTGCGGTCACCGCCAGCACCTTATTTGCACACTCCAAAATAGTAAATTCGGCTGGGTTGCCAATGTTGACGGGACCGAGTTCGGAGGATTTCGCCAGTCGCAGGATTCCCTCGATCTGGTCGCTGACGTAGCAGAAACTGCGGGTCTGGCTGCCATCGCCGTAAACCGTCAGATCTTCCCCCCGCAAGGCCTGCTTCATGAAGTTAGGAATGACGCGGCCATCATTCAACTGCATGCGCGGTCCGTAGGTGTTGAAGATGCGAACGATACGCGTGTCCACCTTGTGATATCGCCGGTAGGCCACCGTGACTGCTTCGGAGAACCGTTTGGCCTCGTCGTACACCGAGCGCGGCCCAACCGGATTCACATTCCCCCAGTAAGTCTCTTTCTGCGGATGCTGCAGCGGGTCGCCGTAACACTCCGATGTCGATGCCATCAGGTATTTCGCGTCATATTTCTTTGCTAGCTCAAGGCTATTGAACGTTCCAAGTGATCCTACCTTCAAAGTGGGGATTCCGTGGTTGGAGTAATCCACCGGACTGGCGGGGGAAGCGAATTGAAAAACGTACTCCACCTTGCCGCAGTCGAACGTCTCGCAAATGTCGAGTTGTCGCAGCTCGAACCGCGGCTCATGGGAGAGGTGATCGAGATTGGAAGAACTCCCGGTCAGGAGGTTGTCTACCGCGATGACTAAGTGTCCTTGTGCCAGCAGGGCATCGCACAGGTGTGAACCCAGAAAGCCGGCTCCGCCGGTTACCAGAACGCGAGCGTTAGTCATCGGTTTTTGGGCTTACTCTTCCTGCCCGCAGCAGCAGCCGCGACGACCTGGCTCTCCGGAGGGATGGTTTGACGGCCCACGCTGTAATACGTGAACCCATGAGCTGTCATGATTTGCGGGTCGTAGAGATTCCGCCCGTCCACCACGATGGGATACTGCAATTTGCTATATAGGCGATGAAGATCAAGTGTGGCGAATTCGTCCCACTCCGTCAAAATCAACAAGGCATCCGCTCCGGCGGCCGCCTCGTAAGGGCTGGATGCGAACTCGACCTTAGAACTCAGCACTTCGCGCGCACGTTCCGTGGCGGCAGGATCGTAGGCAGCCACTGAGCAGCCTTCCTGAAGCAGGGTCTGAATCAGCAGAATGGCGGGAGATTCGCGAATATCGTCGGTGCCCCCCTTGAATGCGAGGCCGAGCACGCCCAAGTGCTTTCCCTTCAAGGTCCACAAGGCGGACCGCACTTTTCTCAGGAAAAGGTGCCGCTGCTCTTCGTTGATGCGGATGACTTCGTCCAGCAGCCGGAAATCATAACCGCACTCGCGTGCCACCGCGCGGAAGGCAGCCAAGTCTTTCGGAAAACAGGAGCCGCCATAGCCAATTCCGGGGTTGAGAAAACGTGGACCAATGCGTGAATCCGAGCCAATGCCCTGGCGTACTTGCTCGACGTCAGCTCCCACCGATTCGCAGATGGAGGCCACGGCATTGATAAAGGAAACCTTCATTGCAAGAAATGCGTTGGAGGCATGCTTGATCAGCTCGGCGCTCTTGGCGCTGGTCACAAGCAGCGTAGGAGGAATGTGAGCACGATCAGGTTTCGGGATCGCATGCTGGCGCCGGTAATAATCTCCGCTGGTGAGCGGCTGGTAAATCTCGCGAAGCAGAGAGGCGCAGCGCTCATGATCAGCGCCCAGCACGATACGGTCCGGATACAAGAAATCGGTGACCGCGGTGCCTTCGCGCAGGAACTCGGGATTGGAAGCGACATCGAACGAATCGGGCGCGGCGCCGTTGCGCGACATCACGGTGCGGATCCAATTGCTCGTGTAGACCGGCACCGTACTCTTCTCGACCACGACTTTGTAGCCGTTAATTGCCCCGGCAACTTCGCGAGCTACGGATTCGACGTAGGAAAGATCGGCATCTCCCTGATCGGTGGCAGGAGTGCCAACCGCGATGAAAATCGCCGAGCTCGCGCGCACGGCTTCGGAGAGATCGCCGGAGAAATTCAGCCTTTTTCCACGATGCCGGGCCACCAGTTCCGGAAGGAAATTCTCATGGATGGGAACGGCGCCGCTCTTGAGGGCAGAGAGTTTAAGCTGGTCATTATCCACCAGGATAATTTCGTGGCCCAGGTCGGCGAAGCAGGCGCCGGCTACCAGCCCAACGTACCCCGAGCCAACCACGCTGATGTGCATGCGGAAAAGTCCTCTCTTTGAAAATCGAAGGCAGCGCCCTCGCCCCAGTCAATACTTTATCAGCTTTCCGCCGGCCTCCGGAAAGGGACAACGAACATGACGAAAGGCCTTCCATCACCACTTACGGTGATTATGGTCACCGTAGCCACGGCCAAAATGGGGAAGAATTGCCGCGGGAGTATGCCAATCCTCATGGTGGCCGCAGTGGCGCTTGCGGCATTTGGGGCAATCGGAATTCTGTTGGCCGCAGCCGTAATTGTTGAGCAGCGCAGCAAGCAGAAGCAGGCGCGTGGAATCTAAGCCGGCCCGTACCTGGCCACAAGCGGTCCGCGTAGAGGTTCCCCGCAGCGAAGGCCAGCTTAATAGGCGGTACGCCCTAAGTTGTCACTGCATTTCTAGTCGTTGCCCTCTGCCCAATCGCCTACTCACCAGGTCCGGTGACAGCGCTCACGGCAGAGCTTCCGAAGTAGCCAGACCCTGACATCACGGTGAAGAGTTTTCGAGCCCTTCGGAGCGCTCTGCTTTCACCGTCCCCTACATGCACGATGGCAGCCTGAAAACTCTGAAGGATGTCATTGAACTGTAGGAGGTGTGGCGGAACATGGCCCAGTCGTCGTACAATACTGATCCAAGAGCCTGTTTCTCCTTAATATTGACAACGGGCCTGTTTGGAGTAAAACTCCGAGCAGTCAGGATCAGCCCAGCCGCGCCCTGTGTCCCCAGGATGGCTGTGGGTGATGAGCCTTAATTCTTTTTCTTAAATCGTGATCCATGCTTTATTCCCAGCCGTTGCGACCCAAGCCATTGGACGATGTATCACTGCTGCCCGTCGAATCATCGGAGCATAGGAAGAAAGTGCAAATTGAATCGCATCTCGGGGAGGTAGCCTCGACGCTCGCGGCCCAGGGTCTGGAGTCCACAGAGTTGGCGCTGGACCTAATTCTTCACGATCTGGCGGAACGCGCGCGCTTAGGTACGGATGCGTCGGGAGCAGCTATCGCCTTAGAGCGAGGGAACGTGATGGTGTGCCGCGCTGCGGCCGGCGCAACCGCCCCAGACCTGGGGGTCGAGATCAATACCGAGTCGGGACTGACCGGCGCCTGCATTCGAGAGCGGAAGCGGCAGTGGTGCAGCGATACCGAAGCCGATCCGCGGGTCAACGCCGAGGCCTGTCGGCAATTGGGGGTGCGCTCCATCGTTGTCGTCCCTCTGTTTGCAGGCCATAAGTTGGTTGGGGTTTTTGAGATATTTTCGGCGCAGGCGGACGCTTTCGGAGAGCAGGACCTCACGACGCTTCAAGAACTGGCACAATGGGTGAGCGACGCGATACAAAGCGCACAGAGTGCGCAAAACGCCGCCAAACCCGTTGCCCCGCGGCCAAGCCCCTCTGCTGCTTACGTTCCACCATCGCCGGCTGCCCTGGCTGCGGCTATGGATTTTCCCGAGCCGGCAACCATTGCTCCCGCAGGGCAGGAAGACACCGGGCTTGCTGCCGCGGAAAACTCGACTCGAATCCTGCGAGCCACTGTCCTGGCTCTGGCTATTTTGTTGTGTCTGATGTTGGGTTTCCGATGGGGCTGGCAGAGAGCCCATGCTAACCGGTCCGCTCAAGCCGCTTCCCCCGTGGCCGAGCCAGGGACCCCTGTCGCGGAGGCGCAGCCGGAAGAAGCCACACTGGACATGACTGCGGAGAATTCCAGGTCCCGGCCGCCGAAGCCCTCTGCCAACAAGCAGAAGCCAGAGACGAAGGCACAGACCAAGAGGGATCAGGGAGAGCTGGTAGTTCTCCAGGACGGCAAGGTTGTGTTTGAGCAGAAAGCCCCAAACCCAAAAGACGGGAAAGCGGACAACCCGGCCGGTGACACTTCAACAGCGGAAAGCGCAAGAACGGATTCGAAGTCCAGCCCGGAGAAAGAAAAAGCTGGTGCTGCACCCAAGGCGGCTCCAGCACAGGAACTGGTAGCGTCCGTCCCTCGTTCTTCACTGTCGACGATCAGTCTGGAAACGACTCTTTCAGCGGAAAGTCTCGCGGCGGCGGCTCCGGCGATGCGAGTCTCCCAGGGCATCACCGGCGGAAAACTGATTCGCCGCGTCGAGCCGCAGTATCCCTATCAGGCCAAACAGCAGCGAATCGCGGGTGACGTCGTAGTCGCGGCCTTGATTGGCAAAGACGGCAGGGTGCGCGAGGTGAAGAGCGTTCGCGGTAATGCGATGCTCTCCTCAGCGGCCATTGCTGCGGTTCGCCAGTGGCGTTACGAGCCCTACAAGCTGAATGGCGATCCGGTAGATATGCAAACCGAGATCGTTATCAAGTTCGCTCTGCCCTGAGATCGATTCTCTAGCCGATTTTTTTCAGCTTACGAACGCCAGTTCTTTGGCGCGCTGTGCCGCCTTTACCACCGCTTTGATCAGGGTTACGCGCAGCTTGCCTTCCTCGAGTTCCAAAATGCCGTCAATCGTGCAGCCGGCGGGGGTCGTGACCGCGTCCTTGAGCAGAGCAGGATGATCACCGGTTTCGAGCACGACCTTAGCGGCTCCCATGACGGTCTGCGCCGCCAGGAGCGTGGCTACATCTCGCGGCAGGCCGACCTTCACGCCGGCTTCCGCCAACGATTCCAGAATGATGTAGATGTAAGCGGGCCCGCTCGCTGATAAGCCGGTAACCGCGTCCATGTGCTTCTCGTCTACGACGACCGTGCGGCCAAAGACGTTGAACAGCGACGTGGCAAGCTGGATATGTTTTTCGTCCGCAAACTTGCCCTTCGACAGCGCCGTCATCCCGGCCTCTACCACGCAGGGGGTGTTGGGCATAGCGCGAATGACCGGGATGTTGCCACGTAGTCCGCCTTCGATCAGATTAGTAGGGACCGATGCGGCCACCGAGATGACTAGTTGTTTGGGCGTAACCGCTGCCCGAATTTCCTTTACGACGTCAAGCACCACCGGAGGTTTCACACAAACGAAGATGATGTCGGCCTTGCGCACGGCAGCGACGTTATTGGTACCCACGGGAATCTTCAGCTTATCCGTCAGAACCCGAGCCCGCTCCGTATGCTGAACCGTCGCCGTCGTGGTGGCAGCCGAGAGCAGACGTTCCTTCAACAAGGCCTGCAGCAGTATGCCGCCCATTTTCCCGGCGCCCAAAACCGCGACGCGTTTGCCGGATACACTGGTACCCATTTGGCCTCCATGGCTAGATGCGTTTGCGCGAAGCCTACATCCTAGCAGAGACCGGACGCCCGGCCCTCAAATGCATCTACTCGTACCGCAGGGCGTCGATAGGATCCAAGCGGGCTGCTTTCCGGGCGGGATAGAAGCCGAAGAAAATTCCCACAGCCATCGAGAAGACCACGGCGGTAACGATTGCCGTGGGCGAGATCAACACCGCCCACCCCAGAGTCTCGGTGATGAGATAGGATGCGCCCGTGCCAAAAATAATTCCGATTGCGCCGCCGATCAGGCTGAGCACAACGGCTTCAATCAGGAATTGACGCTGCACATCGCCTTCGGTAGCACCGATGGCCATGCGGACTCCAATTTCCCGCGTGCGTTCAGTGACCGAGACCAGCATGATGTTCATGATGCCGATCCCGCCCACAATCAACGACACGCTAGCAATCGAGGCCAGCAGCAAAGTCATGACTCTGCCGGCCTGGTCGGCCAGATCGGCCATGTCAGCCAGATTGCGAACAAAGAAGTCGTCGTCTTGACCGGTGCGGATGCGGTGGCGGTCGCGAAGCAATGATGTTATCTGCTGTTGCGCCGCGTAGCTGGACTGGCGCGATGCGGCCGAGACCATGATCCAGCGCAGCCAGTTTTGGCCGCTGATTTTCTTCTGCAGCGTGGTGATTGGGATCAGAATGATGTCATCCTGATCATCGCCCATTGCCGCCGAAGTGCCTTTTGGCGAGAGCACGCCAACAACTTTGAAAGGGAGATTGTTGACCCGGATGGTTTCGCCCAGCGGGTCAGTGGCACCAAATAGATTCTTGCGCACGGTTTCGCCGATTACCGCAACATTAGCCCCGGTCTCTACATCGCCCTGGGTGAAGGAAGTGCCTTCCTGAAAGGGCCAGGTGCGGATGTCGAAGTACTCGGGTTCGGTGCCATTGAGACGGGTGGCCCAGTTGTCGTTGCCAAAAACCACCTGCGCGCTGGAGGTGCTGCCGGGAGCCGCGGCTTTAACGGCTGGGCACTCGCGCAGGATGGCCTGCATGTCGTCATAGACCAGCGATTTGGTTGCACCCCAGCCCATGTGCATGCCGCCGCGCGTGACCGTGCCCGCGCCGACAAAAAGCAGGTTGGAACCCATAGCCGCGATCTGTTGCTGGACTTGCTGTTGTGCGCCTTGACCCACACCCACCATCGCGATCACTGCGCCGACACCGATGATGATGCCCAGCATGGTGAGGCTAGAACGCAGCTTGTTGCGGGCCAGGGCTCGCATCGCTATTCGCACAATGGCCAGTAAATCCATAGTCCCAGGTTCAATCCTCTAAGGTCGGCATATTCTTCAGCACTTCGGCCGCCAACGGACGGGCGCCAACCGGTTCATCTCGGCGTATCTTGCCGTCGCGGAACAGAATGGTACGCTTGGCGAACTGGGAAATGTCGTGCTCGTGCGTAACCAAAACGATCGTGAGACCGCCGTCGTTCAGCTTCTGAAAAACTTCCATGATCTCGACGGAAGTGCGGCTGTCGAGATTGCCTGTGGGTTCATCAGCCAACAGGATCGAGGGTTTGTTCACCAGGGCGCGAGCAATGGCCACACGCTGCTGTTGTCCGCCAGAGAGCTGGGAAGGGAAGTGCGCGACACGATCTGCGAGTCCTACCAACTCGAGCGCTTCACGTGCTCTGGTCTCGCCCTCCGTCTTCGTGATCTGAGCGTACAAGGTGGGGAGCTCCACGTTCTCCAGAGCGGTGGTTCGCGAAAGCAGATTAAATCCCTGGAAGACGAATCCGATCTTACGATTGCGAATGCTGGCCAGCTCTTTCTTGGTGAGCCGCGAGACCTCTGTGCCTTCCAGCAGGTAGCGTCCGGAGTTGGGCTTATCCAGGCAGCCCAGAATGTTCATGAAGGTGGACTTGCCGCTGCCGCTCGCCCCCATAATGGCGACGAACTCGCCCGCGCCGATCTCGGCGCTGACGCCGCGCAAAGCGTGCACGCGGGTCTCCCCCAGGTCGTAATATTTGTGGATGTCCTCGACGTGGATGACTGCGCGATTGCCCGTACTGATCGCAACCTTGGCTTCGGGTTGTGTGACGGTGGCCATGTTGTAATGAGTCGCGGCGCTACCTTTACCGTCTTACCGCGCCGCCCATCCCTGGTCCGGCAGCAGGCTTCGCCGTCATCGAGCCGGTTACCAGCTCCTCACCTTCCTTCAGTTCGCCCTTCAGGATCTCGGCAATCTCCGTTACCGTGTGATCGGTAATACCGGTGCGGACCCGCACTGGTTCCAGAGTCTTATCAGCATGGAGTTTCCAGAGCACGGCGACATCGAGCCGCGGCGGCCGCGGAGCCGCATCACTGCCACCACCCTGTCGCCCTTCGGCGTGAGCACGATACTCGTTCGCGCTGGCCCCTCCTCCGCCCGGCCCTTCAGCGGCGGCCGGAACATTTCTTGCGGAATCGAGGCCATACTTTTGATAAAGGGCGCGGATTTCGTCAGCTTTCAAGTCCGGTTTGTAACGGAGCGCGCCGTTGGGAACGCGCAGAACGTCTTTGGCCGAGGCTACCGGAATCGTGATGTACGCCGTCATGCCGGGAAACAACTTCAATTCCGGGTTGTCAAAATCGATGATGGTGTTATAGGTAACGACGTTCTGGACGGTCGTGGCATTCATGCGAATCTGGGAAACGCGCCCGGTGAACGTGTCTTTTGGGTAGGCATCCACCTTGAAAGTAACCACCTGGCCATTCTTGATCATGCCCACGTCGGACTCATCGGTGCTGGCGTAAACCTGCATCTTGGTCAGGTCCTGCGCGATTGTGAACAGCGTAGGGGCCTGCAGGGATGCGGCCACGGTTTGGCCAACGTCGACGTTGCGTGCTATCACCGTGCCGTCGATTGGGGCGTGAATCGTTGTGTAATTCAGATTCGTTTGCGCCACCGTCACCGCCGCTTGCTTCTGCTGAACTTGGGCCTCCGCCTGTGTGACCTGCGCCTGCGCCGCAGAAACCGCAGCCACCGCCGAGTCGTAGTTGGCTTTAGCCATATCGAGTTGCTGCTGGCTCATGACGCCATCCTGGGTGAGTCCCACGGTACGTTCGTAATCCGCTTTGGTCTGCACCTGGGCGGCCTTGGCTCTCTCCAGGTTGGCTCTTGCGGAGGCCAGGTTGGCTTCAGCGTTGGCATAATCGGCGTTCGCCTGGAGCAGAGTGCCTTCAAAAAGGGACGGATCGATCTGGGCGACGACTTGTCCCTTCTTCACCCGCGAATTGAAATCTGCGTACAGGCGAGAAATAGTGCCAGACACCTGCGAGCCAACTTGAACCGTGGTTACCGCATTGATAGTGCCCGTAGCCTCCACCACGGCACGGATATCACCGCGATCGGCCTTGGCGGTGAAATATTGAGCCTTGTCGTTACTTTTAAATTGAAACGCTGCCAACACGGCAACCGCGGCCATGATTACAATCGCGATTAACCAATGACGCTTAAGTAGCCTCACCGGAAGCTCCCTTATGAAGGACCACGCCAAGCCTAAGACTTGCTAGTCTGACATGAAGCATGGCACCAATAAAATCGTACGACTCACAAACATTACGGATAAAATCGCTCGGTTCCGCGGGGGATTGCGCCCACACATAACGGCTGACTTGAGTTCAGCCCTAGTTTATTTGACGTTTGCTGTTCCATGTAGGAAGCGCGGAAATTGCTGATTTTACAAATCTTTACGTTGTTCATGAAAGGTCAGTCAAAGGTGGATTTCAGGCTGTGACAGCCAAGACACGGGCGCTCGTCCTACTCGGCGCGGCGGCTCTTTCGGCGACCTCCGTGGCCCAGGAGCTAACCGTCGCGGCGGCAGCCGACCTCAGTTCTGCGCTTACGGAACTGGCGGCCAATTACCAAAAACAGACCGGTACGAGGGTACGCCTTGCGTTTGGTTCCTCGGGCAACTTGACCCAGCAAATCAAGAACGGCGCTCCCTTTGACTTGTTTTTTTCCGCCGACGAGGATTATCCAAAACAATTGATGGAAGAGCGACTTGCCGAGCAGGACTCATTCTATCGTTACGCCGTGGGCAGGTTGATATTGTGGGTTTTGAAATCGTCTTCGCTGGACATAGAACATCGCGGGCTCAAGGTCCTGCTCGATGCCTCCGTGAAGAAAATCGCAATCGCAAATCCCCAGCACGCGCCGTACGGGCGAGCGGCTGTGGCTGCGCTTCGGCACTTTCAGTTGTTCGACAAAGTCGCCGACCGGCTCGTGCTGGGGGAAAACGTTTCGCAGGCGGCGCAATTTGTAGAATCAGGAAACGCGCAGGTTGGTTTGATCGCCCTCTCTCCTGCGCTAGAGCCGTCGATGAGAGGTAGCGGGCGTTACTGGGAAGTTCCAAGCGATGCCTATCCCGAGCTGGACCAGGCAGCGGTCCTGCTCTCCCGGTCCCAGCATAAAGGAGAAGCGGCTGCATTTCTCGGTTACATGAAAATGCCTGAGGCGCAGGCTATTTTGCGGGGCTACGGTTTCTGGTTGCCGGAGGAGAAGCACTGATGGATTGGCAGGCGTTTTGGCTGACAATCCGCCTGGCCGTGCTGGTCGCTGCCGTGCTGGTGGTGATCGGATTGCCGATCGCGTATTGGATTACGTACTCACGCTGGCGCTGGAAATTCTTGGCCGAGGCGGTGGTCGCGCTGCCGATTGTCATCCCGCCCACGGTGCTGGGTTTCTACGTGCTGCTGGCCCTCGGACCCCGCAGTCCGCTGGGGCGCTGGTGGGAAGCGCTGACCGGCCACAGCCTGGCTTTCACCTTCGAAGGCCTGGTGATAGGTTCAATCCTGTACAGCCTGCCATTTGCGGTGCAGCCCTTTGCCGCATCTTTCTCCGCGGTGGATAGCAAGCTCATCGCGGCTTCCGCAACGCTGGGAGCCTCTCGCACAAAAACCTTCTTCCGGGTAATTCTTCCGCTCTCGATTTCGGGACTGGTGACCGGGGTGGCGCTGAGCTTTGCCCATACCATGGGTGAGTTTGGCGTGGTGCTGATGGTCGGGGGGAACATCCCGGGCGTGACTCGCACAGTGTCCATCGACATCTACGACCAGGTACAAATGTCGAACTATGGCGGTGCGAATCAAACTGCCTTGGTGCTGGTGTGGATCGCCTTCGTGGTGCTCTCGCTGGTTTATGCTTTGAACCGGAGGATCTGGGCGATATGGCCCTGGAAGTAGAGCGCGCGCAATCTGCTCCCGCCGAAAAGCCGCGAAGGGAGGATGTGGAGGGGAGAGCCTTGTCTGCGCGCATCCGGAAAACCCTGCCCGGCGCCGGGCACGATTTTGTGCTTGATGCTGAATTCTCGGCAGCGCCAGGCATCGCGATTTTGTTTGGTCCATCCGGGGCCGGGAAGACCACGCTCCTCAACTGTCTGGCCGGATTGAACACGCCGGACACGGGCAGAGTTG
Source organism: Acidobacteriota bacterium (assembly GCA_003225055.1). Lineage (GTDB taxonomy): Bacteria > Acidobacteriota > Terriglobia > Terriglobales > Acidobacteriaceae > Gp1-AA122. The sequence continues at coordinate 24,133 of QIAU01000180.1, forward strand.
CTGTGTCTGGGCATGTCTGGTTTGACAGCAGCACCCGGCAGAACGTTCCTGTATCCGAACGGCACATTGGGTATGTCTTCCAGGATCTGGCGCTCTTTCCGCACCTGAGCGTCAAGGAAAACGTTGAATACGGCCTTTCCCGCGTCGGAGCGCGCGAACGGGCCGAGCGAAGTGGGAGCATACTCGACTCATTCCGAGTGGCACATTTGCGGGACAGGCGGCCCAGCCAGATCTCGGGCGGGGAACGCCAGCGCGTGGCCCTTGCTCGAACGCTGGTCACCGATCCCTGCCTGCTGCTGCTCGACGAACCATTGGTGGCGCTCGACGCCCAGACCAAGGGGAAAATTGTGGACGATCTGCGGCTCTGGAATCAGTCCCACCGCATCCCAATTCTGTACGTCACGCACAGCCGCGAAGAGGTGTTTGCCTTAGGCGAACGGGTGCTGGTCTTGGACGAAGGCAAGATCATCGCCCAGGGCACGCCGCACCAGGTGATGCGTGCTCCCCGTCATGAGACGGTTGCTCAACTGGCCGGATTCGAAAACATCTTCACTGCCACAGTTCACGCTGCCCACGAAGATCGCGGCACGATGACCTGCCAGTTGACCGGGTCCTCCGTGCAACTGGAAACGCCGCTGGTCAGAGCCGAGGTCGGCTCTGTCATTCGAGTGGCAATCAGCGCGGGCGACATTTTGCTCGCGGCCGAATCACCTGTCGGCCTGAGCGCTCGCAATGTGATTCCGGGTAAGGTGGTCTCGCTGACGCAACGTGATGTGATGGTCGCGGCGGAGGTGAATTGTGGAGTAAGAATGGAAGTGCATCTCACGCTCGCAGCTCGCGATTCTCTTCACCTCGATCCCGGGCGAAGCGTGTGGCTCATCATCAAGACCCACTCGTGCCACCTGATGGCAGTTTAGCGCGAAGGCGCATTCAGCACTCGTTCCATCTCAATCACTCCGATCCATTGTCCGTCGCGGGTTGCGGTGTACACGAGATTTCCGCCAAGAACCTGCGCGGCTACAGGGGGCGGGAGGTCTCGATGAAAGCCGAAGAAGCGAGTCTCGACTTGCTCCCATTGAGGCCAGCGGGCCAGCAGAGAGTGAGGGGGGAGGTACTTGGTAGAGAAGACCAGGGCGACATCGAAATCGGAGCCGAGTTCGGCGGCAGAACTCACTTCCGCGAAAGCGAAGTTCTCGATGCGCCGTACGCGCATGGGATAGCTGATGTAGCCAAGGTAGGGTCTGGTTAATTCATCGGAGGCGGGCCAAGCGGTCAGAACTCGCGCCCTTGGATAACGCATCGCGAGGAACTCCGCTGCATTTCTGTGCAGCAGCACATAATTGCGGTAGGCAAGATTATCTTCGAAGGGGAAGCCGTAGGGCGGATTCACCAGCAGGGCTGCGACGAATGCCAGCGCCACCAGCGCAGTTACCGCGGTCCAGTACCGTACTCTTCGCCACAGTGTGGAGACCGAGAGGATGACTAAGAGCGGAACTACCGGCAGCATGTAACGCGCCAGCTCGGCCCCACCTACTACCGACATCGCCAGGACATAAGTAATGATCAGTACCAAAAAGACCCATTGCACGGGCACAGCAATGCGCGGGCGTTCTACGCCTTGCTCGCTTCGCGGCGGCCGGAGCATTGCCAGTAGAGCAGCCGCGGTCAGGAAATAGAGGTTCATATATCCAAAAAGTTGCCAAACGCGCATGCCGGCCGCGAGAACGATGCGCACCAGGTCGAGAGTCGCGGAAACGTTATAGCGAAAGAACTCCGGATTGCCGAAAACATATCCGGTGCGCAGGTAGTGGTAACGAAACCAGATGCTCAGCGGCAGCAGGGGAACTAAGAGCCAGACCGACTTCGGGCTGAACCGGAACAGACACCACTCGCTCGACCTGCGTTCAGGAGCCAGTGAGCAAATCAATTCCCAGATCAACAACGCGAGGGGTGCCAGAATCGCGGTTTCTTTCGCCAGAGCCGCCAGAGAGAACCACACCGCAGTACGGATCCTGCGTTGCTCGATGTAATCGCGTAAGCCCCAGAGGGTAAAACCAGCGGCGGCCATGTCCAGATGCACCAGAGCGCTTTGCGTAAAGAAGACAGAGTAGAGGGCGGTCGAGATCGTCGCGGCAATCGCCACGTGAATATTAGCCACACGTTCGGCCAGTCGAAGGATTCCCAGCAGCGTGAAGGACGCGATCAGCAGCATGGCAAGGTGCGCCACTAGCGGCGTGAAGCCGAACAGCTTCCAGCCCAGGGCCACCCAGGCCATCACCAATGGCGGGTGCGCGTTCGTGACCGTGGAGCGTGGGATCAGGCTGCCGCTGAGGAGCAAATCGCGCGCGGCAGGCACGTAATAACCTGCTTCATCCCAAAGGTAGGGCAGGCGCAGCAAGGAAGCGTGCAAAAGGGCGATCGAAACAAAGATTAGAGCGAAAACTAGAAACGAAGGGAAAATCCGCGCCTCGCCCCCGGGTGACAATTCGCTTCCCGCGTTCGACACATCAATGGACAGGCCCGGTGGCCGCCATTCGCGGATCGAGCTTAATCTCGCCAAATGCGTTCTCGTACTGTACGACGTTCTGCTGCAGGATTGAGAGCAGGGCTTTGGCCTGTTGCGGGCTGACGTAGATGCCCTGGAAATTCGTGATGTCCACCTGGACTTCGCTTTGCTGCTGTAAGGTTCCGAAGACAAGAAAGAAATCCCATACCGTAACGCGCACTTGCACGCTGTTGGCATAGTTCTCGCGATAGTCGGGGGCGTTGGCTAGCTTGATATTGGGCTGCGTCGGAATGGCCATGGCTGCCACAGTGTACCGGGTTTCGTGGCTGCAAAAAAGGCGGATACTGAAGCCGAGGGTGCCCAGTTACACCGTCTGGTGACCCAGGTCACAGCGGATATGTACTCGGGAACGCGCGATTATGAGTGTGGGCGCCAGGTGGCCATTTTGCACCTAGAGCAGCCCGTAAGGTTTACCTGGCTTCGCGAGAGGGAGATTAGGCGAGAATTGGAAGGATAAATCAGGCGGCAAAGAGAAAGCAGGGAACTCGGATGGACCGAGTTCCCCTTATTTGTATGGCAGATTTATGCGCGCCGGCGCGGAGCTTCGGATTCGCGTTCCTCTTCGATCTCACTTTGTTCCAGCTCGCCCTCTTCGTCTGTCCGTCGCGGTCTCCTCAGGGCATCTTTGACCTTGCCGGCGATGTTCTGCACCTTGCCTTCAGCCTGTTTGCCAGTTTCCTTGATCTGGGTCTGTTCGTCCCCGGTCCACTCGCCGGCCTGACGTTGAATTCGCCTCGCGATGTCCTTAGCCTTGCCTTCCACCCGGTCCTTGTCCATATGTCGTACCTCCTCAATCGACTTCGCCAGGCAGAACAGCAGCCTTGGCGTGAAGATTTAAAGAAAAGCTAATTGGTCGCCGAGACCGAAACCCATAAGCAAGAGTCCGTAGGCGCGAGCAAAACGCAAGGTATGACCAGCGCTGGGTTAAAAGGCTAGCCTCGAAACAACTTCCAGACCCTTCGCGGCCGAAGCGCGGATTAGTTGAACAGTCTCCCGTGGTTTCGAGATTTGCCCATTCGGTACTGCAACGAACAGGACTAGCTTGAACTCCGCGTAGGCAGAGTGGCAGGATGGACGTGACCGCGGTCGAAACCACCAAGGTCCTGGAAGGACACTCAATGAGAGCTGCTCTTGGCGGGGGGGGCCGATTCGAACTTCTCACACTGATCTTTTCGATTCTGCTGTTTGCTTCAACTCTCCTGGCGCAGGCTTCTGAGCTGGCTGCAAATAAAAATCCAATCCCTGTGATTAATGGAGAACTGGGTTCCTGCTCAGTCGAGTTCACAGTAACCGATGCCTCAGGCCAGCCCGTATCCGATGCCAAGATTCGTGTACACATCGCCTATGGCTTCCTGAGTATCCGCAAGCTGGACTTGGAAGTCGGAAGCAACAACGAGGGTAAAGCGCGCTTCGAAGGACTGCCGGAAAAGGTGAAACGGCCACTCGAATTCCGCGCCTCACAGGGAAAGCGCGAGGGTGCGGCTGTCGTCGATCCGGCAAAGCGCTGCAAGGCAGAACACACCATTCTCCTAACCCAGCCTTCTCCTTAAAACGCCGGACAGCAACTCCTGCTCAACCGGCACGAGGCCTCGCGGCAATTGGCCGCCGTTGTAAGCAGCCATTCGGTTTTTCCATTTGAGAAACTCAGTAATGGTCTGCGGCTCGATCCTGACTTCCACCCGCCGCAGACTCGCTAGCAGAAGCTCCATCTCGGCCCGGAGTCCATCGAGGGTGCATAGGCTGCGGCGACTCGATCTCACTCGCATCACGACCTCGCGCTTATCGATCTCCAGCAGACCCCAGCCCTGCGGCAGGTCGGAATCTCTTAGCAGATCTTTGGGTGTGAGATAAAAACGCTCGCAGCCCATGCCACGTTCCGGCTTCTGGCGAACTGATTTTTTCTGATCGACGAAAAAATCCGCGCGCGACACTTTGCATTCGATCACGATGGAATGACAATTGCCTCGCCAGCCGATGACATCCGGCACCTCACCCGAATCTGCCGTTTGCTCACTCAGCACGATGTGACAGCGATGGCTCCTGAGCCAGCGTTCCGCCGCCCTGATCAGTTGCGCGTGAGTCACATACTGCTTCTACTCCGCGAATGCCACCTCAGGAAGTGACTGCCAAGCTTCCGGGAAGCCGCGTTCTCGGGCTGCTTGAGAAGGGCGCATCGTATAAGGTTCGAGACGTGTACCGCGACGCCAAAGTGGGGAATTGGCAGATGCACCAAACTTAGGATTAGGAGTTGAGGGATGGGTACTGCAAAGGGGTGCCAAACCGCCCAACTTGTTGATTCTGATAGAAACGTCTTTAGAACTTCCGAAACGTCTAAACAGTAGCCGCAACAGTGACTTACGCCCCATAGCTAAAGCTAAGGGCTTCAAGGGCCACGCCAGCTAGCGCAGGCGTTTCGGTCCTTAGGGGTACTTGCTTGAATAGACCACGTTGTGGTTTGATTTGTACCCTTCCAGGGCCATACTGATGCTTATACCTAATGAAGCAATCTAAGACAAGGCAAAATCACGCCTTATATCCCCAGCCCTAAAGGGCGGGGCTTTACGGTGCTTCTCGGTAAAAGCAGCTTTCTGGTGCCGGGAACAGGACTTGAACCTGCACGGCCTTGCGGCCACTGGCTCCTAAGGCCAGCGCGTCTGCCAGTTCCGCCATCCCGGCACGATTCCGGATTTTACACCAAAAGAATAGGTGTCCTTACCCTCAGAACCCTCAGACCATTGGGACGGGCGCAACCAATGAAACGACCGCTCACACTGACGAATGGTCGGTAGTGGGGTTGTCAAACTAAAGCAGACTGACCCGCACGGGCAAACGTGCGAATCGGTCATAACCAAAGTCGCGGGAACGAGGCCCGCAAGCATAGCCCGCAAGCATAGCTAAGAGAAATTTTAGTCAATTCCGGGAATACCGCCGAACAACCCACGACGGTCGCCAGTGCCGGGGCAAGGTCTGCTACACCAGCGAGACCGAGGCTCAGGCCAAGCTATACGACCTGCCGAGTCGGGCAGACGCTGACGTAAGTCTGCCGACATTGTGGCTCCATCCGTTTGGGTCACGATCCCAGGCCCCGGGCAGTCGCAATCACACCGCCCGTCACCCTGCCACAGGTCATGACGTTGCAAGATGTGGTTATATCGAATGGTCGAAGCTATCGCGGATGTGAAAGCCGAATTGCTCTTCGGCAGATCGGAAACATGGACCGACGCGGAAAGCGAGATTATTTTTCTCGACGGTCTGAAGAGCAACTAGCGGCACTGGCAGCCTTGCGAAGTTCCCCGTCGGCAGCATAGGCTTGTTCTCGCTCCCGCCCTGTGGAAGGGGTTAGGCCCGAGACGGTCCACTTGACTGTTTCGGGCCATGGTATTTACCGGCCGTTATTCGATATGCAGCGCAGAGCTGTTGACGTGTATGATGCAGAT
>QIAU01000181.1 GCA_003225055.1 Acidobacteriota bacterium
CCCTTCATCGGGGTGTAAAGGTTGGTGACGTAGGCAAAGAAGAGGACGACATCTCCGGTCGTGAGTTGGCCAGCCAGCACCCGGGTGGCCCCATACCACATCACAATGGCCAAGCCCATCGCCGCGAGCAGGTCTACGAGCGGACCCACACGCGCCTGATAGCGCACTACTTCCAGGAATGCCTGGTGGTGACCCTCACTTCGTTCTTGAAAGCGCTCGTCTTGTTGGTCTTCTTGCGCCAAGCCTTGCACGATTCGGATGGAAGCAAGGGTTTCCTGGGCCAGTGACGCAAGCAGCCCGGTGCTGGCGCGCGCCCTGCGAGTGGCCACCTTGATGCGGCGTTTGTAGCGGAAGACGATCCCAAACAACAAGGGTGAGATCGAAAGAGAAACGAGGGCGAACTGCCAATTTAACCAGAACATCAAGACGAGCATTCCTATCAG
>QIAU01000183.1 GCA_003225055.1 Acidobacteriota bacterium
AAAACTTGAATTGGGAGAGATCGAGCCCATGATAAATACAATGAAGTTTGCCATTAGCTGCCGCCCCGATCTGCGTCGACAGATAGCGCCGGTTGTACTCGGTGCACGTGATCACCGCCCGAGCACGCTGGGCCTCAGCTCGAAGAAGCTCAGGCGGCGTCTTGACGTAAATGTCCTTGGCGTGAGCCGTAAAAGTGTAGGGAATTCCGGTGAGCTGATGAGTAAACATCGCCACGAGGGCCGGGTCATGGGCAAAGTGCGCATGAAGATGAGTCAACGGTTCCCGGGAAAGTATCTCGGCTAGATAACTCGCCTGGAAGAAGCATCGGAGAACACCCCACCGACCATAGCGCAGTGCCCGAAGTATGGTTCGACAGCCGCGGATAGGTCGCCTGAAAAATAAGCGGATACTAGCCTGCAAAATGGGTTTCCCGCTGTGCTTAATCGAGAGGTAGGTTACCCGCGCACGCACCTGCGCCACTCTGGCGTGAACCGGCTCGTCGTTCGGATCCTTCACGGAAAAAATCCGCAGCCGCGCCCCCCGCCGTTCCACCGCAATCACCTCGTTCAGGATAAAAGTTTCCGACAGCCGCGGCCAGCCGCTGACGACATATCCGACCGTGCGGTTCTGATTAGGCCGCGGATTCATACACTCGCTGTCCGAGAAGTTCCGAGAGATGGACAGCCGCACGCGCGGCGCCGTCCAACTGGATGGCTTCGTCGTCAACGGGGTAATCGTCTCGCTCTAAGGCTGCCATCACCCGTTTCGCCAAAAGCTTCGGAGATAGGTCCTGGGGATGAATCATGTCGATCAGTCCGCGCTCCGCAAAGTACTTAGCACGCATGATCTGTTCGGCGCTTGGGCCGGCACGTGGCAGCACCAAGGACTTCTTCCTCAAACGCAGAACCTCGCATAGCGAGTTGTACCCCGCCATCGTGATCACAAGGTCTGCGGCGTTCATGTAGTTTAAGTTGTCGAACACGTGGCTCAACATTCGGACTTTCAGTCCCTCTGCCTGTATTTGAAGACGCGCTTTCTGTTCGGGATCCATAAGGGGACCGGCGATGAGGATGACTTCACAGGGAGGGTCCTGTCCGAAGAGCTGAAGAGCGTCTAAGCACACTTGCAGCATTGGGTAGCCATCTCTCCCTCCCCCTGCCGTGACCACGACCAACTTGTCCTTTCGGATTTCTAGCTCCTCACGCATTTGCTTTCTGGTTTTGTGAGGCTCGTCCGAGCAGATGTACCCGCAGTATGTGATCTTTCCGGGGAACTCGACATCCAACCCGTACTGCGATGCCGTATCGAACACACTAGGACAACCGTAAATAAGAACCTCGTCGTAATGGTTGCGGATAGCCCTATAGATATTCTCGCGGCGCCAGAGCTCGCGGACGGTGTCCGGAGCGTTGACGATGTCCCTCAGCCCAAGGACAGTGCGGGGAGGATCTTCGCGTTCGCGGAACATCTGCAACGTGGGTAGGAGTTCTGCCCAAACTCCAGTGGGTACGTGATCGACCAGGAAGAGGTCTGGCCGAAAGACTTCGGCTGCTTTCTGGATCATGGAAGCACGAAGGCCCTTCATTTTCTCCGGGCTTATGCGGAGATTGAGAGGGTGCCAGTCTTCGGCAGCGACTTTGACAATGGAAGGAACTTTGATGAAGTCGACCCCTGCTTGTGAACCAAAAAAGCTCCCCACTGAGCACCCCACTAGCAGGAGCACGTTTGACCCTGGCCTCTGGCGAACGAACCGAGCGGCGATATTAGTGTTCCTGCGAAGATGTCCCAATCCGAAACCGTCGTGAGAATAGGCCATTACGCAGACAGGATCACTATCTCCTATGTCCTTTCGTAGGGGATAGGTTGACAATGCTGAATTTAGTTGTTCACCAACAAATGGTTGAGAGTTCAAGCTGTCCTCCTCCGGACCTTCCGTCGATCTTCTTCCGGGCTTGGCATCGTTTGCGTCCCCCCAGGAAATGTCTCCTAGCGGGCGGTAGGCGACGCTTTTCAAAAGCTCGCAGTTATGCCTGACACCCTGGAATTTTCATAAGAAATTAATCCACCCTTAATGCCTGTGAAACATTTTGCTGGTACAAAAGATCCTGAGACTCGAGTTATGCGTACGCCTCTCTGTGGATACTCAGTTTCGGGTGGAGTTGTGACCCTCACGGTTTCGTATGTCGGGTTTATGGCGTTGACTAACACCGCGAGTTCGAAAAGGTCGAAGGCGGACTGTGGCGTGCAGACCCATCAGGTCTACGCGGCGAATAGACAACTCCGCCCTCTCAGTCCCATTCCCCCCTACCACTCACTGCTCAGGAGTGCGAACTGCTTCGGGCTTTCTGCCGACGTCGCGAAAGCGATGTAGTTTCCCTTTGTTTGCCAGCGTGAATTTATGGGACGCGGGAGCAGTTGACAATCAGGTAAGGACCTTATTTCCGGCAGCGAATTCCTCTATCGCTCTCCACAGACGGCACCGGCTTGCCTAAGAGGGGTAGTAAGGCCTCGGTCTTCGAGTTGCTATGCGACGGACTTTTCATGACGAGAATGCGTCTGAATAGCCCTGGCAACGAGCTTCAGCACGGACTGTTACTACAAGGGAATGGTGGCGCATAGTCCCGCGCCCTTGGCCACAGGTATTAACCGCTCCGCCCACTCTCCGCCCACTCAGTCACAATGCTGAATGTGTCCATCCCTTCGGCCTTGGGTAGGCCCCCCTCGCACATTTGGGAGCCTCATTTTCACCCCTACTGCACACACCGGTCGTGGCGCCGAGGCGACCTCCACGTAGGGAGCTGGACTTCATCCATTAGTTCAGCATTGCCCGCCCCCTAATGTCAATTACCGCCATGGCCTACCGCCATGGCCTACCTCGGACGCTTAGCCGTAACTAAGTAACCAGAATCTGTTTCTCATTTTTGGCTAGTCCTTATTGTCTACGTAAATTGACTAGCCCAAATTTACTACTACGATCGGCCGCTGGGCCTGATCAGGAATGCCCGTGAGGCGAGAAGGCCGATTCATGTGAAGCCCGCCGTTTCGTGGTGGCGCCAAGATTCCCTAGCGAGAGAATAAGAGGAGTTGGGTTCGATACAGAGTAAGGGATCGTAGGATCGTTTGCCGCGATAGCGGGGATTGTAGCCGAACCGCAGCGCCATCCTGATGTCCAAACACGGTCACGACCGTGCTCTCGACGTCGAAAATAAGACGCGAGCGGGGTTGGGGCTGATTAATAAAATGTTGTAGTAGTCGGTCATTGACGCGATGAATCTGCTCCCAAAAACCGCGTAGTGCCTGGAGTTAAGAAGCGACGCAAGGTTTGCGGATCGGGAAAGTTTGGCAAACCGGTGAGATACTGGAACGTACCATTGGAACGTAGGAATGATGCGGTCTCGATACGATCCAGCTCCTAGCATATTGAGGAAATCCTACCGAAATGTTAGGAATTCCTCAAAGAGGTAGAAACCGAGTCGAAGGTGCGTCAATAGAGGCTTTCCCGGCCTTCAAGAGGACCAGAATGCGCCGGATTTGAGAAATAGAAGATCATATGATATTTACCAGGCCCGGGGTCTGCTCGCAAAGGCCAGTAAGGACACGATGAAACACAATACAGTGGACCGCGAGTGTCCGCGACTCCGCCGCCGCTGAACCCACGATCAACGTGCTAGCGGTGGCTCCGTTGCCTTGGACGCACACACGCCCGCTCTAAACGCTCTCCTTAGATTCCTAGATTCTGACGGCTTCTAGTAAAAACAACAGCGTGTGAACTGGAAAGCGTTAAAGTCACTCAGCGGTGAGGTATTGCGGTGCTTTCGCAGGGTCCCTTGTCCCCTTAGCAGATCCCTCCATCGCCGGACAAGGGTCACGTCGTTGAAGATCCAAACACGAGATCGAGGCCCGCAGCCTCGACGAACGCCCGGAAATCCCCGTCTCGCGTCAGGAGAGGAATGCCCCGGTCAATACAGCCATAGCTGGGTGCTGAGTCGCGCGTGCTCGGCGGTGGCGCTTCCCCCGCGTCGTCCGTGATTCTGCCGCACATACGGAGAATAGGTCCTTGGCCTAATTCCGCGTCGGCACCCGGCTGGCTTGATCTTCACTGCTTTTGAACTATAAAAATCCTGTGCTTTCCCGAATTTGTTTGAATCGCGAGGACCTCGCTCCCGCCATTGGCGATGGTCATTTCAAAGTGTGACTCATAGCCGTTCCTCTCGATGACGGCGACGGAGCCGGTACAGTCGGGATTGACAATATACGCTCCCGTGAAGGGGATTCCGCGCTCGATATGTCCATTACCGTTCGCAGTGAAAGAGCCGGAGAGTATTCCGTCCCCGGAAAACAAAATTGTTCCAACAAAAACAACTGGGGCGAAGCCGGTATTGCTGCCTGCTTTGCGAACAGTGTCCAATCCGTTGCCTGAAAAACCATAGGTACCGGCTAGGGTAGCGGCCGCACATTCGCCCTCAGCTCGCACCTTGAGTGCAATAGCTAGGACCAGCAGAGTGACAACCAGAACGATTCTTGTGGCGATCATGGTCCTTCTCCTGCAATGCCTTGAATTTGAAAGAGGCCGTGGTCAGCTCCTTCATGTGCGGCTGAACGTCGGGGAGCCCGCTTGACCCCGAAAACACACGAACTCTTCTACCAACAATTTGGCGAGGGGGGAGCTAGAGAATGGCCGGTACAGCTTCGAGGCGACTACCGGTGTTGAATTGAAGGAGCCCCCACAACTCGACCGCTTGAGAAACGAAGTATACACCGGCAGGCAACAAGCCGCGCTTATGCGGAGCGAATGACAGACCTCAGGGCGCATTCTCCGTCCCCCTCGGGTTGTGAGCGCAGGAGGAGCGGCACTTCGACACTTCGACACCGTCAGGCTTGACCGCGCAAAAGATGGCGTAGTTCTCTCCAGGAAGACGAGTTGTGGGTCCCGGTCGCGGTTTGTTTCCACGCTTGCCCGCCGAGCTGTACGAAGTTCCCCGTGCCATGGGGTTCCTTATCCGATGGAGCGTAAAATCTCGCTCGCCCTTTTAGGGTGGGGATATAAGCGACTCGGTTAAGTCGGTGTCTTCTGAGATTCTATGTACTGCTTGAGGAGGCGGATTGGCGCTCCTCCACAGGTTGCAGCCAAGTAGGGAGGTGACCAAAAGTACTCCCTTCCCGTATTGGTGGGCCAGATCAGGTCTTGCGCTTCGTAGTAGCCTGCTGGAAACCCCCTTTAAGTGCTAACCATTGCCGATACCGAGTGTTGGGGCGGGTAGTGGATTAGCCGACGGACATGTCGGCCTCTCCCTCCATCTCCCCAAGCTGAGCCTCGAAGTCGGCACAAACCTTCGCAAAGATTAGCCGTAGGCTGTGGATGGCCGCTCCATCGCACCCTTTTGTGCGGTATTTGGTGAGGAAGACCAAATGTACATGCATCTGAAAAACACAGTGTCTACCGTGTCGAATATCGTTGACAAACGGGGTGTCAGCAAGGACCTGGCGGCGAAAACCGCCGGACATCGAGGAGCCGGGATCATCCTTGCGCTTTGCTATGAACCACAGCCGGGAGTTGCGGAATCGTTTTGTCCCGCCGGAATGCTTCTGCAGTGTGTGTTAGATGAGCCGCACTTCTCTACTGCCGTCGACTACCGTCCACTGCCATTTTCTGCCTTCAAGGCACATTCTCTCCTCCTCCTCCTCCCTCTTGGGAAGCATAAAGCTGCAGTTACTGCAATTTTATGGGTAAAGTTGCAATCACGTCGGTTGAGAACCGCAGGTTCATGACTTGCTGCTGTCCGCGGAAATTGCATCATGTTGGCGTAAGCGGCTGGCGGGGCGCTTACTTCGATTTGAGGTGCGGCGGGCATCGACGCGGGAGGAACTAGGATGATTGGCGTCCCCACTTCAACGTCCCACACCTTCGTCGCCGCCGGTCTGCGCGATCAGCAGGACGACCTTCGCGATGGCAGCCGGGGGGCCGCATCCGCCGGGGGTGGGGAAGAGGGTTTCGCTCTTGCCGTGGGTTAAGGCATGACCTGGATGGCTCGGATAGCAGTAAATCCGCGACCCCGCCCACAATGACCTAGTTCATATGCGACCCCTCGAGCAGTGCAGCGATAAGCTGCGCTGGAGGCTGTGGTCCGAGATACACGGTGACACGCTCGTTCAGCGTGGGCGCCTCAACCACAGCGCCAGGGGAATCGCGCACCCCGTCGATGATTTCGCGTAACGTAGCGTTCTTGGCGGCGACAGTAAGCAACCCATTTTGGAATGAACCAAGAACCGCGGGCGCTGGAGCTGGCTGGGGTCGGTCCACAACCTCAGAAGGGAGTGGCTTTGCCTTCTGTCTCCTGTAAACCGGACGGGTGCGCGGCACGGCGGAGGACGACGGTTTCGCTGCCGCCGTCCCGCCTACGATACAAACCGCGCAGGCAATCGCGAGCGCTCGTTTCATTGCTGGAACCTGCTGTCTTCTAGTGCTCGTGAGTCGCCTTCGGAGGCGGAGCAGCGGCCAGCACGATGATCGCGCCCTTGGCCGGAGTCTTGGCAATCATGCGTGCTATGCCGGCCTCGTCATACTCAATGCTGATCCTGAACACACCACCGGCCTCATGGCCCAGGTATTCCCAAATTTCCTGGTAGTCGATGGGATTGCAGTCTCCATAGTTGACGGTGCGCCAGGGGACGCCAAGCAGTTCCGTCACCTGCGCCCTGTTCGAGCTACCGACCTTGATTTTCGAAACCATACCCAGGGTGATGTCTTTGGGAGTGATCTTTGAGATTGCGGGAGCGTCTGACGCGAGCGCGAGGCAAGACAGCAACACGAAGCTCAACCCTAACATCCCTTTAAACTTCATGAGTGCGCACCTCCCGAACTCACGGTCCGTACCGTGAAACGGATGACAGCCCCGAGTCAGGAACGATCAGTGTTTCGCTACCTCATCACCTAACCCCGCGGCCGCTGCCTCGCCGGTGAGCTTCAGAATGTGCATTCCAGTGCCGGCACGGTCTGCGATGTAGATATACCCGCGATCATCGAGTTCAACATTGTTAGTTTGGATCGCGTGCACCGAGTGATTGTCCCTGCCCGTGTTCGCGAAAGTGCAGCCGGGGCCAGGCGAAGGCCCGCCTCCTGACCCGCAGCCCGTATCGTTCGGCGCGGGGATGAAATAAGCAATCGGGCGCGCATCGTCGGGGTTGCGGATATCGAACACACGCACGCCGCCAGCAAACCAGGAGATGATCGCCAGTCTGCCGTAGTACGGCGGGTAGAACAGCTCTGAGGAGGCATGGGCGCCGAAGCGTCCGCCCTGGTTGCAGAACGTATTCTGGTTAAGTGGGGGAGTATCCTGCGGCGTGAGGCTGGCCTGATACACACCGGAGGACGCGCAATTCGAAGTGCCACACGCCTGCCCCGCGCTACCGGTCAACCCGTTGGACACGACATGGAACATGCCGTCGAAGCCGTCGGGAACATCCAGGAATGTCCGCGCCGGATCATTGGGATTCAACGAAATCAGTTTTGCCTTCGCTTCGTCGGTGATGTCATAGAGCCAGGCGGCGTGGGGTGCGCTTCCAGCGCTACATTCGTTGCCGCCTTCCTCTGATACCACGAGGAGAATGTTACGAGCCTTCCCATCCTCCTCCCCAAAGATGGGGAAGGAACTGTGCCCGCCCTGCAGGCCCAATCCCGGCAGTGAGAAGAATCCCGTTTGCGGCGCCAGCATTTCCGCCTCGGTAGGACTCTTGGCACAGTTGGCCGATGCGCCGGGAAGCGTGCAGCCTTTCAGCACCTTCTCGCGGTCATAAATTCCAACCACACCATTGCCGCCTACGCCAAAGGGCATGTAAATGCGATTACCGCCTGAAATTGGTCCATGGATTCCGGTCGGCGGAGTGACCAGCCCTTCGACAGTGGATCCCAAGTTAGGTTGCTGGCCGACAAAACCGAAATCTCGGACATACTCTGGATTGGCCGGGTCATGCAGGTTGTAAATCTTAACGTGCTGGTTGGAACCGCTCTGGTGCCAGCCGGGCGCCAAATCGGGCCTCGGTGACGCCAGGGAACTATCGTTGGCTACCAGGTAGGCGATTCCTGAGTAGCACTCCCACCAGTTCTTGTGAGTGTTGGTGAGTTGGGTCACGACGGTGGTCAGCAACACAGGGTTCGCAGGGTCGGTAACGTCAAAAATCTGGTGTGATTCCTGCCCTGGGTTGGCGGACCCGGAGGAGTTGCCATTGCTGCGCAGCAGGTAATACCGACCCTGTTTGCGTGCAGCCTCCTCGGCGCTGTTGGATGGCAACCAGTCACCGCTGCAGACATGGGCCATCTGGTTGCCGGCTGCATCGATCGAGCCGCCGGGTCCCGGGATGTGCGCGAGATAAACCGGGTGTGCTGGGTCGGTGACGTCGAGAAGCGAAGTTCCGTTAGTTTCGACCTTGCCGTTCAAGCGATTGATCCCGGTCCCGGCATGATGAGCCATATAGGCGATGTAACGATTGCCCTGATGAGCAACCAGCGGCTGGTAGGTCGAACGGCCGTCAAGAGTGTCGTATCCCACCAATGCCATATTCCATGCGGACTGCGCCGTTCTGCCGTCGGGCAACAGATTTGGGGCGGGAGGGGTTATGTGCGGCCTCTTTCCGTGATCAAAATGTGCGGTTGGGACATTTGGACCGTAAGGCGGGTAGTCCTGCGCCATCATGTAAACCGGTACCAGAGTGACGAGCAGGAGCAACAGGAACAGCATTCGGGACCGAAGGGTTCGGGCTAGAGACAATCTGGAGTTGGACATATTTCCTCCGTTGTACCCTGCGAAGGGGACACGCAGTGCGATTGTGGGGCGTTAGCGAGACTCAACATTCAGAACGACTCGAGCTACCAAACCGCATGCCGTTTTGAGATGTGGCTCCCCTAAAAGTATTGGTTGAGAGAAAAAAGCCAGAATGATTCGGGCCTGGAACTGCGCTCCGCCACGGATTGGCGGTGCCCCGCTCCTAAAAACGGGCCAAAGTCTATGCAGAGCTCGCCAGCTTGTCAACCAACGCAACGTAAAGTACGTAAAGTTTTGTAAACGCCACGCGGATTTCCGCAGCCCGCGCTGTCCATGAGGAGTGCCATCATCCAGACCGTACTCCTGCTTGTTGTGACCGCAACCTTGCTCGGGCAGACAGCGCAGCCACCTGAGTTGACCCCACTCAAAAATGCGGTCTCGGTCACGATATTTAATAGCAGTGTTGTCTCATCCCGACGCGAGTGCATTGGTGCCTGTCACTCGAATTGAGTTGGCAGGTCTTGAGGCTTGAGATAGAGAACACGACACCTGTGCCTGTCATCGTCGCGGTTGATGTACGCTATACTTCCCACCTGTCTTAGCGAGGGGTTTTCAAACAACTGGAGGAGGCGTCGACACAAGGAGAGTGGCGGGCATGGCTTCCATCGATATTCCTACGCACAGTCGAGTGTGGTATGAGCATGAGCACATGGCCTCTCATCTGGCCTATGATGATATTGTGCAAAAGACCCGCTTTCTCCAAGGGCGCGGAGAAATCATCGCGGGTGTGTTCGCGAATGGGGAGGAAACGCGATGGGAGGACTTTGAACCGAAGCCTGAGCACCCGATGGAAGCAGTAGACAGCGGCGTTTGTGAGAATTGATTTGATGATGTTCTCAATTGCTCCGATTAGACACGCCGCAGACTTGACCAGTACCTATAAACCGCGACACAACCCTTGAAATTTGGACGTTGTGCGCCATTGCTTCCGAGGCACAGATTGCCCACGAGGCAAAGAGTGAGAAGCCAGCCCCAGATTGATGATAGCCCTGACCGCGGGATTCTCCCATCACATCTTGATTACCGAATCGCGCCGGCTCGGGTGGCATTTTGCTCTGAGAGCCATGATTCATGTCATCGATAATGATTCAGCGATAATAATTCAGCCGGTTATCTCGCAAGCGGTTGCTGCTGTAACCGGCCCGAAAATGGCATTGAAGCGAAAGACGAAGTTCTGGACAGCGTTGACAGATTGGGGGCGCACAAATTGCGCGCACCCTTGACAGGTCCACTGGGGAACAGCAGGTTGGGCACCCGGTTGGCAGCCCCACAACCGAACACTCTGAAATTCAAGAAAAGCTTCCGATATCGTAGCGCCATGGCTTTGAACTGGCGGTCTAAAGAACCCAGGGCCTTAGTTTCGGGGCCAGCCCGCACCTGTACCATTGCATTCTTGGCGAGGACTATGGGATCAATCCTGATGGAGGTCTAATTATGACTACGCGCTGGCTCCTCCGATTTGTGCTGGCGTTGGCTTTGGTAGCATCCGCACAGGTGGTCGCGGCACAAGATCTGCCCGCTGGGGCGGCCCAGATCAATACGATCCGAAAGATCAGCGGGGATGTCTATGAGTTCGTCTTCACGCTGACTACAGGACCCGGTGCCTTTGATCGGATAGGCGTGCATCGCGTGGTCCGGGTGGAGGACGGGAAGCCGATTGTCAGCCACAACGCCGTTCTCTTGACTCACGGGCGCAATTGGGGATTCGAGGCAGCGTTCCTGGGCGACGCCGCCTCTCCCCATTCTTTCGGCGTCTATCTTGCGAGCCATGGGATCGACGTTTGGGGGATCGACTTTTCATGGACGCTCGTGCCGCAAACCGTCAGCGACTTCACATTCATGCAAAACTGGGGCATGCAGCACGACATCGACGACCTGGAGCGGGCACTTCGCTTCGCACGCAAGGTTCGCAGCCAGACCGGCAGCGACCGAGGACGCTTGACGTTACTGAGTTGGAGCCGAGGTGGGTGGATCGGCTATGGCCTGCTCAATCAAGAGTCACAGTGGCCGTGCGGCCAGCGCCAGGTGAAGGCGTTCATTCCCGTCGACACCTTTTACAAGGCCAACACGCCATTTGCAGTGTCCGGAGAGTGTTCGTTCGAAGCGACCGTCAACAAAGAGATCAAGGCGGGTATCTACGTCGACGCCACAGGTCAGCTCTTTGAGCAACTCGGCGCGCTTGCGGTGCAGGATCCAAGCGGCCTTTCTCCCGTTTTACCAGGGCTCACGAATCTCCAGGCGTCGTTGGCCGTCGGCGCTGCGCTTTTCCAGTTCCTGCCCGAGTTCACGCCCTTCTTCCACTTCGTTGGTGGTACCTTCGGTTCGTCGGGCATCTCTGGTCTCGCCTTCACGAGCATCTCTCGGTGGAACAATCTTCTGATAGCAGCCACACCTTTCGAGCCCGTTCGCCTGTTTGCAGACTATGCGGCCGTGACCTGCGGTGACGTCAGCTTACCTTTTGACAAACACCTGGAGGACATCACCGTCCCGGTGTTTTACGTTGGCGCGGGCGGGGGATTTGGCTCGGCAGGTCTGTACACGTTGTCACTGCTGGGCAGCGAAGACGTCACCCACGACATCATGAGCTTCTATCCACCCGCGGAAGCGGTTTTGGACTTCGGACACGTAGACCTGTTCACCGCGGACGATGCGCCAAAACTGGTGTGGAGCAATATCCTGCTGTGGCTGACCGATCACGAGGGCGAAAACAGTTGCCCCGCGTAATGAATGACGCTCGCGGGCCGAGCTGAACAGGTTGTAAGGAAGTAATGCAATTCGATGTTTGACGTGACGATCAGGAAGGAAGAAAGAAAGAAAGAGCCACCCCATGAATCTCCAGATTCCTATTGGAGCTAGAAGCTCGTCAGCGGCCAAACGGAAGTTTAGGAGGACATTATGGATTTGCCCGGGTCTGTCCAAAGCGCTGCTGCGTCAGTGCCTGGATTTGATTGCGATACGACTATCTCTGCGCTCCTTGCCGAGCAGTTTTATGCTCAGGGATATAAGTTCTGTTTCAGATATCTTTCGCGCGACGCAGAGTCTGCCCGGGACCTGAGCGCACAGGAGGCAACAGAGATTCTGAATTCGGGACTGGCCTTGATGCCGGTCCAGCACGTGCGGGCACCAGGATGGTTTCCGAACCAAGATCAGGGGCAACAGGACGGTCAAAATGCAGCCACGAACGCACAAGAAGTCGGCTTCCCTGCGGGTGTCAATGTGTGGTGTGACTTGGAAGGGGTGAATAGCACTGCGCAGGCCCAGAACGTGATTGACTACTGTGAAGCTTGGTACGAAGCTGTGAACCTCGCAGGCTACATCCCTGGCCTATATGTCGGTGCTGGAGGGTTGCTGACAGGGCAGCAGCTCTACGATTTGCCTTTCCAGCATTATTGGCGCTCACAGAGCCGGGTACCCGATATCCCCACTCGCGGATACCAAGTTATTCAGCTGTTCCCGTCGATTCAAATCAACGGCATCTCGGTTGACGTTGATATTTTGCAGAATGATAAGAAAGGCGGACAAGCGCAGTGGCTTTGCCTGCCGAGAGTCTCTTAAGAACCGAGTGCGTGAATCGCGAAGGTCGAATGAGGTACGGTTATGTAGACGCAAGAAACTGGGTCTCTGTGATCTGTGACCATCCGCCGTTGTGGACCGGGGAAGATCAGCTCTCGAACTTCCGTCGACAGTTTTTTCCTACCGACCTGTTTTCTCGCCTGGAGATCAAACTCCAGTCCAGTCGAAAACCAGCACGATGCCAGCGCACCACAGTCTCAGGATTGAGGAGCACGAGATACGGCTTCCAAGCACCCCAGAAACGACGGGCGCGAGTTTCGTGCCCTGCACTCGCGCCCGTACCTTGGCAAAGGCGGTGTCACGGCTCGTGGAAGTGTCATCGCTGAAAGACGAGAATCCGCAGTCGTCGATAGTACTGAGATACTGGATCGGTATGTACTCAGACGCACTCAGACGCTTCGAGTCCACGGTCCCGCACTTCTTCCGGAGTGCCAACGGGGGCCGACTGTAGCAGTGACTCCCACGAAAATGCGCTGATCCGGTTTCTGGTATTTGCGAATGCTTTTCAAAGCGTGGCGGCGGTCCCGCTCGCCTGCCGGGGCGACGTAGAAATTTCCCGCCTTAAGCTCAAACGAGCCGGGCAGCAACTCCGCGTAATCGCGGACGAAAGCAATGAGACCGCAGCCGCAGGAAACGTCTTAAGGGATTTATCTTACCTCTACGGTTTCTTCGTCGGGGGCAGGTATTTCTTTGCGATGGAAGCCACGACAACGTAATTTGGATCCCCCATTTCGTTGAAATGAACCTTCGCGACTTTCGACAACCGCTCGTAGGCATCCAGATCGGAAAGTCCGTAATCACGACGCTCGCGCCTCTTATCGGGACGTAGCGGGAGGAAAGATGATGTTCTCCTACGGCCTGAAGGTGAATGGAAAGATTTTCGCCGTTGTTCGGGAGGAAGCGATTCGTCGCGAAACTTCCGAAGCAACGAGTCGACGCGCAGGTGATTGCAGGCAATGCGCTTCGATCCCGGTCACGGCCGACTCATGAAGGAGTGGGTTGTCGTTGCCCACGGGAAGGTAGACTGGGTGGAGCTTGCCAGGGAGGCCTGCGATTTCGTGTAAACGCGGCAAATCGTGAGCTAAACTAATTTCGCCCCATCCATGGGACGGCTCGCAGCAAACCAGCACATCTGAGGTGCTGAGGCTGAACCGAAGACATCACGGGCCTTGAGGTACTGTGAGTAACGGAGGGGCCAAATGGCGAAATGCGAAGTTTGCGGTAATGAATACGACAAGGCTTTCAAGTTGATCGCCGCCGGGACACATTACACGTTCGACAGCTTCGAGTGTGCCATTCAGGCGATGGCGCCCATTTGTGAGCATTGCAAGTGCAGAGTAATCGGCCATGGTGTGAGGTTAGGGGTCGTTTTTTCTGCTGCGCCCATTGCGCGAGGTCTGCAACGTCCGCCGATGTCAAAGATCGCGCGGGCTTAGATCGAATGACCATACTCAAACACCCAACCATCCCGTACCGCTTCGCGTCATCGATGAAGTGGAAGTTGCCGGTCCCGCCCTTATCGCAAACAAAGCTCCAGCCTTTGCCAGCATCGCGGAGGTTCAGCATGCACGCCGCCGCACCGGGAGCATTGGTGAATTGTCGAGACGCTTACTTCGCCTCCAGTTCCAGAAATCGCGCTGCTTCGGAACCAATGTTTCTAATCTGGTGAGTGGTTCCCGCAGGATAGGCCCGTGTTTCTCCAGGAGCCTTGTCAACATTCTCGAGAGCACCCTGGCTGAGATGAATGGGGGTAAGTGCGATGAGCATTTCTGACCCGCGATGTGTATGCCGTTCGAAAGTACCTCTTGGCCCAAGTTCAACTCTGGTTAGTTTGACCGTAGGGGTCTCGAAGAGGGTAGTCGTTGAGTAGGTCCCCTCTTCAGTCTTGCCGAACCGACCGTCGGTGCAGGGCGTCGCTGCAAGACCACACGACGCGTGCTCCGGCCGAATGTTGTGCTCCACATCTACCTCAATTAATCTCGCCGAGCGATCGCCGAGATTTGTAAGGCGGTGCGTCCACCCACCTTTCATTACCTGCATTTCTTCCTGGCCTAACTGGATCGCGTAAGTATTTCCTGACGGACCGGTCACCTCCAACTGACTATCGACCAATGAGAGCAAGAGATAGTCGGACGGGTGCGATCCTAGGAGCGTGGACCCACGAGGCGGAATTGTTATCGCGTAGGAAGTGAGTTTCTCGGTGGCAGCGAGCCGCTGATAGCGGGGATCTGAACGGGCCAGTGTTGTGCCAACCAGCGCCTTAGAGGGCGTCTTCCCTTGTCGGCTTTGTGCGAGTACCTCGAACGGAATCGATAACGATGGGGCAAGCAGCAGAAACAGGGCCCAAGCACGGTTACGCATAACGGCCTCCCGCGATTGGATAGATTTCAGGGCCCAGGAGCGAGGATTGAATCAAAGGGCACAATGCTTGTCAATCGGTGAATCCGTGTATTCCGTCAGGTTGAACCGATAGAACGGTCCTCCTGCAGAAAACCCGACTTGCTATACTTCGTCAGCGATAATTGAGTAGAATTTAGCCTGAAATTTCATTTTGTCCGACGTCAGTTCTATTGAACTCTACGGAGATCGATCCTTCCTCCGCTGCAACAGAGTACCTATAACCCCTCCAAGAGAAG
Source organism: Acidobacteriota bacterium (assembly GCA_003225055.1). Lineage (GTDB taxonomy): Bacteria > Acidobacteriota > Terriglobia > Terriglobales > Acidobacteriaceae > Gp1-AA122. The sequence continues at coordinate 15,030 of QIAU01000183.1, forward strand.
CGCAGACCAAAAGCCCGATCAAAAGGATGAGCGTAAAAGCAGTCAGGCCTGCAGGGGATGCCATGGCCGCAATCAGCTGTGGCGCGGCTTCTGGGTCGGCGAATCGGGCGCCTCGTTCTAACGCACTTATGAAGGCCGCACGAAGCTCGCCGCCACTGTGGAATAGCCACACTCGCAAGCAGATAAAGACTACGACAAAACCCAATTCCACCAGAGCGCTAAGAGCACCCACCTTGGCACCCACGCCAGACGTCACCGGAGCCCCCGGGCTCCGACGGCGGTAGAACACTACAGACAGAAAGCCTCCGCAAAGCATCCCCAATCCAAGACCGAAGAGCGGGATGATGAGCACGGCTGTGATAAGTCCGGCTGCAGCCGCAGCCCAGAGGGCAGTCGGCCAGCGGACGACTGGCCCGGCTAGTTCCGGCGTTGTTCCGAGACGAGTGAGAACATCCGGCTGTTCAAGTTCAGCCAGAGGTTGAGGAGAAGCCTCAGTTCCAGCAACTCGCACCTGAGGAGCACCACATTTCTCACAGAATAGGACTCCCTCCTCCACAGGCGCATCACAACGATGGCAGGGATACTCCATTCGAATTCAAGCTACTGCGAAGAGGTGCGCCCGCGCAAGATGGGCTCATTAACACAGATGGGCTCTCGGTTAAGAGACGCATCGCTCTGGCTCCCTGCCAGGAGCCAAGGGGCATTGCCGTCGACTTGCAGAACCGGCGACTATTTTCTGGCTGTAGCAACGGGATGATGACGATTGTGGATCCTGATAAAGGACAGCTTATCGCCATGGTGCCGATCGACGGGCGGGTCGACAGCGTCGCCTTCGATCCCGTGTTGCAATTTGTTTTTGCGTGTAACGGCGTGGGGACGCTCACCGTCACGAGTGAGCATTCTGCCGATCAGTTCGTTGTCCTTGAGAATATGCGGACGAAGCGGCACACACGGAGCATGGCTCTCGACACCACCTCGCACAAACTTTACCTTTGCTACCGGCGATTTCCGACATCCACAGATTGAAGACCCGCAATTGGTCGTGCCGAATTCGTTTGTCCTGCTGGTGGCGGTGAAGTAAGTCCTTGTGCGAAAGCCGGAGTGCAGGGTCAGTCCAGTCCGGCCGCGCTCCGGCCACGGGGTCTTCTCTGCCACTCTATATTGTCAATCGTTGGGTCCGCAGCCCAACGTACCAGGTGCCACCTCGTCACTCGGGACCTGGAGACGCAAGACTAATTCAGGAGCGGGCTGCCGAATCGAAGAACCCGTCACCTGAAGGCTTCATCTTCGCAAACCGTTACAAGCGGCTGGTCGAGAAGCTGAACGATTACGACCACGCCACGTTCTACGACGGGGACATGAAGGGATACACGGATTACCCCAACGCTCGAAGAATTGCGATCCATGCCGAGGTCGCAGAAGTCGAAGCTTGCCGTTGAGCAAAGGAAGCGCGCAATGAGAGGTCACTTGAAGGAAAGATCGCTTTGGTGACGGGAGATCTGAGTCCCATCCCTCGAAGACTTCTCGCCTGGTATTTAGCCAGCATGACCTGTCTGCGCAGGAGCAGCGTCTTGAGGTGAACTATGAAACTACTGTCTGCGAATGCGAAGCCCATCCCGGCGCCCCGGAGGGCATCATACTAAGTTAGCACGAGGGAGCGGCGCAGACTGATGAGGATTAGACGACTGAGTTGGGCGGGCGTTGAGATCCAAACGAGGGAGCGCTGTCTCCTCATCGATGCTATGCAGACCACTGCGCCCTTGAAGGCACTACTCGGGGAGCCACGCTGGCCGCCTGTCGCTATCGCTCCCTGGGACGGCAAGAGCAATGTGGACGCGCTGGTCACGCATCGACATCCCGATCATTATGATGCCGACACATTGAAGAGATCGTTGGGTCCTGCCGGACGCGTGTTCTGCCCTGTGGAAATTGCGCCAGAATTGGAAGCCGCAGGGCTAAACGCGCGGGGCGTGGCCTTGTGGGAGACGGTGCGGCCGCCGGCGTCCGAAGGAGTCGCGATCACTGCTGTGCCTGCCGTGGATTGGCGGGGTGACCATCAAGTGTCCTGGGTCGTAGACGATGGCGAGCACCGTATCTTTCACGGCGGCGATACGATATGGCACGGCAGTTGGTGGTTGATCATTAAACGGTTTCTTAGTTTCGATGTCGTGTTTCTTCCGGTGAACGGTGTGATCGCGCGACTGGCTGAAATGGAACCCTCGAATCTTCCGGCTACGTTGACTCCCGATCAAGCCGCAGTTGCCGCTCGCCTGCTGAAAGCCCGTATCTTCTGTCCGATGCATTTTGGTCAGTTCGATAACCCTCATACATATCGCCAGTATCCAGACCTGGACGGTGCCTTGCGTGACGCCGCAATCCGAGAAAATGTGAGCCTTTGCGCGGTTAAAGACGGTGAGGTTGTATCCCTGGATTTGTAAGCCTAGGGTTCTTTGGTCGATTTCGGAGGAACAGGCAAATGTTGTGGACGAGTATGCGCACAGCGCTGTTCGATGTATTTACTATGAACGACTACCAACGTAATCGGCTTTAGATGGCGGGGCAACGGGACTCGAACCCGCGGCCTCCTGCGTGACAGGCAGGCGTACTAACCAGCTGAACTATGCCCATAGCTACCTTGCATCAGGACAGCGCAACAACGGCGAAACCAGCTGCGCCGGCGCTCTTAGACAGGCGTTGATCCGCACAGATGAAAGTTCTGCGTGCTGGCCGTTGTTGACACCAAGTTAACGCTGCGGCAAGCTGCAAGCTATCAGCAGCCCGCAATCCGAAGGTCTCGAGTAGCCGCGTTGAAAGCTCGCGCAATGTGTCAGACGGCAGAATCTCTCTCCAACCCCGGCTGAGCATATCGAGACGGGAGAGGGCGCCCTTCTTGTCCACCTCTTTCAACTTGCCTAGTCTGTGTAAGCGCGCAATCGCACTGTGCACCTCGATCGGGCTCACCCACCATACCACTGGCATAGACCGGCGCAGCTGAGATTGCGCTTGACGACTGGTAATCTCATGAACGCACAACGGCACCAGGGCACTGGCATCCCAAAAAGCAGGTTCTCTGCTCATAAGCTTTCCGCCCGATCATCCAGAAGCGCTTGGACTCCTTCGTTCCTAGGCACTCTTCCTGTGCGGATCTTCAGCAATTCGTCCACGTTGAGCGCGCTCTGTGGCATTCGCATCTTTCCTGCGGCAACCAATAGCAGTTCCTCTTCGCTTGCTTCACCTGAAGAGAATGGAACCAGTTTTGCCACCGGCAAATTTCGATCCCGAATGACGATTTCTTCCCCGCCTTTGGCGAATGTCAGGTACTTGCTCAGCTGATTCTTGAGCTCTGCAACATTAACGCTCCGCACATTTAACTCCTTTATGGCTATTATAGCCATGTTGGGGCGCGAAGGGAATCCCTCTTTATTGAGGCAAACAAAAACCTGCTCATGGACTACCCTTTGAAATCGGGGGTGCAATGGAAGCGTGCGGCTATTGCGGCCCGAACAGACCGTATCGACGGGATTTGAACCCGTGTTAGCGCCGTATCGGCTGGTGGGTTTCGAACCCGATCGCATTCCACACATTCACGAAGCCTCACACTTCCTTGGAAATTCTTCACCCGATCTTATCGACCAAGTCGGTGAGGCACTTCAAGACCCCGAGGTCCCCTTTCAAGTCGTGCCTGAATTTCGGCACATTTGTGCGATTTGAAACCGAGGTGAGACTTGACCAATCAGCCCGCAGCCGCGGCCGCACGCAACTTAAAACGAACTCTTTCTTTGCGCTGAAGATACTTGACGATCTCGAATAGGTTACGGGCCTGAGGGTTTCCGGATGGGCTAAGCATTCGCATCAGACTTTTTGGCGAATGGTGTGTGACCTCGGCCAATTCGTTGAACCCCAGAGTCGCATTGATGTAATCACGGAGCACAGCTTTCCCCGTCTCAATATCTCCGGCAAGGAAGCATTCAATCCCTTCGCGCAGAAGTTCCTTCCGAAAAGCGGCATCGCGCCGCACCCGCGCTTGGATCGTCTCTTTGAAGTTCCGTGTCAAAGCCATTTGATTACTCCTGCTTCCTTCTTTTGTAATCCTGCCACCTGGCGATCGCCTCGCTTATGTCCCTCTGCTGCCGCTTTTTGCTCCCGCCGCCCAACAAGATAATCAGCTGGTTCCCTTCTTTCCCAAAATAGACTCGGTAACCGGGGCCGAAGTCCAGCCTGTACTCGTAGACCCCAGAGCCCACGCCCTTGACGTTGCCGAAATTGCCTTGGGCCAACCCGCGTTAACGCCACAGAAACTTTGGCTGCAGCTTGTGCATTCAGACCACCGAACCATTCAGCGTATGGGCTGCGACCATTTGGGGCGAGGTATTCAAGAATTTCCACCTCCGATGATGGTATCATATACGTTACCTTTGTCAAGTGTCCACGGCCGAATGCCTGTCAATTCTTCGGAATCCCGGGGGACTGCTGCAGGCGATGCGCGCTGACATATTGTCGATTCTTGCATTTCAGACCGGAATGGTCCCCTGCTCGATCGTGCCTGAGAGATGGATATCCGATGGAAGCAAAAGACTTAGTACAGAAGATATTTGTTGCGGACGTCGCGGAATCGTTCGAGCCCCTCCCGCCAGCTCTGGGCAATCAGTCGTGGATCCTGATCTGCGTTAATTGCGTCCACTGCCGATTTGTTGGCAATTATGGCGATGATTGATTTCATATCGAAATCCCTGGGATAGAGTCTGTGCAGCGCTGAGGCGATCTCGATGCCCATTTCGGGCGAGTCGAGCGTTTTGCGATCCAGAAGAACTACATAGATCCCGCCTAGCTGCTGGCTCTCGTACCAGGAAGCAGTTGGGGTGAAATAGAGTGGGACAAATCGAACCCCGGGGATCTGACGTGAGTTGAGATAGCCCGCGAGTTGCTTCGGATTTATCCAAGGCGCGCCAACATTCTCGAATGGCTTATCGGTACCGCGCCCTACTGAAACGTTAGTCCTTTCAATCAAACAAACGCCTGGGTACAGAGTCGCCTCGGTTAAGCTGCGCATGTTCGGCGATTGGTTGATCCACAATTGGCCAGTGGCATCAAACCAGTCCTCGCGCCGCCATCCTTCCATTTGCACCACCGTCAACTTTGCACTGATATGGCGTTCGGCGTTGTACATCCCAGCCAACTCACCAACGGTCATGCCATGGCGCACCGGCGTTTCGCCGTAAGCGACAAAGCTCTCTTGGTCCGGATCCGTAACAGGTCCCTGAACGTCAATGCCATCAATTGGGTTTGGACGATCGAGAACGATCAGCTCACGTCCGGTCTTCGCGGCTGCTTCCAGGAAGTATGCCATGGTGGTTTCGTATGTGTAGAATCGGACCCCAACATCCTGCACGTCATAGACGACTGTGTCCAAGTTCTTCACTATATCCAGCGGGGGGCGCCGGCTTTCAGCTGTCGGGCCGAAGACGCTGTAGATCGGAATCCCTGTCCTCCGATCCACAGCATCCCCAATGTTGGTTGTTTCCAGAGCTCCAATGGCGCCGTGCTCAGGACTGAACAGAGCCACCAATTTGATCCCCGTCACATTCGCGAGCACGTCAATCGTCCGCCGGCCGCTCGAGTCAACCCCGGTTTGGTTGGTAACCAGTCCGATCTTCCTTGGCGTCTGCGGATTTGGGTGAAGCGCTTCAAAATTGTGTTTCTCGAGGACATCGATACCATTTTTCACTTCCCGGTATTCGGCAACAGAAGCGCTGGGCATTCTCGGCGCGCCTTGGATCTGAGAAAAAGCGTTGAAGGAAAATACGCATGTATAGAGCAGGGACAGGGATGTGGCAGCTCGTTTCATGTGGTCTCTTTTATCACTTCCTATTTATCACTTCCTATGTGGCCGTTCAGGTTCAACCGCAGCTTGACAAGCCTTACCGCCCTCGATAAGCATTTTGCCGTCCGCAGAGCCGATCGTTCGAACGCGGAGACACGAATCGGCAAGTCTGGGTTTTGAGAGTCATTGGGAGGCTTCCTATGTCCCGCGCCACTTACATCAAGAAGAACACCGGTACGCACCGCATTCTTGCCTCATTCGGGATCTGTCTCATCCTGTCGTTGTCATGCGCAATCACTGGTGCTCAAGTTACGACTGCCGACATTTTAGGGACTGTGAGCGACCCGAGCGGCGCCGTTTTGCCGAAGGTGACCATTGTGGTCACAAACACAAGCACGCATGACACGCGTACAACCTCGTCAGACTCATCCGGACAATACTCCTTCACCTTGCTGCCCAGTGATCAGTACAAGCTTACCGCCAGCGCGCCCGGTTTCAAGAATGCTGTCGCCACCCTCACACTCAACGCAGGGGATCGCCGGCGACAGGACATTCAGATGTCGGTCGGTTCCGCAGTTGAACAGATAGAGGTCAGCGGCACGCCACCAGCACTGGAAACAGATACTTCTGTGCTGAGCACGGTTGTTCCAGAGAAGCCTGTGGAGGACTTGCCTTTGAATGGCCGCAACTTTGTCCAGCTTGCTCAGTTAGCCGCCGGCGCCAACGAAGGCCGTCCTGAAGCGATCTCGAACGGGAATCGCCCTGACGATCGCCGGCAGACCGCCGCAGTTTCCGCCAACGCGCAGTCGGATACCTTGAACAATGAGCTCGTAGACGGACTCGACAATAACTCGTACACGATCGGCACGATTGGAGTGCGGCCATCGATTGATGCCATTTCGGAATTCCGGGTAGAAACCAATCTATATCCTGCCGAAATCGGGAAAACGCCGGGCGCCGTCGTAAATCTGATTACTAAATCTGGTACCAACCAGCTCCATGGCTCCGTGTACGAGTTTATGAGAAATGACATGTTCGACGCGCGGAATTATTTCGCCAGAACCGGTCGAAAGCCAGAGTACCGTGAGAACCAGTTTGGGGGCAGTTTGGGTGGCCCGATCCGTAAGGACAAGACCTTCTTCTTCGGCGATTACGAAGGCCTGAGGGTCGTGCAAGGCGTGACCTACGTCAGCACGGTTCCAGCGCTGTTCGAAGAGCAGAATCCAGGCAATCTGTCGGACATTGGGGGTCCGGTGCTTAGCCAAAGCCAGCTAAGCCCCATCGCGCTGAAATATTTCGCACTCTATCCCGCGCCAAATCAGGCAGGACGCGTGAACAATTTCGTTTATAGCCCGACCAATGCGCAGTTCAGCCATACCTTCGACTCGCGCGTCGACCACCGCTTCTCGGAACGGGATAATCTGTTCGCGCGCTATACCTTTAATGACGTCACGACCTTTACGCCGGGAAGCCTGCCGCCCGTCAGCGGCATTCAGCCGGCCGGCTCTGCATCCTTTCCCGGTGACGCGAAGCAGCGCGCTCAGCAGGTGCTGCTGAAAGATGTCCATACTTTTTCGTCAACTCTCCTGTTTGAGCTATCGGCAGGGTACAGCCGCATCAACAATGCTTCGTTCCCGCTGAACTACGGGACAGACCTGGGCAACCAGTTCGGAATTCAGAACGCGAATTTCAACCAGTTCAGTTCCGGTCTTCCGACCGTCTCTATCGCAGGCTACACAGGCTTCGGCGGCACGTCGTTCTTGCCTCTTATCGATCTCGACAACCTGTACCAGCTCACTGGAGCCCTGACCTACGTACGAGATCAGCACACCTTCAAATTCGGCTCGGTGGTACTGCGCAGAGACATTTACAACCAGCAGAGCCCGGCTGGCGCCGGAGCTTTCTCGTTCTCCACTACGCCGTCGTCGTTTGCGCTCGCCAATTTTCTTGCCGGAAACGTCTTTCAAGTCACGCGCCAGTTGCAACTTTATCCGCGGTATCTCAGCGATTGGGAACCCAGCTTTTATGCGCAGGACGATTGGCGAGTGAGGCGCTGGCTGACGCTGAATCTCGGTTTACGGTACGACATCATCACTCCCGTTTCGGAAAAATACGGCCACATTTCCCATTTTGATCCGGGATGTGCTTGCATCCTAGTGGCAAATCAGAACGCCGCGTCCTCCACTGCAAACATCGAAACGGACTACCGCTCGATTGCGCCCCGGTTCGGCTTCGCCGCATCAATCGGACATGGCACTGTTTTGCGCGGTGGATACGGCCTCGTATACTTCCGCGATAACACGGGACCTTCGGTTCCCTTTGCGGATCCTCCTTTCACGACTACTTATGTTCCCAACGCCCTCACAGTTCCATTCTCTGCGCCCTTACCGATCCCGACCTCGCAATCTCTGACCAACCTCACTGGCGGGCTGCGCGGGATGCAATTGATGTACAGGAACTCTTACGTCGAGCAAATCAACTTCAATTTGGAACACTCTTTTGGCGGCACGGTAATGATGGTCGGTTATGTAGGCTCGCTCGGTCGCCATTTGCGGATCACACCGGATATCAATCTCGCTCCGCCTTCCTCTGTGAGCTTCGTCGCCCGCCGGCCGTTCTACTCCCTGTATCCGAAGGTGACCTCGATCTTCGAAATCATGTCCGAGGGCTACAACAACTACAACGGCCTGCAGACTTCATTGCAACGGCGGCTCTCCCATGGGTCCATGGCGGCGGCGAATTACACCTGGAGCCATGCCATCGGTGATACCCAAGGCTTCTCAGCAGGCGGGCTGTACACAAGCGCTGTCCCATCACAGACGGCGATCCTTGAACGCGGCAACAGTGAGTTGGATATGCGTCAGCGCTTTACGCTCATGCTCGGTTATCAGCTTCCCTTCGGGAACAACCTGCAAGGTTGGAGGGGAGCTTTGGGCAAGGGCTGGGAATTCAACGCCATCGATGTCTGGGAGACAGGTTTCCCGTTCTCCGTGGTGAACGCGAGCCCGAAGAGCAACACCGGTGTAGGCAGCGACCGTCCCAATCAGTTCGGAAATGCCAGTCTCGATAATCCCAGTCTTTCACGTTGGTTTGATACGTCTATCTTCCAGGTGCAAACACTCGGAACTATAGGATCGGAACGACGCAACGGTCTCTACGGCCCGCACTTCCGTCACTTCGACGTCTCCGTCTTCAAAGACTTTCGTCTGAGTGAGCGGGCAGTTCTACAGGCGCGCGCGGAATCGTTCAATTTGACCAACACTCCGAATTTCTCGCTGCCTGCGGCAAGTCTGGGGGCGGGAGGTTTTGGAACGATCAGCAGCACGAGAGCTGGCAGCACGCCGCGTCAACTCCAATTCGCGTTGCGGCTGACCTTCTAGTTGCGAGCCCAGGGTTTCTTGCAATTGGAGGCTCGCCGGAGGGGTGATTTACATGGCCTTGAGCTTTGAGTGGCTGCGGACCTCCCGGAAGGGAATTTCAGTTCTGTTCGAACCAACCACGGATTCTATGCACATTGCAGCAGAGGCTTCGAATAAGCGGCGGGGCGAAGGGCGAATTCTGAGTTACGTCCAAGGTGGAGCTAGGACAGCTATATAGCACTGCCCCAGTGGTCATTACCGGAGAGTAGGCTTTCCTGCTGGGGTCACTCACGCTTTAAGTGGCTGTAGAAGAAGCAAATGTCGCCTTAATGTCTCACAGGGCAGCTTTCTGGCTCGTGGCTCAAGTGCTCTCAATCACGCGCGTGACACCGGCATGACCGTTATCCTCGTCCAAGTCGGCTTTCGTCCCGGCCTCCCGGAGGTCTCTTCGGCGCGATTACAGTAAGTCCTCAGCCCAACATCAGAAACCGCTCGGAGCGATCCCCCTGCAATCGCCCGAAAGAGGGCGAATTTGTCATCACCAAGCACCGCGTCAGCGCCTTCGCCGGCACCGACGTAGCCATGATCCTCCGCACTAATGACATTGACACACTCGTCCTCTTCGGTATGGCCACCAGCGGCGTCGTCCTTTCCACGTTGCTCGAAGCCGCCGCCGACGATTTCCGCCTCGCTGTCATCAACCACCGCTGCGCCGACCTCGACTTCAATCTCCATGATTGCCTGATCAACAGATTCTTCCCCTCCCGAGCAGCGGTACTGTCGGCTCGGGAATTCATGGAAGCTTCGACCACCGCCAGTAGTCCTGGTTCATTGGGATTTGGGAAGCGTCTACGAGTAAAGTGACGGCATGCGCGTCTGGTACAACACTTCCCCAAGTTCCTAATCATCATCCTTCGCTTAAGATGGAATCAGGTTTGTCGCCCGATGTACCACGGCGCACTCACCGTGAAGATGCGTTCATTGCCGCGGGCGAGAAGCACCCATTCCAGGACCCGGCCACGCTGATTGTGGAGGAAGTATTCGTACCATCTGTCCTCCACAAGCTCCGGTATAACCACAACGATGCTGCGAGCAGGATTTTTTTTCGAAAGGTCAAGAACGAATTGAACAATGGGAATGATGACAAAGCGGTAGGGTGAAGGCAGGACGTGGAGCTGGGGTGGCTCCTTGCCTTCCGCGCGGAAGGGTTGCTCAACGTATTGTTCCCAGTCGTCTTGAAGCAATTCGGAATGCTCGGTGGGCTCGACGTGCAAGGCGATCACTTCCGGGGAAAGCCGGGCAGCAAATTCAATTCCCTGGCGGGTTATGTTGCTCCAGCGGTCGATGGCAATGACCGCAATGGGAGGGCGGCTGAGACCTGCGGCGTCGACGGGAACCTTGCAAGTGGTGAGCACTTTCACGGAATGGTAGTGGCGGCGGACAACGGTGAAGAAAACAATCGTTAAGGGGATGAAAAGCAGCGTAATCCAGGCGCCTTCCACGAATTTCGCAACCAGCACGACGCCCGTGGTAATGCCGGTGACGAGGGCACCCAGTCCGTTAACGATTGCGCTCTTCAGCCAATTCGGACCGCGTTTGTTCCGCCGTGCATGACCATGCCTGATTGCGAAAGCGTGAAGGCCAGAAAGGCGCCGATGGCATAGAGGGGGATAAGCCGGTCAGTGACGCCACCGAAAAGGATGAGAACGCCGCCACAGAGTACGGCCAAGGCAACAATGCCGTAGGTGTAGACGAGCCGCCGCCCACGGTAGCCGAAGGCGTGCGGGAGATAGTTGTTCTGCGCGATGGCGCGGCAAAGACGCGGAAAATCGGCAAAGGCCGTGTTGGCTGACAGCGAAAGAACGACAAGGATTGAGCCGATGGTCAGATAGTAAAAGAGGCCTTTGCCGAAAACCGCGGCGGCGAGCATGGAGAGAACGCTCTGGTAGCCGGGCTCGCCCGGATCGGTTGCAACCATTCCGTAAGTCTTTACGAGATACGAAATTCCCGCCAGGAGCACCGCCAGGAGGAAAATAATCACGGTGAGAGTGCGCTGGGCGTTTTTAACCGTGGGCTCCCGGAAAGCCCTGACGCCGTTGCTGACAGCTTCCACGCCAGTCAACGCCGTGCAACCGCTCGCGAAAACCTTGAGCAGCAGCCAGTAGCTAATGGCTTCCGTCACCGGCGGCGGAAGTGGAAGGGGAACTGCCGGTATGGGATGCCCTCCGCTGAGGAGAACACGGAGAACGCCTGCAATGATTGTTATGAGAAGTGTGCCAACAAACAGATAGGTAGGAACCGCGAAAGCACTACCTGCTTCGCGCACGCCGCGGAGATTGAGGACAGTGATGACGATCAGAATGCTTACGCAGAGAGAAACGGTGTGCGGCAGCAAGGATGGAACCGCCGAGACCAACGCACCAACTCCCGCGGAAATGCCCACTGCGGCCGTGAGAATGTAATCAGTGAGGAGCGCAGCGGCTGCGAGCAGGCCAGCAGGTGCGCCAAGATTGAAGCGCGCCACGGTATAGGAGCCACCACCGGAGGGATAGGCGGCGATGGTTTGGCGATAGGAGAAGAACACGATCACGAGTAACGTGATGATGGCAGCGCTGATGGGTACGATATACCGAACACCGAGAAGGCCAAGGGGGATCAGAAGGCTGAGGGCCGCTTCCGGGCCATAGGCAGCCGAGCTAAGCGCATCGAGACCAAAGATAGGGATGCCCTGTGTCGGGCCGATCTGCTCGGCGCGTTCGTCGCTGGTTTTGATGGGTTTGCCGACTACGAGATCAAGTATGTTCATAAGGGATGGTGCCCAAAGGACTGTGTCGCCAGGAAAAAAATAAGATCTACGTAACGAGTGTGCCCACGATGTCTGAGCGCAGACACGATAGCATTGCTCGGATTTGCAATCAAAAATTGACTTCGGGCCAAGTAAACGTAGCCACGAACGCACGAATGTGCCCTAATTGAAGTGGCCTCCGCCCCCGGCAAGTTCCAGGCGTAAGGTCGGCTACACTGACGTTGGCCGCCTGCCGGAAGTCTTAACTGCTCAAATTACGGGTTGCCATCATTCGGGGTAAACTGAAGACTCCAGAGAAACGCAAGAAACTGCAGGACCTGTTGGCCGGACTGCGGCTAGACGTCAACACAGATGGCCGACGTCCTTGACTTCGATCACGATGGCGGAGGCCGTGGAACATTACAAACTTCACGAGCTTGCCGACTCTGGTCACGAAGGCGAAGCGTATTCGACCCGGAATAGAAAAACTCGAGTTCTGAACCGTTGGATTGTTCCTCATTGGGGAAAACTTGAGCTTCGAGCCATCAAAACTGTTGCGGTTGAGCAATGGCTTAAGACTCTCGTCACTGAGAAGTTGGGCAAATGGAAAGCGGGAACGGATACCCGAGATTCTCGAAACTGAAGAGATGCAGAAGCTCCTTGCAGCTCTCGGCATTCGAGAAAGAGCCATGGTCTTCTTGGATATGCCTTCTGGCCTTCGGCGCGGAGAGTTGGCCGGGCTGAAATGGGGGGACTTCGACTTCAAGAATCTCCATGCTGTCACTCCGTATAAGCAACCATCCGATTATGTGTGGGCTACCGCAGCGAACCGGGCGGGGGCGAAACGCGGAAAGCAGCCCGTCTGGCTGAGTGCTGTTATGAGGGATATCATCCAGCCGGCGGCGCGAAAACCGGGAATCACCAAAAAAAACTCGTGGCATACTTTCGCCACACCTTCTCTTCCATCCTCAAAGCGAATGGTGAGGACGTCAAAGTAGTGCAGGAGCTATTCCGGCATACCACGTCCCGCATGACCCTGGACATCTACACCCAAGCGCTGAGCCCGGACAAGCGGGCGGCTCAGGGCAAGGTGGTGAGCATGATCGGCCCGAAACCAAGTTGTACCGTCGTTGTACCGCGAAACTCTGAGGAAATTCGCGCAAATGGCTGAAAAGATGACTTCAAGGAGAGAGCGTTCGTACCAGGGACTGTCGTGTCGTTCGTGAATTTAGGCATGGGAACGCGAATATCACACCCCCACACCACAATAGCGTAATGGTAGGGCCGGAAGCCATGGTGCGACCGTTCAAAAGTGCTCACCTTTCTTAAATGAGCCGCGGCAGACCCAACGGACCCGGTGATTTTCGGCGGTCAAAATTGACCAGTCTTTTCCGCACTCTTGTTCTTTAATCAAGATGAACATCTGGGCGGGGCTGAACGCGAGCACGAGCCTTTTAACAAGCAAGAAGAGCAGGTCAGGACAGCCGGGTTGCCGTGCGTTCTGACGCCGCTTCAAAAAAGAGTAAGGAGGAGAGCAGCAATGTTTGCTCGCAACGTCGGTTTGAGGGCGAATCCTCCGGGCAAGTTTGCTCAGGTATCCGAAGCGGAATTCGCTAAGGTTTCCTCTATGGAAAAGACTATAAGCGAGCAAGTGCGGGAGCTCCGAGACGAGATCACGATGCTACAGAGACTAAACGATGATTACGGGCGTATCAAGAAGTCTCCACTAAGCATAGTAGAACACGAAGGCAGACGGTTGAGATTGAATCAGATCAAGACAAAACTGATAGCATTTAAGGGTATTACAAGATCCAACAATCCAGAGGGGTGACCGTCGGATCAATTCGCAACAACGGCAGCGAGCGGCCGCACCGGGAGGTGGCGACATGCTTACGAACGCAGTTGAGATCGTAGTTGCGTTAGTAGTCATCTACATATTGATTCGTTACTGGAGAAAGCGCGCTTAGCCGTCGTGAAGCTGATACTGCCAAATGGCCTCGGTCCTACGCTCCCATTCCACTTCCGCACGCAGTCTTTGTGAAACTGCCGTAATCGGGTTGCTTGTGCTCAGATCCCGATTCACGATCTCTCACGAGTTCAACCGGATCGTCGGCCGCCAGGAGGACCAACCATTTCATCGACTGTTGTAGGCTTCAACGATCCTGTAGGCGCGTTCGACATCCATAATTGAAGAACTCTCCCGAGGAACACCTAGTGAGGACTTGATGCAGCGTCTGGCATAGTGCTCAATTCTGATGGCGAGAGCCGGGATCGATCGCAATAGCCATACCCTTTGACGCATGCCGTGTAGTTCCTCTGGTGCTCAACGGCCTCCATGGCGGCCAATTCTGCCGCTGTCAGCTTGGAGTAGTCGCAAGATTCTGCGCCGCTTTTGCACCCGGAGGCGTTGCGCCGATGCTCGGCGGCGGTAATTGCGGTGGCTTCCGGTTTAGTCAGTTTCGAGTGTTCACAGGTGCTGTAACCATCCCTGCAAGAGGAGAGGTTACGCTGATGTTCGGCAACGGCCACTGAGCTTGCTTCGCGCTGCGTCAGCTTCGAGTAGTTGCAGGTCTCGAAGCCTTCGCTGCAATCTGAGAAATTGCGCTCGTGTTCGGCAACGGCCACTGCTCTTGCCTCCGGCTGGGTCAGCTTCGAGTAGTTGCAGGTTCCGAAGCCTTCGCTGCAATTCGAGAAATTGCGCTCATGTTCAGCAACGGCCACTGCCCTTGCTTCCCGCTGGGTCAACTTCGAGTAGTTGCAGGTTCCGGACCCTTCGCTGCAATCTGAGAAATTGCGCTCGTGTTCGGCAACGGCCACTGCTCTCGTTTCCGGCAGAGTCAATTTGGAGTAGTCGCATGACCCAACGCCGTTCCTACAGTCCAAGAAGGTGCGCTGGTGCTCAGCGGCGGCAACCGCGATCGCTTCCGCCTGGGTCAGCAAGGCGAAGTCGCAGATCGCCGATCCGCTTGTGCAAGCCGCGAGATTCTCGCGATGGTCGGGTATTTGAGCAAATAGAAGAACGTGCGAGAGGCTAAGGTACATTAGCCAAGCCCAAGAGGGTCGCCGCATACTGACCTCCAAACGTTTAATGATTTCGCATTGCCGATCCAAAGCTCATAAGAAACATGCACTCTGCTGAACGACATGCGCTCCGATCAGTCTCCTCGCCTGCACTAGGCGGCGCGAAGTGTCGGTTGTGCTGCGTCGTTCGCACGCAGAACCTAAGGTGGCCCGTGTGCTTGTCTCCAAAAAGTGACAGAGCCACGATACGCAATCTTGAACTGTAGGTTCCGGAAGCCCTAGCTTCTTTGCAATCTCGCCGTCATTAAGACCCTGCGCTACCATCTTGTAAACGGGGCCGAGGACATCCATTCTTTCCCATCTTTCCCAAGAAACACGCATTACATGCCTGCTTTCTCCATCCCCGGAAGATTATTCGGAGTAGCAGCCGCCCGCATCATCTGCATGTGCTGTTACCCGGTTCCTCGTGGGGTTCGAGCCTGGGTTTGGCCTCTTCCACTTTCAGAGGGATGCGCAATACCGCCGTCCCATTCAAGCTTACAACGGCCTTCATCGCAGCAATGTCATTTGTCATCTCGACAAAGGCAAAACCGGGTGGATATCCGGTATTGGGGTCCGTTATGATCTGGACTTCTTCGACTGCTCCGTACGTTTGAAACAACGTACCAAGTTCGTCCGGTGCCAGATTAGAGGACAGGTTTCCAACAAATAAGTTTTTCAATAAATTCCTTTGCCTGCCGACCCATTCGACTGTGGCCTAAAAATCAGGTCATGGCGGTTTCTGCCAGAGAGGAGGGAACGTGATCCAAGGCTTCGCTTAGCGCCATCGCGGCTGCCTCACTCTCTTCTTCTGTAGGCGTCTGCACCTGGAGCAAGCCGTTGCGACCAAGATTGGGCCGGCGGCGAGAATGCATCCTGGTGCTGCATAATCAATTCCAAGTTGTGCGCCAGATCGACGGACTTATATCCATTCTCGAAGTGGATTCCGCCGGTGTGAAACGTGGAAGGCGACATCCAGTATTCACACGCCAGGTGCCAATGGCCCCGAGTCGTCGACAACCAAAGCTTGAGATATTCGATGGAATCTCGTGGACCGAAGGCGTAATCAACATGGATCAGCCCTGATTCGTTAGCTTGCATCAGATCTCGCCAACTCAACATCACCGCGCATTAAAGAATGCGGTCGAGACTATCGCACTTTTCCGGTCTCATAACGACTCGCTTCCGGGCATACGGTCAGTGATCGATGCAATCGATAGCCTGCGCTGTGGCTGCAAGAGCTCGAGCGAAAAGAAAAATAGAAGCAGCGTGAGAGTACTCACCACCACGAAAACGTATTTCGAGAATCCAATCGGTAGAATGGGATTGAACAGGCCCGCGACGAGCAGAAATAGACTCATCCAGACGTACTGGCGCATACCCGCCGCTTGCACGAGAACGACAAAGGCTGCTGCCGAGACCACGAATTGGAGAAGGATCCCGTAGCCTCCGAGCGGACGCCAGAAAAGACCTCCAATCAACACGGCAATCGCAACCCATTTCAAAATCTTGGTAAGCATTCATTCCTCCCGTATTTTATCTTGCACAGAAGCACGCAGCCTAAACGACATCATTTTTGTGGCTGCGAGGCGCTCCACTCCATTCTTGGTGAAGCTTGCATCGTCATCAGCCGCACGCCCATTCAGCATCCTTCCGGTTTGTCCGCCGTTGTTGGATGTCATCCAAGCGACAACTCTGTTGTATGTGCCGGCAGTTTGCGGAAACGCTGGTGTATGGCACGCCTAAGAAGTCTTTGGCAGTTATCCCGGTGACTTCAAGACAATTGAAGTTTTGATCGCTCGTCTTAGCTAAAATCCGCTTCAACGCCTTCCGAATGTTCTTTGCTCCCACAGACCCGAAGAACATCGCTTTCACTTCTCCCGCCATGAAGAAGAAGTTCCAGCCAGCGGCATGAATTTTACGGTCGAGAGCGAAGCCATTTCCGGCTCCAACTACGCTCCAGGTCCCGACATACCCCTCACTCTCGATCCCCAGCGCCTGCGCTATCGAGGCCCGGTCGTCGATGAGAACGGTACCGACTTGAATTTCTTGTGACATAAGTCCTCTACATAAGACTGTGTTGGATTGCGCTCTGGAACGCCTTAACGCGGTTTTACACGACTACACGGCTGGAAGCGGTCTTCCACACTCCAGGCAAAATGCCTTTAAGCGGGAGGTGATCAACCCACAAAACGGGCACATCCGTTGTGACCGGAAACCCGCGATTGGTCCTTTCAGCCTTACGCGCACAGACGTGGTGAGATTTCTCAGTGAACGAGTAATGAAGGTCCGGAAACCGGTACAGAACGGATGAAGAACGGGTTCCATTGGTAAAATCTCACTCGTGCAGGGGAGCGGTCCCCAACACGTTCCTGCTTGCAGATACATCATCGAACGGTTGGCCGCGAAAAGCTGGTCAAAAGTGACCATGTTGCAAGATGGCGTCCCATGGTGACCGAGCGTCGACGTGAGGCGGGAGGAAAAGTCGCCGCTTGGCAGGTTCACGTAATTCCTGCCCAGATTGTGACTTTTCCCAAAAAGCATGCGATCGTCGTGCCAAGGCGATGCGGCTAACGCAATTTTTGGTCTTCAGAAATCTGACGAGTCCGAACCGCTACCGGTCGCGAACCGCGAGAGCCTGTACGAGTTCTTGCCTGATTTTCTTCCGGTGGGATTTTCGTCGTTCGACGTCTGTTGCGCTTGACGGAACCGTCGGAGCCGCTGTCTCCGCCCTGTTCAGAGCTAACAGTTCTTTGATTAGAGCCGTCACTTGTTTGGAAGCATTACTCATAGCATCTCATAGCATCTAGACTGCGGCGCACGAAGATAATCGTCATGTTGCACGATCAAGCATTTCCACGAAGGCCGTCGAAATTTTGGCAACATCGACACCGTTTGTCGATGCCCATTCAACGGGCGGAAAGTGGCGCACGATATTCAGTTCAGTCACTTTGGAGTGCTTGTTGCCACACGCCAGGCAAACAGCTCCCACTTGCGTGACCTGGCTTTCCCTCGATATCTCATTCTCGCGTATGGCAAGCAAGCCGGATATAACCGGCCCGCCACAGCGGTCACAGGAATAAGCTGAGATGTGCAGGTACTGTATTCTCATAATGCGTCCTAGCAAGGGCCGAATCATCCGATTTATCTTAGGGTGTTCAAACTTCACAGGTCTGTTTAAAACTGCTCAGCCAGGTGCACCCCCATTTACTTTCTCCTCCTTCGCTGCGTCAGCTTTAGCATTCGACGGGTGGGGGAGATGCGAGGCTGAGAAAGATTGCCCACAATCGACGCGTCCTGGTCTCGACCAGTGTTCGTTTCTTAGCGCGATTCGCGCCGCCGTTCGTAAGATCCGTTGGCATCCAACCAATCCAAGAGACCACGAATGCTGCCTCGAGCCAGAGCGATCGAGCAATCTGCAGCCCCATAGTAAAGATTGATAGTATCGCCATCTGCCGCCATGGTGTATCCGCAGGGGAACACAACGTCGTGGACATCGCCATGCCGCTCGTACTCGGCCTCCGGCCCAAAGATCCACGAGTCTCCACGAAGCAAACATTTTTCCGGCTTTTCAATGTCGAAAAGAGCCAAGCCCAATCGATACAAACAGCCCGAAGGCGTGTGCCGTACTCCGTGATAAAGCACCAGCCATCCTCGCGGCGTCTCAATCGGTGGAGGCGACAACCCTATCTTGTTCGCGTCCCACCATGCCCCACGGCGAGCCTCCAGCATGAGCTTGTGATTGCCCCAGTGACGCAGATCGGGGGAGTAAGAGATCCACATGTGAGTCCCGAGGGGCGTCATGGGCCGATGAATTAGCGCCCAGAACCCATCAATTCTGCGAGGCAGGAGAGCGGTGTCCTTGTCTTCGGGCGACATGATGACGCCATATCTCTCAAAAGTTCGGAAATCCTTAGTCAATGCCAGCGAGACCCCCGGACCACCCCGGGAAAAAGACGTGTACGTCACGACGTACTGCTGAAGTTCTGGCACGAAGGTGATGCGCGGATCCTCAATTCCCCATATTTCCTCGGGATATTCATTGGGACTGGGCATCAAGGTGGGCTGGCTATCAATTTCCCACCCGTCCACTCCATTTCGCGAGCGGGCAGCACAGAAGTGTGATAGACCGCGGCGATCTTCTACTCGACAAAGCAACAGGGTCGAACCATCCGCGAGCAGCGTTGCCCCGGCATTGAAAACGCTGTTGATGGTGTAAGGCCAGTCTCTGCCCGTCAGGATTGGATTGGCAGGGTGGCGAAGGAGCAAAGGCTCAAAACGAGTGGCTATAGCAATACTCATAAGATTTCACGAATTGTCGAAGGAACATCCAGTGCCAGACACAACAACCTCTGATTCAAAAGAGATTGCCTTCATCGCCGGAGGTTGGAACTCTTGCAGCAGGTGCATTTCCGCCAGGGCCATTAGGAATGCCAGCGACGACTCCGCTCCCTGATTCTCATTAACTCGCTCCGGATGCAGCCCATCCCGACAGCCGCCGGTACTCGGGTCGTAAAGCGGAATTCGGAGATCGTTCTCCCCCATGAACCAGTTGAAAGCTGACCAGGCTTCCTTGCGCCAACGATCGTTTCCGGTTACACGATAGGCTTCAAGACATGCCGAGACAGCACCCCCTGCCTCTACAGGCTGCTGGTCAAACCGAGCCCTCTCGCCTGCCTTGCGATAAAAACCTTGCGATCCGATCGGGACGAAGTGGCCGTTCTCCTCGCACCGCTGTAAGGATGTGAGCCAATCTAATGCTCCGACACCAGCCGAGAGAGCACGGTGGTCCCCCGTCCGAGAGCCTGCCAGCAGAACGGCTTGCGGCAATCTCGCATTTGAGTAAGCCAGGACGTTTTCAAACCAGTTCCACTGTGGCGACTGATTTGAGTCATAGAGTTGGATCAGGCGATTCACCAGAACTGATCTCAGCTGCTGAGCATCCCGGTCGCCGGGAAAGCAGTCGAGATATTCCTGAATCCCAAGCAATGCGAAAGACCAGGCACGTGGGCTGGTGAAGGCAACGGCTGCGGCAACGGCGTTCTCGAAGATTCGACCCGCGGCACCCCTGAGCCCTTGCTCTTTAGACCGGCCCACAACAGTTCCAAGCGCCCACAATGCACGCCCATGACTATCCTCTGAACCTTCGGCTTCCTTCCATTCGCGTGAATAACTCAGGAAGTTTCGGAACCTGCCGGTCGCCGGATTGAAAGCATGTCCGAGAAAAGCTAAGTACCGCCCAGCGAAATCATCACCCATGCCCAACTGCTCGAGGAGAACGGCCAAGACGAGTGCGCGAGCGTTGTCGTCGGTCGTATACCCCTCGCCGTAGTTCGGGACGGTAAAGATCGCGTGCTGAAGTATGCCCGTGTCATCCGTCAGTCGATGCAGATGATCCAGGTTTAACAGTGGTAAGCGATTGAAGCCTTTTTCCGGCTCTGTATCCGAGAACACAGCGCGTGGCTTCCGCATTCGCTCCGCCCGCGCCCTTTCAAAGCTTCCCCCATAACGATGCGCAACCCTCTCCCACACCATGTTCCGCGCATAAAGATAGGCGCGTTTACGCATCGCGTGGCGCGCCGCGTCATTATCCAGAAGTTCTATCGTTTTTTCGGCAATGGCAATCGGGTTTCCGAACGGGACCAACACTCCTCGCCGATCGTCCAACAGTTCGAGGGCGTGCCAATACGGAGTCGAAATTATCGCCTTTCCAGCGCCTAACGCGTACGCCAGGGTGCCCGACACCACCTGCTGCTCGTGGCGATAAGGCGTGATGTAAATGTCTGCCGCACTAATAAGTTCGCCCATCTCTTCAGCGCTGACAAATTGGTTATGGAAGATGACATGCGACTCAACTCCCAGGTCCTTGGCGAGGGCCTGCAAGTAAGCTCGATACTGCTCGCCATCACGGCGGAGAACGTGGGGATGCGTCGCACCTGCGACCATGTAAACCACGTCATCGTGTTGAGACAAAATCCGTGGAAGAGCCTGGATTACGTTCTCGATCCCTTTATTGGGCGAGAGCAAGCCGAAGGTGAGTAGTACTGCCTTTCCTTCTGTCCGAAAGCGATCCTTGTAGAAATTTGGATCGACAAACGGCAGGTCCGGAACCCCGTGGGGGATGAAGTCGATCTTGTCGCCAGGCACTTTGAATATCTCTTGTAAGAACTGGGCAGAAAGTTCGCTCATCACAATGAGACGATCCGACCCCGCAGCGATTTCCTCCATCACCAGCCGTTGGTCAAGACTCGGTTCACGAAGAACCGTATGGAGGGTGGTTATGACTGGCATCTTGAGCCGCCGTAGCAGGGCCAAGATGTGACTTCCCGCCGGACCGCCAAAGATCCCATATTCGTGCTGCAGGGATACCAAATCGAAGTTTGTGAAATTCAGAAACTCAGCGGCTTGCTCGTAAGATGACAAATCGTCCTGTGCAAGCGCGAGCCTGACCCGCGCAGGATACGGATACCCTGATTCCGTGTCATTGACCGGGATGGCAAACAGCCGTGCTGCACCATACTCGGTAGAAAGCGCTTCGCACAAATCGGTGGTAAACGTGGCGATCCCGCACTGCCGCGGAAGATAGTTGCCAATCACGGCTATGCGGCTCGGGAGCGATGCCCCCGACGCCAATCGAGCGGTTATGGCGGGCACTTGAGGGGATGCGACTGGGCGCCTATTCACAAGTTCGAGTGTTCGGGTAGAAGTCATGGTCTCCATTACTGACATCAATTTCCTGGTTTGCTCGGAGCTGGTATGGGAAACGGTTAACTTGCAGGTTTAACGTACCGACTCATCCGCGTTGAACTAAAGACGTGCAATGACGCCTTATTTCGTTTGGTTTACGTGGCATTCTCTCGCGGACAGCAATCTCCCCACGTTTAGTATCAGCTTGTTAGACGATGAAGACTGGTCAAAATTGACCAGATTGCAATTCGACAATGCCCTACCCTGAGGTGTAGTCCTTAGCCATGCTGTATCTGGCACGAGGGCCGCTTCGCTGGCACGTTCTTGCGAGCCCTTCGATGGCGGCTCTTTAATTTGACATGTTGTACGTTCGCAGGAGGGTTCCCATGATGGCACCTGAAAAAGGTCCCAATCGCTTGAACATGAAATTCACAGATTTCGGTAGAAAAGTTGTCATTCATCTTGTGCGTGGTCTTCCTCCAAAAGTAAGCAGCGATAAGAAAACAATCACTATTACGTTCCCAGAGCAACGAGCTAGCCGCAGCAAGCTCCCTAAAGGGTAGTCGGCTGCAGGCATTGCGCCCGGCGAACCGTCCTGTCTCGAGTGAGGAAGACATACCGGGAACAGAAACTCTGGTTTCTGCGTGGTAATTTTATGACGACTGCGTATCGTGCCGATCTAGTCCGTACTGTCTACGAGAATGAGATTGCCAAATTAGCGGCCGGCCCGTCTATCAGGACGGAGCCAATTCTCGTTTCGTGCCCGACGACGACCTGTGGAGTACGATACAGCTTGCTCGAGCCGCGGGACATAACTGAAGAGGAGATCCGAAAGCACACAGCTGCAGTCGAGAAGGCGATGCGGCAGCAGTATTGTCCGCACCATCCTCCCAAGATTGAGTTGGACTGATCTACTTTGTCTCTAAAGGCGAATGCGGGGTAGTGGGTCAGTTTCAATTTCCACAGGCTCGCTTTAGCATCTGCAGTGTGGCATCATAACGCCGTGGGGAAGCACGCCCATCTTACAGACAAGAAATTGGCTTCCGAGCTACGACGCGCGAAACAGCGGGTCAATGAAGATCCCCAGGAAGCCGAAACAGTCGTGTCGGTATGCCAATGAATCGCCGCAAAAAGCCGCAAGCAAGCTAAATCCAGCTTGGGGAAGCCATGACCATCGGCAAAGGCAGGCGTCCGCGCGATCCGGACCACCTGGCAAAATGGGAATGCGGTTGACAATCCCCACTGCAGGAGCATACGGTGTTTATGAGCGAGCACACCTTGCCGCTCTTTCAGATCCTCTGAACTAAGTCAGCCCATCTGAAGTAGTCCCGCCTTAGTCACGTAACAACCTGAAAGGTTCACATTACATGAAGAGAATTGTGCTTTTGCTTTTTTCTGCAACGATAATGTTGGTAGGCCTGAGCTCGATTGTCCTCGCTAAGAATCCACTCTCAGATGACGATGCGGTGGCGGCGATTACAAAGTTCGAGAATGATGCCGTAAAAGCCGATCTGGCTGGAGATTCAGCTTTCTACGAGAAGAACCTTGTGGACAATTGGACCGGCGGCTACAGCGGTGGAACGTGGTATACGAAGGAATCCATGCTAGCAGAGATGAAGGATACTGCTAAGAATAAGACGAACAGCGAAGAGATCACCGATCTCAAAGTTCGCGTCTACGACAATACCGCGATCGCGACATACAAGAGCAACTACGATTCAATGGTCGGCGGCGAACACCGCGCTAAGACTGTCCTGAGTACCGACACGTTCGTCAGAAAGAACGGTGTCTGGAGACAGGTTGCAGGCCACAGCTCCGAAGCAGCAAAGTAAGATTCCATTCTGTCCAAGCCCGCCCTTTGGGGCGGGCGCTGGTTACAAACGGTATCCGAAGGAAACCTGTCGTTGCAGAATTACCGGGTGGGCTGAGGCCTCCATTTTCAGTATGTTGCGCCTCAGCTGGAAATGGAAAGCACGTTCCTCCGTTAAGATAGCGGAGAGAACGTATGCGAAGAGAGCGCAAGCACTACACCGCCGAAGAGAAAGTAGCCATCCTGAGGCGACACCTCTTAGACAAGGTCCCAGTTTCCGATTTGTGTGAGGAAAATGGACTGCAACCCACCGTCTTCTATCGCTGGCAGAAAGAGTTCTTTGACAACGGAGCTGCCGCCTTCCAGGCGAAGGAACGTCCTGCCCGTCAGGTCGAGGAGAAGCAGAAACGGATCGAGTTCTTGGAGAAGAAAGTCCAGACCAAGGACGAAGTCCTGGCCGAACTGATGGCCGAGCATGTGGCTTTAAAAAAAAGTCTTGGGGAGCTTTGACCAAGACTTGGGTGCCGCATGATGTGCGGGATCAAGTGGTGGATTTTGTCCGACGTTGGTCGGAAGAAGACCGAGATCAGCGTCGGACGCTTCCCGCCGTGGCTGGGCATGGGGGCCAGCAAGTTCTACGACTGGCGCCAGCGCTATGGGCGAGTGAATGAGCACAACGGTTGGATTCCCCGGGATTTCTGGCTGGAGGGGTGGGAGAAGGAAGCCATCATCGGTTTTCATCTGCAGAATCCCTTGGAGGGCTATCGGCGGCTGACGTTCATGATGCTGGACGCGGAGGTGGTGGCGGTGAGCCCGGCGAGCGTGTCGCGAGTGTTGCAGCAAGCCGGACTGCGGTCGCGATGGAAGGGCAAGCCCTCGCGCAAGGGGACGGGGTTCGAGCAGCCGCTGCAGCCGCACCAGCACTGGCACATCGATGTTTCCTATATCACCCTGTCGGGCACGTTCTATTACCTGTGCAGCGTGTTGGATGGATATAGCCGGTCGATTGTGCATTGGGATCTGCGGGAATCGATGAAGGAAGCGGGAGATCGAAGTCATTCTGGAACGAGCCAAGGAGAAGTACACGGAAGCGAAACCCAGGATCATCTCGGACAACGGGCCGCAGTTCATCGCGCGTGACTTCAAGGAGTTCATTCGGATCTCAGGCATGACCCACGTGCGAACATCTCCGTTTTATCCGCAGTCGAACGGAAAATTGGAAAGGTGGCACAAATCGCTTAAGAGCGAATGCATTCGGCCGCTCACGCCGCTGACGCTGGAAGATGCGCGGCGCTTGATTCAAACCTACGTAGATCGCTACAACACGGTGCGCCTGCACAGCGCGATTGGTTATGTGACGCCGCAGGATATGCTGGCGGGACGACAGGCTCAGATCCACGCCGACCGCGATCGTAAGCTGGAACAGGCTCGCCGGCAGCGGCAACTTCGTCGGCAGCAGGCACCGCCGTCGATGTTTGCCCGGTTCCGCAATGAAGGTAAAATATCTTCGTCAGGTGAAACGGAAGCAGGCTCTGCGGGGACACAACCATGCTGAGGGATAACTTGACGGGGCTCATCGAGCCGATGTTCAGCAGCGCGGGAGCTTACCCTCTCGCGCTGTGCACTGACCGGAACAAGTCATCGGACGATAGACCCCAACAATGCCTTGAAAATCCCCGCCCGCCAGGGCGGAATCTATGCACTAACGGAGAACGTCACTTCTCCATTTCACGCTGAGCCAAGACAAGTACGATACTAGTTTCAGTACGATACTAGGCATTAACCTGTACGGGCACTAATTCCGGGCTGCACCGGGAATTTTGGATGGATTTGACAGCGTCTTCGGCCGTGAATCTTCCCATAACCAGTGCTAGGTTAAGGTGGGTTGTCATCTGGATAGGAGTCCGATCAATCCGCTTCACGTATTCAGCGGCGTGTGTACCGACACGGCTCACTTTCACAACAAACTTGATATTCTTCATGGTTGCTCCTATTTCCATTTTTGCACTACTACGGCAATTACCAATTCTCTGTTTCGTGACGGGCTGTGCGGGCCGGTGAATAACACTTCCCAATGGCCGATTGGTCGGCGCTCACTGCGCGTCATTTTTCCTGCTCTCGCTTGCAGTTGGCATCTTCACTTCTGTAATGTGAATCGAATCCTTGTCCGCATAGATATGGGCGTTCACTCGCACGTAATGTCCTTCGTGACCCTTAAGGGTCTCCGGGTTGTCCACCTTCCAGGCCCTTTGGTCGGTCACAAACCTAAATTTCTCGCCGTGTTCACTGACAGTGCCCATAATGGATGTGGACCGGATCCTTGCGGCTTGATGCTTCAGTGGCGCCAGAATGGGAGAGTCCCGGGCAACAGCCACGATGCCCACGGAAAAGCACAGAAAAAGGGCCAGTAAAAAGGTTTTCATGGAAAGAACCTCCTTCTAATGTTCCGAATGACAAATGCGAGGTACAGGTAAAAAAGGGGAAGTAACATGAACTGCCCCCTTTCTCCTGTTTTCTTGCGCTATCTGTAACCCCGGATCCAGGCGTTGCTTTTATGCGGCTTTGCCGTGAACCTTGGCTTCTATGCTCTTCTCGCTGCCAACATTTACCTTGATCTGCTTGGGCTTGGCTTCAGCTTTTTTTGCGAGGTTGATCCTCAGTACGCCCTTATCGTAGTGGGCGCTTACTTGCCCCGGGTCCACCGAGTTCGGCAGCGTGAACGAACGGGTGAAGCTTCCGTACTGGCGCTCGACGCGACGGAAGTTCTCCTCCTTCTCTTCCTTCTCGAACTTCCGCTCGCCGTGGACGGTAAGGGTGTTGTTCTCGATGCGGACATCAATGTCTTTTTCGTCGATGCCCGGGGCTTCAATCTTCAGGGTGATGTTGTGCTCGTCCTCGTAGACATCGACCGGAGGTGCGAAACCGGTGGTGGTCAATGCCTCCTCCGGGCCTTCGGGGCTATAGAGCTCACGGACAAAACGGTTTAGGCGGTTTTGCATTGTGGCCACCTCACGGATAGGATCCCAACGGGTCAATACTGTCATAATTTCCTCCTTCGGAAATCTTGAAAAGCGGTTTATAAGCATTCGTCGACGTGAACGGCGCGCCTTTAGGCCGCTGCCCGAGTGGCGATCTTGTGGAAGGTCGAATAGGCAACCTCAAGAGTTCTCACCTCAGGAGTGGGCTCAATCACTTTTCCCAGGGTCTTCAGCACTTCTGGGTAAGTTGTGCGGTTGTAAGTTTCCGCGCTCTGCTTCGAGTCCCACAGGCTGATTGCGACCACTTCCGGTCCACCTGGATCGACAAACAACATTTCATCCTTAAAACCCTGCTGCTTACGGAGAGTGAGAATGACTTGGCTCTCAAATAACTGGGTAAATTCTTGACGTGTGTTCGGCTTCAACTGCATGGCAACAACACGAGCAAACATGGTTAACCTCCATGGATTGATGGGGAAATCTAAGAGGAAAGACTTCAGATGGGCTGACTTAGTTCAGGAGACCTGAAAGAGCAAGAGGAGGATGCTCAATTACCACCCTAGTCTCATGCAGCGGGATTGTCAATCGCAATTCGGCATCGGGTCTGTGGGGGCAGTATGGACGCGTTTCGCTATGGCGGCCCAGCCCATTCCAGCGGGTTTCAGAGTACCTCAGGACCCCCGTTTTGTGTTGCGTCCGCGCCAGAAAGCGCAGGTCTACTTCGCGTGTTTCATGATCGGACAAAAGGAGTACGATTGCCTTGGCATTAAGACTAGGAAGTGGTCCTCGTGCCCAATGATCCACGAATGACATGGCAATTCGCCGTCGCGGCCTCCCGGGAACAAGACCTCAAGAAACTCACGCACCGCGCCTGCAACAGCTTCCCAGGGCCCTCGACAAAGCTGATCCTAACGGTGACGAGGTTGGGGCTTTTACAAGTTCCCGCCGCTAGCATTCTCGTGGGAGATTACCAACTCAAGCCATGATCATGGCAGGTGTGAGCATGGCAAGACCTGGAGACTCGCTAAAATGACAATTTTCGTCCTACGGATGAGAAACGGAAATTGCGTCGTCGCTTCGGCAGAAAACGAAACAGCCGCCAGGGAGCGCGCAAGAGATATCGGAAAGAATATTGAGATCGCTAGCGTTCGCGAACTGAGCTCCTTCGTTGCGCAGTTCACGCTGACGGAGGAAGGCGACCTCATCAGCACTCTGCTCGACCGGCAGACCCTTTCTGACTTGCACAGCCACGAATATCCGATGCTGTATGCTGCGCGTTCCCATTCATACAACGACTTTGGGCCATCTCCGACTAATGCTGCCTCGGAGCCGCTTCTCTACGACGCGGGGGTGCGAACGAACAGGCGCGAGTGGGACATGCGCGATAAGAGCATGATCTCTTACGCAGTGCAACAGGAAAGAGAGCGATTAGCGAATTGATTTGACACCGTCTTTGGATCGATTCGCTTCTCTTTTGGTGGGGCAATTTGGGTGCCGTAACCGTCCCTGAAGGCGTGTTCCACGATCAAACCCCCAGACGTACCGAGTCTGCTTTTGGTTGTGGACGGGAATTCGAGTTACGGGGCGTTCATGCACACCGCACGGCCCAGAGCTGCTCATAACGCCCGCTATACGGATGAATCCCATCAGACGCTGAAGCTCGCGCGATTTCACGGTTGGGAGGCTACTAGGCGATAGATTCCGAGTGCGCGGCCCTACGCCCGGAATCGTGTTGGCAGTTGTCACCGGCGTTGACCTATCATCCGAGCGGCGCTGGCTGTTGGCCGAGCAGAGATGAAGCTGAATACCGCATCAAGCCGGCGCTAGCGGCCAACTGAATAGGGCAAACAGGAATCACTTCTTTTCTCGCGAGCTGAGACCGTTCACGGCACTGAAGTACTGAGTGTCGGTTGACCATAGCCGCTGAGTGACCACCGACCATGTTGCCGTCTCACGCCATCACCAGCCACCGCGACCCGGCCACAGCCGCTCTTCGCCACTAGCCGACCGTGTGCCTCGTTCCTAATACATGTCTCCCATCCCACCATGGCCGCCGGCAGCGCTGGCGCTCTTCGTCTCTTCCGTAATCTCGGCGACGAGGGCTTCGGTAGTCAACATCAGCGCCGCAATCGAGCCGGCATTGGTCAGGGCTGTGCGCACCACCTTGGTAGGATCGAGCACGCCGGCCTTTACCAGGTCTTCGTACTCGCCGGTCAGCGCGTTGTAGCCGAAGTTATTGTCCTTAGACTCGTTGACCTTGCCCAGGACGATAGCGCCTTCTTCGCCGGCGTTCTCGGCGATCCAGCGCAGCGGCTCCTGCAGGGCGCGCTTCACGATGTTAACGCCGATCTGCTCGTCACCCTCGACCTTCAGCTTGTCGAGAGCAGGCAAGCAGCGGACCAGGGCCACGCCCCCGCCGGGCACGATGCCCTCTTCAACGGCCGCGCGGGTAGCGTGCATGGCGTCCTCGACCCGAGCCTTCTTCTCTTTCATTTCGGTTTCGGTTGCGGCGCCAACTTTGATTACGGCCACACCACCGACCAGCTTCGCCAGCCGCTCCTGCAGCTTCTCGCGGTCGTAATCGCTGGTGGTCTTGTCGATCTGGCTGCGAATTTCCTTCACCCGGCCTTCGACATCACTGCGTTTGCCGTTGCCTTCGATGATGGTGGTATTGTCCTTGTCGATGGTGATCTTCTTGGCCTGACCGAGATCGTTGATTTGCACATTCTCCAGCTTGATGCCTAGGTCTTCGGTGATAGCCTTCCCGCCCGTGAGCGTGGCGATGTCCTGCAACATGTCCTTGCGGCGATCGCCAAATCCAGGCGCCTTTACGGCAGCAACCTGCAGCGTGCCACGCAGCTTGTTGACGACGAGAGTCGCCAGGGCCTCACCCTCAATGTCCTCTGCAATGATCAGCAGCGGCTTCCCACTCTTGGCGATCTGCTCCAGCAGAGGGAGCACGTCTTTCATGGAGCTGATCTTCTTTTCATTGATCAGGATATAGGCGTTCTCAAAGGCAACTTCCATGCGTTCGGGATCTGTTACGAAGTAAGGAGAAAGATAGCCACGATCGAACTGCATTCCTTCCACGACTTCGAGCTGGGTCTCAAGCGTCTTAGACTCTTCGACGGTGATGACACCGTCCTTACCTACCTTCTTCATCGCATCCGCGATGATGTGGCCGATGGTCTCGTCATTATTGGCGGAGATGCTGCCAACCTGGGCAATCATGTCGCCGGTGACGAGCTTGGAGAACTTGTCGAGCTCACCCTTGGCGCGCTCGCCGGTTTTGGGATCAATGTTGCCGCAAACAACGTTCACAGCCTTCTCGATGCCGCGCTTTATGGCCATCGGATTGGCGCCGGCCGCAACGGTCTTCACCCCTTCCCGGTAGATGGCTTGCGCCAGGACAGTGGCCGTGGTCGTCCCGTCGCCAGCGACATCGGAGGTCTTTGAGGCCACTTCGCGCACCATCTGTGCGCCCATGTTCTCGAGGCCGTCCGGCAATTCAATCTCCTTTGCAACCGTGACACCGTCCTTGGTGATGGTGGGAGATCCGAACCTCTTCTCGATAACAACGTTGCGGCCTTTAGGGCCGAGGGTCACCTTGACCGCGTCCGCCAATAGGTTGACGCCGCGTAGGATCGCCTGCCTCGATTGTTCGCCGTGCACGATTTGCTTTGCCATGATTTCGTTCTCCTAAGAATATCGAAGTCTTCGATTCGGATCTTCTTCCGGCGTGTTACTGCAGTCCGCGCGTCGTCACTTTGCTAGCTGTGAAGAGCGCAGATACGCCAACAGGGACGCTCAAGGGAGCAAGCTATCTCTTGGCTCCAACGGTCTCTTTCTTCGCCACACCGGTGACGACACCGAGGACTTCCTCCTCTTTCATAATGAGAAATTCTTCCCCATCAATCTTAATCTCGGTACCGGAGTACTTGCCGAACAGAATGCGGTCGCCTTCTTTTAGCGCGACAGCGAACACTTTGCCTTCGTCATTGGTCTTGCCTTTGCCAACTGAGATGACTTCACCTTCTTGTGGTTTATCTTTGGCAGAATCGGGGATGATGAGGCCGCCGCGAGTAGTGCCAGCTTCTTCTACGCGCCGCACCAGAATGCGATCGTGGAGGGGGGTAAATTTTGTAGCCATGCTTGCAGACTCCTTTCATTCGAATCCGGTTAATAACGGGGAAAGCTATGAAAATCCATCACCTGTCAGAGCCAGGACTGTCGAAGCGTGGACCACAACGAAAACTGGGCTAAGCCAACTGCAGCCATCAGGACGGATAGCGCCAGAAGTATCAGCATCTTGTCGCTGCCGATGCTAAGGCTGAGCACAGCATTAAGAATCCCGAGACCGCCAAGACCAAGTCCTAGCCACAGTCGCCACGTAGCAGTACCGGGCTTTACCATTTTGGATCTCATCTCCACCACTCGGGCTCCTCCCTTCGCTGTTGCGAACTTGGCGGTCTGAGTTTACAGGTCACGCCTTATCCCACAACCGAGACCAGTAGCGGGGCCCGAAGATTCCTTGAAGGCCCCTGTTGCCCACAGCTGGAGTTTATGGCCGGACGCACCCGGATGTTTTTTTTGAAGCCACATGAGTCGGCGGTCCCTCACAGTTAGGTTCCAGGTAGGGGTCACTGGATCCATCTTCGATTGCTGAGCGCTCTCCAAGCATGCTGTCACAAGAACTCTCCCCTTTTTCTAGATCTCCTTGCAAAATCCCGGCCGTCGGCTCCACACAAGCTGTACAACGAAAGTGCGCAGTTGATGATCCGTAACTAACGGCGCTACCGACTGGATACAGCTCTCTCCTCTTCAGAGTGAGCTTCTTCCTCTAGGGCTTCGACCTCATCTTTGGAATACCCAGTAGCACCATCTACGGTTGAGTTTTCATTGGGGCAGCCGTCGTCGTACATTCGTGATGAGGCTTCTTCTTCGCGGCCGTAGACGTTGAGCTGGTCACAAAATCGCGGGACATCGCCCGAGAAAGGGAACAAGGGTGGCGGTGGGGAACACGTGACTTTGTCGGGGACCATATGGCCAGCCTTTCGAACGACCCTGACTGAACCTTACCAAACCAGGGTTGCCCAGTCTGCTCAATAACGCTCACATTGCTCCCCCGGCAACATTCTTTCGCTCAACCTAATAGCTCAATCTCGGAACCCTAACCTGCCGGCGCCGCTCGGCCAAGGCGCGCAAATGGCCTTCCTTGCTAAGATCGCCCGAGCTATGCGTACCGTGCTGGGCAGCCGTTTCATTGCTCCGAGGAACACGAGTCTGGGCGGCGAAGTGCGCCCATCATCGCCTGCGAGCGCAGTCGACAGAAGGCCTTGAAACAGTTCACGAGATGGGGCCAAACGGCCCAGGAGCCATTGGAAAAGCGCAATACGTCAAGGCCTGGGGCGAGGACGACGGGGCGGGAGTGCTACGGGACCGATAGGTTCGCCTAAACTGGCCCACCACTCTCCGTTGCGGGATCGTGATTTCAGGTAACAAAATCCCAGACTCGTTGCAATAGCCGCAGGATAGGCTCGAAAAGCAGCTCGTACAGCAGGGTTCTTAGTGGGCGATTCATTAAGATCGCCTACTCACTGGAAGTAGCTCCCCCCGGTCCCGAGTATCCCGTCGCGTCGGGTGTTGTTGGCGATACCTGCGTTGGGACAGCCTTCGTCATACATTCGCAATGAAGCTTCTTGATCAGCGCCTTGACCTTTGGAGTAGAGGAAGTTGTGGACCAGGGTCCGGGGAAGCTTGCCTCGTATCGGCGCTCCGATCTCGTCGGTTGGTTCCTTGAAAGGTGTTGGTCGTTCTCACCATGAATTGCTCTCCTTCACATGTGTGTTCGCGAGTAAGCTCTATGCGGTCTTGTCACCCCTGCAGTGCTATTGGGGAATTGGGTTGTACTGGGCCGGAATCGCTCTGGCTTCTGAGGGCGTTAGCCGCGAGCGATCGCAGTACCCCTGGCCCCTTGAGACATGCTGAGTAATTTCGCTTGCGGTCGGCGGAGGCCAATGCCCTAGCTTCTGCTGAGTGAGTTTGGAGTAGTGGCGGGTCTTTTGGCCGTCCTTACAAGCAGAGAGATTGCGCTGGTGGTCCGCGACGGCTGTCTGACGGGCTTCCGAGGGAGTGCGCCTTAAGTGGTCGCACTCGTCCCAGCCATTTTCACAATTCTGCGCGTTGCGCTGGTGTTCTGCGGCGGTCACTACCCTCGTTTCCGAAGGAGTTAGCCTGGAATGATCGCAGAGCCCAGCGCCATTCTTACAGTCGGAGACGTTGAGCTGGCGTTTGGCAGTGTCCACTGCCCCCGCTTCCGACGAACTCAGTTTGGAGCGGTCGCAATCGCCTACCCCGTCTTTGCGGTTGGCGAAGTTGCGCTGGTGCTCCGCGACGGCCATTTCACGGGCTTCGGACTGGCTCAGTTTAGACCGGTCGCAGGACCCCATGCCATCGTTGCAGTTGGAGATATTACGCTGGTGATCGGCTAGTGCCAACGCGATAGCTTCGGGTTCGGTTAGTTTCGAATGGACACAGGGTTCGAAGCGGTCTCTGCAATTCGCAATGTTGCGTTGGTGATCGGCGAGCGCCACGCCGGCTGATTCGGATTCGGTCAGCTTAGAGCGATCGCAGGCCCCGCGGCCGTTCTTGCAAGCCTCCAGATTCTGCGCAAAATCAGAGGACTGAGCAAATGCCAGAATAGGCAAAAGACTGAGGCAAGCTATTTGCGCCCAGAGATATTTCCGTAGACTGACTCTCATTATGTGCCAACTCTCGATTGATAGGCAAAGCTATGCTGCAGCTAAGGCGTATACGACCAGCTCTTGACGGTCCTTCAGCTTCAAGAAATGAAGTGTCCAGGCTATGCAGCTTTGTACGTTTAATTCGGTGAGATCCAACTTCTTTGCGATTTCACCATCATTGAACCCTTGACCCAACAAGCGATAGATCGGGCCAAGGGCACCCATTTGCTCCCAAAAGCAGCGCATTTGACGCCTCCATCGTGAGTTCCGTCACCCCAAGTCTGTGGTGCTGACCGGAACCAGTACGTGGTTCCGGTCAGCGGAAATCCGATGATCGTAGGATCCCACACAGATTACTTCCTGTCTTCTTTCGCTTCCGCAACGTGCACTTGTTGGCCTGCATCTGACACGGCCTTGATGAATGCGGCCGCACTTTCCGGAGTTGACACCTTGCCCGAAAGAATGTTTCGGAACTTCATGTTCTTGCCGTAAATAGCGCGCGTCGAGCCGTCATCCTGCTGCACGACCGCACCTTCGAGTGTCAGGCCGGCGAACACTCCCTTCGAGCGTGAGTAGGTCAGCATTCGAGTGTTCATCTTCCAGTCGGTTCCGGCGGCCGCGTGACGGCCAACCGGGCCTGCTGCAACTAATCCTTCGCCGGTCAATTGAAACTTAGTAGAGAGCAAATGCTGGAAATCCTGGTCGTTCATGCCTAGCATGACCAGGTCCACGCCTTCGACTCCGATCTGCAATCCCCAACTTCCTCGACCAACTGAGACGAACGCGGGCGCACTCCAGCCTGCAGTAGTACGGCAAGAGGCCACGCCACGTCCGTGCTTGCCCCAAAAATGAAGCCACCTTTAATGAGGTCTGGCACTACCAGGATGCACTTTGCATTGCTCAGCACTTCTTCCGGGATACCTTTGTCCGGTATTGACATAATCGCATGCAGAACATCCACGGACTTTTGCAGGCGGTCAACCGTGTCTTCCCGAGCCGAGCCTGCCCACGCGTTAAGTTCCAATCACGCCCATGAAACTGATCAACAGAACTCAGTTTTAAAGTTCAACACAGCGCAGAAATTTCATCACGCATATAGTCGCGTGCGCGTTCAATGATGTATCTATTCTTGCTCGGACAGAAGCGGCATGGCGCTTCAAACACTTCGCCGGCGGTTTCTTCTACTACCGTCAACTGAAACGCCCGCAGACATTCTGCGCATGTCACTACCACATACGGCATGCCCTGTGAGTCATTCCCATTGCGAGGAATCCAAGCTGGAGCACCCTCCTTCAGATGGGCACTCACCCAGGTGTCGGATGTTCGAATTAGGTCCGCAACGGTTGCCAAGAGATGCTTCGGACTCTGCCCTTTAGCAAAAAAGCTGTCGGCAATCACGTCAGGGGGTACGGCATCGCCTTGATAGTCGCCGCTCATCGCCACAGTCATGATTTGTGGGAAACGCCGGCGGACGACGGAGAGTAGCTCATAACCTGACATCTGCGGCATGTTGAGGTCGGAAACGATTACGTCAGGCAGCATCTTTCTTAGCTGCAAAAGCGCCCCAAAGCCATCCTCCGCAGCGGTCACATCGTATCCGGCTGACGTCAACAGCACGGCAACAGTCTCGCGGACACTCGGCTCGTCATCGACCACAAGCACTTCACGGTTCGTAGGCACTCTCTCTGCGTTTTGCAGGTACATCATCACGTGCGAGCAGTCTCGCATCCAGACCTCCTATGCGTCTGGTCAAAATTGGACACTCCCATTCCAGATGATTTCTCCCACACGCTTGGCGAACAAGGTGCATTTTTCTCGCCCGTTTCCTGATTTTTGCAGACCGTGCAGGTTTTGCTAGCGAGCTTGTCACTAAATGAACAGGCTTCCTCATTCCGCTGCGTCACCGAAGCCTGCCTGAAATTTTCGAACCGAGCAATTTTGAACATCGCCCGATCCTCCGCAAGGCGCACCATCTTTGTTGATAGGGTAAGGGTCATGACTGGAAGTTGTGGCGGCTAAACTAGGCATCGGATGATCGCCGCCCTTCCCCCTCGACCGATTCTCGGGAGCCATATCATGGTGAACCACTCGGCTACCAAGCCACAGCTGCCTGAGCCTCCGTATAAGCCTTACAAGGGAACGTAGTCGCTGGGCGACGGTCAGTCGAGGAGAGCGCGCGGACTCCGAATACTCCAAGAGTGGGAACTCTTGGTTTTCTTTCCGTCCCGAGTTTTGTCATGTTTGATCGACCAATTTCGAGTTCGCTCGTCTATCTGCGCGAAGTTGCTCTGCACTAAAAGCCTGTCCACAG
This sequence comes from Acidobacteriota bacterium, assembly GCA_003225055.1. GTDB lineage: Bacteria > Acidobacteriota > Terriglobia > Terriglobales > Acidobacteriaceae > Gp1-AA122. The sequence goes on from QIAU01000183.1 coordinate 50,584, forward strand.
GTGCCGCATCTCCACTTGGCGTTTGGCCTCACCATGTTTCCCGAGCTAGGGCTGAGCCGACCATTTTCGCTGGGACGAACCGCCATCACCAGTTCACCACCGCATTCCAGGCACTGTCGCTTACGCATGGTCATGTTGTTACCACAAGCCTGGCTGCATTCGTCTGGTCACAATTGAACACTGTCACAGGCGAGAAAATGCTTCTGGCACCTCCTGGACTTTAACGCCCGCTCAATCGCTGGCAGAAGTGGTCTGCTCCAGACCGGCGGTTGCGCTCCACATCCCGGGAATTTCAAGGTGCGGCATTGGGGAACCCGCAAACAGCCGCTGGCAAGGCTTTGCCAACCAGCGGCCCCACCGCGCAGATCGAGAGACTCGTGCACTGTCAGTGGCAATTCCCGTATCTGCATACATCTGCCTGTAGATCTTGGAGATCAAGACAAAGGCGAGGCGGGCGCGCAGAGATTTTATGAACAGGGACCGCATCCAGATGGACTTCAGTCCATAAAACGTATCGCAGACGGATTGCGTGCGGTGCATATTGAGGCTGTGCCCGCGAAAAACCCTTCCTTCTGGACGAAAGAAACTCGGATCGAACAGGCCTATGCCAAGGTAGGGAATTTCTGGCTTCCCACTTCCAATCGAAGCAGCAGCGCGATTCGACTGGGAGGCCATGCCTATTTCACCATTGACTACCAGGACTACCAGATTACGGCTGCCACTCCGCTGGGTACGACCAGCAACGTCGCAGACCACCGATAGCGCTATTCTTGATTGCGAAGAGAAGATCGGTGCGGAGCCGCTCAATCGTGCAGAACTACATTCAGCAGTGAACTGTGAACCTGTAGCCCGCCGTCTACCCCTCCGGCGTAGTGAATGAAGCCCAATTTCCTGAACCGGTTCATGAAAAAGCTCACTCGGGAACGAGTGGTGCCGACCATTTCTGCCAGGGTCTCCTGACTGATCTTCGGCACCACGGTCTCGGGCACTCCATCCTTACCAAAATGAGCTAGCATAAGAAGCACACGGGCCAGTCTCTTTTCGCTGGAATTGAACAGTTGGTCGACCAGGTCCTCTTCATATCGGATATTACGGCCCAGCAAATACGCCACGAACATATCGGAAAAAGCGCGTTCCCGATGAAGCGCGTCCATCATCGCCTTCTTCTCGATCCGCAGAAGATCGCAGTCCGTCATGGCAGCTGCGGATCCCATACGGAGAGCCTGGCCGGCCAGCGAGCCTTCGCCAAAAAAATTCCCCTCGCTCAATATGCCGATCGTGGCTTCCTTGCCGGTCTTGGATACGACAGTGAGTCGCACTTTGCCGTTCTGGATATAGAAGACAGCGTCCGCCGCATCCCCTTGTGTGAAGATCCTCTCTTTCTTGGCAACGGTCAGGCTCTTCCTGCCCTGGCCAATTGTCGCGAGGAAGGTGCTAGGGTTAAACCTGCGGTTCTTTTTGGATGCCGCAACAGAACTCATAATCCTCAATTGTAGTCCCAAAGTGCGGTGCTGCTGGACCCATAGTGCAAACAAACGATGCGCGAAGCATCACGGCGAGGTTTAGCTTGCACGATTGAGGCGGGCTCATTCCGTGCTTGCGCAGAGAGTTACCTGTCCGAAGCCGCCAGGCGCCGATCTCGATGGGGTTCAGTGCGCGGCTGCCCGGTACTAAGCTCGCATTTCTCTCCCGGCTTAGCGCCACAAGTGGGGCACCGCACCGCCAGTGCTTGTTTCTCGGTGACTCTCATGGCTACATAATGCGTGTTTACTCAGCAGCAAGATGGTCAATTTTGACCAGTGCTCAAACGAGAACCCGGGGTTGCGCGCGTTGCGGAAGAACCGAATACGAATACCGCAGCTACTGCGTGGAGCAGTATTTTTTCCCGAATTTCCCGCCGAGTTCTGTTCGGCACGAACTAGGCGGTACCGGAGCGCTGCAGACAGCAATTAACACTTGCCAGCCGGCAAGCTTTCCGACCGGGCTTGCTCTGCTCGTCATTTTCAGCAAAGACGTGGCCTACGCAAGTGCCAGGGTGCCCGTTTTCTATCCAAACCCGGTGATGCGCTCCACTACCGTGCGCGATTGAACCGTGTGTTTGACATCAAAAGCGATGGGCTGTATCGGCCCGACTGACGTGCGCGACCCCTTTCGTATTCATCGAAGTGACTCATCTCCCAGCAGCATCTGTGCCCGCAGAGGAATCTAATAGATGCCAGGTAACAGCCAAGACGTTCGTCGACAATAAGCTTATCGAGGCAATTGATCGAATGTCCGAACTCAAAGTTCCTTCGCGATCCGAGGATTTCTCTGAATGGTACAACCAGCTCGTGCTTCGTGCCGAGCTCGCAGACTACGCTCCGGTGCGGGGGTGTATGATTGTGCGCCCTTACGGCTGGGCTTTGTGGGAAAACATCCAACAGGCGCTCGATCGGCGGTTCAAGGCTACGGGTCACGTCAACGCCGCTTTTCCTTTGCTGATCCCGCGTAGTTTCATCGAAAAGGAGAAATCTCACGTAGCGGGTTTCTCGCCCGAGCTGGCGGTGGTAACCCACGGAGGTGGAGAGGAACTCGAAGAGCCGCTAGTCATACGTCCGACCTCGGAAACCATCATAGGTCATGCATATTCGAAATGGATTCAGTCTTACCGCGATTTGCCTGTCTTGATCAATCAGTGGAACAGCGTAGTCCGCTGGGAACTCCGAACGAAGCTCTTTCTCCGTACACTCGAGTTCTTCTGGCAAGAAGGCCATACCGCACACGCGACTTTCGAGGAGGCTGAAACCGAGACACGCCAGATGCTGGACATCTACACAGATTTTGCCGTCAATGATGCCGCGATCCCCGTTATCCCCGGCCGCAAGTCCCCATCCGAGCGCTTCGCAGGTGCCGATCAGACTTACTCAATCGAAGCCATGATGGGGGACGGCAAGGCACTGCAGGCCGGGACGTCGCACAATCTCGGGCAGAATTTCGCAAAGGCCTTCGATATCCGCTACCTCGACAAGAACGGAACACTCCAGGACTGCTGGACAACATCGTGGGGCTTATCTACACGTTTCATCGGCGCGATCATTATGGTTCACAGCGATGACCAGGGGCTTTTGTTGCCGCCCAAGCTGGCACCCCAGCAGGTGGTGATCGTTCCTATCTACAAGACTGAGGAGGAGAGTGCAAGGGTCTTGGAAGCGGCCAAAAGGATCCGGGCTGAGCTCGTTGCGTCCCACTTCCGCACAATTCTCGACGAACGCGAAGGCGTGAGTCCGGGTTTCAAATTCAACGACTGGGAGATGCGAGGGATTCCTTTACGCATCGAAATCGGTCCGAAGGATTTAACGAAAAACACGGTTGTCTTGGCGCGCCGCGACAAACCTGGCAAGGAGGGCAAATTATCTATTAATCAGGATGCGCTCGCCGGCGCGGTAGGGGAGATGCTAGCAGCGATCCAGAAATCTCTCTATGACCGTGCCCTTGCCTTTCGCGAGGCTAAAACTCTGGACACGGAGAACTATGATGACTTCAAGTCTGCGATCGAAAGCGGATTTGCATTTTCCTTCTGGTGCGGCGACCCGGATTGCGAACAGAAGATTAAAGAGGAGACCAAGGCCACGCTGCGCTGTATACCCATCAAGCAACCCCGCCGCTCCGGCAGCTGCATTAAATGCGGGAAGCCTGCAGGTGAGCAGGCATACTTCGCCAAGGCGTACTGAGCCCGCGATACTCCCGACTCACTTGGCGACGAACAAATGCTCATGGTGAGGGTACGCCAGCCTTGAGTTCTCGACTCTGAGCGCCGCGGCTCGTTTTCGTCCAGGCACACTCTTACTGCAGGTCTGCGCTGACCGCGATCTCACAACTCTAACTCCATCGCAATATCTCTGCCAATTGTGGAGAGGGTTCCACGGACAGCTGAAAACATCAGGCAGGCTCTTGAGCAGGTCGCGTGTCGGATCAGTTGCGGGCAGGCCTGGGTTTCCGTACACGGATCTTTCGCTCTGTCGCAACGACAAAGCAACCGGCCCAACCGCCCACGTTTTCCGCTTCAAAGAGTTCGGTCACCCGAGCAATCAAGTTTCGTCGGCTGGGCGTTTGCAAGCGTATGAGCACGATTCCGTGATGGGCCCGGCACAAACTTGCCGGTATCCGAAAAATCAAGGTCTTGAGTTGTCTTGATCGGCATAGGGGGACGGGTCACCCCGCCTCCCCTGCCACACCACCGTACATGCGGGTCCGCATACGGCGGTTCGGCGGATTAAGCTAGGACCGTACGACTAGGGGCAGAAGCCCGAGCTCAGCAAAGTAGGCATTAGGCAAGGCAATCGCCAGAGCGGGCGAGTTCGCGAGCCGCCACGGACCGTGAGGGCTCCCGGCCGTTTGTGCTGCCAGGTCCTTACTGACGCCCCGTTTGCGAAGCTCGCGGAACCGTGTCCGTCCGCGCTTCCATTGCTTCCACACCACCGACCGCAGTCGGCGGCGTACCCACGTTTCAAGGTCGTGCAACACCGAAGGCGTTTGACAGTCGCCGAAGTATCCGAGCCATCCTCGCAGATAAGTCGCGATCTCCTTGACCATCTGCTGCAGGCTGATGCCGCGGGTTCTCCGGGTCTGCTCCCGAATCCGCTCCTTGAAGCGAGCGATGGCCTTGGGGGCGATCCGCCGCCTCGGTTCTCGTTCGCTCGTGAAGCTGAATCCAAGAAACTTCCTTTGCCACGGTCGGGCTACGGCGCTCTTCGCCTGATTTACCTTGAGCTTGAGACGATGCATGATGAAGCGCGTAACGCTCTCCATCACTCGTTGTCCCGCTCGTTCGCTGCCCACGTAGATGTTGCAATCGTCGGCATAACGCACGAAGCGGTGACCACGCCGCTCTAACTCCCGGTCCAGTTCGTCCAGCACCAAGTTGGAAAGTAAGGGTGAAAGCGGACCGCCCTGAGGCGTTCCCTCATCCACCGCACTTACCAACCCGTCCTCCATCACTCCGGCCTCCAGAAACGCTCGAATCAACTTGAGCATTCGCTTGTCGGCCACACGCTTGGCGACCGCCGCTAACAGGCGGTCGTGGTTTACTCGATCAAAAAATTTTTCTAGGTCGAGGTCCACCACCCAGCGGTACCCTTCGGCGATGTACTGCTGCGCCTCGTGCACCGCCTGCTGTGCGCTACGCCCCGGTCGAAAACCGTGGCTGTGTTCGGAGAACGTCGGATCCCAGCGCTTCTGCAGAACCTGCAGCACTGCTTGCTGAACAAAGCGGTCCAGCACACAAGGAATGCCCAACTCGCGCATTCCCTGACCGTCCGGCTTGGAGATTTCCACTCGCTTGACCGGTCGCGGCTGATAGGTTCCGTTTCGTAGCTGTCCCCCGATTTCTAGCCCATGCTGCTTTAGGTATTCCGGAAGTTCCTCGACGGTCATCCCGTCTACTCCCGGACTCCCTTTATTGGCCTTGACTCGTTGTAACGCCTGCTTGCAGTTTTCCAGCCCGCAGACTTCCTCCATCAGTCGTTCAGTTCCGGCCAGGCTTTCTGACTTGCGCTTCGCCACGGGCGTTTCGGTCCCTTCCTCGGTGGCCGTCGGAGCATCACTCCTACTCTCCACCGCAAAGGCCAGCACCCCTTGTTCGGGCCGGTTTTTCTGCCGCCGTTCGCTCATGAGTCGCGCCGCTTACTCGCCTTTCCTTTATTCCCCTTGCGGGGTACCGTTCGGGCCTTCGATCATCGTTCCCGGCTTGGCCTATCCGTTGCTCCGTCTTTCGACTTTGGAGTGCCTCACTAGCCTCGCCGACGGCATGACCTACTTTGCCCTCTGCTGACTTCTGCGACACGGTCAGGATGAATTGCTTCACCCTCAGTCACGATTCCGTGACATGCCGCAGATCTCCCGAGGTAAGCTCGACCGCCTTCCACGCGCAACCGCCGGATCTACCACCAGTGAGCTTGATGGATATGGGCTTCGCAATCAACTGCTTGCTCGCCCGTCACCGTAGGCCTCGTATCCGGTTCTTGTTCATCAGTTCGCGTCTTTGCTCCACGCTTCTTTCAGGCCCCGCCTCGCGGCGGGTGTGATTTCGCCCTTGCGCTTCGCTATCACTTCACGTCCATCACGTTGTGAAGAGGACTTGCACCTCCAAGCTGTCGAACATGCTCGGCACACAGTGATTAGCAGGCGGCCCTTGCGTTGGGCCGCCTGCCAGATATCCGCATCCACACGCCCCGTGAGGTTTTCCTTGCCAACGGTCTGTAAGTCATAGGTGCGAGCTCGGAGTTCAAATGCGATTTGTAGAGGCAAGTTTTCATCGAGTTTGACTTTCATCGAATTCGAGGAACAGCCGGTACGGGCAAATCCTCCTCAGCCGACGCAGCCGCGAATGCAATCGCCCCTTGAACGTCCTCCGGCTTCAGGCTGGGAAAGCCAGCCAAGATCGCCTCGGGCCTATCGCCGGCCGCAAGGCTGGCAAGCACACTACGCAGAGTGACCCTTGTTCCCTTGAAGACCGGTTCTCCTCCGCAGATCTGCGGGTCACGAACGATGCGTTGGTCGAAATGCGCGAGATCCCCGCCACGGCCACTGATAACCTTATCTCCTCGCTTGTAGCCTATCTTAAAGCATTAGCCCGTTTCGGCCCAATTGAGCGTCTAGCACTGCCACGCTAGGCCAAGCTGGCCGTTTACTAGCGCCCATGAATGCTTTTGTAGACCGCATACCAATCGGTTGCAATCTCGCGCTGTGCCTCGGACAGCGATGTCTCCCCACTACACACCTTGCGATTCAGATAGTCTTCCACTTCATCCTTTTCCTTCGCTCCCGGAACTACGTTCCTCGCTTCCGGCCACAGGTTCTACAGCACGAGCAAGTAATTGTCGGAAAAATCGCCTCACGATTCGGATTCTCAGCGCAAACGCCTGACAAATAGTTATCCCTCAGTGGGCGTAGACTATCCTTGTGAACCGTGGCGTTCAGGTCGTCCTGTTGGTCATATTCTTCGCGTCTTCATTGGCTCAAACATCTCAGGCACCTGATTTAATCGCAACCGAGAAGGACGTTGGCAACCAGTTCAACGAACTACGCGAAAAATCGGGTCTCAAGCCACTGAGAGCGCGACGTGACCTACGCGGGTGCGAATGGAAGCCTGTTCTGTCCAAATCATAAGGGCCCGACCCGATCGGGGACATAGCGCAACAGAAACGGAAATTTTGGCATCTGACCGCCGACCCGAAAAAGACGAACGATGACCTGACACGTTTGGCAAACGAAAAGACGAGCTATGACCATGTACCCGTGGGTGCCTGGTTTGCCGCAACACAGGACCACCCATCCGGCATTTATTGGGTGGTTGTTTACCCTGAACATAGCGCTGCTCACGAAGCGTTCTGGAGTCACTTTTACCTGACGGACGATTTCGAGTATCAAACCCCTTTCGGCAAGCACTGGAAACAACGACTTCCTCAGCAATGTCGCTCTATTCAGTAAACCGCACGGGCACCTATCTGTTGAAATATCGCCATGCAAAGTACGGCTGCCAGTGTCTTGTTCCCCTTTGCCATTTTTCTTGGCCGATATATCGTTTGCCTCCTTTGCGTTCTGCAGTCCAAATGACCGCCATCACCGCGCACGACACGGCGAGTTTTCAGGCGGACATCTCCTCCAGCCTTGCTGGTGCAGTTCGCGAACCTGCTGACGGTAGCTGTAACCACGGTCACCAGTCCCATTGTAGACTTCGCCTTAAGCAGACGGACGAGTCGACTGTCCTGATAAACCTCAAGTGAGTACACAATCCCACCTGATCCTCCAGGCACTTTGATATCGACTTGTGCTGGTCGATCAGCCGGGTTTTTGGGATCGGCATCGGGTTCAGCGATACGGATGATCTTGTAAACGAGTTCGTGAAATTCGTGGAAGGTAAAGACGCAACGCGACGATCAAGAATACTGGTATTCGATATCGGCTGCTGGGCGGGCGAGGATTGCAGCTGCTCAGCGTGCACGATGCGCCAAAGAGAGGAGTCAAGCTGAGAAGCCCGCGAGAGTGGTCTCAATATAGGCCCGCAGAAAGATGGCGGCGGCCCAACGTACAAGGTGGGTCAAGTGGAAAGCCAAACGAAACTAAAACTCTCTCGACCGCGGCTCCGGATTCTGCTTGACAATCCTGCGTCTGGGTGTAAGGTGTTGACACTGAGTCAAACCCACTCTCCCCGCGTGCTGTCACTCTCCCAGCGTGCTGTCAGTGTGATCTCTCAAATAGCCGGAAGAACAGGTGAATTATGCTTCTGCGAGGAGCGCCTACGAGAGAGCCATTTCCTCCTCCCGGCATCGTCAGCGATAATGCGACCCGGCAAAAACGCAAAGCGTTGCTTCAGGCGTGCAGGGAGCAACTGCAAAGTCAAAGCCGGTACGTGACGGCGGAAGCGACTCGAACCCTGAAGCAGTCAGATGCCGTCTCAATCGTTCGCGTCATCTGTCGCCGGTTTCATGCCGCGGTGGTGCAACTCCAGAGTCAGCAGCGCCAGGCCCTCCAAATCAACAACGAGTATGACGTTCAGGATATTCTGCATGCTTTGCTGGAGCTTCATTTCAACAACGTTCGCGCGAAGCAGCCAACGCCGTCGTTTCGTGGTGAGCTCTCGCGGACGGACTTCCTGTTGAAGAACGGACAAATTGTGGTAGAGGCGAAAATCACGCGTGCCACGCTCGCTGAGAAGGAAGTGTGCTTCGAGCTAATGGAGGATGCGGCGCATTACAAGCGGAACGGCGACTGTCAGAGGTTGGTCTGCCTTGTGTACGATCCTCAAGGGTTCATTAAGAACCCGCGCGGAGTTGAAACCGAGATACGGAAGCTATCCTCCGCCTCGCTGGGCGTGGAGCTAATCGTCGCATCATGAATCTAGGCATGGATAGGGGTGTTGACGCCACCACGCGCCGTCAAAACGGCTAGTGAGTACAGCTAGCGAGAACGCTGGTTCAGCCTGCCCGGGCCAAGCTTTTGGGCAGCGAGTTGTCTCAGCCGCTCGTTATGCTTGTGAAGGGCAGCTTGCAATTCCCTGATAATTGATCCGAGTCATCAGGAGCGCTCACGGCCTTGCCGCAAGCTGATGCCCCATCGACTCCTACGTCGCTCGCGACCTCTTGGTCTGGTACGCTGTCACTCCGTATAAGCAACCATCATAAGCAACCATCCGATTATGTGTGGGCTACCGCAGCGAACCGGGCGGGGGCGAAACGCGGAAAGCAGCCCGTCTGGCTGAGTGCTGTTATGAGGGATATCATCCAGCCGCCGGCGCGAAAACTGGGAATCACCAAAAAAATCTCGCGGCATACCTTTCGCCACACCTTCTCTTCCATCCTCAAAGCGAATGGTGAGGACGTCAAAGTAGTGCAGGAGCTATTGCGGCATACCACGTCCCGCATGACCCTGGACACCTACACCCAAGCGCTGAGCCCGGACAAGCGGGCGGCTCAGAGCAAGGTGGTGAGCATGATCAGCCCGAAACCAAGTTGTACCGTCGTTGTACCGCGAAATTCTGAGGAAATTCGCGCAAATGACTGAAAAGATTTGGCGTCCCCGACGGGATTTGAACCCGTGATACCGCCGTGAAAGGGCGCTGAAAAACTGGAACCTGTTGTAATGACAAGGCAGCGGTCGCACTGCAATGCCCTGTAAAGAGCCGGAAAGAACGCAAAGGAACACAGTCATGTTGTACCGTCGTTGTACCGCGAGTTTTGAGGCAGAATTACAGGAACCGGAGAAACCACCATGGGAGCAAAGCCTATAATAAGGACGATTTCGAACCGTACTGGGATGACGAGAAGGATTGGTTATGAGCCCACAGGTACTTGTAATGTTTTGTAATGACAACTTACAAGACGCGGGTTCTAAGCTGTCCGGTGTTTGCTGCGGCCTCTCCGACGTTCCGTCAATCTCGCAACCACTCTTAGAGTTTCGACTGCTGCAAAACTTTGGAGAGAAATGTGCGATTTTCGGCCAAACTCGGGGAGATATGCTGAGCTTCACGCCGGATCCAGGTAATAACTAGCCCTCTCCCGGTTGGCGCATGCCGCAGCTGGGGCAGCGCTGGGCGTCGATCTGGAGCCCCCTTCCGCATTTACTGCAGAATACTTACACTTGTACTTGTGGCATTCGCGTGGCGGGCAGTACTCCTGGACTCGACTCACGCATTCCAACGTAAAGCGCCTCTTGACGCAGAGTCGCCATCCACAAAACAGCCATATGAAAAAACCAGAAGATCGCAGCGTCAATGTCGCCACTACCGCAGACGACTGTGCCGCTTCAGATTCGCGCCGTAAACATCGCGATCCATCGGGCGAAAAACGGATCCTCGAAACGCATCCTTATATCACCACTCCCTTCTTCCTCACGCAAGATCCCACGGTCCATCAACGCTCCCAACGACCTGCGAACCGTTGACGGCCCTTTGCCCAGAGCACGGACTACCCTCATCGATTGCAGATTGGTTCCGCCTTCCGTGATGACCAGAATCAACGTTTTCTGCTGGATCGCCGTCAGGCCGTTCCAAAGCTGGGTGTAAAACGGATCGTATTGTCTGACCAGGCGCTCGAGGGCTCCTCGCACGACACTGTGATTCAGGACTGGTTGCTCACTCTTTGCCTTTGCCCGAAGATCCTCCCAACACGCATGGGCCAGCATTTGCACGTTGTAGGGGACTTCTTCGGCGAGATCCAGAATCAGGTTGAGCACGCCGGGATCGTCGACCCCGAACCGGCTGTCGACAAACTTCTTGTGCAAGAAGCTGGTGAAATCATTACGCGGCACTGGCCCAATAAACCGGGATGCACCTAGGCGATAAAAGGGTCGCGCCGCGTCGGTAGTCATGGAAGTCAGGAGCCGGGTTTTGGAGCCGGCGAAGACATATCCCGTGCGCTTGTGGCGTTGAATGGCTGCCCGAATGTGGGCCTCCGCCGATTGGCCGCCAATCTCGATAATCTTTTGAAATTCGTCAATTACCAGACCAACTGCCCGATCCTTGGGCTGCGCTTTTGCCAGTTGTTCCAGGCCATCGAGCGCTTCCACCAAGAGTGTCACATGATGTTCGGTGGTATCGGCGGCGGTTACTCCCACTTTCGCCGTCCACTCTCGTTCCGTCATGCTGAAGTTCAATTCCGGGCGCAAGCGTGAGAAGAACTTGCGGATCTGTTCACCCGTCCGCTCTACGCCTCCCTTCAAATGCCTCGCAGCGCCCGCCACTAGGCTGTTAACGAGCAGATCGAGCGAAGGGTAGCTTTCGGCATCGTAGCGAAGCACGACTGCTCCGGCGGTTCGTAGCCTGTCTTCTGCTGCCTTGAGAATCGAGGTCTTACCGTACCTACGCGGCCCGACGATGAACAGTTTTCCACCTTGCTCGATGGCCTCCACCACCTCCGCGACCTCGGCATCACGGTCGACAATCTCATCAACCCCTAATTCCCGGCCGAACTCAAAAGGGTTCTTCGTGGCACATAAGTGTATCACACATAAATGTGTGGCACAGTATTGTGCCATTTTTAGATCGTCAGTTTTCCATAACCACGATGCGCCAAAGAGGGGAGTCAAGCTGAGAAGCCCGCCCGCGAGAGTGGTCTCAATATAGGCCCGCAGAAAGATGGCGGCGGACCCAACGTACACGGTGGGTCAAGTGGAAAGCCAAACGAAACTAAAACTCTCTCGACCGCGGCTCCGGATTCTGCTTGACAATCCTGCGTCTGGGTGTGGTGTCGCCACTGAATCAAACCCACTCTCCCCGCGTGCTGTCACTCTCCCAGCGTGCTGTCAGCGTGATCTCTCAAATAGCCGGAAGAACAGGTGAATTATGCTTCTGCGAGGAGCGCCTACGAGAGAGCCATTTCCTCCTCCCAGCATCGTCAGCGATAATGCGACCCGGCAAAAACGCAAAGCGTTGCTTCAGGCGTGCAGGGAGCAACTGCAAAGTCAAAGCCGGTACGTGACGGCGGAAGCGACTCGAACCCTGAAGCAGTCAGATGCCGTCTCAATCGTTCGCGTCATCTGTCGCCGGTTTCATGCCGCGGTGGTGCAACTCCAGAGTCAGCAGCGCCAGGCCCTCCAAATCAACAACGAGTATGACGTTCAGGATATTCTGCATGCTTTGCTGGAGCTTCATTTCAACAACGTTCGCGCGAAGCAGCCAACGCCGTCGTTTCGTGGTGAGCTCTCGCGGACGGACTTCCTGTTGAAGAACGGACAAATTGTGGTAGAGGCGAAAATCACGCGTGCCACGCTCGCTGAGAAGGAAGTGTGCTTCGAGCTAATGGAGGATGCGGCGCACTACAAGCGGCACAGCGACTGTCAGAGGTTGGTCTGCCTTGTGTACGTATTCGCTGAACCCGCCAATCACGCTGGCGCTTGCGTTGGGTCTGCCGCTGCCCGGATATGCTTTGTTGGAAACGAAAGGACGGAAGACGGGGAAGCCACGGCGCACGCCAGTGGGTGATGGACGTGTCGAGAGTCAGTTTTGGTTGGTCGCCGAGCATGGGATGAGGGCGGGATACGTCCGCAACATTGAGCGTGATCCGCATGTCCGTCTGAAGCTGCGTCAGGGCCTAACGTATCATTGGCACACGGGTACTGCGCATCTGCTCCCCAACGATGATCCGCGTGAGCGTCAACGCTGGCTTGAGAATCAGTTGCCAAGCAGCGCAGGAGACTCGAGGGCGGTGTGCCTGTTCGGGACGCAGCTTCTCAGTATTCGAATTGAACTGGATGACTAAATGCGAAAAGAATTCCAAACGAAGCTGAATGGAGACGAGTCGCGGGCGGATGCAAGCGCATCGTTCACTCTGGCTTTCGACACGCGAGGTGTCTGGAGCAAAGCCAAGGTGCCCGTCAAGGTGACGATCAACGGCTACACTTGGTGCAGCACGGTCGGGAACAGGGGAGGGATTCAGTACATCGTCGTGAATGCAAACGCCCGTCTTCATGCGGGCGTCAAGGCTGGAGACGTTGTGACGATTATCCTTGAGCCGGACACCGAAAAGCGGGAGATCGAGATTCCCGTCCAACTAGAGAGGGGGCTGGGCGCGAAGTTCACTGAAAAGCTGAACCGTCTATCATTTACCCATAGGAAAGAATTCGTCGTCTGGTATTCCGAAGCCAAGAAGGAAGAAACACGCACTCGCCGAATAGAGAAGATGAAGCAGATGCTCTCGACCGGAAAGGTCATTAGCTAGTGATCTGCCTGCGTCTAATTGTGGTAATTCGTCAAATCGCTACGATCACGCGCCCCGGCTTCGCGGGATGCCAGCTTAACCGTAGCGTAACCCGTAGTGCGCCAAAACCAGCAATTCCGGAAGTGGTTGATAGAGTTGGCGTCCCCGACGGGATTTGAACCCGTGTTACCGCCGTGAAAGGGCCTTCGCCAATTAGATCACGTTGTATTTACAAGGCTCGGGTGGCTCCATAAGGTCTTGTAAGGAACGGCAAGGAACAACCAAATGTGTATCGTCCGTGTATTTTCTGATCGCCAGCGTCAAGTGAGGAGAATTCGTGCCTGAGTCTTGAAGTGTTCCTAGGGTTGGGTCCCGTCGAACGTGCCCGCCCAAGCAGCGTGCCACCAGAAAGCTTCACAGGTTCGCGAGGTCCAGGGAATCGCCAACTAAATGCACAAAGTTCGGCACCCCTTGCCTCAAGACTGCAAGCAGATCCGCCAGCGTCCTGCCAATGAATCCTGCCTGCTCGTACAGAATGTGAATGATGAGATCAGAGTTCGAGTGATAAAGGTCGACGAGAAACTCATCCGGATGCTGTACCTCGATGTCCCACGGGTCGAGCGCCGCTTCAGGAAAATGCTTGAGATTGAAGGTTATGATCGCTTCAGCGCCACACTTTACGGCAGCTGCCACCACATGACGATCTGCTGGATCATTAGCCATCAGGGCGACAAGAGGCTCGTATCCTTCCACCCTGGAGTCAGCAAAGTGCTGATTGAGCTCGGTTAAGAGGTGCTCTACCTGTTCCTGAGAACGGCTGATCTTCTCCAGCAGTGTGCGACGGAGTTCGTCGAGAATATCGCCGGACCAACGAGGCAAAAACAGGCGCCGCTCGCCGCAACGAAGGAGCGTGTCGCGCAAAGCAGCGGGCACGAGTACGCATGCGTCGAGAACAACAGGAAAGTCCGCTGTCATCGGTCGAACTGATGGCCCTTATTTGGGCAAAGGAAAATCGTCATACGTTCCCTTTTCGACCTCTTCCCTGGCGATCCTCTCAATGGATTCCTTTCTCTGCTGATCGCGCCGCGTCCTGAATGCGAGAACATCTTTCAAATATACCCTGCGATGAGTCCCAGTCCGGTGGAAAGGAATCTTGCCATCGTCGAGGAGCCGGACGAAAAACTGGCGTGACACCCCCAGGAGATTTGCGGCTCTCTGCGTAGTCAGCTCTTGCATCTGGGGGACGATGGACACCGCCATGCCTTCCTGCATCATCCTCAAGACGCAGAGCAGGAGGCGATAGAGAGAGTCCGGAATCTCGTGCCTCTGGTTGTCCGGGCCAACCAGTGCGGCCCGCTGCTGAATCATCAGCTGAGCCAGTTCCCGAATCTGCTCTTCTTCAGACTCCGTAATCGAAATTGGATAAGTGGACACCCAAACCTCCCTCCCAGTCAACCGCTACATCTGCAACCATAGTACCAAATATTCGCTACAAGCGCAACTGACTGACTCTGCAAACCATATTCATCTCATAGAAAATTAAGAGCTTGGTTGACGTGCGTGGGATTACGCAACTGAACTCAGCTCTCGATAGGCGAGCCAGAACAGGACGCCGAACACGACGTCAATGATCGCGAACGGCTTCCAAATGAAGGACAACCGACGCAGAAACCAGTAAGCAAATACCACAGAGCAATACGACACCTTCAACAGGATCCCGTAGGGGATGAGGTTGCGGTTCTCGCGAGGCCGTCGCGCAACAGCGAGAAACATAGCCGCGAAGACGATCAGTAGCGCCGCGGGAAACTGCACAAAACCAACGTGATACGGCGATGGAACGTTCACTGCCTGCAATACGCTGTGGGGCGCGACCACGAACGCAAGACCGAGAATGCATCGTAGAGCGCAGCGCAGCCAGTAAAACAGAGGCCGGATGGAAGCTTTCATTGAGGACATGTCGACCTCCTCAAACGAACAGCCAATTTTACGTGGTCGTGAAAGCGGCGCCTTCGCCAAGCCGTGAATTTACCATTGTAGAGACGCCCACCGAGGTCACGAAGGCCATGTGCCAGTGCCTGTGTGGTCATGTTGAAACGCCCGCGGTGATCGCGGCAGAGCGGAAGTCTTTGCAGAAGATTCTAGAAAATGCCCTATCTAAGGTCGATGAAGTTGAGAAGCGAATGGCAGCATACACGTCACGGTGAGTCACGCGTTGCGCAATTGCCGAAGGAATTGGAAACGGGGCTGGACCCGCCTCGAATCGCGAAGCTGTTGGGAGAGAGTCTGCGACAGCGTTTCCAGCAGTCTGGTTTGCCGGATGCCGCAAGAGCGTTTGACCAGTCTTGTGCTGAAGTGAACTCCGTTCAGAAGCAGCTTGTGAAGGTGCTACGAGAAGTAGCTCACCCTGACATCGGAGTGATCACAAAGGTCAGAAGCGCCAATGACTCGCTCCTCCGGAGCATGACTTCAAGAACACAACAGATCGACGATTTACTTGGTAGGCTGGAAAAGCAGGTCTGGGCGATTTGGCTGCCTGTCGTTGCCAGTGCTGCTCTAGCACTGGGATTCGTGTTGGGTACTTGGTTTGCCAACGTGCGACAAGGAACGTCGGAAGCGTCAAGTGCCGCTCAGTCACAACAGATGGCAATGCCAGAACCTCCTGCGCAGCAAGTCGTTCCGCAGCGGAACGCAAAGCATCATTGAGACGGGGCTAGGTCACCAGGGAGTTCACAAGAGAGATGCCGAACATATGGTTTACGGCAGATTTTCATTTCGGTCATAGCAACATAATCCGCTACTGTAATCGACCGTTTCAAATCGTCGAGGAAATGGATCGAACGATCCTCGACCGTCTCAACGACTCCGCTAAGGCCAATGACATCCTCTATTTCCTCGGGGATTTCTGCATCGGGAGCAAGGCGAAAGCGCTGGAGTACCGCAAGCAGATTCGCTGCAAGAAGATCTTTGCGGTGCCGGGAAATCACGACAAACAAATTCGCAAGCTGACCGAGGAGTTCTCTTGGCTCAGCAACTTTGCGGAAATCTCCATACATGGCCAACCCATCGTGATCTGTCACTACGCCATGCGGGTCTGGAATCGCTCCCATCATGGAGCGTGGCACCTGTACGGACATTCTCATGGGAACCTCCCTGACACACCTACTTCCCTTTCCATGGATGTCGGCGTCGATACACACGATTTCCGCCCGTGGCATTTCGACGAAATCAGCGCCCTTATGTCTGAGAGGGTAAAAAGTCGGGCCGTACCGGAGCATCCCTCCCAGTCAAGCATTCACGATTGAGCCTTGCTCTCCGGCGCAGCAGGTTTACGCATATTGCGTAGGCTCTTACGCAAATTGCGCAAAATATCGGGTGGATTCTCTGACGGACATGGTCAGGGGGCAGCCTACCTCCAACAACATCTTTGGTATCGGTCTCACAAACACCAATTTCTAGTATTGAGTAATCTAAAGTACTAGCTTATATTTCTCATATGCAATATATCCAAAGGAGATTGGCAAGCGTGCTGCTGGACGCAGCTCGACACTTTCCCGCAGTTGTTGTGACCGGGCCCCGGCGTGCCGGCAAAACCACTCTTCTCCGCAGGCTGTTCCCGAAAGCCCGCTACGTGCTGCTCGAAGACCCCGACATTCAGGCACGCGTACGCAGCGATCCCCGCGCATTCCTTGACGCACTACGCCCTCCAGTCGTCTTCGATGAGATCCAGAATACCCCCGAATTACTTGCCTACGTCCGTACGGTTATCGACACGGGCCCGCGGCGGATGGGGCAATGGCTGTCCACGGGGTCCCAGGAGGCTCCGCTGATGCAGGGCATCAGCGAATCGATGGCGGGCCGGGCTGCCATCCTCCAGCTCCTGCCTTTCAGCCTCGCAGAAACCAAGAAAGTGAACCTGTTACACGGGGGATTCCCAGAGGTGCTCGCCCGGCCCAAGGCTCGTAGCCTTTGGTTTGCCTCCTACTTGCAAACGTACTTGGAGAGAGATGTCCGGGCGATTACAAACGTGCGGGACTTGGCGACATTTCGCCGTTTTCTCGCTCTTCTGGCGAGTCGTCACGGCCAGATTCTGAACAAGACCGACCTTGCTGCACCGCTCGGGGTCACCGTTCCAACGATTGGCGACTGGCTGCACATCCTCGAAATAACAGGTCAGGTCATTCTGGTGCCGCCGTATTTCGAAAACTTCGGGAAGAGACTAGTTAAGTCACCGAAAGTGTACCTGGGTGATTCCGGCCTCGCCTGTTACCTCCTGGGCCTGACCTCATCAGCTGAGCTTGAGCGGTCGCCATTTCTGGGGCCTTTGTTCGAAGGCTTCGTCGCAGCAGAGATACTCAAAAGCCAAGCCGACCGTGGGATGCGCAAGGAGCTCTACTATTTTCGTGATCAGCAGGGTCTGGAAGTGGACTTTCTTGTTCCACGTCCTAACGCCAAGCTGTGGCTGGTAGAAGCGAAAGCCGCGAAGACTGTCCGCCCGCCCATGGCATCGCCCTTGACCTCTCTTCAGCGCGCGTTGCAAAAACGAGCCGGAAGATTGATCGTGGTCCATCGGAAGTCCCGGCTTCAGGTTCCAACAGCCGCGATCGCTAGCGGGGTTGAGGCACTGGATCTAGAGCAATTTGTTGGCGAACTCTTGGCGACTCGATAAATTGCAGTCTGGCGGGACAAACAACCCTCCGCCGTGGTCCCGATATTACTGCGGGGTCATATGAGCGAGATGCATGAAGCGACAGCAGTCAGCCAGCCTATCCCTCACTTCGAGAGATTCCTCGATTCACGCGAAGCAGCAGCGCTGCTTCAAATTCATCCGAAGACGCTTCAGCGTCTCGCTCGCAAAGGCGAGATACGCGCGATGCGAATCGGAAAATTGTGGCGATTTCGCACTTCAGATCTCGACGCGTGGGTCAACTTGCGGTTAAAGTTAGGCAGCTATCCGTGCCGTCCCTAACCACGGAGGATCGTGATGAGACGGACGAGATTTCAGCAAGGCAGCCTTCAGATCGTGAAGCGTGCCGGTGGCCGGAAGGCTTGGGAGTACCGATGGTACGAACTCCAGGCGGATGGCAGTCGGACGCGACGCAATCTGATGGTTGGATCGCTCGAGCAATATCCGAACGAGACGGCGGCGCAGAAGGCCGTCGCCGCACTTCGGGCAGACATCAACACCGAGAATCCGCGCACCAGCTTGACTCCGATCAGTGTTCAAACGCTTGTCGAACACTACCAGGAAAAAGAGCTGGGGCCGGATTGCACCAAAACGCGGAAGACGCAGGTCACCTACGTAGGCTATTTCCGAAAGTGGATTTTGCCCCGGTGGGGAAGCTATCACGTAACCGAGGTCAAAGCAGTCGCCGTGGAGCAGTGGCTTCGTTCGCTCAAGTATGCGAACGGAAGCAAAGCCAAAGCTCGAAACATCATGAGCGCGGTCTTCAATCACGCTGTCAGGTGGGAATGGCTTGATGTGAATCCCATACGCATGGTGCGTCAAAGTGCCAAGCGAACCAGGATGGCCATTGTGCTTTCCATCGAGCAGATTGCAGCACTACTTCGCATCCTAAAGGAGCCTACGCGCACGATGGTATTCCTCGCCGTGTTCACGGGCCTTCGGGTGGGGGAACTGCTAGTGTAGTGTCGCTTAAACGACTGGAGTTATTGTTTCCTCCTTTTTCGTGAACGCGGCAGGGTGCACCCCGGCTGGATGTTTTCGAGGGTTTGCCGGCACCGTTGCAGTTTCTCCACGATCGAATCCACGGTAGCTGTCCAGACAAATGG
>QIAU01000182.1 GCA_003225055.1 Acidobacteriota bacterium
TTAGTGCCGAAAGTGGTAACCCCAGTGGCGATCATGTCCTGGATGGCCTGGATGTCGGAAGTCAGTCGCGTTATGAGGTCCCCGGTCCGCTGCTGATCATGGAACCTTAAGGAAAGGCGTTGCATGTGGGCAAACAGATTACGGCGAAGTGCGAAGATAAAGTCTTGGCCCACAACACCCATGGTGTGCGTAAAGTAATAGCTCAGCAAGCCTGTAAGCAGGGCAATGAGTAAGGTCGCAGCGCATGCGCCGTAAAGGATTTCCAGGCGGGTGAATCCGGCACTGTCTAGCCATGCCCGTACGAAAGGCACGCGGCTGATATGGGTATGGGAACGCACGAGCACACGATCGATGACGACCTTGACCGGCCAAGGACGAAGTGCGCTAAGCAGGGAGTTCACCACCATTGCCAACGCCGCCACGCACAGCCGTTTCCAGTAAGGGAGAAGCAACGGCAGAAAGTGTCGAGCCTTGTAAAGCCACTCACGCATTAGCGGTCTCCTTCCCTGGCCTGGGCACGCGGGGAATTTTGAAACGTGTTCCCTGACCGCTGTGCCGAGAGTGGGCGGGCAGGCAAACTGAGGGTGCGTTGAAGTTCGTTCATGACAGCCCAGGCGCGATCAACCAGCCGCCCCGTACGAGACGCCCAGTCGTGCTCGAAGGGGTGCAGGCGACGGCCAGCATATTTGACCAACTCGACCGCTTCGTAGAGACGGGCGCGGATCAGGCGCTCTTTCGGGGCAGCGGCGGCGTACCCGGCGAGGAAACTCTTATACGTGTCGTCGCTGGCCTGATCATAAGCGGACTGCCAGAACTGCCAGTCGGCCAGAAACTGACCCACATCGAGCGCCGGGTCGGCCAAGCGAGAGCAATCGAAATCCATCACCGTGAGCCCGCCAGCGGCAACCCAGATGTGCTCGGATTTGAGGTCCCCGTGGGTGAAGGTCGGCGGCTCCTGGGGCAGTCGCTCGTGCAATTCTCGCGCGCGGTCGAAAAGCGCCTCAATCGCCGGTCCCACCTGCGGCAGCAGCACGGGGATATGATCGCTCTTCTTGGCGCTGTCCCGAATCTCGGCCGCAAAATCGTGGGGTTCGGGCCGGCCGGCGAGCTCGACAGGCAGGTGATGCAAGGTGCAAAGCGCCGCCCCGGCCTGCTGCAACCACCGTGCGACGACGCGGTTAGGGCGGCGCGCGTAGTCAGACAGCGGCACGCCGCCAACTCGCGGGTAAAGGACAACCGCATCCTCCGCCACGTAGGCTAGCGGCCGCAGGCAGTTCACACCCTGGCCACGCTCGGCCAGCCAGTCTGCCACCTCCCGCGCCACGCGAAAGGCGCGCGCTCCGTCTTCGCGGCGATAGACGCGCGCCTCTTCTCCGCCGATGTACAGTTTGGCGAATACCGTCCCTCCCTTCGCCGGATCCACCGGGTCGTAGCGCAGCACGTGCCGTTTTCCGGGACGATATATGATTGCTGTAACTGTGTAATCGCTGACGCGACCCCGATCCGATCCGGCATTACCGGACGCGTGGGCTTCCGCGAGCATAGCGCGTACGTGCTGCGGGTCTGACAGGCGCGCAAGCTGGATGAATCGCGCGTCCAGCGGCGACACCCGGACCCGCATGCTCCACTCAGGACAATCCGCCATCAGTTGCAGGAAGGGCGCCGCCACGCCGTGGCGCACCGCCTCGGCCTGCACCTTGGCCAGATCACCTGTCTCTTGGTGCCGATCTGCGTCGGTATTCGACCCCCAGGTTACGGCGATGGGGCGAACGCGATAAGCCTCGCTGCCCTCGATGTAGACAAGCGCGTCGTAGTATGCGGTGAGCCGGCGGCCAGGCTTAAACCGCACCTCCCTTAGATGACGCGGCCCCACTAAGGCCCCCTGGGGCAGAAGGGCTCTCAGCTGATCCGCTAATGCCTTGCGCGCCGTCGTGGAGAGCAGCACCCACTGGATACCTTTCAACTTAGCGCGTCCTAACAGCACGTCGGCGATGTTCATGCTCGACTTCCTTCAAACAAAAACCTCAAAGACGTACTCCATACCGCATGACGGTTAGCACTCCGGTCAAAGATCTCCAAGACTTCCTCCCCCGGCCTAATTCTCCGCATAAGGACTGCTTAACCCTATTGCCCGCCTCGGCCACGCACGATTTCGGTTGACTAGTGGTTCAACTCGTTCGATCACCCGAGCCGCATGGTGGGTCCAGGTGCGCGCCGAGCAGGCGGCACTGGCGTTTCTCCCCAGTTCGTTACACAGCGCTCGATCGCGCTGTAGCCGGAGGATACAGTCCACGAGATCCGCGCGGTCACCCGGCTCAAATAACAGGCCCGTAGCGCCATCAACGACGACTTCTGCCACCTGTCCTACTCGGCTTGCAACCACTGGTCGACCCGCAGCCATGTATTCGAAGAGCTTTAGCGGAGAGTAGTAAAAATTGTCCAGCGCGGGATAGGGTGCAATGGCAACATCCATCGCAGCCAGATGCTGGGGTACGTCTTCGTGCGCGACTCCCCCGGCGAACGTCACCGCTGGCGTTAACCCCGCGTTCCGAACTTCCTCCTCGAATTGTGGCCGCAAGGGACCGTCTCCCACGAGAAGCAGGTGGGTCGAGGGATCTATCCGATGCAAATCCTGAAAGGCGGCGAGCAGCAGGTCCACCCCATGCCATCGTTTGAACGTGCCAACAAAGCCGATGACAAAGCGTCCCACAAGGTCAAACCGTTCCCTCACCATCGATCCCTCTAAGTCCTTATGGAACAAGCCCGTATTAACAGCGTTCGGCAGAACCTGAATAAGCTCAGGCTGCACTCCCGCCCTTTGCAATTGGCTGCGCAGTGATTCCGAGACTGCAATCAGCAGATGCGCCTTGCGCCAGATCCTATGTTCGACCCAATGTGCCAGCGGCGGGCAGGTCACACCCGCCCGGTAGTGCTGCTGTTCATAAGCGAGCGGCGCGTTCACCTCGAGAACCAGTGGAATCGAGCGTTTTTTGGCCAACTGGAGGCCTGCCACCGCCCAGAGGCTGTAACGCTCATAAATGAAATCTGGATTCAATTGCATCGCGGCATCCATTGCCGCCCTGAAAAACGTCAGATTGTGGAGGGCCCGCACCGCATCGGGGTTGCGACGAGGGGTTCGGCCCACTGCACGGTTGGCGGCTCTTAGAACCTGAGCGAGCGCGCGATTCCAAGGAGCGAGGAGTGCTGGAAAAATTGTGGCATGCAGATCGGATTCGAGGGTTTTCTCACCGCCCCGCGGACTACAAGTAACGATAGCGACTTCATGACCGAGGTCAGCGAGAGCGCGAACGAAAGAGCGGATGTGAATGGCGCCGCCGCTTTTCCCAGCCAGATCGATGCCCGGATCGTTACACAGATAAAGAACCTTCACCTGATTCCTCCCTGCTCGAAGAGAGACAGTAATTGTGCGGAGCTCCGTTCGATGGAGAAGCAAGTTTCAATCTTGGCCCTGGCGGCAAGGGCTAGTCGTTCTCTGAGTTCTGGCGAGGTGAGAAGTCTATCCAGCGCGTCGGCAAGCCTCGCAGGGCTGTTCGGCGGGACAAGCAGACCTTCGCCTTCTGAGGTGATCAGCTCGGGAATGCCCGAAACCGGCGTCGAGACGATGGGCACTCCGCTGGCCATGGCCTCCAGCAATACGTTCGGAATGCCGTCGCGGTCGCCGTCGGCGGTCACCTTACAGGGAAGCGCAAAAACGCAAACTCTTTGGTAAGCACGGCAGAGCTTTTCATGGGGGAGAGCGCCCAGCAGTTTTACCCGGTCATTCAGACCGAGGCGGCTAACCTGGGCTTCGAGAGACGGCCGGAGAGGGCCGTCTCCGACAATCTCCACT
>QIAU01000128.1 GCA_003225055.1 Acidobacteriota bacterium
CGCCACCTACTGGCTCAACGGCCACTTCTTCATCGAGCAGGAACTGAATCGCAACCATACCTTCTCCAAAAAAGGAACGCAGCCAGATGAACCTGTCCCGTTTCTAGGCCATGGCGCAGGTTGAATACGCGCGAAATTTCATCTTCAAGCGCCATTTCCCCACACAAGATCTTCGAGCGTAGCTGCGAAATCGGCTTGTGGTGCCTGATCTTCGATCTAAGCGCCTAAACAAGAAGTGAAGTGCGGACAGAGCCGACGGGGCTATCGGAGTCGACCGATCCTGGTTTGCCCGGCATAGAACGCGAGATTCAGAGCGCAGATGATCATGCCTGCAACTGTCAGAACAGTTACAGAGATGTCCGGATAGACGAGCTTATCCAAGTAATGGAGTAGGAACCCGCCCTGGTACGGCTGGACTCCAGCCTTGGCTTCAAGCCAGTTTTCTAGCACAGTCAAAGGACACGGCCAAGGAAGCAGTTCCGTGAGGATTCCCCAGACAAGAGAAACGATATGCAGCCAGCGAAGGATCGGGCGTGAGCGTGTCAAGAGGGCACCGAAAACTACCCACAAAATGAACACCGCATGCAGGAAGAGGACCGAAGCCGCCAGGGCGGGATAAAAACTCGAAGCTGCATGCATTCGTAGAATTTACAGCAACGACGGCAAACGACCGATTTCGTACACGTTCACACTGTTCGGAGACCGAGAATAGTATTGTTGGCAGGGAATTGTGCGAAAGAAGCATCCCTGTCGATCAGTGATCGCCGGAATAGCGATTCGCATATGTTTATAAATTCATAGGTGGGCAGATCATCCATCAGCTGAGAGAAGACCGTGCGACCAGTGTTCATGAGCACCATTGTCTTCGCATGGCCCGATGGCAGCAGGGAGGGCGAAAATAGGCCCTGATGAATTCAAATCGAAAAAAGCTGAAATGGCTGCTAAGTTTTGCAACAACAAGGAATTACACGGACGCCTCGACTCCTTAACCAGACAGTAGTGCGGTTTGTGAAAGGCTGGTTTGCAAGAGGGCGAATACGGCCGACAACTCAGTCGAACAGAAAGATAAGGTATAGTTTGTCCGCACTGTTGACCCTTCCCGACACGCAGTAGAAGTGGTCTGACATGGTGGGTTGGGATTTAGTGAAGCCAGCAGACCGCAGTTTTAACTGCGCCGACCAGTAAACCGTACCCACGACACGCGCAAAGCCGAGGGTTTTCAGTACCTGGGACCCAAAATCAGCATGTCCCGTGCTGTCCAAGCTTTTCTAAGCGGATAGCCACCTGGCCGCGCTCAGCAAAATTCCGTCTGGCCCCGAGGGCCGGTATATAATGCCGGTCGCTCCGGGCATTAGGGGAGTTTGCTGAAAGAGGCAGCGGAAGTTTAGCTCTCCGAGTATGCTAACCCGGTCGACAGCAAGACTGCTGTGCTGGCACTTCGCCGTCCAAATCCATCGGCGGTGACCGGACATTGACACATATCGATGAGCTGCGAGGGGTCATGGTGATCCGGGCGGGAGTCGAGTTCGCTCACCTGAGCGACATCGGCTGCCAGCGCGAGCACAACGAGGATTTCTCCGGGTACTGGGAGCCGGAAGCGGAGGAACAGTTCCGGCGCAAAGGCCGGCTCGCGGTTATTGCCGATGGCATGGGCGGCTATGAAGGCGGCGAGCAGGCCAGCCAGATCGCAGTAAAAACCGTCCGCGAGGTTTACGAGCAGGGGTCCGGGGAAGAACCGCAATCCGACCTCGTGCTGGGACTGCGAACCGCGCATGAGCGAATCCAGGAATACGCGATTCTGAATCCCGGCTTTTTGGGCATGGGTACGACCTGCACGGCGGCGTGTGTCGTCAAGGGGAAACTTTATTTCGCGCACGTAGGTGACAGTCGCTTGTACCTGATTCGAAGCGGAAGCATTTCTCGGCTGACGCGTGATCATTCCTATGTCAACCGACTAATCGAGACTGGCCTGATCCGCGCCGAAGAAGCCGAAGGACACCCCCAGCGGCATATTCTTACGGCGGCCTTAGGAGTCGGCGCAGATTTTACCGCGGATTCTCCGGTCACTCCTCTGGCGCTAAAGCCAGGGGACATGCTTCTGCTATGTACCGACGGCCTGTGGGCGCTGGTGGCGGATGAAGAGTTGCGCGCGGTTGCGGGGCGCGATACCGCGGCAGACGCATGTCGGGAACTGGTCCGGCTGGCCAAAGAACGCGGGGCTCCCGACAACGTCACCGTACAATTGCTGCGGCTAGCCGGCGACGGTGCCGCAAACTTCTGAGGGGGCCGACTTCCAATCCAGCTTCTTTTCCTTTCCACAGGCAGACCCGAAAATCCGGAGAACCCCATTTAAAGCATTCATTTTCAACAGTTTTAGGCCGTCCCCAATAATTTCTCAAACTGGCATCACAGATTTTTCTAAGTTGCATCTAAATAAAGCCTATTAACTTACTCGACTTTAATGCTACATATGAATGCGTTATGAAAGTGTCGCAAAAGGGGTTGTACGCACTGCAGGCGATGATGATGCTGGCGCGGCATTACAGCCAGGGTGCGATTCGGATTCGCGACATCGCGTATGAAGAGAACCTGCCGGAGAAGTTTCTTGAGTTGATTTTGCTGGAGTTGAAGAACGCACGCATCGTCGAGAGCGTGCGGGGCGCGAAGGGTGGCTACCAGTTGCGACGTGCGCCTTCCGAAATTTACCTCAGCGAAATTATTCGCCTGATCGATGGTCCCCTGGCTCCGTTCGGCGATGCCGCGTCGTTGCGCGAACTCATCGATCGGGACCTTCCGCATCGCGCGCTCTATCAAGTTTTTCTCGAGGTACGGGATGCCGCAGCACGGATTTTGGAAAGCACCAGCCTGCATGACATTGCCAATGCTTCGGAGACCAGCATCGGCAAAGGGAAGTCGCGAAGAAAGAAGAAAGAACCGCAGGTACTGCCCATGGTCGTTCACGGCGGCAAAGGGTCGCAGAATGCGTAGTTGGGCCGCCATTCTGTCGGGTCTGATTTTCGGGTTGATCACGGTTGCACAGGCACAAGGAAATGGCACCGTGATCCGGGTGGGCGCATTCCCGAATATCACCCACCCGCAGGCAATGATCGGGAAGGCCAATGGCTGGTTCGAGAAGGCCATGGGCCCGCAGGTGAAGGTTGAATGGAAAAGCTTCAATGCAGGACCGTCGGCGATTGAGGCGCTGTTTGCGGATGCGATCGACATGACCTATGTGGGGCCCAATCCCGCGATTAACGGCTATGTGCGCTCGAATGGGGAAGCGCTGCGCGTTGTGGCCGGGGCCGCCAGTGGGGGGGCTGCGCTGGTGGTGCGCAAGGATGCCGGCATCGAGAAGCCAGAAGATTTCCACGGCAAGCGCATTGCTTCGCCGCAGGTGGGCAACACCCAGGACGTTGCCCTGCGCGCGTGGTTAAAGACTCACGGGTTCAAGACTCGCGATAAAGGCGGGGATGTCGAGATTGTTCCGGTAGCCAACCCGGACCAACTCACACTCTTCCTGAGGCAGGATCTGGACGCGGCCTGGGCTCCCGAGCCCTGGGCCTCGCGGCTGGTTCACGAAGGCAATGGGCGTGTTTTCCTGGATGAACGCGAGTTGTGGCCCCGCGGTCAATTTGTTGCGGCGCAGGTGATCGTCCGTAGGAAGTTTCTGAAAGCGCACCCGGAGCTGGTGAAGAATTGGGTTCGCGCCCACGTGGAACTGACAGACTGGATCAACGAACATTTGGACGAAGCCAAACAAATCCTGAACCGCCAAATCCAGAAAGAAACGGGCAAGGCGCTTTCGCCAGAAGTTTTGCAAGAATCCTGGGGCAGGCTGCAAGCCACCTATGACCCGCTGCGCGCTTCGTTGTTGAAAACAGCGCAGTCGGCGTTCGAGGCGGGATTCCTGGGGCGCCACATGCCGGATCTCGCCGGTATGTACGATCTCACCCTCCTGAACCAGGTACTGGAAGAAAAGAACAAAAAGGCAATTCAATGAACGCAAACTTTCCCCATCCCGCGCCTCAACCCACGCCGGACAAGAGCAGCCTGCCTATAGTCCATAGGAAACCGCCAAGGGCCGCTGTCATGGTGCCTTTGCCAGGGACTCCGGCAGCCTGGCCGAAAGTCTCGCTGAAGAAAGTCTGCCTGCGCTATCGAACCAATGGCAGCGCACCGCTCGAAGCTCTGAAAAACATTGACCTGGAAGTTCGCTCGGGCGAGTTTCTGTGCGTGGTTGGGCCATCGGGCTGCGGAAAGTCCACGCTGTTGCACCTGATTGCGGGGCTCGAGCGGCAGACTTCGGGAGAGATAACCATAAATAACAGGGCGGTGCAGGGTACGGGCACCGATCGCATCCTGATTTTCCAGGAACTCGGATTGTTCCCGTGGCTTACGGTGGCGCAGAACGTTGGGTTCGGGATGCGGATGAAGGGAGTTCCGAAGCCCGAGCGCGAATCGCGGATTCGTGAGTACCTTCGCCTGGTCCACTTGTCTCAATTCAAAGCCAGCTACATTCATCAGCTTTCTGGAGGCATGCGGCAGCGGGTGGCGCTGGCGCGCGCGCTGGCGACTGAACCGGACGTTCTCCTGATGGACGAGCCTTTTGCGGCGCTCGATGCCCAGACGCGCGACCTGCTGCACGACGAACTGGAACGTATCTGGGCGGAGACTGGGCGGACCATCGTCTTCGTCACGCACAATGTGCGCGAAGCCGTGCGCCTGGGAGATCGCGTGCTGCTGCTGACTTTCCGTCCCGGACAGATCAAGCGGGAATACCCGGTTGTATTGCCGCGGCCGCGGCACTTGGAAGATGTGCATGTGGCCGGAGCGGCGCGGGAGATCCTTAACGACCTGCGGGCCGAGATCGACAAATCCCTGGAAGCGGAGTACGGCGATGAAGCGCGCGCTTAGGAACCTGCTGTTCTACGCAGCCCTGATCGGGGCATGGGCGCTTCTCGCCAGGTTAAGAGTCTGGCCGCCATACCTGTTTCCGACCCCGTGGGGCGTGGCCGAAGCCATATGGGCGGGATTTGCCGACCACAGTTTCTGGATCGCCATCGGCGTGAGCATGAGGCGCATGCTGCTCGGCTACGGACTTTCTGTCGTTCTTGGTATCGCCCTGGGAATGAGCGTGGCCGGGAGCAGGTTTCTGGACCAAACCTTGGGCGGATTGCTGGTCAGCCTGCAAAGCTTGCCCAGCATTTGTTGGTTGCCCATCGCAGTGCTGTGGTTTGGGCTTAGCGAGAAAGCAATTCTGTTTGTTGTCGTGATGGGTTCGCTGCTCTCGGTGACCATCAGCATGGAAACGGGACGCAAGCAGTTACCGAAAATTTATTCTATGGCGGGACGCAACCTGGGCGCGCGCGGACTGAAATTATTTCTGAATGTGACTCTGCCCGCGAGCCTGCCTTACATCGTGACCGGCCTTAAACAGGGGTGGGCGTTTGCCTGGCGGTCGCTCATTTCCGGGGAAATGATTTTCGTCACTCTCGGCCTGGGACAGTTGCTGATGATGGGACGGGATCTGAACGACATGAGCCAGGTGGTCGCAGTCATGATTCTCATCGTTGCCTTGGGCTACATCGTCGACGGTCTGGTATTCAAGACGATCGAACGGCTTCTCGAGCAGCGATGGGGATTGGCCGCCTCATGATTGCTTTCTGCAAGAAACGTCGCGTCCCACCGTAAGGGCTCGGCAACCACGACAGCGAGGCGGAGAAGACGTCCTCGGTATGCCGGCAGAGAGGAGGAGCGCACGCGATAAGTGTCAACTAAGTCTATCCGGTCAATTGACTATGAATGAAGCTTTGGCCAGATTTCATACCCGGCTTGGGTATGGGAGTTCGTTCCTGTTCCTGACGGTGCTGTGGGTAGGATCGTTGGCTCGCGCCCAGGGCGTGGCGCCCGTCGGCGGCTCTCGGGTTGAGCCGGTTACCAAGCCTCCGCTCGGGAGCACTCCGGCCGTGTCATTTGGGTCGAGCGGGATCTTGTTTTCGACTCACGACCATCGGACCCGGTTGCAAGTCCACGGGTACCTGCAGGCCGATAATCGCTTTTTCTCCAATGCCGTCGAAGGCGTTGGCTTCGACAAATTCCTCTTCCGGCGTCTACGTCCGCTGGTTGAGGGGACGCTTTTCAACAGGCTTGAGTTTCGCTTCATGCCAGACTTTGGACAAAATAATCCCCAGATTCAGGAAGCTTACTTGGAGCTGAAGTCGATTCCCTTTGCCAAACTGCGAGTGGGAAAGTTCAAGGAACCGGTGGGGCTGGAAGTTCTTAAATCCGACCGCGATCTGAGCTTTGCTGAGCGCTCATTAGCTTCGGACCTGGCTCCCTTGCGGTATATGGGCGCCGAGGTGAGTGCCTCTTTGTTTTCCGAATCGATTAGTTACGCAATCGGCTACTTTAATGGGGCCGAGGATGGAGCGAACGGCAGCTTCCAATGGCTTCATGCCCACGAGGCCGCAGCTCGTGTGTTTTTGCGGCCCTTCGCCGCGACGCACGTAAAGGCAGCTCAGGATTTTGGCATGGGGGCGGGTGGCTCGACCGGGGACCAGCACGGGAGCCTCGCCGGATTAAAGACGGTCGGGCAAAACACATTCTTCAAATACGCTTCCACGGCTGTAGCCAATGGCCCGCACAACCGGTTTTCTCCGCAGGCCTACTATTACGGGGGACCCTTGGGCCTGCTCGGCGAGTACGTGATCTCATCGCAGATTGTGCTGAACAAGCAGATCACTCGCCGGCTGACAAATGAAGCCTGGCAAGTGGCAGGGTCGGTCATGCTCACGGGGGAAAAGAATAGCTATACCGGCGTGCGCCCACGCTTCGGTTTCGAACCAAACCGGGGCTTTCGTCATCTGGGTGCGATCGAACTGGCATTTCGCTACAGCCAGCTGCGTCTGGACGCGAATGCATTCCCGCGGTTCGCCAATCCGATTAATTCGGCGCACACCGCAACCGAGCGCGCGATCGGCGTGAATTGGTATTTGAACCGCTGCGTGAAGCTGGTTACGGATTACGAGATGACCAGGTTCCGGCTGGCCTCAACCAGTTCAACCCTGCACGGCGAAGACGTGCTCATGAGCCGTGTCCAACTGGCATTCTGAAATGCGACCGGTTCTCGCCAGATTTGGTGATCCGAACCTCTTAACAAACTGTCCGCAGCTATTGACCAGGTGCCAGCCACCTTCTACAGTAGTTGGCCGACTGATGCTGAGGCCATGATTTCTCGCCGCGACTTCTTAAAAGACGCTTCCTGGGCGCTGGCCACGGCCGGGATGGTTCATCCGAGCCTAAGCTGGGGAGCAGACCAGAGCGCCGCGCCAGCGGTTACGGGTAAACAGGGAATGATCCTGCGCTCCTTCCGTTTTCTTGATCTGGAAATGCCGACCGAGTTCATGAACACCTGGATCACGCCGGTGCCGCACTTCTTTGTCCGCAATCACATGTTCGAGCCGAGCACGCTGGATGCCGCCGAATGGCGCTTGCGTGTTAGCGGTGAAGTAGAGAAGCCGCTCAGCTTGAGTCTGACAGACTTGCGGAAAATCGAATCGCATTCGGTGATCAATACTCTGGAGTGCGCGGGCAACGGACGAGGTTTTCAGAGTCCGCATGTGCCGGGGATTCAATGGCAGAGGGGGGCGGTAGGAAACGCGCGCTTCCGCGGGCCTCGCTTGGGCGACTTACTGCGGCGTGCGGGCGTGAAGCCCGCAGGCAAATACGTCATGTTTCACGGGTTGGATGAGGTGCCGGGCAAGGTGCCGCCATTTATCCGCAGCATTCCGGTTGAGAAGGCAATGGATTCCGACAGTCTGATCGCAACCAGCATGAATGGCGCACCGCTTACCAGGCATCATGGTTTCCCCGCGCGGGCTTTGGTTCCGGGATGGATTGGGGCAGCGTCATGCAAGTGGCTGAGCGAGATCAAAGTGCTCGACCAAGAGTTCGAGGGAAACTTCATGAAGCCCGGCTACCGCATGCCCGACAAGCCAATTGAGCCCGGTGGTTCGGCTAATCCGGACGCGACGCATCCCATTACCGGATTAAGCGTCAAGTCTGTTATTGCTGGCCCGAAGGACGGTACGACTCTGAAGCACGCTGCCGTCGAAATTCACGGTGCGGCCTGGGCTGGCGAAGCCGATGTGACGAAGGTAGAGATCTCGACGGATTCGGGAGTGACCTGGACGCGAGCACAACTGGGAACCGAGCACGCGCATTACGCCTGGCGGCTATGGAGTTATTGGTGGAAGCCGTCCGAGCGCGCTGATTACCTGATCATGTCACGGGCCAGCGACAGCCAAGGGCGGATGCAGCCCACCACCGCTGTCTGGAATCCCAGCGGCTATCTGTACAACGCCATTGATCAGGTGAAAGTCCATGTCCAGGCTTAGCCTCGTTGCAGTGATTCTGATGGGCAGGGTTGCCTCTCTGTGGGGACTAGCCGCTCAAGCTCCTGATCTGCCGGCGGGCGACATGCAAGCGAAAGCACGCAAGGCCTGCTTGGAATGTCATGAATCACGAATCATCCTGCAGCAGCGGCTCACAAAGGCAACCTGGGGCAAGGAAGTCGACAAGATGATCAAGTGGGGAGCGTTGGTCGATGCCAAGGACGGTAATGCCTTGATCGATTACTTGAGCACGAATTTTCCAGCCGACAAAGCGCCTGAACCTGCCGCGCGAGTGCCGGGACCGAAGAAGAAATAATCCAAGTCTCCCCTAGGGCTTTTGCTACCCCGGCCAGTCAGCGGGTTCCGTGCTCGTTTCTGGTTCCCCGGGAAGATCGCCGACCATTTCTAGGACTGCTCCGCACTCGGTTACCAAGTCCTGAGCGGGATGTCCGGGACGGCGAAGGCGCACGACGGCTCGAGCCAGGCTGTTGTTGGCCACTTCGAAAGTGCCCGCGCAATTTGTCTTCACATAGGAAAGGCGATGGATGGACGGGCC
Organism: Acidobacteriota bacterium; assembly: GCA_003225055.1. GTDB lineage: Bacteria > Acidobacteriota > Terriglobia > Terriglobales > Acidobacteriaceae > Gp1-AA122. The sequence goes on from QIAU01000128.1 coordinate 8,950, forward strand.
CTGCCCGTCGACTTCGACCTCTAGGTAACGTTCCGCGGAAGCGCAACAGTCAAAACTCCACCTCATCTTATGCCGGTCGCGGCGGCGCTCGCCCAGATCGCGGAACTCATACGCCACTCCCTCATGCCACAACACAGCCTTGCGGAAGCTCAGGCCTAAGGGCATTTCGTAAACCAAAGCTTCAAAGGTGCTGGCAGGAACGAAGCCTCTATGGAAGTAAGCGTGCGCCCAGGTCCAGAAGTGGCGGTGACGATAGCCGCAGTTGTGGCCTTGCAAGCCGTAGCCGAGCACGTCGCCCCTGACGACCCGGTCATCGAGCGATATTTCACCGGAAAACACGGCATCGGAATGCGGCGTGCGCGAGAAGCCAATCCAGCCTTTGCCGCTCAAAGTCACCTGGAAGTTCGAATGATACTCGAGGTCCCAGGCGATCTGATGGCCACCAACGTTGAGGCCGCCGCGACAGGCACTCTCTCCGATCCAGTTTTGGCCGACTTCGAAATGAAAGGGATTTCGACCGCGCACGCTCAAACGGAATTCCGCAAGCGGAAAGCCCTGGGTAAAACTCTCTGGCTTACCCGCGCGCGGGAACCACGTGGCCCAGACTTGTACCGGAGCGCCAGCCGGATTGCCCACACATCCCGCGCGTCGGGGATTCATCAGCAGATAGCGAAACCACCAGGCGCCGCTGCCATCCGCCAATGCCAGACGCAAAAACCACACCTCGTAGCGCCGACGCATCGAGAGCCGAGAGTAGGTTTCGTTGAGGGTTTTCATCGCACGAAAGAATAAATCGAAGAGGCTTTTGGCGATTAGTTCTCAGTTCTGACTTCTCGGATGTCAGATCTCAGCACTGCGATCTTACTTCGCAAGCGTTCTATTGGAAATTGCCAACCTGGCTGGGGCGTTGAAAGGTAGGAGCTTAAGGCTAAAAACTGAAGACGCAAAGCGCTATCGACCCCGCGTCCTTAAGTAAAACGCTACGATAGCCCCGCCCTAAGTGAATGGCCGAGCCTGATGAGAGTTTATCCAATGGAGCGTAAAACCTGGCCCTTTAGGGTGGGGATATAAGCGACTCGGTTAAGTCGGTGTCTTCTGAGATTCTATGTACTGCTTGAGAATGCTGATTGGGGCTCCTCCACAGGTTGCAGCCAAGTAGGAAGGTGACCAAAGTACTCCCTTCCAGTATTTGTGTGCCAGATCAGGTCTTGCGCTTCGTAGTAGCCTGCTGGAAACCCCCTTTAAGCTGTTAACCATTGCCGATACCGAGTGTTTGGGCGGGTAGTGGATTAGCAGATGGACATGGTCTGCCTCTCCCTCCATCTCCACAAGCTGAGCCTCGAAATCGGCACAAACCTTCGCAAAGATTAGCCGTAGGCTGTGGATCGCAGCTGCATCGAACACTTTTGGGCGGTATTTGGTGACGAAGACCAAATGTACATGCATCTGAAAAACACAGTGTCTACCATGTCGAATATCGTTGACAAAGGCCATAGACCAACTCTACTCTAAGCGTAGGAGAAGCTCAACGCCAAGGGCTTTCCACCATCGCCTTTACCCAACTTTTAAGATAAAAGTCTTTGCTCGGGCAGACTCTAGAGGTGTGTCGCATACTCTACAACGACGCCCGGCACGAGCGCAAAGATGCCTACAAGATGCCTACAAGATCTGCCGCAAATCGCTTAACTACCACGACCAAGCCAATCGGCTTCCGGCCTGCAAGCAAGCGGATGCCAGCCTGGGAACGGTATTCTCGCAAGTACTGCAGGATGTTCTGCGGCGCGTAGACCAAACTTTTAGAGCCTTCTTCCGGCGGGGATATGGATTTCCCCGCTCCCGCTATGCCAGCTTCACCTATCCGCAAGCGGGCTTCTCGCTCGAGGGCAGGTATCTAAAGCTATCCAAGATCGGCAACCTCAAGATAAAACTACACCGGCCGGTGGAGGGACAGATAAAGACGCTCACCCTAAAACAGGAGAACGGAATCTGGTATGCCTGTTTCGCTTGCGTAGTGGAGAGGAAGCCTCTCCCTGCCAACGACAAGGCAGTTGGAATTGACATGGGCTTAGAATCCTTCGCCGTCACCAGCGACGGAGAAGTCTTCGCTAACCCGCGTTGGTATCGCAAAACCGCTTTGTGCCTACGGTTGCTGCCCTTCATACGGCGAGCAACACGACGTTGAGCCCGCCGCAGTTTGGCCTCCAATCCGAGCCTGAGTATGAGCCTTCAAGCGTCAAGCACAGTTAGTAGCCCTGTGTTGGCTTGAGAAGCCCCGACCTTTTGGTCGGGGAGTAGTCACGACAGCCAGGTTAACTGTTTGTTTCTGGTTCAGCATATAGCGCGATAAAAGGCCCTTCATTTTGAGCGGAATCGCGGAAAAGCAGAGATCCTTCGCCCCAGGATGACAATCGTGTAGCGCGTCAAAGCAGCGACCTTTCGGCAGCGTCTTCGGCAGGGCGTTCCGGGCGAAGGAGGGGGAACAAGATGACGTCGCGGATGGTGTGCGAGTCGGTGAGCAGCATGGCGACGCGATCGACGCCGACGCCCACGCCTCCCGCAGGCGGCATGCCATAGGAAAGAGCGCGGATGTAGTCTTCGTCCATCTGGTGAGCCTCTTCGTCGCCGCGCTCACGTTCTTTCAGTTGCTGCTCGAAGCGGCTGCGTTGGTCTTCGGGGTCGTTTAGCTCGCTGAAACCGTTGGACAATTCCATCTGCCCGGCAAAAATCTCCCAGCGTTCGGTCCAGTCAGGCTCGTCGGCTTTCTTTTTGGAAAGAGGGGAGACGGCGAGCGGGAATTCGTAGATGATCGTGGGCTGAACCAGGTGTTCTTCAACCACTGCCTCAAATAAATTCGCAATCGTCTTCCCGGTCGGTTCATTCGGATCGTAAGCCATGTGGGGACGCGCCTGGTTGAAGCGCTGGACCAAGATCCTGACTGAATCATGCGTGGCGAAGTCGGACAGCTGCGGTTTGGTTCCGGCTGCTTCGGGCCAATATTCAAGGATAGCCTGGCGCATGGTCAGGCGCTGCCAGTTCGACTGCGACCAGTCGATCTCATGTTCTCCGAATTTCACCCTGGTTCCGCCGGTGACGTCGATGGCGGCCTGGGTCAGCAGGTTTTGCGTGAGCTCCATCACCTCGCGGTAGTCGGCGTAGGCCTGATAGAACTCCAGCATGGTGAACTCGGGGTTCCAGCGCCAGCCCAGGCCTTCGTTGCGGAAGTTGCGATTGATTTCGTACACGCGATCCAGTCCGCCGACCGTGAGCCGCTTCAGGTACAGCTCGGGCGCGATCCGCAGGTAGAGCTTCATGTCGAGGCTCTTGTGGTGCGTGATGAAAGGACGTGCCACGGCTCCGCCGGCGATCGGCTGCATCATCGGCGTTTCTACTTCGATGAAGCCGTGAGAATCCATGAAGTGGCGAAATGATTGCACGAGTCGGCTGCGCTTCAGAAAGACTTCCCGCACCTCCCTGTTCATGATCAGGTCGACGTAACGCTGGCGATAGCGCAGTTCGACGTCGGTGAGACCGTGCCACTTCTCGGGCAAGGGGAGCAGATCTTTGGAGAGGAACGTGATCTCCTCGACGTGCACACTGAGCTCGCCAGTGCGTGTGCGGAACAGGTAGCCGCTCACGCCGATGTGGTCTCCCAAGTCGAGGAGCTTATAGAGCTCCAATCCGTTTTCGCCGACCGCGTCTTTCTTGACGTAGATTTGCAGGCGCTGGCCCGCCTGTTGCAAGTGGGCGAATCCGGCTTTGCCCATCAGACGGATGGCCATGATCCGGCCTGCCACGCGCACATTCACACGCGGGCTCTCCAGTTGTTCGGTCGTCTTCTGGCCGTATTGGGACAGAATCTGCGGGATCGTGTGCGTAGAATGGTAACGGCGCGGATAACTTTCCTGGCCGAGAGCCTCAATCTTTTTCAGCTTCTCGCGGCGGAGTTGATAGATGTTTTCGTCGAGTGCCAAGGCTTCCTTAGCGGACGGCGTATAGACGGGTCCGGGCTTGAGTGGCGAAACAGGGATTATAAATTAACCGCCGAGAACGCCGAGAAATTCCCATTTTCGGATTGTCAATTGCAATCCCGGCTGCTCTTAAATCGGCAATTGGAAATTGGCAATGGGCCATAGGCGGGTGTTGCTCATCACAGAACCGGCGTCAAGGGCGGGGCGTCGGGGCGTGCGGCTCCTTGAAGGTATGCGCATTCAGGGGTAGTATTAACCGTTCCTCCGCTCTTCATAACAGACAAGGGGTTCGAGGAAACTGATGCCCCAGAACTACGTACCTATTTTCATATTTGTGGCGTTGATCGGAATCCTGCTCCCGGGGACGCTGCTGGCAGCCAAGCTGGTTCGTCCGGAAAATCCCCACCCGGCCAAACTGATGCCGTATGAGTGCGGCATCGATCCTGTGGACAACGCGCGCGGCCGTTACACTGTGCGTTTTTACATTGTCGCCATCCTGTTTGTGGTTTTTGACGTGGAGACCATCTTCTTGTTTCCCTGGGCGGTCCAGTTCAAGGCTCTGGGCCTGTTCGGCCTGCTGGAGATGTTTATCTTCCTGGGCATCCTGGTGATTGGGTATTTGTGGATCTGGAAAAAGGGTGCTCTGGAGTGGATTTAGAAGCTGTCAGCTGCCAGCTGCCAGCTTTCAGCTCTCAGTTTATGGGCACAGCACTAGTGATCGGAATCACTGCTCGATGTGACCCGGTTGGGTTGACGAGTGCCGTAGCCAGCTGTTAGAACTTAGCGTTCTTTCAATAACTTGCAGCGCCGGAGCGTGCACGCTTCGCAGTATGGCTGACGACAACAAGTCCACTACACCATCGCCGCCGGGCGGAGAACAGAAACCGGCGGCGGAGAAGCCATCCGGCGCAGTTCAGCCCACGCCTGCGGGCAAGCCGCCGAATCCTACCGCTGTTCCTCCGAAACCAGCCGCTCCCGCCGCACCCGCGAAGCCTGCCGGTCCGGTTCCGGTTCCGTGGGATTCGCCGATGGTAGCCAAGCTCAAGCGGCAATATGGTTCCGGCATTGAACCCCTGACCTACCTGGGGCAGAACTACATGGTGGTGGATCGCTCACTCATTCCTGAGATCCTGCAGGTTCTGCGTGATGAGGAGCAATTCGATTACTGCGTGGACATCACGGCGGTCCACTATCCCAAGCGCGAAAAGCCATTCGATGTCGTGTGGATTCTGTATTCCTTCCCGCGCAACGAGCGGATTCGCGTGAAGACCATGATTGCGGATGGCGAGCCGATTCCGAGCGCCACGCCAATCTGGGCCGCCGCGAATTGGCTGGAGCGCGAGGCGTTCGACATGTTTGGGATCAAGTTTGATGGCCACCCGGACTTGAAGCGAATCCTGCTGCCCGACGGCTGGAAGGGGCATCCGCTGCGCAAAGATTACGGCATCATCGAGCAGGATAAAGAGTGGGTGCAGATCAACCTGGGAATCGAAAGCGGCCAATGACCGATACCTCCAAATATCTCTCGCATCTCGAGCTGGGCGAACGCGATGAGACTTTTCTCGATTCCAACGAACTCGTCATTAATATGGGACCGCAGCACCCAGCCACCCACGGCGTGCTGCGCGTCATCCTGAAACTTGATGGCGAAAAGGTTCTGGGCACCGAATGCGTGATCGGATATCTCCACCGCGGGGTCGAGAAGATTGCTGAGAACCGGACGTACACGATGTTCAATCCGTACGTGGACCGCATGGATTACGTGGCGGCAGTCTCCAACGGATTGGGTTATTGTGAGGCAGTCGAGAAGCTGCTCAATGTGGAAGCGCCACCGCGCGCGAAATACATCCGGGTCATTCTCACGGAGTTGAATCGAATTGCCAGCCACCAGCTTTGGCTGGGAACGCACGCGCTGGACATCGGCGCTATCACGCCGCTCTTCTATACCTTCCGCGATCGAGAAGAAATTCTCAAGATTTTCGAAAAATACTGTGGGGCGCGGCTCACCACTCACGCATTTCGAATCGGCGGCTGCCAGTACGAGACCTATGACGGGTTCGAGCGCGAGGTGAAAAAGTTTGTCGACTTCGTTCGGCCCAAGATCGACGAATACGAAGAGCTGCTCACGACGAACCGGATCTGGGTGGAACGCACTAAAGGTGTGGGCGTGATCTCGGACAAGGACTCGATCGCGCTGGGTGTGACCGGCCCGGTGCTGCGGGCCAGCGGCGTGAAATGGGATATCCGCAAGGCACAGCCCTACGCTGCCTATTCCGAAATGGATTTCGAAATTCCAACCGGCACCCACGGCGATACCTACGACCGGTACCTGGTGCGAATGGCGGAGATGCGACAAGCGCTGCGCATCATCAGCCAGGCCGTCGAGAAGATTCCCGAAGGGCCGATTATGGCCAAGATTCCCAAGGTGCTGAAGCCGCCGGTCGGCGAGATTTATCACTCGATCGAAGCCCCGAAGGGCGAATTGGGGTACTTCGTCGTGAGTGATGGCTCGACGCAACCTTATCGGGTGCGGGTGCGCCCACCCTCGTTTGTGAATTTGCAGGCGCTCGACTTGATGGTGCGCGGTCAACTGGTCGCGGATGTGATTGCCGTAATCGGCACGCTGGACATCGTTCTAGGCGAGGTGGACCGCTGATGCGCGATTACTTCTACTCTTATTTAAAGAGCGACGCTACCCCGGGCGCAGCTGGGAACATGCTGTGGGCCTTCATCTACATCATGCTCATCTTCATGGGCCTGTCTATCGCGGTAATCGCGATGAATTGGCTCGAGCGCAAAGTCCTGGCGCACATGCAGGTGCGCTTGGGCCCGATGCGGGTTGGTCCTCATGGTTTGCTGCAGCCCATCGCGGACGCGATCAAGCTACTTATTAAGGAAGACATCATGCCGGCCGAGGCGGACAAGCTAGTCTTCTGGATGGCACCGCTGATCGTGGTGACCACCGCCTTCACTACCTTTATTGTTGTGCCTTTCGGGCCGCAGCACGCTGTCACCGACATGAACATTGGCATCCTCTTTATGCTCGGGGTTTCGTCGCTGGGCGTGTTGGGGATTGTGATGGCGGGCTGGGCGTCGAACTCGCATTATCCCCTGATCGGCGCGCTGCGTTCGAGCGCACAGATGGTGTCGTACGAGGTGGCCATGGGGTTAGCTGTGGTTTCGGCGGTGTTGATGACGAGCTTGCACGGAGCCGGAATCTACGCAACCGGGGGCGGCTCGGGCATGGGCACGCTGAGCATGATCGAGATCGTGAGGGCGCAGCAGGAGCAGCAGGCCTGGTTTGCCTTCAAGTTTTTCCCCCTGGGGCTGGTTGCTATGTTCGTTTTCGCCGTCGCGATGGTGGCAGAAACGAACCGTGCTCCTTTTGATTTGCCGGAAGCCGAATCCGAGTTGACGGCGGGCTTCCACACTGAGTACAGCGGGTTTCGCTGGTCTTTGTTCTTCCTGGCGGAATATTCGGCGATGATTGCCGTGTCGTCAATTTTGGTGACCCTGTGGCTTGGTGGATGGTTGCGGCCATTTCCTAATCTGCTCGCCGGGCCCACCTGGGATCTGGTCTTCTCTTTATTCCCGGGGCTGACCTTCCTCGCCCTCGCCGGGCTGACCTCGGGATTCGGCGCCTTGCTTGGCCTGATTGGACTGATCCTGTTTATTTCCCCGGTGCGCGCCTGGGTTCAGGATATTTATTGGTTCGTCGCCAAGGTTGCGGTCTTCATGTACCTGTACATTTGGTATCGCGGCACGTTTCCCCGGTATCGCTTCGACCAGCTGATGAAGGTGGGATGGAAGGTGCTCTTGCCCACGGGGTTAGGTGTGCTGATCGTGACCGCCATCGTGGGGGTGCTCTGAGATGGCGCCGGTAGCGACTCCATTCTTCTTTTATCTGCTATCGGGACTGGCATTAATCAGCGGCATTCTGGTAATTACGCGGCGCAATCCGGTGCACTCGGCATTGGCCCTGATTCTCACCTTGCTCGCGCTCGCGGGGATTTACCTGATGCTGTATGCGCCGTTTGTCGCCGGCGTTCAGATCATTCTGTATGCGGGCGGCATCATGGTGCTGTTCCTGTTCGTGATCATGCTGGTGAACGTGGGACGCGCCGAAAAAGAACGCCAGTTCAACAAGCAATGGCTGCTCGCGATTGCGGCCACTGTCGGTCTGGGTATTGTTTTCGTGAGAGTCTTTACTTCCAGCCAGACGCTGACTGAGTTGCTGAAGCGGCCTCTCGCCCAGCTCCCGGAGACCAGCAACACGCAACAGGTGGGATTCTCGCTTTACGGTCAGTACATGCTGGCGTTTGAAATTGCTTCGCTGCTGCTGCTGGTGGCCATCGTGGGCGCAGTGGTGATGGCGAAGAAGAGAATTTAGTTCCCAATACCCAGAAACACTTGGCTGACCGGTAGGCGCACAAGAATCTAGTCAAGTTGTTTGGTTTTGGGTACTGAGAACTGACAACTGAGAACTGACTTATGGTTCCCATCACGCCTATACATTATCTGATTCTGGCGGCGGCCCTATTTACGTTGGGCACGATCGGTGTGCTCACGCGACGCAACGTGGTCATCGTGCTGATGTCCATCGAGCTGATCCTGAATGCCGTCAACCTGAACCTGGTAGCGTTCTCGCGGATGTGGGGACTGCAGGGGCAGGTGTTCGCCATCTTCGTCATTACCGATGCCGCCGCGGAAGCGGCCGTCGGGCTGGGAATCCTGATCGCCTTCTTTAGAAATAAAGAGACGGTCAACGTGGATGAAGTGGATTTGCTGAAGTGGTAGCAAAACCGTTTTCGAGTTTCGGGTTTCTAGTTTCGAGTGCGCTTCGCAGGGAGCTAAGAGGCAATACTAAATCCTAAGAGCTAATGTTCTTTCTCGACTACATCTGGCTGATTCCGCTGCTGCCGGCGTTTGGGGCGGCGGCAATGTTTTTTGTTGGCCGCAAGATGCAGAAATCGGCCGTAAGCGCCGTGTGCGTGGGCGCTGTGGTCGTGGCGTTCGTGTGGGCGTGCGGATCGGTTTGGCAATACACCGATTGGGCCGCCCGCCACGGGCATGAGCCATTTCAGCAGATTCTGTACACCTGGCTTGGCAGTGACACCGGCCATTTGAACTACACCACCTATAACGGAACGCCGGCTCGGTTTCAGGCCGATGCCGGCTTTTTTCTGGACCCGCTCTCCAGCGTCTGGCTGCTGTTTGTGACCGGCGTCGGCATGCTGATCCACATCTATTCGATCGGCTACATGGCGCACGAGGGCGGCTACTACCGCTTCTTCGGCTACTTGAATCTGTTCATGTTCTCCATGCTCACGCTGATCTTGGGGAACAATTACGCGGTGATGTTTGTGGGCTGGGAAGGGGTGGGCCTGTGCTCGTATCTGCTGATCGGTTTTTACTTTCACCGCAAGTCAGCCAGCGACGCCGCTAACAAAGCATTCATCGTGAACCGTATCGGTGACGCCGGGTTCCTGCTCGGAATGTTCACGATTGCGTGGTACTGCGGCTCGTTCCGGTTTACCGATGTCAACGCGTTGGCTCGCAGCGGGCATTTCCAGGTCGGGGATCCCATCATCACTGCCGCTACACTGTGCCTGTTCATAGGCGCCTGCGGCAAATCGGCACAGCTACCTCTTTACGTATGGCTGCCGGACGCGATGGAAGGCCCAACACCGGTTTCCGCTCTCATCCATGCTGCAACCATGGTTACGGCGGGCGTCTACATGGTGGCGCGGTCGAACGCGTTGTTCGTGCTGGCACCAACCTCGATGAAGACGGTGGCCATCGTGGGAGCGCTGACCGCCATCTTCGCGGCGTCGATCGGGCTGGTGCAGAATGACATCAAGCGCGTGCTGGCCTACTCCACCGTGTCGCAGTTGGGCTACATGTTTCTGGCGCTTGGTGTAGGCGCGTTTGCGGCGGGCGTCTTTCACGTGTTCACGCACGCGTTCTTCAAGGCACTGCTGTTCCTTGGGGCGGGTTCGGTGATTCACGCCATGAGCGGCGAGCAGGACATGCGCAACATGGGCGACCTGCACGGCCGCACACGGGTGACGCACTGGACCATGTTTATCGCTACTCTGGCGATTGCCGGGATTTTCCCGTTTGCGGGGTTTTTCTCGAAAGACGAAATCCTGTGGCAGGCGTGGGCGTCAGAAGGTGGCGCGTACCGTTTGCTGTGGCTCATCGGCATTATCACTGCGTTCATGACCGCGTTCTACATGTTCCGGCTGATGTTTCTCACCTTCCATGGACAGCCGCGCATGGGCCACGAGGTGGAACATCATATCCACGAATCGCCCCCCTCAATGACCGGACCGTTAGTCGTACTTGCTATCGGCTCGGTCTTGGCCGGGTTGCTCGGGGTCCCGCATAGCCTGGGCGGGTCGAACCGGTTGGAAAAATTCCTGGAGCCGGTGTTCGCGCGCGAAGCACACGTCCTTGGGGCGGAACATCCGGCACAACTGGCCGCGGGCGCCAAGGAACAGGAGCACACGAATCCCGAGGAGTACTTGCTGATGTTCTTGTCACTGGGCTTGGCGGTAGCGGGCTGGGGGCTGGCGTGGAGAACTTATCGCCATGCTGACAAAGGCTATGTCGAACCGCTGGCCGCGGCGGTTCCGCCCCTCTACACGGTGATACTCAACAAGTACTACGTGGACGAGGGATACGACTACATCTTTACGGGGCGGCGAAAACTTGGCCCGGTGCGGTTGGGGGTCATGGGTCTGGGGGAAGGTTCGTCATGGTTCGATTCCCGTGTGATTGACGGAACGGTGAACGGCGCCGGATGGATAACACGACTCACCGCGAAGCTTTCCATTTTGTGGGATACCTGGGTTATTGACGGTTTAGGCGTTAATGGTACCGCGATTGTTGCGCGCCTGCTTTCGTACGCTGCCAAATTATTACAGTGGGGGCTGGTGCAGTGGTACGCCCTCGTCATGGTGCTTGGCTTGGTGGGCTTGCTGTGTGCGCAGCTAGGATTGCTGCTTTGGTTCGCTGTCTGGATCGCTGCTACTTTGTTTTTGGGCATTGTCTATCTGTTAGCACAACGTTATCTGGAGAGTCGAGTTCGTGGTTGAGCTGAGAACTGGCAACTGAGAACTGAGCAATTATGCAGAATCACATCCTCTCGATCATTCTGTTCACGCCGCTGGTGGGCGCGATCCTGCTCCTGTTTGTTCCGAAGGAGAGCAAGGACGCCATCCGCTGGATTGCGAATCTGGTTGCCCTCGCCGGCTTCATTGTCTCTTTGCCGCTGGTGCCCTGGTTCTGGGTGCAGCGCTTCGAGCCGGGCGTGAAATTCGTGTTCGAAGCAGGGCAGTGGGTGCAAAGGCCCGGCATGTTCAAGTTTGTCGATGGAATCCCGAACACGTGGATTCCGTCGATCGGCGCCGGTTACCTGCTGGGCATTGACGGCATTTCATTCCTGCTGATCATGCTGACCACATTGCTGGGTTGGGTCTCGATTCTTTCTTCGTGGACGGCGATTCAGGAACGCGTGAAGGAATACTACATCTGGTTTCTGGTGCTGCAGACCGGCATGCTGGGCGTCTTCATGGCTCTCGATTTCTTTCTGTTCTTCGTTTTCTGGGAAGCCATGCTGGTGCCGATGTACCTGCTGATCGGCATCTGGGGCGGGCCGCGCAAACTTTATGCCGCGATCAAGTTCTTCTTGTACACCTTGCTCGGCTCCGTGCTGATGCTGCTGGCGATTCTGTTCCTGTACTTCAATCATCACTCCGTTACCGGCGTGTATACCTTCTGCCTGACTGCGCTCTACGAGACGGCACCGAAGATTCCATTCCAGTACGCCATCTGGCTGTTCCTCGCTTTCTTCCTGGGATTCGCGATCAAGGTGCCGATGTTTCCGTTCCACACCTGGTTGCCGGATGCGCACGTGGAAGCGCCGACTGCAGGCTCGGTCATTCTGGCAGGCGTCCTGCTGAAGATGGGGACGTACGGGTTCATTCGCTTTGCTTTGCCATTCTTCCCGAGCGTGGTCATGAATTCCAAGGTGCGTGGCTGGATGATTGGACTGTCGATTGTTGGAATCATCTATGGCGCGCTGGTCTCGCTCATGCAGAAGGACATGAAGAAGCTAGTGGCATATTCGTCGGTCAGCCATCTCGGCTTCTGCACGCTGGGGATCTTCGTGCTGAATTCTGTGGGGCTGAGCGGGTCGGTGTTGCAGCAGATCAATCACGGGATTTCTACGGGCGCGCTGTTCTTGATCGTGGGCATCCTTTACGAGCGGCGGCACACACGTGAGATTGCGGAGTACGGCGGCATCTCTAACGTGATGCCGGTTTACGCCACCATCACGATGATCATGTTTCTGTCGTCGATGGGGCTGCCGCTGCTGAACGGGTTTGTAGGTGAATTCACCATCCTGCAGGGCGCATTCATGGAGAACCGGCTGTGGGCCGGCCTGTCGGTGATCGGAGTCATTCTGGCGGCGGCGTATCTGCTCTGGCTGTACCAGCGGGTCTTCTTCGGAACTGTGACCAATCCCAAGAATGAAAAGCTGACCGACCTGACGCCGCGCGAAGTGCTGACGTTCGTTCCTCTCCTCATCATGGCGTTCTGGATCGGGCTTTATCCCAAGCCGTTCTTCCAGATCCTGGAGCAGCCGGTAAACCAGATTGTGCAGGATGTGCGCGGCTCCGAGCCGAATGTGATGGCGAAGACTCCGACTCATAAGTCGGTGGACGAGATTACCCAGACCTCGCCACCCGCGGTTGAGGTGCCGGTAGCGGCGAAGGGGAAGAAATAGTGCAGGTGTCCATCGCCCAATTCTTCCAGCGCAGCGATTACCTGATGTCGCTACCCATGATTCTGCTGACCATCTTTGCGCTTGGGATCCTGCTTATCGACTTGATGCTGCCGGACGACTGGAAATGGGCGAATGCAGCAACTGCTTTTGTGGGTGTGTTGTTTGCCACGGCCGGGCTGATCAAAGTTCAAATAGCGCTCGGCGAGGCGCATCGCCAGATGGTGCCCGCGTTCATGAACTCGATGGTGATCGATCGGTTCGCCATTTATTTCTGGTACCTGTTCCTGGCGGGGGCGGCGGTGGCCATCCTGATGTCGGTGCACTACATGGACGTCGAGCGAGAGCACCATGGCGAATTTTATGCGCTGATCCTGTTCTCGGTCGTTGGCATGATGTGCATGGCGTCGGGATGGGACGTGGTGCTCATCTTCATAGGCCTGGAACTGATGGCGATCTCGACCTACGTGCTGGTCGGTTTTCTGCGGCGGGATCGGCGATCGAACGAGGCTTCGCTGAAGTACCTATTGCTGGGAGCGTTCTCTTCCGGAATTTTCGCCTACGGGCTGTCGCTTCTTTATGGGCTGGCAGGAAGCACGAACCTGGTGATAATCCGGCAGCGTCTGGCGCAGCAGATGGCGGCGGCCGGCGATCATGCTGATCCCGTGGCGGTGCTGGCGCTTCTGACGGTTGCGACGGGCCTGCTGTTCAAGATCGCGGCCGTGCCTTTCCATCAGTGGGCGCCCGACGCCTATGAAGGTGCGCCCACCAGCATCACAGGGTTCATGTCGGTGGCGGTGAAATCAGCGGCTTGGGCGATGTTGTTGCGGATTCTACTGCTGGGACTGGCACCCCTCCATAAGATCTGGGTTCCACTGCTGGTCTTCGTTTCCATTGCCACGATGACCGCGGCGAATCTTGCCGCTTTGACCCAGAACAATCTGAAGCGTCTGCTGGCCTACTCTTCCATCGCGCACGTCGGCTACATGCTGCTGGGACTGATTGCTTTCGGATCGGCAAACACTCCGTCCGGAGTGGATGGTATTAGGGGAATCCTGATTTACCTGCTGGTCTACACCTTCATGAATCTGGGCGCATTCGCCGTGATCACGTCGCTGCGGCGCCGCGATGTGATTGGAGATGAAATCGACGACATTGCCGGGCTGTTCTTCCGCGCGCCTACCGAATCGGTGCTGATGCTGGTGTTCCTGTTGTCGCTGGCCGGAATTCCGCCGCTGGCGGGCTTCTGGGGCAAATACTTCATCTTCCTCAGCCTGATTGAAACCGGCCACTATGTCCTGGCGTCACTGGCCGTGCTGTATGCGGTTTTTGGGCTGTACTACTACATGCGAATTGCCAATGCCATGTTAATGCGGCAGGCGCTGGACAAGGAACCGCTTAAGATCGGCGGATCGATGGCTGCCGCGCTCGGGGTCACCGCTCTGGCAACGCTGTTGATCGGCATTTACCCTGAGCCGTTCATCCGGGCGGTGGACTGGTCGCTGGGATTGTCGCAGCATCCGGCCATTGCACACCTGGTGAAGTAGTCGTTGCTCTCGGGGTCGGTGGTCGTCGGCAGAAGGAGAACGACCAGGGACCAATGACCAACGACGACTATTCTAAAACTCCTCCCGAAAAGAAGAATTTCCTTGCGCAGCTGACGCGCTACAGCCAGCTGGCCTTCGTGCTGCCGGCCTCCACCGTCGCGGGCTGGCTGGTTGGGGCGGCGTTGGACAAATGGCTCCACACGAGATGGCTTTACCTGGTTGGATTGCTGTTGGGTATTGTAGCGGGGTTTGTGGAGCTGGTGTGTACGGTAATGTCAGATTCCGAGAAGTGAGTTGAAGTCTCCCCAGTGCGGCGTTGTATCCTGCCCTCCCATGGGGGATTCCGTGAAAACATTTTCGTGTGCCGAGGCATTGCGGCGGGAACTGAGCTTACGCAATAGGGAATATGCAAGTCGCACCGGTTTGTTCTTTCGCGAAACCATCGGCTCTCGAGTGGTGTGCTACCGGGCTTCGGACGACCCCGCGGAGCATGGCAATTTCCTTCCGCAGAGCTACCAGGCCATCCTGAAGAGGCCGCAATGGAGCCAGCGGCTGGAGAAGCCCCATACTTCTGCCTATCGCGCTCTGCCACGCGATGGACTCGACTGGCGGGAACTCGACGCCAGCACCAGTTCCGATGCGCTGCTGATGAATATCTTCTGTTTTCCTGGGGTTCTGAAACAACCGCGCGTGGTCAATTTCGTGGGCGCGGACCCGGGAGCGAAGCCGCAATTCGGCTTCAAGGCACGGGTTCCGCTGTCGAATGGACGAGGGGATCGCACCGAGGTTGACATGCGCCTCGGCGATTTGCTGGTCGAAGCCAAGCTGACCGAAAGCGACTTTCAGAGGAAGTCCGCGGCGGTCGTGGAGACATACCGGGATTTCAAAGCAGTATTCGATGCGCGGGATCTGCCGCGGGAGAAGGATTCCTATATTTCTTACCAGCTGATCCGAGACGTGCTGGCGGCTTATGCGATGGATTGTTTGTGCTGCGTGATGCTGGATGAACGACGTCCCGATCTGCGGGAAGCGTGGTATGCCGTCATGCGTGGCATCCGCATTCATGACCTGCGTCTACGGTGTAAGGTTCTGACCTGGCAAGAGCTGGCGGAGGTACTTCCTCGAAAGCTGCGGGCATTCCTGGCCGAAAAATACGGAATTGTTTCCCGGGAGACGCGGCAGGCCGCGTCTCTACCCTGCGATTCTTGATATGGAGATGGAAACCAAATCCGCGAATTTTTACGCCGGGGCGCTGGAAAGGATCCGCTCTTTCATGATTGGTCTCGCGGTGCTTCTCAGCCTGGCGGCCTGGGCTGCTTTCAGATGGCCGGCGGCCCTGGGATTCCAACTGGGATGTGCCATTGCTTATATCAATTTTTATTGGTTGAAGCGCGTGGTGAGCGCGATGGCGGACCGGATTACGCAAACTGGAAAGCGCGAGTCAGGCAAGGGAATCGTGCTGCGCTTTTTGCTGCGTTACGTTTTGATGGGTGTCGGAGCCTATGCTATATTGAGTGTTTCTCCCGCGAGTCTCTACGGGCTTCTGACGGGCCTGTTCCTGCCCGTAGGGGCCATCGCGTGCGAAGCCGGTTACGAGTTGTACGTGGCCGTAGCACGTGGATTGTGAGCATTCCCAAGAATAACAACTGATACTGATTCATGCCGGAACAACTCTGGTTGACACAGCTCCTGAACCATGCCTGCGCCGGGCCGGTCACGGCTTTACTGCGCGCTCTGCATATGGAGCCGAAGTATCCCCAGGCGCCCATCACCAATGCCGTGGCCATGGAAGTGGTCGTATTCGCCGTTCTGCTGATCGTGTTTCTGCTGGTGCGCTCGAGCTTGTCGGTGGATCGGCCAGGCGCAATGCAGCACATCTTCGAAGGGATGCACGGGTTCATTGAAGGGCAGAGCCAGGAAATTATCGGACACCATAGCGAAGGATTCACTCCGTTTCTAGTGGCCCTGGGATTCTTCATCTTGATCTCCAATTTGCTTGGCCTGGTTCCGGGGTTTGAATCGCCGACCGGAGCCAGTCCTACAGTACCGCTGGGCTGTGCCGTTTGCGCGTTCATCTACTACCAGGCTCAAGGATTCAAGAAACAGGGAGCTCATTACATATTGCATTTCCTGGGGCCATCCGATCCCAGCATGTCTTGGGTGATTCGTATTCCGCTGGCGATTCTGATGTTGCCAATCGAACTCATCAGCCACTTAGCCCGCATGTTGTCGCTTACGGTCCGTCTTTTCGCCAACATGTTCGCCGGCGATATGGTCACTTGGGTTTTCTTTTCGCTAATCCCCATGGGTGTGCCCGTGCTCTTCTTGGGCTTGCACATTGGCGTCTCGTTTCTGCAAACGTACATTTTCGTCCTGCTGACCACCGTGTACCTGCAGGGGGCGGTGGCGGAAGAACATTGAGAAGAGAGTAGCTAGGAGTTAGGAGCTAGCCCCTCGCTACCAGCTACTGACGACTGGTCGCTTCCAGCGTGACGGCGTCTCGAAGAGGATGACGTCAACCACCTCCTGGGGCAATTCATATGAGGAGAGAAAGACGCATGCGTAAACCGAGTTACCTGTTAATGATGCTGTCGGTGCTGTGCTTTGCGGTGCCGGCGTTCGCGCAGGAAAAAGGGGGTGGAACATCACACGGCGACTGGGTTGCCATCACCTCTGGCTTTGCCATGGCGATCGCTTCCGCCGTGTGCGGATTGGCACAAGCCCGGGCGACTGCCGCCGCGGCGGAAGGCTTGGCCCGCAATCCATCAGCGCGGCCGGGGATTCAGCTGGCGCTGATTCTGGGCCTAGCGCTGATTGAGTCACTGGCGCTGTACACCCTGGTCATCATCTTTGCTAAGGTGGCGTAGCGTAACAAAGAATCAAGATATGCATCGAGCCAGGTTTTATAAGGGTATGGGCCGATGGCGGGAACTAGCTCGGCGGCAGGGCTGGAAGTGAGTGTCTCAGGACTTCGGTCGTCCCTAAGGGACTGGTTCCAGATTCCCAGACTGACCCAGCACTGAAGAGGTGGGCTATCTTCGCGATACCCCTACGGGGGTTGTTCTTGAGCGGTTCTCAGGGGGAAAATTGGTTCTCCCGCATACAGTGAACCCGTGCCATACCAAGTAACAATTTCTGAACCAGCTCTAGAAAACACCCGGCGCCTCTGCGTGGAGAGGCTTTTTTCCCTCGCTTATAAAGAAACAGGCGGCCCGATTGCCGCATGGTTCTGGCCGAGAAGCGGTGTACCGGGCTTTAGGCGGGGTCAACTGATCGTGGCTTGAGTCACCGGGAGGCCGAGGCGGTTTAGAAAAAGGCCCAAAATAGGAATGGCAGACGCTAGATGTTTGGATTACCCAGCGTCTGCCTCGCTTCGCGTCGGTTTATGCGCAGTGAGTACTTTATACGGGTCGGGCGGTTTGCGAACAATCAAGGTAATACCGTAGGGACATCAGGAAAATCATGTAGAAAGCCACCTTTCTGATTCAGAGCCAACCCGGGAGCCTCCCATCCTGCATACCGGCCGTTCTCGGGATAAACAGACCCCGGTTGGTGACCGGCGGTGTAGGACATTTTCTAAGGAGATGCCCGCACCGAGGCGAGAAGATCGGGAATTTGTGTTCGATCAGACGGCTCGGATCCGGTTCCCATACTACAGTCCAGCTTTGGATATACAGGATTATCGGTATTCAGTTCAAAATCACTCTGTGAGATAAGAACTCTACTTAAGCGGTTGAGAGCGGACGAATTTCTTATTTTTGAGGTCCCCTTGTGGTATCCAATTGCGCCAACCCGGCGTGCGCGACCCCGCTCCGGTATTTTCGAGACGGAAGGCTGTATCAGTTTGAGGTAAAGTCCCTGGAGAAGTCGGGAGCCAATCCTGCGGCTTTGGAGGACGAAGTCACCCCTAAGAGGAAATCGCGGCACATCTGGCATTTTTGGCTCTGTGGACGGTGCTCGCCTAAGCTGACACTTAAATTCGATCAGCTCCACGGCCTAAAGCTCATTCCTGCGAATGTCAGGCTGACGCAGCTGCGAAAGTCAGGTTAGCCCGCGTGAGGACACAGGGAAATCCCGTCCACAACCCGCCCAGGCTGGACTATTGCTTTTCCACCCTTAAATTGTCCGTAACCGAGAACACACCAGGGACGCCTTTAGCCTGCATCTCGGCTATTTGCTTATCCATCTGACGGGCAACCACGCCTTCCAGCGTCACATGCCCGTTGCTTACAATGATGTGAATGGGAGGGACCGCGCGTAGCTCATATTGACTGAGCACCTCATTGCTGTAGATAGCGCGATAGGTGGCACGCCGAATTCGATCATCATCGGGCGATACGGGGAGAACCTGAATATTGTTGACCACCTTCTCCACTCCCTCGATGTGCTTGACGACATTTTCCGCGTCGGACTTCAAAGTCGGCTTGACCACCTGGCCAATCAAGGTCACGGTTCCCTCGGGGGAAACCTGGTATGCGAGGTTGTCGAATACGCTGTAAAAGGGCAGCAGCACGAGCTGGTGGCGGACCTCTCGGCTGATCCGTTCCTGGCTCCTTTGACTCAGGGCGCTCGTCTGGCTGGCACTCTCTGACCCGGATCCGTCTGCTGGGATCGAATTCTCTGCCTGCCCTTGTGGGGATCGAGGCGGTTGGTTGGAGGAGTTCGATTGGCCGACTGCGGCGGGTAAGGTGACCGCCAGGGCAATCGCGAGAGTCGACAGAAGTGGGCTCGACCGGTATTTCATTTCAGCCTCCGCGCTTTTACCGGAGCAGGTACATTAGCAGGTAAAGATTGTTTCGCGCATAAGTAAGTATGAGGCTCGTCCGAGAGCACCAGCCATCGAGGAACGGGCCTACTCGTGAAGGCAAGTTGCTCTGCTCCATGGCTTTTTCAGCTCCCGCCGGTGGCGCCAAGTACCTGGGCGCACAAGTTTTACTTACACTCCTTAGATGTAAGTAGAAGAGGGAATGTTGTTCCGGGAACTCAGCGGCGCCAGGCGAGCGTCTTCGCGGTAACGGCCGATGTTCAGCACCGAGGCTGCGCCCCGCGCCTCCGCTCAGGTTCGCTCCCGGGCAAGCGCTTCGTCGGGCTAAGCTCGGTTCAGAATGACGACCTTGTCATAGTAGGGGCGTCGCGAAGAGCCACTCAACTCGTTGTCCCGGCTATTGGGCGGCGGCATAGTAGCCGGTTCGGGCATAGACCTGAAGCGGCGGCAGGCCCTTGGGGATGTGCAGCTTGACCTTGATCTTGTGCCACTTGCCATCATGCTGAACCTTGCTGGGACGATAGCCGAGGACGTACTGGTTTCTTAGCTGCATGCCGATTTTGCTGGCGACGTCGGGCAGGTCGTTAGGGTTGTCGATGGTGAAGCTGCGGCCGCCGGTGACCTCTGACATTTCGTTCAGGAGTTCAGGACCGAGCTTCTCCTCGATTGTGGGGAAGGAATGGTCATATATGCCGACCGAGTAAATCATGACGTCGGCTTCCTTGATCTGAGACTTGATTTCACTTTCGGTATAGCGGCTGTGATTGTCACCGCCGTCAGAGATGATGAGCAGAGCCTTTTTCTGGTTCTTGGCCTGTTTCATCTTGTGCATGCCCAGATAAACCGCGTCCAGCAGAGCGGTGCGGCCTTTGGGGCCGGTGAAGACCAGCTTGTTCTGGATCTCATCCACATTGCGAGTGAAGTCGGTTACGAGACGAGGCACGTCGGAGAAGGTAACCATGAAGAATTCGTCTTGCGGGTTGGCGGATTTGCAGAATTCAACCACCGCTTCGCGAGCCCGTTCGATTTTGGAGACCATGCTCCCGCTCATGTCGAAGATAACACCCAGGGAGATGGGTGCGTCCTCGGTCGAGAAATGCCTGATTTCCTGGCGCTGCTTGCCTTCGAAGAGCTGAAAATTATCTTTGGCCAGGCCGGTAATCAGGCGATCCATCTGGTCGGTAATGGTTACGGGAACGAGAACAAGGTCCACATCTTTCTTAATCGGCGCGGTGTGAGTCTGGAGCTCGGGATCGATGGAATTGGCCGGTTTCTCCGGAGTGTCTGGCGTCGAGCGCGGAACCACGTGGACATCGTTGGTGCTGAGTTGCGCAAAACTCGCCCCAGTTATAACCAAAACGACGAGGAGAAAGGCCGCTACGGGGTACAAGAATTTAGACCGGACTCGCATACTTTCACCGCCTGGTTCGGAGGAAGAGGCCATCCCCTCCATCTCTGGTCTCCTTTTAGCTCCCGCCCGGTAAGTAGGCAATCCTTTAGACACTGTAAGTAATTACGAAAGTTTGCCGAAATCACCCGAGAAAATGGGGCAGAGAGCCGGTTTTGAGACTTGAGTCGCACTTGCTGTCGAGAAGGCCGGATTGGATACCCGCCTCTGCCCCTTTGCAGGTCGTTTGACGAGCAGAGCGGCGCCTGAGGGCTACATTGGTTCCGCAGTTGTCGTACAGTAAGTACCTTATGGAACCTCACACAAGCCATCCCTAGAGTCGAAGAGCTTGGTTGGCGACTTCTACAAATAGCCCAGAATTGGCGGTCCAAAGCGAAGCCCGCTCTAGAGGTGACGCCCGCCAACGCGAAACTCCGCAAAGCCACACCGTGAGCCCGTAAGACACAGCCCGCCTGTGCGAAATCAAGCAGTAATCGAGGAAGACGAACTGTTTGTCAACACCAAGCCCGTCGTATGGCCCGGCAGGCCCTATCCCCTGGGAGCAACCTGGGATGGGGAGGGCGTGAACTTCTCACTTTTTTCCGAGCACGCCGAGAAGGTGGAGTTGTGTGTGTTTGACCCCCGCGGGCGGCACGAGTTTTTCCGCATCCCTCTCCCGGAGCAGACCGACCAGGTCTGGCATGGGTACCTGCCGGAAGCCCGTCCCGGCCTGCTCTACGGGTACCGGGTTTATGGACCGTACGATCCCGCACGCGGCATGCGGTTCAACCATCACAAGCTGCTGCTGGATCCGTACGCGAGGCAGATTGAAGGAGAGTTGCGGTGGAGCGACGCGCATTTTGGATATCGGGTGGGCAGCAAGAATGAGGATCTATCCTTCGATCGGCGCGACAACGCGGCCGGCATGCCCAAGTGCAAGGTCACGGACACGGCTTTTACCTGGGGCGCCGATCGCGCGCCGCGAATTCCGTGGCATGAGAGCGTCATTTATGAAGTGCACGTGAAGGGCTTCACCATGCGGCATCCAGAGGTACCAACCAAGCTGCGGGGCAGCTATGCTGGCCTCTCTACCGCGCCAGTCATCGAGCATCTCAAGCGCCTGGGAATAACCGGCGTGGAATTGATGCCGGTGCACTACTTCACCGACGACCGTCACCTGCTCGACAAAGGCCTGCGCAACTACTGGGGCTACAACTCGATAGGCTATTTCGCTCCGGAACGTCGCTATGGCGTGCTGGATCCGATCAGCGAGTTCAAGACCATGGTGAAAACGCTGCACTCGGCGGGGATCGAGGTCATTCTCGACGTGGTTTACAACCACACCGCCGAAGGCAATCAGCTGGGTCCGACACTGTCTTTTCGCGGCATCGATAACCCCGCCTACTATCGCTTGGTGGCCGACAATCCGCGTTATTACATGGATTACACCGGCACCGGCAACAGCCTGAACATGCAGCATCCGCGGGTGTTGCAGCTCATCATGGACAGCCTGCGCTACTGGGTCCAGGAGATGCACGTGGACGGCTTTCGCTTTGATTTGGCGGCCACGCTCGCCCGAGAGCTGCACGAAGTCGATCGTCTAGGCGCCTTTCTCGACATCATTCAGCAAGACCCGGTGCTCTCTCAGACCAAGCTGATTGCAGAGCCCTGGGACCTTGGGGAAGGCGGCTACCAGGTCGGCAAATTTCCTGTGGGGTGGGCCGAGTGGAACGACCGGTATCGTGACGCCGTACGCTCTTACTGGAAAGGCGATGGTGGGCTGATTGGCGAGCTCGCCTATCGCATGACCGGGTCGAGCGATCTCTACGAGCGCAGCGGACGCCGGCCTTATGCCAGCATCAATTTTGTGACTGCGCACGATGGGTTCACCCTGCGCGATCTGGTCAGCTACAACCAGAAGCATAACGAGGCGAATGGGGAGGAGAACCGCGACGGCACCGACAATAATCGGAGTTGGAACTGCGGCGTTGAAGGCCCGACGGATGATCCGGCTGTGAATGCGTGTCGCATCCAGCAATCGCGAAACTTTGTTGCCACGCTGATGTTTTCCCAGGGTGTCCCCATGCTGCTGGCGGGCGACGAAATCGGGCGCACGCAGCAGGGAAACAACAATGCCTATTGCCAGGACAGCGAGATCAGTTGGTTGAACTGGGAGGCGACGGATCGGTGCCTGCTGGCTTTCGCGCAGCGCATAATTCTATTGCGCAAGCAACATCCGGTGTTCCGGCGAAGGAATTTCTTCCAGGGGCGGCCCATTAAGGGCGCTGGCGTAAAAGACATCCTCTGGCTGACGCCCGATGGGCACGAGATGACGGATGACGAATGGAAGCAATCCTCGGCGCGCTGCCTCGGAATGTTTCTGGCGGGACGAGGGCTTTTGGAGTACGGCGGACGGGGTGAGGAGGTCACCGACGATAATTTCCTGCTGCTGATGAATGCCCATAGCGAGGAGATCTGGTTCACTCTGCCTAGCGTGGCCGAGGGCGCCAATTGGCGCTCCATCGTTGACACCACCTGGGCGGAGCAGAGCCGATCGTCTGTGCACAGTGCCGGTCAAACCTACCCCTTGAAGGCGCGCTCGCTCGCCTTGTTGATCGAGCATCATGAGAACGAGCGGAGAAACCGATTATGAGGCGGTCGCACTTGATGCCGTTCGGAGCGGAGTGTCTGCCGGACGGCAGAGTGCGATTTCGACTCTGGGCGCCTGAAGCCAGAGAAGTGGGCCTCTGCCTAGCCGATCCGAGGCACGGAGGCTCGCTTGCGATGGAGCGAACAGCTGGATGGTTTGAGCTGGTAACCGACCAGGCAACCACCGGAACTCGCTACAAATTCCAGATCGACGGCGGACCGGAAGTTCCTGACCCGGCTTCGCGATTTCAGCCACAGGACGTGCACGGTCCGAGCGAGGTGGTCGATGCAGCCAGTTTTGAGTGGGAGGACCAGAATTGGCGCGGACAGCCTTGGGAAGAGGCGGTCATTTATGAGCTTCACGTGGGAACCTTCACTCCTGAAGGGACGTTTGCTGCCCTGGAGCAGCGCCTCGACTACCTGGCGGAACTCGGCGTCACTGCCGTGGAACTGATGCCGGTCGCTGATTTTCCCGGCCAACGCAACTGGGGTTATGACGGTGTTCTGCCCTTTGCTCCTGATAGCCAATACGGGCGCCCGGATGACTTAAAGAGGGTGATTCAGACGGCTCATCGCAAAGGGCTGATGGTCTTTCTGGACGTCGTCTACAACCACTTTGGCCCGGAAGGGAATTACCTGCGCACCTACGCCCCACAATTCTTTACCGACCGGCACCACACGCCTTGGGGCGAGGCGCTCAATTTCGACGGTCCAGACAGCCGCGTGGTGCGCGACTTCTTTATCCACAATGCGCTTTACTGGGTGACTGAATACCACTTTGACGGGTTGCGGCTCGATGCCGTCCACGCCATGGTGGACGGTTCAACTCCGGACATCCTGATCGAGCTGGCCAGCCGGGTACGCGCGGGCGTCGATCCCAAGCGGCACGTGCACCTGGTGCTGGAAAATGACGACAACGCGGCCCGCTACCTGAAACACGATCGGGTGGGTAATGCCGAGCTCTACAACGCGCAATGGAACGACGATATCCACCATGCCCTGCACGTAGCTCTGACTGGAGAAAAGGAGGGGTATTACGCGGATCATGGCGATTGCCCGGTCGAGCGGCTGGGGCGGTGTTTGACCGACGGCTTCGACTATCAGGGACAGGTTTCCTCGTTCCGGCAAGGCGCCCGCCGGGGTGAACCGAGCCGGGGCTTACCCCCGACGGCATTTGTTTCATTCCTGCAAAACCATGATCAAGTAGGCAACCGCGGCTTTGGGGAGCGAATCTTGACAGTGGCCGATGCTCGGGCCGTGAAGGCTGCGATGACGATCGTGCTGTTGTCGCCCTCGCCGCCGTTGCTGTTTATGGGCGAGGAATTCGGCGCAGAGACACCTTTTCTGTTCTTTTGTAATTTTGGAGCGGATCTGGCCAAGGCTGTGACGGAAGGGCGCAGGAATGAGTTCTCACGATTCGCGCGGTTTAGCGATCCGGCTGCGCGCGCCCAGATCCCTGACCCGAAGGAAGAAAGCACCTTTCGAGCCTCCAAGCTCGATTGGAATTCGACCACCGAACCCGAGCACCAGAGTTGGAAGGAGTTTTATCGCAAGCTGCTGGAAATTCGAAAGCGGCAAATGGTTCGGCGCGGACCTGAAGCTATTCCGGGACAGGCCACGTTCGAAGCCCTGGGCCATCGCGGGCTGCTTGTAAACTGGCCCGTGAATGCCCGGTCCGGGCTAACCCTGATCGCGAATTTGGGGAAGGAGCAGCTTGCCGAGGTACCGCGTCCGATGGGGCGGCTGCTATTTGCCAGCGACCCGGGTGTGACCGCGGCGTTGGAGAGCGGCCAAATGCCTCCCTGGTCGGCAGCCTGGTTCCAGCGATGACCGCTCAATTCCCGCTTTCGACCTACCGGCTGCAGTTCAACCGGGAATTTACCTTTCGAGACGCCGCCAAGCTGGTTCCGTATCTGGCTTCTTTGGGCATTACGCAGTGTTATGCGTCGCCGTACTTGCGCGCCCGGCCGGGAAGCATGCACGGTTACGACATCATCGATCACCATTCCCTGAATCCCGAGATTGGCGGCCCCGAGGATTACGAAGCTTTTGTCACTGAACTTCACCGCCACGGCATGGGGCAGATTCTCGACATCGTGCCCAACCACATGGGCGTGATGGGCAGCGACAACGCCTGGTGGCTGGACGTTCTGGAGAACGGCGAGGCGTCCACCTACGCCGATTTTTTCGACATCGACTGGGATCCGATCAAGGACGAGTTGCAGGGCAAGGTCCTAATACCGATCCTGGATGATCAATACGGCACCGTGCTGGAGCGCGGTGACCTGAAGCTGGTCTTTGATGCCGAGCGGGGCGAATTCAGCATTTTTTATCACGAGCATCGGTTTCCGATCAATCCGCGTGAGTATCCCCGGATACTCGGCTTCCGGATCGAGTTGCTGGAACAGAAACTCGGGGCCATCCACGGCGACGTGCTCGAACTGCAAAGCATAAAAACCGCATTCGGCCATCTGCCCACTCCGCACGAGCTGACTCCAGAAAAGATTGCGGAGCGAAATCGCGAAAAAGAAGTTCAGAAGCGCCGGCTGGCATCCTTGTGTGCGCGCTCGCCTGAGATCAAGCAGTTTCTCCTCGGCAATGTCGCCAGCTTGAATGGAACGGCGGGCGATTCCAGGAGCTTCGATCTACTGCACGAGTTAATCAAGGCGCAGGCGTATAGGCTGGCGCAGTGGCGAGTTGCTGCCGACGACATTAACTATCGCAGGTTTTTCAATATTAACGATCTCGCTGCTTTGCGGATGGAGAACCATACGGTGTCCCAAGTCACCCATCAGTTCATCCTGGATCTGGTAGAGCAAGGCAAAGTGAATGGCCTGCGCATAGACCATCCGGATGGATTGTATGACCCCGCCAAGTATTTTCGTGACCTGCTGCGCGGAATCGCCGGTTCCACCTCGACAGCGAACCGGAAAGACAAGCCAGCGTACCTGATCGTTGAAAAAATTCTTATTGGCGATGAGCGACTGCGAAAAGAATGGCCGGTCCACGGCACCACCGGCTACGAGTTCGCCAACCTGGTGAATGGCCTTTTCGTAGACCCAACGGCGGCGACTCGCGTGGAACGCATCTACCGGTCATTTGTTGGGGAGACCATTGATT
Source organism: Acidobacteriota bacterium (assembly GCA_003225055.1). Lineage (GTDB taxonomy): Bacteria > Acidobacteriota > Terriglobia > Terriglobales > Acidobacteriaceae > Gp1-AA122. The sequence goes on from QIAU01000128.1 coordinate 35,177, forward strand.
ATGAAGATCTGGTCTACGACTCGAAGAAACTGATTTTGACAGTTGCGCTAGCCAGCGAACTGAACGTGCTCGCCAATCTGCTCAGCCGGATCGCACTCTCCAACCGGCGCACTTGCGATTTCACAGTGAACAGCCTGCGCAGTGCGCTGGCGGAAATCATTGCCTGCTTTCCCGTTTACCGCACCTACGTGAGCGACAGGGAAGTTTCTGCCGAAGATCGGCGCTACATCGAACAGGGTGTCGCCGCAGGAAGGAAGAAAAGCAAGGCAGCAGACCTCTCGGTCTTTGACTTCATTCGACGTGTGCTGCTGGTGGACATGAGCGGCGAAGAGCCCGAGTGGTATCGGCGGGCGATCGTCCGCTTCGCCATGAAATTCCAGCAGGTGACCAGCGCCGTGATGGCCAAGGGCCTGGAAGATACCGCCTTCTACCGGTACAACCGCCTGGTTTCTGTGAACGAGGTGGGCGGCGATCCGGGACGGTTCGGGGTGAGCGTCGAGGAATTTCACCGGGCCAATCAGAAACGATTCGAGTGCTGGCCACATTCGATGCTGGCAACTTCTACTCATGACACGAAGCGGTCCGAGGACGTGCGTGCGCGGATCAACGTCCTGTCGGAGATCCCGGCAGCGTGGCGGCTTAGTTTGCGGCGCTGGCGAGATCTGAATCGGAGCAGAAAACGATGGGTCGACGGCAAGCCCGCTCCCCACCGCAATGACGAATATCTGCTTTATCAGACGTTGGTAGGGGCGTGGCCGGCTGAGCCGATGAATGGCGACGACTGGCAGAAGTTCACTGACCGTATTGAACAATACATGTTAAAGGCAGTGCGTGAGGCGAAGGAGCACACCAGTTGGGAGAATCCCAACAGCGAGTACGAAGCTGCCATGTCACAGTTCGTGCGAGCCATTCTGGACCGGGGTCGTAAGAACCGCTTTCTGGGCAACTTTGCGGAATTTCATGAGCGCGTTTCGCGCGTGGGCATGTTCAATAGCCTGTCGCAAGTTCTGTTGAAACTGATGTCGCCCGGCGTGGCCGACATCTACCAGGGTAATGAACTATGGAATTACAGCCTGGTCGATCCGGACAACCGGCGTCCGGTGGATTATGGACGGCGCCAGAAAATATTCCGGGAGCTGCGGAGGGCGGCACAGGCGGCTCCGGGCAATTTGGCTTCGTTCGCGAGCGGGCTGCTCGACGGCATGGAAGATGGCAGGATCAAGCTCTATACCACCTGGAAGGCGATGTGCTTTCGCAAGCAGCACGCAGAGCTGTTCCAAGCGGGCGCATACATTCCATTGGCCGTGGGGGGACACAAGGCGGAACACGTATGTGCATTTGCCCGGGAGAGGGCAGGATTGGTGGCGATTATCGCGGTGCCGCGCCTCTGCGCAATGCTTCTGGCGGACCGCAAAGATCGTCCCACCGGCGTGGAGGTCTGGGGCGACACTCGCATTGAGCTGCCCCCCGAGATTCGGAAAGCAAGTTATCGGAACGTTTTCACCGGAGAGGAAATTGCTGCCGACGAGTACGGCCAGGGGGCACGATTGGCGCTGGCATCGGTATTAGGGAACTTCCCAGTGGGTCTGGTCTATTCGGAGTAGGTCCGCGGCGGCCCCAAAATAGGGACGAGTAATGGATCGCGCGCCCCGCCTAATTGGCGATCAATGCGCACTCGACCCGGTAGCAAGAACGCGGTGCACCAGAGAGTCAAACCTGGGATCGGTTCGCAGGGGGTCTGCCAAGGGTTCCATCTTGAGGTACAGCATGTGCTCGGACCGATCTTGGCAGCTTTTTTGAAGCCAGGAAAAGGCTTGGTTCCGGTCTCCCAGCGCCACATAGATGACCGCCACCCACGAGGGGGGAATATACCTGCTACCCGATGCTGAGGTGAGGAGTGCCAATTCCTTCTGTGCCTCGGAGCTCCGGCCCGCCTGGGCGTAAGCATGAGAGATACTACATGCGAGCGCGCTTTCGCAGATTCGGCCGGCAGCGACGCGAAGTGGGATTTTTTGGCCGCACTGGGCGTGGATGCGATCTACAGCACTATCCCGATGGGCGTGAGTTTACAACCGGCCATTCCCGATCCCGAGCCCTGAGTGTCTACCGGCTCGACCTGCAATGGATACGGAGCCTGACGACAAAGCGATCATAGCCGGTGGCAGCCGATGCCCGGCTCCGTTCCCCTCCGGGATTACACAATCGCCCACACCAGTTTCGTAAATTCCGTGAACCAGATTTTCGCATAGAGCGGTTGCCGCCACCATCCGCGCGGCTGATACTCGGGATCGGCCACACCATCCACGGAGAAGTGAATGGATGGGTCGCGTTTGGGCAGAGTCTTTCTCCAAATCATCCCCGCGCGACGGCCCTGGTAGTTCGAGGTTACTAGGGCAACGGTTTTCCAGCGATGTTCCTGGATGCATGCGCTGAGGTCCTGGGCCTCTTGCTCGGTGGAGTTCACATCGGCGGCGGTTTCGCAGAACTCCACCCTGCCGGCCAGCTCAGTGCCATATTTCTTTTCGAAGTACTGTCGCGCAATGGCCGCAACCTCTTCACCCCAATAAGATTCCTTCGGAACACTGACCGCGACGCGACTGGCAGAGCCTTGCTGCAATAGCGCCATCGCTCGAGCGACGCGCGCCTTCTCACTGGCGACAGAACCTTGGAGGACCACGGTCGCATCCACGTGGTCGGGCAGAGAATCAGGTGCTACCAGTAGATATCCGCCCCAATGCAGGAAGCACAAAACAAGGACGACGAAAATACCGGCTAGCCACAGTCTCCCGTATGACCTATTCCTGGTCGCATCGGGATTTTCGATGTTGATAAATGTGTATCCCAAGGCAATACCCCCGGGGCCAGAGAGATTCTCAGACGAGAAGCGCCTCGAACTCCAACCGATTCGCGAGGGGCTTCAAGGTTTTCCACAGGTAAGGGATAGGTGGACTTCAACCATTCCCTCAACAGGGGACCACCCGGCGACTGCGTTCCGAGCGTTAGATGCTTAAGCCAGCCAGCTAGGTGCCGTTGCTCAATCCATGCCCAAATGAGGCATGGCTGATTCCTGCTTCCGCGAGGCTGGTTTCAGGCTGGTCACAAAGCCAGCGCCAGAGCCTTCCTCTCCACAGGCGTTGATTCGGGCGCAACTCGCCTCTACTGCAAGGTCTTCGACAAACACGACGGCGTGGTTTTTGCTGATGTCGTTCGAAGCCTTGTGTACCAAGTCCTTTCTGATATGGGCAATCTTGCTGTGCAACTTGGTGATTTTGGCTTTCGCCTTCCTCCAGTTGCTTGACCACTTTTTCTTACCAGCTAGCTGTCGTTCGAGCTTCGCTAACTTCGGCAAGAACTTTTTAAACGCCTACAACTGGTCTTGGTGCTCAGCGTCGGTATAGAAACGAGCCATTCCCCAATCCAAACCCACCGACGATGTCGAAGGATGCAACGGCGGCTCGACTTCGCGCCGCGTGCTGATACTGACGAACCATTTGCCAGCCGATAAGCTGACCGTCACACTCGGAATCTCGCCCAGCACCTCACGCCTGTTGCGATAACGCACCCAACCCAGCTTGGGCACCTGAATGCGGCGGTTGACTTGGTCTAGTTTGATGCACTTCGGGTCCGACTCGCGGAAAGAATCCCGTATGCCCTTCTTGTGAAACTTCGGGAACTCGGCTCGCTTCCGGAAAAAGTTTGTATAGGCACGGTCCAGGCCGAGGAGGGCTTGCTGTAAGGCGTGGGCTGGGGCTTCGGACGGCCACGGCGTTTCTTGCTTCCACCCGACCAGCATCTTGTCCAGTTCAAAGCGGGTGAGCTTCTCTTGCTTCTCGTAGCGCTCTTTCTTGAGAGCCAACGCCTGGTTGTAGACGTAACGGACGCAACCCGCCGAACGGCTCATCTGCCGTGGCTGTTCCCCGTTCGGCATCAACTCGAATTGGAACGCTTGACGTTCCATGCTTGCATTTTGATCTGGTCTAGGGACAAAGGCAAGGACCTTCGGCACACTAGACACTGCGTGTTTCGAATGCATGTTCATCTGGTCTTGGTAACCAAATACCGCCGCTGTGTCCTCGACGGCGGGGCTCTTGAGAAATTGCAGCCTATCTTTTCCAAGGTCTGCTCCGACTTTGAGGCGGGGTTGGTCGAGATCGACGGTGAGAGCAATCACGTACACTGGCTGGTGAACTACCCGCCCACAGTGTCTGTCTCATCGCTGGTGAACTCCTCAAAAGGCGCTTCCAGCTATGTTTTAAGACGCCAGTTGCCTCGTATCGCCAACTGCTACTGGAAGAATGTACTATGGTCTCTTCTTACTTAGCCGCATCCTGTGGCGGCGCAGTGCTCGACGTCCAATTCAACGCTACATCGAGCAGCAAGCGACACTGCTATAGTCGTGGCTTACCCCGGCCTGAATTCCGGGGCTTGCGCCACACACTGGTCAGGCAAACGGCCACGAACTGATATGCCGCCCACCTTCGGTGAAACGATCGGCGCCTACGACAACCAGCTGAGACCATAGGTCAGGACGCAGAACAGGATGACATGGCGCATGGGTACGCGTTGGTCAGGAGTTAGCGCTTCTGCTTTTTCGGCGGTCGATGCGGCTTTCCAGGGTGCGTGTCATTGAGAGTACCGCAAGTGCTACCTAGTTGCTCGCCGCGGCTGGCTAACTCTGGCCTGCACGGCCGGGTTAGCGGTTTCCAGCTGTGTCCCTCCCCGTCAGGCTTGTCGTCTTTGCGATTATTTGGGAGGAATTGTCTTGGTGAAGCCGTAGCGGCCGGAATCGGAGCCGACGCTCTCCGCCAGGCGCTCCAGGATGTGATATTGGCCGTGCACGTCCCAGAACATGCCTGTGAACTTGAGTGCGACCGGCATCGCGAGGTTCGCCGCCAAGCCTATTATTTCCGACTTCAGGTCGGAGCCAGTCGTGCTGCCGATCGAATTGAGTTTGCGCTCAAGCACCGAACGGCAGAATGTTCCGCGCTCTCCCGGCGGCGCATCGCCGTCCCATTTGCCGGCGGCGCAGGAAAGCACCATCTCCGTGATAACTCCCGCTTGCAGTTCCTTGGCTAGATGAGGATCGTGGATTTTCAGATTCCAGCCCTTAGCCGACTCGATAGCCTTCTTAGCATCGGGATTTTCTTCGACTTTCCTGACCCACTCGATGCCCGCCGCCAGGGCAGTTCTCACCGCCAGTTGCTGGTGAGCTTGATCGGAACCCTCGTCGCCGTGCGCGGGCAGGGGCCCGGCATTGTGGTACTCCGCCTGCAACTTCAAAGGCTGGCCAGGAGTTTCGTATTCCGTGTACAGCAGGCGCGAGTTATCGTGGTTCATGTGAGTGTGGGTATTGAGCGCGCCACCTACAGGCGGGTAAATGCCGGATTTCACCTGGAAAGTCCACTTGTCGGGATCGTTGTGCTTGTCGCGGAATTCGAACCAGGTGGGCGCGCGAAGATCTCCGGAAGAGGTCTTGACCATCTTGACGTCGGTTTTGTCAAAGTCATTGTGAATCCAGTCGGAGTGGCTGTAAAAATCCTGGATGGCGTGAAGCGACGCGCCCAGGGTGATGAGGGTCAGGACCTTGCGAGTGCGATCATCGGCCTTAAGCCCATGGTAGCTGGCCAGCAGTTGCTGCGTGCTTTCGAGCAGGTTGGTGAAAAGGAAATCGAAGTTGGAATTACTCTGGAAATCGCCATTGAGGTTGTCAAAGTGGAGGAAAATGGCGGCGCCGCGGACCTGGGGGTTCTTGGCTCCATATTGATTCACCACCTCGAGTTCCTTGCCTTTGAGATTCCTGGAGGCGTATTCGGAGACCGGGCCGAAGAGATCAGGCGAAAAATTGCCGAGCTGCATGATCCTCCAGGCGTCGTCAGTGAAACCGAACTCCCTGCCAACCGCCTGGCTGCATTCGGAATGCCAGTAGGTGTCAAAGCCGGCCGCCGGAGAGACCAACCAAGCCGCCAGCGCCACGAGAGCCGAAAGTTTTCGCGCCATTCTGCCTCCGCAGAAGCAACGCCTGTAGGGGAGCAAACCAAGCTACGCTCAATCACTGTGGAGCGCAATGTTACATCGGATGGTTCTGAAGGTCGGTTCTGTTGCTTGGTGGTGTGGGTTGCCGTTCAACCGTCCAATGCGTGAGCGCAAGAAAGCAATCCGAGCGCACCGGTGGTAGGATTCCCGGATGCGTGGCTTGATTTTCATTTTTGCCCTCATGGTTCCCGCCGGGCAAAGATCGCCGGCGGATCCGCTCGAACATTTGCCTCCCCGTATCGAGATCCTGACCCATTTTGGGGAGCGGGCGGACATCTCTCCGGATAACCAGCGGGTCGCGTTCATGGCAAAGAGTTTCGGAGACGGGATGGTCGTCGATCTCAAGTCGCGAGTGATTCAGTGCCTGACCTGCAATGTGCCGGCAGCGGCTTTCCTGAGGGTGATGCACCTGGTTACGGGAGACTATATCCTCATCGGCCCCGATCACTTCGAGAATATTCATATCAGCCGCACGCGTGATAACGAGCTTTGGTTCTTAAGCAAAGAACGTGGAGCCAAGCCAGTCAAGCTGCATCAGAAGCTGAGTGAAGGTGCGGCCATTTCCAAAAAGAGCCTGAAGATCGCGTTTTCGCAAACCGCAGCGCAGGCTCCGGATCTTCAGTCAGAGGCTTCTCGTCTGAGAGTGGCCGACCTCGACCTTTCCGGCACACCGAAGCTGATCAACGAGAAAACTGTGTACGAGAGTAAAGATCGAACCTGCGTGCTCGAAGCCCAGGATTTCTACGACAACGACAACAAGATGACTTTCACATGTTATGAGCCCCGGGGACACTCATCGGCGATGGGGATTGATCTCGAAACGGGCCAGGTGACGAATTTTTCCCAAGCTCCGGGCACGTATAACGAGGTTGAAGGAATCTTTCCGGATGGGCTTTACACAGCGGTCGAGGCGGATCGGCAGTGCGAACAGCTTGGCGGACAGCGGGGGTCGGGAAATATTGATATCTGGAAGCTGCGGCTCGATGGCACGGGAAAGGATTTCACGCGACTGACGCACTTCAATGACTACGAGGGCGGCAAGGCGTCGAATCCTGTGATTTCGACCGACGGGCGGTTCATGGCATTTCAGAGTGCGCGGACGACCGATCCGGCCGGCGTCGGGTATGGGATCTTGCTGTACTGGTTCAAGAAATAAGGCTTCTATTGCCCAAGTCACTCAGAGCGGCCTGGGGAGGTGTTTCCAGCAGGCTACTACGAAGCGGAAGACCTGATCTGGCACACAAATACTGGAAGGTAGTACTTTGGTCACCTTCCTACTTGGCTGCAACCTGTGGAGGAGCGCCAATCAGCATCCTCAAGCAGTACATAGAATCTCAGAAGACACCGACTTAACCGAGTCGCTTATATCCCCACCCTACTGTAAAAGGGCGAGGTTTTACGCTCCATCGGATAACCATGTCGGCTCCCAGGCTCTAGTCGACTTTGGTGATGCCGTAGCAACTAAGGACCGGGAGAAAGGAGCAAGGCCCCGTTGGGGTGGTTGTATGACCAGGGATTATCCTAGGCTAGCTGCTTGCTTTCCCGAATCCCTAGCTCGCTTACCCCGCCTTGAAGGGCGAGGCTTGTGCTCGCTAAGCCCGTCATGCTAAAAATGCCTTTCGCCCCAACAGAGCCTATGGGCGGAAAGCCCAAAAGTAAAGCCTCTGCGCTTGCCTCCGCTGAAGTAAGGCGGTTGTGGGAGGAACCCGCCGAAGAGACTTCGCAAAACCAGCGAAGCTCTGTAGGAATCCTCTCCCTTCAGGGAGAGGAGGATGTCAATGAGAAACTGGGAGAGCAAAAGCAAAGTGTGGGATGAATGGCAAGGAGCGTGGTACAAATTAAAATCTCACGCACAACGAGGCTTGGCAGCCAAGGCCGCGTAACGTCTCTGAATCGTTCCTGCTCGATAAAAGAGCAAGACTTCGGTACTGGCGATTGTGTAGTTGGTGTCGGCGTTGTTCTGAAAAGAACGGCGGCCCGACCCCGATGGAACGACTGCGAAACAGTCGCCGACCGGGCCGAACCGAGTTGAATTCGCCGTGGAAAGATGAGCATGAAACCCAAGCAACTGGAGAAAAACAAGAAAGCAATCTGCCGCCTAACGCTGAAAGCGCTGGGCTAGAGGTCTAGGTAGACTAGAACGTTGTGTGGAATTTCCCGTCGATGGCAAAGCCGCCATTCTCGTTGCGCGTCACGGTGGCGGACCATCGCTTGTTGAACTGATACTCGCCTTGAATGATCTCGCGCTGGGCGGAGGTCACGTCGGTCGAAAAGGTGAAGAGGAAGCTCTTGCTCAATCGTTTCTGGAGAGCGACGCGGGCTCCGGGATTGGGATCGTTGCCGCCCAGGGTGGGGTCGATCGAGAAGCTGGAGAATCCCGCTAGTTTTTGAATTCCACTGCTGACCCCGCTGGCCGCACCTTGAGCCAGGAGTGAGCTGGCGCCAAAATTGGACGGCACGGCTTCGGCCTGCTCGACGGTTTGTCCCCGGACCAGCAGATTGATGACGTCGGCGGTGGCCAGAGGCGGGTCAGAGATGTAGCTGGTGCGCATCTTATCGAGCGGGCCCAAGAACTGCAGGGTCAAATCGTACTGGTTTACAGTCGTCCTCAGCCTCACGTTGAGCAGCGGGTCGGTCCGGTTCGGGTTGTCAAACTCGATGACGCTGCCGGGCTGAATTTGGAAGCGTTTGCTCATCAGGAAAACCTCGCCACTGTCAAGGCTGGTGCGGCCGACGATTACCGGGTCAGCGGCCGTGCCAACCACCTTCAAGTTGACTCTGCCTTCCAGACTCACGGCGGTGCTCGCCACGCTGAGGTTCTGGGAAGATTCAACCGAGATGTTCAGCCTCAGGTTGTTCGCTAGGCCTTGGGATGGCGCGGTTTCCGAGCCGGTCGGAAAGGAGCTGGCCAGCTGGGTGAGATCGAGATTGGACTGGGTGAAGCCCAGGTTCTCGATGATGACTCGTCCGCTTAGAGTCGAGGCATTGGCGGTGCCTTGCAGGGTAAAATCGCTGTCCAGCAAGGTGCGGATCGCGTCTTGATAGCGCACCCGGACGCCGGCGGCTTTTATAGCGACATTCATTTCGAGTTGCGGGCGATAACCCATGATTCCGGTCACCGAAATTTGCCCTCCACCCGATTGGCCGGTGAGCCGGGTGATGGTTACCCGGTCGTTCGTCACCTCCAGCACACCATTCAGGTGCTCTACGCCAACGGGAGCATCGGGGGGAATGACCGTGACATTCTGGACGCGAATCTGTCCCTGGAGCGTGGGATGCCCGATTGCGCCCGCCGCGCGGACATCCAGCGCCAGCTTCCCGGAGCTCTGAAGATCGGATTGGAAGAAGCGGAGCAGCTTCATGTCGAAGGCACCCACGGCGGTGAGCGTCGCGGGAGCATTGGCGCGCAACGGCATCTCGCCCTGGAGGCGCAGATTGGTGTCGGTGCCGGCGATCTCGGTGGGCTCAACCACAACCAGCGAATTGGCGTAACGGACTCGAATTGGATTCTTGTTTCCGATCCGCAAGTCCTGGTAGCTGGCGTTCAGAGTTGGAATTACCAGTTCTGCCTGCATGTGTTCCCGGTTCTTGAGGGGCCCGTTCAATGAGGCGTGCATTTCCAGCTGGCCAGTTGGGCCGTTAACCTTTACCGGCTGAAAAAGTGCAATCAGTCCCTGCATCGGAACAGCTTTCGTGTCGAAGGTCGCGCGAGTGTAGTAGCCGTCGGTGAGGTCAACCGTGCCGCGTGCCTGGACCAAAGATTGCGCAATCTCCGAATCAAGCGCGAGCTGGGCCTTGCGATTGGCGACATCCAGCTGTGCCTTGATGCCCGACAGCGAGGCCTGGCGCACTTTGAGTTGCGGTATCTCGAGCGTGGCGGTCAGTTGCGGATTGTCGAAGGTTCCGCGTCCCGTGGCGGAAGCCGTGAGCACTCCCTGGAGCTGAAGATTCTTCTTCTCGACCGCTTGCAGTTGTGCCAGCCTGATGCCTGGCACATTCAGCCGCACTTCGTAGCCCTTGGTCATGGGATAGAGGACCAGGTCCGCCTTGGCCGAGCCGGCTGCCGTATTGGCGGTGAGGGATGAATTTACGGTGTTCCCGTTACCCGTGAATTCGAGGGAGACGGTTTCGATCGACTGTCCGTAAATCTTTGCCTGAAGCAGCCGGATCGAACCGTTGCCCACGGGACTTAATTCCGAGCCGTGCAGGGAGATGTCGGTTGCCAGGTTGCCGGTCACCGGGTAATTCAAGTTGGCAAGCTGCAAAAGTTGATTGATGGCGAGACCGCGAGACGTCGCTTCGAGGTTGAGGGCATTGGCGGGCGCGTACTTCCAGTTTGTCAGCTGGGCGCTGCCGTCGAAATTCAGGTATCCTTGCCGCGCATTGAGCAGGGAAGCATGCTGAATGGTGATTCCTGATTTGCTAGCTTCGACCGCCAATTGCAAGCTGCGCCATTGACTGTTCTTAACCTGCAGGTTGCTGCCCTTGATCTGTCCGTGGATCCGGGGATCGCTGCTAGTGCCTTCGACGTCGATCTGCGCGTCTAGGGCCCCGGCCAGGTTAATTGAGCTGGCGGGAGCGGAGTTGCCGGCAGCCTGGGGCTTAGCCTTTTCGAGAGCGGTGGCCAGGGTGTCGAGCTCGCCAAGATCGGCCGCATGCGCTACGACGCGCAGGTTAAGCCGCTGCCCGGCGGTTCCGTTCAATGCGATGCGCGTGTGCGGCGTGCGAAGGAAGCTGTTGGTCAGGGTGGCCAGATTGGACGCTTTGGCATAAGTGAGGTGAATCGCTCCGTCGAGAGGCACAGGAGTAGAACCTGCTTGCCCGCCGGCCAAGGCAGCTTTCAGAGCAACATCGGATCGGGCCTTCAGGTGCGCCATGCTTCCTATCCAGGACGCATCAGCCGTGCCCTTGACGTGTCCGATGACGGGGACCTGCCGCAAGTTCCCACGGTTCATGGCTGCGCGGGCTTCGGCAAGTGACACCGCTTGCCAGGTGGCATGCAGCCTGGAAACGACTCTGGTGCGATCCAGGTTCTCGATGGTAGCGTCGGCGATCAAATGTCCACCGAGCACGTCTGCCGCAAAACCTCTTGCCTCGAGATTGCCGTTCGCTAAGCGGAATTTGCCCTCGAGATTTCGAATCATGGTGCGGAGATCGGGAGAATTGACTGCCAGCTCGCGGCTGTTGAGCTGTCCATTCATAAGCAGCGTACGCAGAAGGGGCCGGTTGGCGTCGTACTGATATCGCATGGTCCCGGCCACTGTGATCTGGCCGGTGGGGATATCCGGCTTCTTGAGGGCTGAGCGGAAGTCTTGCGGGTAGAGGGTGATCTTGTAACGTCCGTTTGCAATAGGGTTGGAGAAATTCTGGACGTTGCCGTCCAGTTCAATGGCCGAGGACGAAACGCGCAGCACCAGCGGCTGCAAATTAAATTGCGATGGGTTCGCCGTAAACCGGGCATGCAGGGCATGAGGCAACGGCTTAAACGTTCCATATTGAACGTGGCCATCGAGATAAGACAGCGTGCCGCTGTAGTTGTGTGTCCAACCTTGGGAACTGACTTCGAATTCGAGGTCGTGGAGGTCGGCATCGAGTGGGGTCTTCACATCGTTGTAAGAGACCTCGCCATTGCTCACGAGCACGTGCTGGATCCCGAGATCCCAAATATTGGTTGGGCGGTTGCTCTTTTGCGGGGTGGGCGGCAGGTTGAGGGTGCCGTCTTTTCTGGCGAAGAGATTGACCACGGGATGTCGAACGATAATTTGTTTCAGGTCTACTTTCTTGTGCAGGGGAGAGACAATCTTTAGCGTGATCTGGAGTTGATCGGCCTGGAGCAGGGGCTTGGCAGATTGGGCCTCCGTGCCGTGAACGGTGATGCCGTAGGCATCGGCGGTCAAAGTTGCGAAGCTGAAAGAGTAGTTCTGGATCTCAACCCGCCCGCCAATCGATTCCGTGGCCGTCCGCTCGATCTTTGCCAGCACCCACTTGTGGAATCCACGGCTCGGAAGCAGGAGGATTCCCGCGACTCCGATCAGAACCAGAAAACAAACTATGATGAATGCCGTCCAACCGAGTTTTCTCCGCCATGACATAAATAGTCCTTAGGTAATGAATCCCGTCAGAATGCCTGCCCTAAGGTGATGAAAAACTGAGTGGCCTTAACGCCGGAGATGGGATTCAGATTGCGTCCAACATCAAAGCGAACCGGCCCGACTGGCGTGGCATACCTGAACCCGATACCAACCGTGTTGGTGTAGTTGCGAATCAGCTGGCGGATATTGATCGGACCATAGATATTGCCGCCGTCGTAAAAGAGGGCGCCGCCTAATTCCTGTCCCAACAGGTTTAAGCCCAAGGGGAAGCGGACCTCGGAGTTAACCATAAATAGCTGGTTGCCCCCGATGGGCACCCGAATGTTGGTGCAGGTGCTGGGGTCATTAGGTTTCGAGCAGGCCAGGACGGTGCGTTGCGGGCCGGCGCCGTTGATGGGGAAGCCGCGAAGAGTGGTTTCCCCACCGGAAAAGAAGCGCTCGCTGGTGGGAATGTGGCTGGAGGCGAACGACTTGGCTAACCCGAGGGTCAGGCGATTGGCCCACACCAGATTTTTCTTAGCGAGAAGCGGCTGGTAATAGGCGCTCTGGCCCATAAAACGGACGAAATTTGTATTCGAACCGAGAAACTTGGGGGTAATAGCGAAATCCAGCGTCTGGTAGAAGCCCTGATGTGCATCGAGAGGCTGGTCGCGAGTGTCGCGAATCCAGGTGGACGACAGAGTGGAGAGCCGCAGCCTTTGGTCCTCCGGCAGCACCAGCCCGGGGATTATCAGATTGGAGAGAACGGTGCGGCGAAAACGATAGCGCAATTGAAGGCGGCGGCTGCCGTCCTGGTTGAGCGGTTTCTCCAGCTGCCAGGAGCCCTCGCCGAGACGGGCTTCAAATATCGGGTTCTCGGTGGTTCGTTCGATCGACGTGCTGATGAGAGATTTCCAGCCCGACAAGCGGAAGTGGGGGACCGTGTAAGTTGTGACTGCACGCTGATCGAGGCGTGACGCGAGCAGCGAGAGCGAGAGCGACTCGGCAAGCCCGCGGACGTTGTCGCGCTTGTATTCGATTGAACCGCGTGGGCTCACGAACGTCCTCTCCGAAAAAGTGAAGTTCTTGTTGCCTACGCCCACAGTGGGCAGTCCGGGCAGGGCAATCGATCCGGTGGGCAAATTGCCGCCCCGGCGTGCGAGCTCAAGGCCAAAGCCATAGTTCAAGGAATTCCTTTTGCCTTCATGCATCTTGATCAAAACGTCTTCGTTGTCCTGGTTGGTGATGGGGCGGCGCGGTTCCACATTGGCCCAGTCGAATACCCCCAGGTCATACAACTTGCTCTCCGACTCCAGGAGATCTTTTTGGCTGAGCCGGGCCTCAGGGTGCAGGCCGGCAATTCTGTTGATTAAAGAGGTGCGGGTAACGTTCTGACCGAGGAGCACCACCTGGTCTACCTGAACCTGCTGTTTTTCCTGGATGCTGTAGGTAACGTCGACTCGGGTAGGGTCGTCGGGGTGAGGCGAGACACGCGAATTGAATTCCGCATTGGGGAAACCGCGGTCCAGATACGCAGCCAGGATTTCAGAACGGTCGGCGGCCAGGGCCTTGGGTGAAAAAGGTCTGCCGGGTCGCAGCTGAAAGCCTCCCTTGCCCTGAAGCTCATGTCCGGAAACGCGGTAGTTACCCTGGAGCGACAGGTTGTCCACCCGGGTTTGCGGGCCCTCAGCGATCACGAAACGGGCATAGAGTTTCGGTTCGCGATCAACGATCTCCTGGTCCACCTTGACCTGTTCGTAGCCACGATCTTTGTAAAAGGTCTCGAGGTTTTTGACACTCTGTTTGGCCAGCTTGTCGCTGAACTTGCCGCGCCAAAAAAACAAGTGGTGCGGTTTGACCAGGACGTGTTTGGTGAGTTCGTCCTCATCGGCGTGCTGATTGCCGCGAAAGGTGATTTCCTGCACCTTATGTCGGCGACCCTTGTCGATATTGTAGAGCAGGCTGGCCTGGCCGTCTTGTTTTTGAAAATTCGGCGTGACGTGCGCGTCGAAGAAGCCCTTGCTTTGGAAGAAGTCGGCGAGGTTGCGGCGTCCTTCTTCGACCAGATCGGCGTCGATCGCGCCCTCGGAGAATAGGGGAATGAGTCTTTTTTCCCGGCGGCCGCTCAGCAAGGGAATCAAGGAGAGCCGCGCGCCTGTGAGTTTGATATCTACGATGGGACCTATCGTGACCTTAACCAGGATGTCGGCGCGGTTGGTTTCTGGATGATATTGGGCCTGAGAGAAGTCAACTCTGCTGGCGAGGCGATGCTGGCTGGCCAGATCCTTCTTCATCAGTACCAAGCCGTTGTTGATCCGCTTCGGCGTGTACTTCTTGCCCGGTTTGAGCGAAGCCCGCGTGGCTAACGCCCGCAGCGTTTGAGTGTCGTCGACCAGCCGCCTGGCCTCCCCAGGCGTCGGCCCGCGTACTTCCAGGGTGCCGATTTTCGCCCGCTCGCCGAGGTTTACGTGGAACACGACATTGGCGAGCATGTGTTCTTCGTCGAATCGCGGCTCGGTGCGCACCTGCGCCTGAAAGAATCCGCTGGCTATGAGAAATTTCAGTAGCGCCCCTCCAGCAGCATAAGCAGTCTCGTGCTTGTAAGGAGTTTGGTGGGGGATATTGGCCACCTGCAACAGGCGGGCGTAAGGAAAGTGCTTGGTGGCTCCAGGAAAATCCAGGACTCCGAAGTAGAAAGCGGGCTCCAGCGTGAAGGTCACATGCAGCCCCGCGGGATCAGGTTTCGCGTCCAGTTTCACCTGGCTGAATCGTCCGGTTTGTTTCAGGGCGTAGATCGTGTTCTGAATGCTGCGGTTCGAGTAGAGGTCGCCAGACTTGAGCTGGATTAGGGGGCGATACGGGTCTACCGAGATCTTTGGATTCGCCACAACCTCGACGACGCCGACTTTCTGTCCTTCGTAGGAAACCTTGCCGCTTTCCTGGGATTGAAGTTGGGCGGGACAGGCTAGAACCAAAAGGGCTGCGACAATCCAGAAGCGCATAAGGCATCACGTAGGTCGGACCTGTCGTCATCCTCCTGGACAGCCTTGAGGCTGCGGCGGGAGGGACTTCGCGTGCCCGCCAATCATTTGCGCTGCACGCCAGATCCTTCACCGGCTGACGCCGGTTCAGGATGACGACATAAGAAGAAAACGATCGCCACAAAATGGCATTGTGGCTCGCCCTTCCGGCGGCCGAACAGGGACTGCCTTGTGATGCCCTTGTTTTTCCTGAAGATGCCCGCCGTCGTAGAAGTCGAAAGAGCAGCTCCGCCCAGAGCTGCAGCTGGTTACGCACGGCTGTTTGCCGGCAGATGGAGAGCAACGGTCGCGGTTCTCGACCCGAGACCCGATCCCTCGACTCGCTCCCTTCGCTCCGGGCAGGCTCTTGGCGGACTTAGGTCCGGCTTGACAGGATGACAACATCGAGGGCGCGAATTTCATTCGACAGCAACCGTACAGGCGCGTTCGCATGGAAGTACGAGATGGTCTGTATTGTCTCTGTTGTAGTTGATCTTCTACTTTTGCTTTGAGGGGGCAGTACCCCTGTATCCCAAGTGCGACGGGTCAAAGCTCATGGGTTTCCACCGCGCCAGCACGAGGATAATTTCTTTCGGGCCAGCTGCCGCCCTGCTGATCGCCTCGGTTCCGCTGGCCGGAACCGAGACCGCTTCCGACCCAACCAAAATTCCTCCCAAACAATTGGTGCGCGAGGTCGTCAACCAGGAAGTCGACTCCTCGGAGGCGGACCACAGCCGCTGGATGTATCGACAACAGCATACGGATCCCCGCAGCAATGAGTTGAAAGAGTGTATTGACACCAGCGAGGGGACAATTTGTCGTGTCCTGGCTCGCAATGGTCATCCGCTCACACCGCAGGAAGAACAGCAAGAGATTCAGCAAATACAAGAATTGGCCGGGAATCCGGCAAGATTGCGGGAACAACAGAAAGCGCGTCGTCAGGATGCGGATCGGGCGCTGAAAATGGAGCAGCTGCTGCCAGACGCGTTCGATTACGAGTACGACGGCCGGGAGGGAAGATACGTTCGCCTTCGGTTTCGACCCGCTCTTAACTTCAGGCCTCCCGACCGGGAAAGCCGTGTGTTCCATGGCATGGTGGGCAGCCTGCTCGTTGATCCCGAGTCCAAGCGACTGGTGGCAATCAAAGGTCAACTAGTCAAGGATGTCGATTTCGGTCTGGGATTGCTCGGACGTTTGAGAAGAGGCGGCAGTTTCCAAGTGAGACGCGAAGAGGTTGGGAAAGGGGTCTGGCAGACTACTTTGCTGGATGTGAATATTCACGGCCGGGCTATATTCTTCAGGACGATCAATGCGCGGCAGCACGAAGTAACCGACAATTTCAAACGGGTGCCGTCCAATCTCACCGTGGCACAAGCGGCTTCCATGCTGGAAGGGCCGCTGTTCGAGGCGCGGTCAGAACACGCCCGCTGACCTATAAGCAGAGATTTCACAACATATTCTCTACGTGATGTTCCAGCTCTGATTACACGGTTTTCCGAATTCTGGCAGCCGCGGTGGCTGAAGTAAATTCTTGGGTTGGGGATAACTTCGCAATTCTTTCCTTAGGCGCTGCCTGCAGAGAAACCGACGATGAGGCTGGTCATATTCGGATTGACCGTGAGCTCTTCCTGGGGAAATGGACACGCCACCATCTGGCGTGGTCTCTGCAGCGCGCTTGCTCGCCAGAATCATCAGATTACGTTTTTTGAGCGCGACGTTCCCTATTACGCGAATCATCGCGATCTTTCGAATGCCGAGGATTACAAACTGGTCCTGTACCGGGACTGGGCGGATATCAAGGCGGCAGCGCGCGAGGTGGTTGCCAGCGCCGATTCGGCGATCGTGACCTCCTACTGCCCGGATGCTCGCGCGGCGTCGGATCTGATTCTGGATTCACGGGAGCCGATGCGAATTTTCTATGATCTCGATACACCGGTCACATTAGAGAGACTCAGTGCGGGCGAAGAAGTGGATTATGTACCTTCCTATGGCCTGGAACCCTTCGACCTGGTGTTGAGTTATACGGGTGGGAGGTCGCTTGTCGAATTACGTGATCGGTTGGGCGCGCGGCGGGTGGCTCCGCTGTATGGAAGTGCGGACCCCACATTGCATCGCCCGGTTGCGCCCTGCCCACGGTATGACGCAGATTTGTCGTATCTCGGAACCTACGCTCCCGACCGCCAGGCCATGCTGGAAGAATTATTTATTGAGCCGGCGCGGCGCTGTCCCCAAAAGCGATTTGTGATCGGGGGAGCGCAGTATCCCACCGAATTTCCCTGGACCGAGAACATCTGGTTCGTCCGCCATGTGCCGCCGCCAGAGCATCCCGCTTTCTATTGTTCTTCTGCGCTGACTCTTAGTGTGACGCGCGCTGCCATGGCCGAGACGGGATATTGTCCCTCAGGACGGTTATTTGAAGCGGCGGCCTGTGGGACGCCGGTTATCAGCGATGCCTGGGATGGGCTGGAAGAGTTCTTCGAACCGGGGCGAGACATCCTGGTGGCCTCAAGTGCCAGCGATGTACAGGAGAGTTTGAAGTTCGATCGCGAACAATTGCGGCAAATGGGGAAGCGGGCGCGAGAGCGCGTGCTGGCAGAGCACACCTCGGAACATCGCTGCACCGAGTTGCTCAGTTTGCTGGAGGTTACAGCGTGAGCACCTGGGGCGTGGTACCGGCGGCGGGGTTGGGAACTCGCATTCAACCGCTCGCTTTCTCTAAAGAACTCTTGCCGATCGGCACGCGGCGCGATGGCGAAACCGAAAGGCCCCGCGCCGTCTGCGAATACCTCGTGGAACGCATGCTGGAGGGAGGCGCAACTCGAATCTGCTTCGTGATTTCCCCGGCCAAGACCGACATCATGAATTACTTTGGCGGGCAGATCGGGAATGCTTCCATCTGTTACGCCATTCAGCCCGACCCCAGTGGACTGTGTGATGCCATTTTCACGGCCCTGCCTTTCATTTCCCCCGAGGATGAAGTGCTGGTTGGGCTGCCGGATACGGTCTGGTTTCCAGAGAACGGTTTTGCCCATCTGCCCCCGAGAACTTTTTCCTTCTTGCTGTTTCCGGT
Organism: Acidobacteriota bacterium; assembly: GCA_003225055.1. Lineage (GTDB taxonomy): Bacteria > Acidobacteriota > Terriglobia > Terriglobales > Acidobacteriaceae > Gp1-AA122. The sequence continues at coordinate 53,371 of QIAU01000128.1, forward strand.
TGAGCGCCCTGAGCTGTTCGACGCGGTTTTAGATAACCAAGAAGGGCGGGTGTACGAAGTTCAAGTAAAGGCAGCTCGTCCTTCGACGCATTGGATCTGGGGCGCTTTCAAGTTACCCGGCCAGGAACTTGCTGCTCTCCATGATTTGTGGCAACAGCGCGAGCGGAAGGATCAGTATCTCGGGACTCTGGTAAACGCGCATATTGCGAACGGAGGCTATGTGCGGGCCGTACGACACGGTGAAACGTACGTTGACGTGGGAACGCTGCATGGCTACCGCGAGGCAGTTCGACTTCTGTCGGAGGAGGGCAAGCACCGGCGTGGGATCCGTATCGCAGCCTAAACAGAGCGTGCTGTCCCTGCTGGCCACTCAGGATCGAGATCAAGAACAAGCTGAACCTCTGCGGGTACTCTTCTTGGCTGCGCATCCTGACGATGAAACCATCGGGGCCTCGGCGCTGTTGGGCCGGTTGCAGGATCGCATGGTTGTCTTTCTCACGGACGGTGCTCCACGTGATTCGCGCCTCTGGGCTCCGCATATAAGGGGATCGCGTGATGCCTATGCTTGTGCTCGCGCGGAGGAGGCCGCTTCCGCGTTGGCTTGTGCCGGAGTTCGGAGGGAACGAATCACTTTCCTCGGTGGAGTCGATCAAGAAGCCGTCCACGAGTTGCCCGTTCTGCTGAAGGCTTTCCGGGAAGTGGTGAGCGAGTTTCAGCCCGCTGCGATCATCACGCACCCGTACGAGGGCGGACATCCCGATCATGATGCCGCTGCCCTTGTCGCACATCTTGCAGCGCGGGCTCTTGAGCAGCCGGACAGGCGAGTCCCCAAGATTCTGGAGATGACGTCTTATCATGCCCGCAATGGTGGCAGAGTGAGTGGAGAGTTTCTTCCGCATATTGCGGCTGGAAATATTGCGGCTGGAAGTGAAGCTGAGATCAAGCTTACGCCGGAGGAGCGAGCCCGCAAGGCGCGAATGCTGGGCTGCTATCTTTCCCAGTGGCACGTCATTTCGGACTTTCCGCTGGAACCTGAGCGACTGCGAGTCGCGCCCGCGCACGACTTCACGGCCCCACCGCATGCAGGGAGTCTGTGGTACGAGACGCTGGGATGGCCTCTAACCGGGGTTAAGTGGCGCGAGATCGTGGCCCGGGCGCTGCCCCAAGTCAGCGAACTCACATGCCATTGACGGTTCTCAGTGTCAGCTATCCGTTAGCACCCGTCAGCGAGAGCACGGCGGGCGGAGCGGAGCAGGTTCTCGCCATGCTGGACGAAGGCCTGACGGGAGCAGGCCATCGCTCGCTTGTGATTGCTCAGGGAGGCTCGCAGTGTCGAGGAACCCTGCTGCCGGTTAAAGCACCCGGCTTCCGCCTGGATGAAGATGTGCATGCGCTCGCGTGTATCGACCATCGAGCCGCCATCAAGTGGGCGCTCACACGGTTTGCAATCGACATTGTTCACCTGCATGGTCTCGACTTCGTAGACTACTTGCCGGAAGCGGGACCGCCCGTCGTAGTGACCGTGCATCTGCCAATTTCCTTTTATCCGCGTCAGGCTTTCCAACTCAGCCGGCCGGACACTCACTTGGTATGCGTCTCCGAATCGCAAGCCTGGACCTGTCCGGCGGGAGCAAAGATCTGGGGGGTGATTCGAAACGGCGTCCGCCTCGACCCGTATCAACCGCCGAGAGTCAAGGGGAACTACGTATTCGCTTTAGGGCGCATCTGTCCGGAGAAGGGATTCGATATCGCCCTCGATGCCGCAACCGAGTGTGGCATCCCTTTGGTTTTGGCGGGAACGGTCTTCGGCTACGCAAGCCACCAGCAATATTTCGAAGACGTGATCCGGCCGAGGCTGACCGGCGACCACCGCTTCATCGGAGCGATTGGTCTGAAAGCAAAGCGGGAACTCTTGGCTGGCGCGCGATGCGTAGTGATACCCAGCCTTGTCGAGGAGACCAGCTCTCTGGTGGCCATGGAAGCCATGGCGTGCGGCACACCGGTAGTGGCATTCAAGCGCGGCGCGTTAACGGAACTGGTGGAGCACGGCCGCACCGGTTTGCTGGTCGACAGCCGGTCAGAGATGGCTGCTGCCATGGAAGCGGCCGGCAATCTGAGTTCGAGCCTCTGTCGAGAATACGCCGAGAAACAGTTCTCGTCGGACGAGATGGTTCGCCAGTATCTGGCGCTTTACTCCCGGCTGGCTGCGAGTTCCCGCGTGCACATCGATTCAGACATAGAAAAGGTGGCATGATGAACATGCGCGACCAATTCAGTGTTCGCGAGAACACGGATATCGAGTCCCTGAAGCTGCTTCGACCCGAGTGGGATGCGCTATGGCAGCGTTGCCCGAATGCGACGCCTTTCCAGCGGCCGGAGTGGCTGCTGCCCTGGGTCGAAGTTTTTCAGCCGCCTGAAATTTGGGCTCTCGAAGTTCGACGAGACAAGCAGTTGGTGGGACTTGCGCCCCTGTTCATTAATCACTGGGCGCCTGAGCCGGTTGTGAGTACGTTGGGCGCTTACACTTCAGATTATCTGGACTGGCTTATCGAGCCGGGCTCGCCTAGCCGCATTGTGCAGAGCATCCTGGACTACATGCACGCCGACGCTCTGGCTGCCGACGGTCTGGAACTCTCAAACGTGCCGAGAGGGTCTCACTTGTTGAGGTCGGAATTCCTGAGCCGCTGGGAGTTCGAAGTTACGCCGGACGAAGCGTGCCCCGTCTTGCGACTTCCCAAGACAACGGAAGATCTCAAGACGATCGTACAGAACGGGCAATTCAGAAATTTACAGAAGGCACGCCGCCGCGCGGAACGAGTCGGGCAAGTACAGGTTGAAGTCGCGACCCACCATACCCTGGACGAGCTGCTGGAAGGCTTGATGAGGCTGCACCAGGCTCGCTGGACGCAGGTACGGATGCCGGGGGTTCTGGCCAACGACGCAGCCCAGGAGTTCCACTACCGGGCCGCTCGCGGGCTTCTCGATCGCGGCGTGCTGCGCTTGTACGGACTGCGCCTGGGCGGTGTTCTGATTGGGGTGATGTACACCTTGGCAGAACGAAATGTGCTCTATTGCTACCTGCAGGGGTTCGATCCCGACTATGCAGAATTCAGTCCCGGCGTACAGATGATCGGTGCAGTCGTAGAAGACGGGGTCAGGGAAGCGAAGCAAGCTGTGGATTTTCTGCGCGGGCGCGAACCTTACAAATATGCTTGGGGCGCCCAGGATGAACCGAGTTTTCGCTTGCGGGCGCGCGAGGATATGTGCTGCTCGGTTCCCTAGACCATTCCCGCAACCTGGCAAGGGGCCTGGCTCCTGCAATCGGATTCCTGGTTCTGAGGCCAGGCATATCCCTCCTACCCCTCCTACATACCAACCTGCAGAGGGCTTCTACACATCCAAGGGTCAACTAGGTGCGGTGGACCGTCCCCAGGCTGTGCCTCCGGGTGGCGAACCTTAGGGTTTAGCTTGGGGACGGGATCCCTTGATCCCATAACCTTCTGAGGAAACGCATTGCGGCGCGTCTGAGAATCGGTACTTCCGGATGGCATTACCGGCATTGCAAAGGCAACTTCTACCCTACTGATCTGCTACCCTACTGATCTTCCTTCGGCCCAGTACCTGTCCTGGTATGTTCGGTATTTCAAGACGGTAGAGATCAACAATTGTTTTTACCGGCTGCCCACAGAAGCCGCCGTGGAGCGTTGGCACGAGGAGACGCCCGCCGATTTTTGCTTTGCTGTGAAGGGGAGCCGCTTCATTACCCACATCAAGCGTCTGCGGGACCCTGAGGCAGCGCTCGCGACGTATCTCTCTCGCATGGAATCTCTCGAACCCAGGCTGGGCCCGATGCTGTTCCAATTACCGCCCAACTGGCGTGTCAATCGGGACCGGCTGCGAAGGTTCCTCGAGGTATTGCCGCAGACCCGGCATCAGTACGTCTTTGAATTTCGCGATCCCACCTGGTACACCCCGGAAATCTATCGGTTACTCCGGCAACATAACGTAGCGCTGTGCTGGCATGACTGGCGGGGCGAACAGTCTCCCCAGAAGCTCACCGCCGATTTCACCTATGTGCGGTTTCACGGAGCGACCGGCAAGTATGAGGGCAACTACACGCCGGAGATGCTCGGCAAGTGGGCTGACCTGATCCGCGGATGGATTCCCAAGCTTCGCGATATTTACGTTTATTTCAACAATGACCAGGGCGGGTACGCGGTGCAAAATGCGCTATTGCTCAAGAGCTGGTTTGAAGAAGGCTCCGATCGCCGCTGTGCCTGACTGCGTTCTCAGGTTCCGTACCGTAATCCCTGTAGAAAAAAGTCTCTTGGGTCTACTGCAACCGCGATCTCGAATTACATGCTCAGCCTGATCGGCTGAAACAAGGAAAGAAAGTATTCTCTTAAATTCAGAGGTAAGAGGTTGACAAGCGAGTTCCGCTAATTCCGTAGGAGGAGCAAAATGTTGTATTGGGCCTTGGTTTTCCTGATCGTCGCAATCATCGCGGGCGTGTTGGGGTTTGCGGGCGTGGCAACCGCGGCTGCAGGTATTGCGAAGATCCTGTTTTACATCTTCCTGATTGTCTTCCTGATCACGCTCATCATGAGTCTTGGCCGGCGTGGTCGGACAGGAATTTAGGCTTTAGCCGCGCCTAGTTGTGGGCCGGGACTGGAGCTGTGCCATAAGTCCCGGCCTGGGCTCGAGCGAACACTGGATAGCCCCCAGAGGAGCAGCCGCCAATAATCGAAAGGGGGTAGTGGGCTACTTTCTCAAAGTAGCCCACTACCCGAAAGGGCATACCGTTGCGCGGCCGCCTTGGTGGATGAGAGTTTATGAGGTCCAAACCTATGAGAAACCTGAAAATGTTGTTACTGAGTACGGCAGTGATTGCGCTGATTGCTAGTGGCGCCTTAACCATTCAGGCGCAAACAGCGCCGGACCAGACCGCGCCTCCGGGCGCTGGGGCCGAAGCGCAGCAAGCGAACGGCAGCCGTAATTCAATGGAGGTTCCGTCAGGCGCCGAAATTGTTGTGCGAACCAATGAAGCGATCAATTCCAAGACGGCGAGCGAGCGCAAAACCTACCCCGCCCAGGTTCAGCAGGATGTAATGGGAAACAACGGGCAGGTATTAATTCCGAAGGGTTCCACCGCTGAATTGGCGGTTAAGAAAGCCTCTTCGGGAGGGACGACGGGCAGTTCCGATTTGGCCCTCGGCCTTCAGTCGATCAATATTGGCGGCCACCCATATCAGGTGAGCACGGCCAACGTCAATCAATCGAACCAACAAGGGATCGGGAAGAATAAGCGGACCGGAGAAATGGTAGGCGGCGGCGCCGCCCTGGGTACGCTGCTCGGTGCCGTTGCCGGCGGCGGGAAGGGCGCTCTTATTGGTGCTATCGCGGGCGCAACTGGCGGCGGCACGGCCCAGGTGCTGACCAAGGGCAAAGAGGTCAAAGTGCCCGCAGAGACCACTTTGCGTTTTCGCCTTGATCAACCGATGGTTCTCGAAAGCGGAGGTCAATAAATACAAGCCGCAAGCCCTAACTAATCAATCAGACATGAACTCGGCGTTCCGATCAAAAGGGGCGCCGAAAGTCTTTTTAGCCCTTTTTACCTACCACCGGTTTTACCAAGACCAGGAGTTCAGAAAATGAAAGCCGTAGTGTTTCACGGAATCGGTGATATTCGTTTGGAGGATGTGAAAGAACCAACCATCAAAGAACTAAACGACAGCAGGGCGCCGATCGCGTGAGTGGTGCGGTGGGGGTGATGCTATCGGTCTCCACCCGAGGTCCTGCAGCCAAGGATGCCAAGAGGTTGGAAAAGGTATTTAAAGAGGAACTTAAAGAAATTGCGCCGCAGCAGAATCCCAGAGACGAGAAACTGGCAGCCCGGCGATACTCCTTCACAGGCTCTGATGTGGAGCGTAAAAGCTCGTGGCCAAAGCCGGCACGCTGTCCATTATTGGAGTCTACGCTGAGAACTCGAAGCGGTTTCCAATCGGAAACGCCATGGGCAAAAATCTAACACTCAGGATGGGGAACTGTAATCATCGGCGCTTTAGATCCCGCCGAGGTGCTCACCCAGGTGGAGCCGATCACATCGTTGGTTGACGCCCATAAGGCGTTAGATACACGGCAGCCGAGGAGGATTAAAGTGAAGCTTGAACCGTCGGCCGAGGAGTCATTGGCGGCGTGACGAAAAAACGCACCGCCGGGAGCGCTAGAGATCGCCCCAGCGCTCTCAGCGGTCAAATGTTTTTCAGGCGTTTGTGTGTTTCGACAGTTCCTTGGCCAGTGCGGAGTAGTGCTGGTGCTGAGCGATGGTTTCGATGGCCTCGCCCAGCTGGCTGGAGCGCGATTTGGCCAGGTAGCCGCGGGCGCCTGCTTCCAGTGCAGCTGCCATCGCGTGCTTCGATTCGTGTTCGGTAAAAATCAGTACTTCAATTTCGGGTGCCAGCTCGCCCAAACGCCGCGTGGCCTGCAACCCGTCCATCTCGGGCATTCCAATGTCCATGAGAACTACGTCGGGATGAAGCTCGACGGACTTCTCGATTGCCTCTCGGCCGTTGGTCGCTTCGCCGCAGATTTCCCACGAAGGCCGGAAGGCCAAGAGGCGGCGTACCGCGTCGCGTAAAGCCTTGTTGTCGTCAACGATCAATATGCGCAGAGTCGTCATAATGCGCCGTTTCTTTGCTGGATTTTCGCACCTACGAAGTGGCGCAATGGCTAATCCGACATCAAGGAATAGCCCGCTAAATCGGCCGAGAGTTGGTTGCTGTTGTCGGGAAACTGCCGACGGTAGCGAATGAGAGGATTCTAGTGGGCGTCGCGGATTAATACACTGGCACGGATGGGCCACGGAATCGGTACTCGCCTGTTTGTTGTGGTCCTCGCCGGCTTGGAAGATGGCGGCGCGCGACGAGTGGATCGGCTGGAACGCGGAGCAAAGAGCGCGCCATTTACCGTGGATCGTGAATAATAGTCGCTTTTTAGTGCTACCCTGGGTGCGCGTGAAAGGACTGGCGAGCAAGATTCTGGCGCACAGCGCGCGCCAGCTTCCCATCGACTGGGAGCGTCGCTATGGCTACCGGCCGTTGTTGCTGGAAACCTTAGTGGACGCACAGCGATTCGGTGGCACTTGCTACCGGGCCGCGAACTGGATCCGGGTGGGGCAAACGCGAGGACGCGGAAGGATGGATCGCCAACACCGAGCAGAGGGCCTCGCTCCCAAAGACATTTACCCTTATCCACTGTGTCGCAACGTCCAACAAGAACTTTGCCGCGACGCCCTTCTCACCCACTCCGCTTCTCCAAATCAGAGGCGGTAAACAAATATAAAAAGCGCTGTCCCAGCAAAGCCCCGGACTTTTTCAGCAGGCTGAGAAGCCGTGCCCGCCAAAAACAGTTCAGGGCTCCCGCTCAACTTGCTGGCGAGAGCCCCACTTCTAAGCTAACCTTTTGGGCTTGCTAGAAAACTCTATTGATGGTCGGGCTTGCTGCTGGTCGGATTGGCGGTGCTGCTGCCGGCGCCCATGTCACCCTTGCTGCTCTTGCTCCCTTTATCGAACTTGCAGGTGTCGGAGACGTGGTCAATCTTGGAGACCATGATCTGCTCACCGGAAGAGGAAGCTGAGCTTCCCATTCCGCCCGCGCCAGCCGAGGAGGTCTGGCTGCCGGAAGTACCAGAAGAGCTGCCCATTGAGCCTGCTCCGCCCTTCTCAACCGTTCCACGAACCGTGACGGTGTGGCCAACGTGAGAGGCGAAGTCCGCCGAACCGGTCAGCGCAAGTTCTTTCCCGTTCTTTTCTCTCAGGATGTACTGGCCACCTTGCGATTCAATGCAGCCTTTCAGTTTCTTTTCGCCCTTGGCCTCGGCGCCGGAGGTCTGCTTTCCGGAAGAGGGCGTGCTCATGTCCGAAGACTGCGAGGTCGAAGGCGAGGTGGACGGACTGGTCTGCGACTGCGACGAGGATGGACTGCTACTTCCTTGCTGGTCGCTCGATTGTGTCTGGGCGAGCGCCGCCAGCCCAAACACCAGCGTGAAAACAACGGTCAATGCGATGTGTCTCATTGTGCACTCCTCAATGGTATTCGTGGTTAACGTTTAATAAAGCCTTCGGCGGGAAGTTTCGCCGCATTGCGGCGCTGATTCCCCATTGGTCACTCGGGTACGTTACGGGCCAGAGACGGGAACTTCCCGGACAGTCAGACGAGGCGGCAGACTAACAACGGAGTAAGCTCGATCATGGCTACTTTCGGCGGGTTCTCCCGATCTGTTAGAAAGGATCGGATAAGGAGCACAGCTATCTTCCCCGCTTCTTAAGAAAAACGTTAGGTTATCGGGGCCACAACGGACAATGCGGGGAATAATGTAGATGCAGCTGTTGCATTCTGTAGGGGGATAGCGGCCATGCTATATCGGCAAAGTTATGCGTCTGAGGTTGCGTAATCTAAGTAGCTGGATTTCAGTTGTTTGTACGACGACTTGAAACAGGTACTTCAGCTGCTCATGCACAAGTACTCGAAACCAAGATGCTGCACGGCTCTGGGATCGAGCAGGTTTCGTCCATTAACGATCACGGGCACGTCCATGTGGTCGTGCAGTCGGACCCAATCCAATTCCCGGTATTCCGGCCATTCTGTGAGCAGCAACAAGGCGTGCGCATGATGAGCGGTACGGTAAGGGCCTTGAGTTCGTCGTTGGTCGTTGGTCATTGGTCATTGGTCATTGGTCGTTGGTCATTGGTCATTGGTCGTTGGCATTGAATGGGCTAACGGCAAAGACCACCGAGCGACGGGTTTTAATTCAAGCAGCAATATCACCGCGCCATGGTTTTCCTGCGCGCTCGTGCTCGGCGACCATGGTGTCGATCAACGTTAGCAGGTCGTCGGCGTGTTCCTCTTCTTTTGCCAGGATCTCCTCCATGACGCGCCGGCTGGTAGGATCGTAGTTTCCGAGATAGCGGATGATTTCCGAGTACGAACCGATGGCGATACGCTCGGCGACCAGGTCCTCACGAATCATGTCCACCAGGCTGGTACCCTCGACATACTCCGAGTGGTTGCGTGTCAGCAATCCTTCGGGGCTGAAATTGGGTTCGCCACCCAACTGCGTAATTCGTTCCGCGATCTTGTCCGCATGTTCTTGTTCTTGGTTGGCATGTTCGAGGAACTCGTCGGCCACTGCCTGGGCGTGAATTCCGGAAGCCATGTAGTGATGGCGCTTGTAGCGGAGCACGCAGACGATTTCCGTAGCCAAAGCTTCATTGAGCACCCGGATGACGGTGTCGCGATCGGCCTTGTAGCCGTCGGTCACTGCGCCACATTCGATATGCTGCCGTGCACGGCATCGAATTTCATGGATGTCAGCTGTGAAGTCGCCAGGTTTTTCTTTTGAAGACGATGGGTTCACTGGATAAGCCCTCCTTTCTCTGAATGGGCAATTCTTGCGACAAAAACTATCGCCGGCCTCACAAGGCGGCGTGGATCGCTGCGGGACGAACTAGACTGGGCCCGACCTGGATGATAAGAATTAGCAGAATCGGCCCGAGGCCGCCGCTGGGGTAGTAAGCTACAACTACAGCTGTACGGCCAGGTGGGCAAAGCACCAATCAGCAGCAGAATCAGAATAACGACCAGGATCGTGCACCTGGACTCGTCTGATCGCAACGCCCTGTTCCTGTCTCCCGGCTACGATTTTCCCTAAGGGAAACTTACGATAGAAAGGGAAACTTACGATGGACAGCTTCGTCCTGTGCATCGGGGCGAAGCTGTAGGCCGCTGCCGGATATGCTGTAAGCGGGGAACTTATGACCACCGCGGCGCCTCGAGCCGCCTGGCTCTCCGATCCTGAGCTCAGCATTGAGCATAATTTCCCCAGCTGCCGGGACGACGGTCGTAATCTTGCCCGCATCGTAAGGCCGTGCAATCAAACAAAAACCCTAACTCTGAAAACCTGCAGGCCGAGCCCTGCGCAGAGGGATGTTTATGACAGGCGGGGAAGTATTGGTGGATTGTTTGCTCGACTGGGGCGTGGAAGTTGTGTTCGGATTGCCGGGCGACGGCGTGAACGGGGTTATCGAGGCATTTCGAAAGACCCAGGACAAGATTAAGTTCATTCAGGTACGTCATGAGGAAGCTGCCGCTTTCATGGCCTGTGGATATGCCAAGTACACCGGGCGCTTGGGAGTGTGTGTTGCAACCTCCGGCCCTGGTGGAATCCACCTGCTGAACGGCCTGTACGACGCCAAGCTCGACAAACAGCCGGTGTTGGCAATAACCGGCTTGCAATATCACGATCTGATTGGTACTCACACCCAGCAGGATGTCGCACTGGATAAGCTCTTCATGGACGTGTGCGTCTACGACGAACGTGTCATGGGCCCCAACCACGTGGAGAACGTGGTGGACTTGGCATGCCGTACAGCTCTGGCCTACAAGGGGGTGTCGCACATCACCCTTCCAGTAGATTTTCAGGAGATGGAAACCAATCGCCGCATGCGGTCCAAGCGCAATGTCCCGCACCACACTTCGCATGCTTACGCGCGCCTCCCTCAGCTTCCTCCCTCGAAGGATCTGGAAAGAGCCGCTGAAATTCTGAACCAAGGCAAGAAAGTCGCCATCCTGGCTGGTCGCGGTGCCCTGGGGGCGCGGCGGGAATTAGAGCAGGTCGCCGAATTGTTGGGCGCCCCCATCATCAAAGCTTTGCTGGGCAAGGCTGCGGTTCCCGATGACAGTCCGTATACGACGGGCAGCATCGGGTTGCTGGGCACCAGACCTTCGCAAGAAGCAATGGAGGACTGCGATACGCTGCTGATCGTGGGCAGTGCATTTCCCTATATCGAGTACTTGCCCAAGCCGGACCAGGCGAAGGGTGTGCAGATTGATTTCGATCCGCAGCAGATTGGTTTGCGCTTCCCGGTCGAGACCGGGCTGGTTGGGGATAGCGGGCATGTGCTCGAAGCCTTGATTCCGCTGCTCAAGCGCAAATTGGATCAGAGTTTTCTCGGGCAAGCCCAGGCAGGCATGAAGGACTGGTGGAAACTGATGGAGAAGCAGGCCACCCGTCGCGACAAGCCGATGAAGCCGCAAGTGGTGGCGTGGGAACTGGGTAGGAGACTAGGCAATGACGCGATCGTCTCGTGCGATAGCGGAACCATCGCGACCTGGTGGGCACGGCTTATTCCGGCGAAAGAGGGTCAAATGCATTCGCTGTCAGGAAACCTGGCCACCATGGCGCCGGGGTTGCCGTACACGATCGCGGCGCAAGTGGCCTATCCGGATCGGCAATGCGTCGCGTTTATTGGCGACGGCGGTTTTTCCATGCTGATGGCGGACTTCGTCACTGCCGTAAAGTACCGGCTGCCGATCAAAGTTGTCATCGTTAAGAACAACACCCTCGGGCAAATCAAGTGGGAGCAGATGGTCTTTCTTGGGAATCCGGAATATGTAGTTGATCTTCAGCCCATCGACTTCGCAGAATTTGCGCACGCCTGCGGCGCGGTTGGATTCACGGTGGAAGATCCGGGGGAATGCGGACGCAGCATAGAACAATTCCTGCGTGCACCGGGGCCGGCAATACTTCAAGCTATCGTAGATCCCTTTGAACCGCCAATGCCACCCAAGGTAACGGCTGAACAAGCGCTGCACTTCGCCAAGTCCTTGGCGCGTGGCGAGCCACACCGCGGCAAAATCGCACTTACCACTTTGGAAGATCGCGTGAAGGAGTTGATTTAGCTAAGTCGGAGGTGGAGCTCAGAGACCCGCTCCCACGCTAAACGTCGAAGACGCGATACGCTGCGGGGGACTGTTGTTGCTGGAGCAGAGTGATTGCCACGTTGTGAACAGGAATTCCGGCAGTCGTCTTTCCACAAAGCGATCCATGGTGCGCGTGTCCGTGCAAAATCATGTCGGCGCCGTGTCGGTCGACCACTTCGGCCAGGCGCGAAGTACCCATGTAAGGATAAATTTCCGGCGCTTCGCCATTCACGGTCGCAGCAATCGGAGAATAGTGCAGCACTACCACCCGTTTCGGCGTGCGCAGTTGCGCTAGTGCGCGTTCTAATTTCATCGCCTCATCCAGGGAGGCGCGAACAAAAGTCTTGATTTCCCGTTCTCCAAAGGCAGTTAACACTCCACGCCCAAAGCCTCCCACAAATCCTTTGGTTCCGGCGAAACCTACGCCGTCACGCTCATAGCCGGTGCCGTCGAGCACTTTGATTCCTTCTTCGCTCATCATGCGGCTCAGTTCGGCTTCCTTGTCGCTTTCGTAGTCATGATTGCCAAGGACGGCCACGACCGGCACGCGGAGGCGGACCAACACGTTCACCAAAGGCTCCATCTCCTCCGGCTTTCCGTAGTTCGTGAGGTCGCCGGCAACGACCAGTACATCGGCTTGATCCCGCACGGGCGCGAGTTGCTCCTTGAGCGTATTGGCGCGCTGCGGCGAAAAATGGAGGTCGGCGGTAGCTGCGATTCTCATATCTTCCGTTTACAATCTGGATCGTCGCAGTCGGGCGTCCAGTCCACTTTGGGCGTACGCCGCGCGCGATACTCCAGCCAGCAGGTCGGGCAAGCCCCACTCGTTGACATCAATGGCAAACATCTTGTCGTCAATCAGGCTGCCGCGAAAGCGGGCTGACGGCTTCGGCTGCTTAATTTCCTTCCTGAGCCGGGCGATGAGTTCGTGCCAGACCCGATCGGGCACATAGTGCGTCTGGGCCGGATAGACGTAGCGGAACAGCACCAGGGCATACAACAACATCTCCCAATGCTCGCCGACCAATGCAAAGATGCGCTCCCAATCCAGTTCTCCCTGGGTGCCATAAACTACGTGCACAATGTCGGCGCCATCGAAGCGTTCGCGCCGCGTGACAAATACCTTCGATGCCACCAGTTCCTCGGGAGCCAGCACCCGGGTTTCTACGCCGACGACCACGGCAGGACGGGCCCGGGCGACCCAAGAGTCGGTTACGGTAATAGCGGCGTTGCTCATGCCGGTAATCATGTCCACGAAAAAATCGTCACGATGGGCCTTGGCCAGCCAGACCGGATCCAAGATCTCGCAGTGGTAACCCTGCTTGCGCAGCAGGCGGAGCGCAACCGAAACGGTCTCGGACGTGAGAAAGAGGTCCAGGTCTTTGGTGGTCCGCCATATTCCCGTGTGCTGCTGCAGCGCGAAGGCGCCGGAGACCGCGTAGGGAATTTGATGCTGATTGAATAAGAGCAGAACTTCGCGATAGAGAGCCGCCTGCGATTTTGTGAATTCCGGTTCCAAGGAGGAAGTTACCGGCAGCGGCATGTCAGGTTGACCCGACATGAGGCACTTGGATGTGCGGCTTCTGTGCTGCGGTTGCCGTTTACGGCATCGGTAAGTACCGATTGGAGCAGCAGTTGCGGAATATTCAGGCTCTAAGCTCTGGGCGCCTAGGCGCCCAGGAAAAGGCGCTTGCTCTCGGCCCCAGGGGGCCTCCAGAATCGGGGAGCTAAAGTCCCACCCCCGAGAGCCTGAAGCCTAAAGCCCAGCTTCGCGCACAACTAGACACTTCGAATGCGCATCCTTAAGCACGCGCTAATTATGGGCGAGAAGGGGCCGATTTCAACTGCCGTCGAAACGTCAGCGGATGCGAGTAGCGTAATTGCCGTTGCCCGGTCCGCTTCTAAAACACGAGCTTCGCCTGACACGACAGGGCTGAACCAACCAGACTGGAGATCTTGAAAGAGGCAAAACCATTTCTCATGGATCAAATTGACCGCCTGCTAGTAGAAGAAACGCAAGGAATCCTGGACATCAATTGGGTAACCGAGAGAATCGCAGTCGGTGGCTGGGTCGAAACCGACGAGAAGATGCGGGCCGCCGCCAAATGCGGAATCACCCATATCATCGACATGACTTGGGAGTGCGACGACACAGCTTTGGCGAAGCCGTACGGGATCGAGGTGCTAGTCAACGCGGTGGATGACGACTTCAAGCCCAAGCCGCCAGAGATTCTCGAAAAAGGAGTTGAGTTTGCTCTCTCGGCGCTCGCAAAGCCGGATTCAAAACTCCTGATCCATTGCGTGGCCGGGCGCCATCGCGGACCCATGATGGCCCTCGCAGTCTTCTGCAAGTTAGGCTGGGCCATGGAAGATGCCATGCGCCGGTTGTCAGAGCGCCGGCCGGTCGTGGACTGGGCCCCTGTCTATGTCGCAAGCGTAAGAGACTTCCTGGACAACGGACGTACTTCAAAAGGCGAAAGCGTAGAACTCTCGCGGTCAGCGGCAGGGCCTTTACCTTACGGTCCAGATAAAATGCCCTAGGGAAAACCGGCAATCGTAGACATCAGCTATGCAAGCCACTGCGGACAGTTCGCAATTCGCCTTTAGTTCTTCGACCCAAGCCGGAGAATTGAGCCAGCGCATCACCGAACTCGGGGAGTGGTTTCACAACCTCGACCTGCACGGCGTTAAGACGGCTCCGAATCATTTTCTGGGCGATTTCCCCAACGTGAAATGGCAGAGGATCAGCCCGGAAATTCCGGCGCGGCTGGACGGTGCTACCGTCCTCGACATCGGGTGCAACGGCGGTTTCTACTCCATCGAGATGAAGCGGCGAGGCGCGCAGCGGGTGCTCGGCATTGACGTAGAGGACCGCTACCTGAACCAGGCGCGCTTTGCGGCCGCCACTCTCGGGCTGGAGATCGAATTTGAAAAACGATCCGTCTACACGGTTGACGAGATCCCCGGCCAGTTTGATTTCGTGTTCTTCATGGGCGTCTTTTACCACCTGCGCTATCCCCTGTTTGCGCTTGACCGCGTGATCAAAAAGGTTGGTGGCAAGCTGCTGTTTCAAACCATGATTCGAGGATCGGAAAAGGTGCGCCCGTGGGCAGACAACTATCCGTTTTGGACCAAAGAGATCTTTCACGATCCTGATTTTCCAGCGATGTACTTCATCGAGAAGAAATATTCCGACGACCCGACCAACTGGTGGATCCCCAACTGTGCAGCGGTGGAAGGCATGCTGCGCAGTTGCGGACTGAAGATGGTTGCGCATCCGGAAAGCGAAACCTGGATTTGCGTTCCTGGCGAGGTCAAGAGGAACGGCCAATACATCCATGAGCTGGAGTGGAACGGCCTGCTGTAATCCCTGCGATGGAGAAACTGAATGGTTGAAGCGGTAATGTTGTGGAATGAACCCAACAACCTTTCCCACTGGGATTTTCAGGTTGATCCGGACTGGAAAAAGTTTGCGGAAATGGCGCTAGCCGCAGCTCACGCCGTTCGACAACGGAATCCGGAGGTGAAAATCGCGCTGGGCGGGATTTCTCCCATCGACCCCAATTTCATCCGGCTGCTGGGAGGCTATGGCGTTCTGGATGCCGTCGACGTGGTCGCTGTCCACGGGTTTCCGCTCGATTGGAACCATTGGAGCATCCACGATTGGCCCAAGAAGATCGACGAAATTCGCGCGGTTACCAGCAAGCCAGTCTGGGTCTCCGAGGCGGGCGCGTCCTCGTTCGGAGCCGAAGAAGTGCAGCTGTTCGGGATGCAGAAGACCGCCGAGTTGCTCCTGCCCTGTGTGGAGCGCGTGCACTGGTACAGCCTCTTCGACCTGCCTGCGACGTGGACTGCGACTACCCGCCACAAAGAGGCTGAGGGGAGTGCCTACTATCGTCATTACTACATGGGACTGGTACGCGAAGACGGTACGCCCAAGCTGGCTAGCGCATGCTTTCCGCAGGGACTGGGAATCTGCCAGTGGTTCCACTACCAAGATCCGCGTCTCAAGGCGGGTGTCGAGTGGCTGCGGAAGCTGAAAGTTAAGTACGTGCGAACCGGTCTGAGCTGGGCAGACTCTTTCCGACCCAACGCGCAGCAATGGTTTGATCGTCAGATGGAAGCGCTCGATGAGTTTGAGACCACTCTAACCCTGTGCTTCACGCCTGAGCACCTCGGCCAGACCGCCCATTACACAAGTCCTCCCAGATGCGCTCTGGACTTCGCTGATTTTGTGTCCTGGGCTGTCCAGCGATACGCGTCGGCGAGGTCGGAGTGGAGCCTGGTGAATCGAGCGTCTCTGGCGGGGGCAGCTTTCGCGGGCAGACGAGAGACAAGTGACGCGGGCTCAAGTGATTAACAGAAATCATGTAACCATTCCGATAACCACCAGGTTGGGGCGGCATCAGCCTCCGGCACTCGACCAAACAACCGCCAGGGCTCAGGCATCTTACCCCCGCTTGGCTCTCATCCAAGAGCCGTCGAAATAATTGAAGCCATTCACTTTCCGGGTTTTTACTCAGAGTTATTGAAACCTTTGGCAACTGAGATTTCGGTTTTTCATCACGGGCGCGGTTGAGATTAGGAGAAAGGAGCCAACGAGAGGTGGGGAGAAACAAAATCCTGATCACGGGCGGGGCGGGTTTTGTGGGCTCGCATACCGCCGATGCGCTGGTCGGCCAAGGTCACCAGGTTCGGGTTTACGACAATTTGCGGGAGCAGGTTCATCCGGCGGGAATGCCGGCTTATCTGTCGACCGAAGTCGAGTTCATCCAGGGCGACATGCGCGATCTCGGGAAGTTGAGCGAAGCGGTTCAGGATGTTGACGTCATCTATCACCTGGCGGCGGCGGTCGGAGTCGGCCAATCCATGTACCAGATCGCCGACTATACCGCGGCGAATACTCTCGGAACCGCCAACCTGCTGCAAGCCATTCTGAACACGAATTCCCATCCGGAAAAGCTGATCGTCGCGTCTTCCATGTCCATTTACGGGGAAGGCGAATACTCCTGCAGCGAATGCGGCGAAGTGGCGCCGGCCAGGCGTTCGGCGCAGCAGGTGCAACAGAAAAAGTGGGAACCGGTTTGTCCTTATTGCTCGCGCGCAGTGCGGCCGGTGGCAACCCGCGAAACCAAACCGCTGAACTGCAGTTCCATCTATGCCCTGTCCAAGAAAGACCAGGAAGAAATGGTGCTGTTGTTTGGGCGAACTTATCAGATCCCAGCCGTGGCGTTGCGCTACTTCAACATCTATGGCACTCGCCAGGCCCTCTCGAATCCTTACACCGGGGTGGTCGCGATCTTCGCTTCCCGCCTGATGAATCGGAAACCGCCTCTGGTTTTCGAGGACGGTCTGCAGTTGCGGGATTTCGTCAATGTGCGCGATATCGTCCAGGCCAACCTGCTGGCCATCGAGAGCGCCGATGCCGACGGCATTCCGCTCAACATAGGGTCTGGGCAGCCCATTTCGATTCGCGAAATCGCGGCCGAGCTCGCGCAGATGCTCGGGGCAGACGTGTCCTGCCAAATCACGGGCAAATACCGTGCCGGCGATATCCGGCATTGTTTTGCCGACATTTCTCGAGCGACTCGCGTTCTCGGTTACCGCCCGCAAGTCGATTTCCGAGACGGCCTCGCAGAACTCGTCTCGTGGCTGGGTTCGCAACAAGCGGAGGACCGCGTCGATGATGCCATCGAGCGGCTGGAGGTTCTCGGATTGGTGGCGTAGGTCACAAGGAGCACTTGGTGCATGAAGGGGAAGGGAAGTGCGATGAATGAGAAGGTATTACCGTTTCGTTCTGTCCTTATTTTTGGAGGAGCTGGGTTCATTGGGTCGAATTGGGCTCACCGTCTGCTCAAGAGCACCGACGCCAGGGTGCACATCTTCGACAATCTCTCCCGCCGGGGTGTAGTCCACAATTTGCGTTGGCTGCAAGAGCACTTCGCAGGCTCCGATCGCCTGCAAGTGACGATTGGGGACATTCGCGATGGCGCGCTCGTCGAACGGGCTGTGCAGAAGGCCACCGAGATCTACCACTTTGCCGCGCAGGTGGCGGTTACCAGCTCCGTGAATGACCCGAGATCCGACTTCGAAGTCAATGTGGGAGGCACGTTCAACATTCTCGAAGCGGCCCGGAATAGCAGCCGCCGTCCCTGTGTGCTCTTCACGTCTACGAACAAGGTCTACGGGAATATGGCCTCCGAGGCCATCGTCTCCAGCCGTAGCCGGTATAGCTACGTGGGAGGCGATGGCGTGTCGGAAGCTCAGCCCCTAGATTTTCACTCACCATATGGTTGTTCCAAGGGAGCCGCCGATCAGTACGTGCACGACTACGCACGCGTGTTTGATTTGCCGACGGTGGTGTTTCGGATGTCCTGCATTGCCGGCCCACGCCAATTCGGCAACGAAGACCAGGGCTGGGTAGCTCATTTCCTGTATTCGGCACTCGAGGAGCAGCCGGTCACGATTTATGGAGATGGCCGGCAAGTGCGCGATGTGCTCGCGGTGGAAGACCTCATGAGGGCGTTTGAGGCCGTACGCGAGAGTCGGGAGAGGACAGCGGGCCAGGTCTACAACGTTGGCGGGGGCTTGGCCAATGCTGTGTCCCTCCTGGAAATAATCGAGCAGATCGAGCAGCTCACGGGACGCCGGCTGCAGTACCAATTCGAGCGGGTTCGGCCCGGCGATCAACCCGTCTACGTAACCGATGTCAGCAAGTTGCGGCGACACACAGGGTGGGCGCCGCAAATGAAAGTGGAGCAGATTCTGGGCAACATCTCGGATTGGTGGAGGCAGAACCGCGAACTGTTCCGGCCCGCTGAGGTCTCTACGCGGTTATCCATTCGCGAGTTGGCTCAGGTGCCGGGGGCCGCCTCATGAAATTTGCGTTGGTGAATCCGGCATGGGAGTTCAGCGGCTCGATTTATTTCGGCTGCCAGGAACCGCATTATCCGCTCGAACTGCTTTTCGGTTTCGACCGGATTCGGGAAGCAGGTCACGAGGCTTTACTGATCGATGCGCAACTCGAACAACTCAGCATCGCCGATGTAAAACGCAGGCTGTACGTATTCCAACCAGATTTTCTGGTGATGCCGACTGCGCCTTCCTACTTGTTCTGGCGCTGCCCTCCGCCTGAGCTGCGAATTCCGAAGCAATGGTTTTCCGGGCTGGAGAGCCGGGCCGTTAAAGTCGCGATCGGCCCACATGCGTCTGCCACGCCCGGTCCAACCTTGCGCAAGTTGGGGTGCGATGTAGTTTTCCGAGGCGAGCCCGATCAGGTGCTCCCTCTACTGGCTTCTCAGTCCTGGTCCGAGATCGCCGGTTGTTGTTGGAAAGACGAAAACGGAGAGCATTTCAGTTCAACTCTCGCCGTGACTGACATGCGAAGACTCGGCGCCCTCAAATTTGACAACTACGACGTGGAGGCGCACAAGCACCGCCATCACGTCTTCTCAGGTTCAGGACACGGAGCAGAACTGGAGTTTGCGCGCGGCTGCCCTTGGGCGTGCGCCTTCTGCAATAAGACACTGTTTCGAAACCAATTTCGTGAGCGCGATCAAGATCAGGTTCTTGCCGAGGTGGATCGTCTGGTGGCGCGGGGTGTGGACTACA
This sequence comes from Acidobacteriota bacterium, assembly GCA_003225055.1. Taxonomy (GTDB): domain Bacteria; phylum Acidobacteriota; class Terriglobia; order Terriglobales; family Acidobacteriaceae; genus Gp1-AA122. The sequence goes on from QIAU01000128.1 coordinate 72,742, forward strand.
TCTACTGGATCGATGAAATTTTCGGGGTGGGGAAGAAGGTGCGCCGGTTGCTGGAAGAACTTGCCCAACGCCCGGTCAGCATGGGCTTGCAGACCCGCATCGACCTCTGGAATGAAGAGACGCTCGACCTGCTTGGAACGGCGGGTTGCATCTCGATGGAGTGCGGGATCGAATCCATCACCGAGACCGGCCGCGACGAACTGAATAAAGGCTGCAGGCTTTCGACGGATCGGCTGACCGATCTCTTGATTTACGCACGCCAGCGCATTCCATGGGTGCAGGCAAACCTGATTCTCACCGAGCACGACGACCGCAATGACATTCGTTCCTGGCAAGATCGGCTCAAAGCCGCTGGCGTCTGGGTGAGCGAACCGGTGCCCATGTTTCCCTACCCGGGCACGCCGATGTACCAGGAAATTTTCGGGCCCATTGACGATCAGGCGTGGGAGCGCGCTCATCACTACTACACGTCTACCTTCCGCGAAAAAGGCTACAGCGACATCCAGGCGCAGGCTCCCGCCGCCATCGAGGATCTGGAATGCACATACTGATGACCACCGACACCGTTGGCGGTGTCTGGACCTACACCCGCGAACTGGTGAGCGGTTTGGTGCGTCGGGGTCACAAGATCACACTGATCAGCTTCGGAAAAATTCCGTCGCAGGCACAAGCCGCGTGGATGCACGGTTTGGGCGATGTCGAGTATCGCGCGACCGGATTCCGACTGGAGTGGATGCAGGATGCGGAGCGCGATATAGAAGAGTCCAAAGCATATCTCGAAAATGTCATCAACGAAGTCAAACCTGACCTGCTTCATTTCAATCAGTTCGCCTACGGCGCCTTGAAGGTCGATATTCCGCGTGTAGTCGTGGCTCACAGTGACGTAGTGAGCTGGTGGGTTGGGGTTCACCGGGAAGAGCCTCCCGAGAGCCCGTGGCTCGCGTGGTACCGCGACATCGTGAGCGGCGGCTTGAGCGGGGCTACCGCGGTCGTAGCGCCCTCCGAATGCATGCTGAATGCTGTGCAGAAATACTATCTGCAGCCTGCACTCAGCCGCAGGATTCACAATGGGCGTAGTCCGTATCGGTTCGACCCGCAGGCAAGCAAAGATGGCTACATCTTGGCCGTCGGTCGTGTCTGGGACCAGGCGAAGCAGATTCATCTGCTTACCGAGCGAGAGCACCCGTTCCAGGTCTGGATTGTGGGTTCCCAGACGCATCCCGACCAATTGGTTAAAGGACACGCCGGCAACGCGAAGGGCAGGCCGAACGTCAAGTTTTATGGCGAACAGTCAGAAAACAGACTGCGCGTGCTCTATGCGCACGCGGCCGCTTACGCCGCAACCTCCTGTTATGAGCCTTTCGGATTGGCGCCGCTGGAAGCCGCTCTCTCGCGCTGCGCGGTGGTTGCCAACGATATCCCCACCTTCCATGAGCTATGGGGCGATTCGGCCTACTACTTCCGCCAGAACGATGCCGACAGCTTAGCGGCTGCCATCCGGGAGTTGAACCGCAATCCTCATTTGCGCATCGAGTATCAAGAGCGCGCCTACTTGCGTGCCCGGCAGCAATTCACCGCCGATCAGATGGTGGACAACTACGCACGCCTTTACTCGAGGGTTGCGATCGCGGAGGCGGCCGCGTGAATCAGCGAATCCGATTCCGCATGTTCGCTCATTCCTGGGTGTCGGATTGGAACCACGGAAATGCCCACTTCTTGCGCGGATTGGCCCACGAACTGGCGAAGCTAAGCCACGAAGTTCGCTGCTACGAGCAGGAGAACTCCTGGTCCCGCGCCCATCTCGAGCAGGAAGGCCAGGAGGTCGCCAGGCGAGCGACTCAGCAGTTTTACGAAAGCTTCCCTGAGCTCGATGTAAAGTTTTATCGCAACGATGAGAGGTTTGACAGCTTTGCCATTGAGCAGCTGCAGGACGCCGACGTAGTCATCATTCACGAATGGAATCCGCCGGAGATCGTGAACAAGCTGCTCTCGCTGAAGAAGAGGCTGGGCTTCCGCGCGCTCTTCCACGATACGCATCACCGCGCTTACACCAGCCCCGGAGAAATCCTGCAACTTGACCTGAAGTCTTTCGACGGCGTGTTGGCTTTCGGGCGGGCCATTCAGCGCATTTACCAGGACGGGTTCGGCGTCCCGCGCGCCTGGACATTTCACGAGGCCGCAGATACCACGCACTTCCGCTCCCTGGAGGCGCAAAGGATCAACGACGTCATTTGGGTCGGAAACTGGGGCGACGAGGAGCGCACGCGCGAGTTAGACGAGTTTCTAATTCAGCCGGCCGCGAATCTGGGCGCGAAGGTTGCCGTACACGGCGTGCGATATCCGAGAGAAGCTCAAGTGAGACTGTCGCAGGCTGGAATTCAGTATCGCGGCTATCTCTCCAATCTGGAGGCGCCCCAGGCCTACGCTCAGAGCGCTGTGACGGTGCACGTGCCGCGCCGGTTTTACGCCAACGGCCTCAGCGGTGTCCCGACCATTCGGGTGTTTGAAGCGCTGGCGTGCGGTATTCCATTGCTCTCTGCGCCCTGGACCGATACCGAGGGGCTGTTCCGGGAAGGCGCAGACTATTTGTGTCTGCCGAACCGACCGGCTATGGAGGCGGAGATGCGATGCCTACTGCGCGATGAAAGGGCCCGGTCGCAGATGGCGGACCAGGGGCTCAATACCATTCGCCAGCGACATACGTGCGCCCATCGTGCTCAGCAACTCGTGGAGATATGCGAGGAACTTGGACGATGAACATCTTTGTTTTCGGCTCCAGCCTTACCTCGTCCTACTGGAACGGCGCCGCCACTTACTACCGCGGCCTTTATAAGAACCTAGATGCGCTCGGCTACCAGGTGACCTTCGCCGAGCCCGATATTTACCAACGTCAGCAAAATCGAGATGCGGGCAAGATCGACTATGCGGAGGTGGTGGTTTACCAAACCCCGGCCGAGATCCCACAACTGATGCGGCGGGCGTGCGCTTCCGATATCGTGATCAAGCATAGCGGAGTAGGGGCGGATGACGAGTTCCTCGAATCGGAGGTACTCAAGTGCCGTTCGCATCGGACCCGGGTCGCGTTCTGGGATGTGGACGCGCCCGCTACCCTAGCGAGAGTCGAAACCAGGGGAAACGATCCATTCCGCAGGCTCATCCCGGAGTATGACTTTATTTTCGCTTACGGCGGCGGCCCAGCCGTTGTTGAGCATTATCTCCGCCACGGCGCGAGAAACTGCCATCCCATTTACAACGGGCTTGATCCAGAGACGCACCACCCGGTCGCCAGCGACCCTTCTGTCGAATGCGACCTGGCTTTTGTCGGACACCGCCTGCCGGACCGAGAAAAGAGGGTAGAAGACTTCTTCTGCAAGGCGGCTAGGCTGGCTCCCAAGATGAAATTTGTGCTAGGCGGCGAAGGCTGGAGGGACTCTAATCTGCCGCCGAATGTCCGCTGGATCGGCCATGTGGGCAGTCGGGACCACAACCGGATCAATTGTTCGGCGCGCATGGTGCTGAACATCAACCGGGAATCGATGGCCAAAGTCGGCTTTTCACCGCCGACCCGGGTATTTGAAGCCGCCGGAGCCGGTGCCTGCCTGATCACCGACGCCTGGACCGGGGTGGAAGAATTCTTTGCGCCCGGCAAAGAAATACTGGTCGCTTCCTCTGCCGAACAGGTTGTCAGCTATTTACGCCGCTTCTCGCGCATCTCCAGCATTGAGATCGGAGCAGCCATGCGCAAGCGGGCGCTGCGCGATCACACCTACCGACTGCGAGCCCTCGAGTTCCAGAAGATTGTGGAAGAAGATTTCCTCCGTAACCGAACCAGAGGGGCAGAAATTCGACCTACGAACCTGGTCCGGACCGGCACGTAAGGGAGAATCGCGGCCGTGAAGATTGTCATCTTTGGTCTCTCGATCACGTCTTCCTGGGGCAATGGTCACGCCACCACGTATCGCGCTTTGGCGCGCGCGCTGCGGGCGCGCCGGCACCAGGTTATCTTCTTCGAGCGCAATGCGGAGTGGTATCGATCCAACCGCGATCTGCCAGAACCCTCTTTTTGCAAAGTCCACATCTACGAGCAGTGGGACGAGGTGCTGCCCAAAGCAAGGAAAGAGGTGTGCGATTCGGACGTGGCGATGGTGGGCTCTTATTGTCCTGACGGCATTGCCGCCATCGAGGAAATCCTCACGTCCAAAGCCGGAGTCAAGGCCTACTATGACATCGACACGCCCATTACTGTGGCCCAATTGCGATCGGGCGGCGCCGAATATCTGAAACCGCACCAGATTCCGGGCTTTGACATTTACTTCAGTTTCACGGGGGGCCCGATGCTCCGGGAACTGGAAACCAGCTTTGGCGCGAAAGTCGCCGTGCCGCTATATTGCTCGTTCGACCCGGCGAAATACCGTTTCGCACCGGTCCGTCCGGAATACGCGTGCGACTTCAGCTACATGGGGACCTACGCTCCCGACCGGCAAGCCAAAATTGAAAAACTCTTTTGCACTCCTGCCCGGCAGTTGCCGGCGAAAAGATTTTTGCTGGCTGGCCCGCAGTACCCGGAAGACCTTCGTTGGCCACAAAACGTAAAACACATCATTCACCTCGAGCCGCGCTTTCATGCTTCTTTCTATTCTTCCTCGCGCATGACTTTGAACGTCACGCGCCGGGAGATGGTGCTGGCGGGATATTGCCCCTCCGTCCGTCTGTTTGAAGCCGCAGCCTGCGGCAGTGCGATTGTTTCCGACTCCTGGCCGGGGCTGGAGACTTTCCTGATGCCAGGAAAAGAAATCCTGGTGCCGGGGTCATGGCAGGACGTGGTCCACTATCTCAGTGAAATGGAGGAGGCGGAAATTCGGCGGGTTGGCCGTAATGCGCAGCAGCGCGTGTTAGCGGAGCACACTGCCGAACATCGGGCGGAAGAATTCGAGAGATACCTAGAGCACAAACCCACAAAAACCGCGGCGTCAGCTTCAGCCGAAGTTGAAAAGCTGACCACCGCGTCGAGTTAGTCGACGGCTGGTTTACAGTTCCGAATCTACGTTACGTTCAAGTGATCCTGTACCTGGCGATTTCCGGCATAGGATTCCGCGATGCGGTCAGCGAACAAGCGGTCAGGCTGCGACGGCACGGATCCGGAAAGCTCCACCGCGTCAGCCCCTGAGCGTCACGCCGGGTCAGCAGTTGGTTTTTTGCTTCGCTGGGCCTAAGCGGGCCTGCTTGATTGGGTTATTGGGCTCACAGAAGACTGCCCGTTTCGGCCCTAGACTCGGCCGCGTATTTGCTCACGGCTGCCACGAAAGCCTCGGTGCCGCGAGGAGGAGCTATCTTACCGCTAAGGATCGCGCCAAAGGGAACCATCTTGCCATACAGCACGCGGGTCTCGTCGTTGTCCTGCTTGATGACGGCACCGTTCAGTTCGATACCGGCAAACACTCCACGCGCGCGAGAGTAAGTCAGGACTTCCGAACTCATCTTCCAATCGGTGCTAGCTTCCGCCTGGCGGCCAATCGGACCCGCAGCCACGGAGCCCTCGGCGCCGAGCTTAAACTTGCTGCTCAGCAGATGATCCATACCCTGCTGGTTCATTACCAACATAACCAGGTCGACGGCTTCGCCTCCGAACTGCAGTCCCCAACTGCCGCCCGCGATGCCGATGGGGGCAGGCGCACTCCAGCCGTTCGTCGTTCGGCAAGTGGCTACACCTTTCCCGTACCTGCCGCCCACGATGAATCCGCCCTTAATCATCGATGGAACGACGGCAACACACCTCGCCGATTTGAAAACGTCTTGCGGGATTCCTTTGTCGGGCATGGCCATGATCTCATCCAGCACTCGGGCCGCTCCCTGCACGCGCTTGACCTCGTCGGACTGATTGCTATTGCCGCTGGAGTGGTCGGCGGTGCTAGTGCGGTTCTGCGCGTAGGCGACGGCCGCCACCACGGCCAGGACGATCCATAATGTTATGAGCTTGGTCAGTGACTTCATAGGTCCTCATTGGATGGGCACAAACAAATGCCCTCGCATTTATGTTGGCGGCACTCGGAAGACCAAGCCATCCCGTAGAGACTGTAGAAAGAGCCTAATTTTACTGGCTGGCCTTGGAGCCAGCCCTGCGGGCAGCGGCAGCCGTACGGCCGGACGCCGACTGCAGAATGGCCGCTACGATGAGCCGTTTGGGAGCGGGGCCGATGTAGTACGTCGGATAGCAGGTCACGAGCGTGAGCCGCGTGTCCTTCGTCGGATAGGTCACGGCAACGTCGTCGGGAGCGACGATCGACTTACCGATCACGACATAGTGGTATTCCCGGCCGCCATGACGGACATAAATGTCATCTCCCCTGTTGAGCTCGTGAAGGTGGCGGAAGAAAGTATCCCGGTGTCCGGCAATCACGGAATTCCCGGCTTCACCTGGCCAAACCGTATTTTCCAGGTGGCCAGGAGCGAGCATCAGCGCTTTGTGAGTCGTGCCTTCCAGAATGGCAGCCTGCAGCTTGATCTTGGGAATCGAGAGCAATGAGACACCCTCATCGCCGGCGGAGGAGGCGCCCGACTGGGCTGCCGCAGCCGATTTCGCGCTCTCCGCCTGCCACTTCGTCTCCATCTGGTGCTGCTCTACTGACATCCACGTGTAAGCGCCCAGAGCCAGGACGAGCAACAACGCACCCAAGATCAGAAAAATTGTTGAAGCAAGCTTGCGCCGTCTGTAAGAGGAGAGTTGCTGCGCTGGATCATCGGGTACCGCAGCTCCCCCCTTCGCGCCATGGTCTCTGGGGGGCGCGACGAAACTAACCGATACCCGAGCGAGGATGTCAGCTAAGCGAATTTGCAATGGACGAAGTTAATGACGAAGGCGGCGCGCAAATTCAAGGTTTACTTGCGAAGGTAGATGCCCGCAAGCGTAGAAGCGAATCCGAGCAAGCCTAGCAAGGGAAGCTCGGAGCCGGTGGCCGGGAGATTTCCGCCCTTCTTGCTCTTGCCGGTGGCGTTCTGGCCAGCTGCACCCTGGTCGGCAGAAGTCGCGCTCTCCCCAGCCTGGCCGCTCTGGCTGGCGGCACTCTGATCACCCTGATTGCCGGAACTTTGATCCGGGCTGCTGGCGGAAGAGGTCGAAGACGGATTCGACTGCTGAGCATACGCCGCAGCACTGCTCGATGAGTTGCTGGTCGCGCCGTTCTGCGGGGAGCTGCTCATGTCGCTGCTCTCGGTCGAGCTGGGGCTAGTCGGACTTGCAGACTGCTGGCCGGTCGATGCATTCGACACTTGGCTGCCGGCGGCGGCACTGGATCCGGAGGTGGCCGACGACGGATTCGTCGAAGACTGCGAAGCCGTGGGGCTCGTGGCCGACGGTGACATTGCGCCGGTAGCCGACGACGGAGTCCCCGCCGCGCTCGGCTGAGACGGCGTGGTGTTGCTGTTCTGAGCCGAGGTCATGTCGCTGCTGCTGGCCGGGTTGCTGGTGCTGTTAGCGCCCGTCTCCGAACTTGCCGTGCCGGAAGGAGCCGCACCGGCCGTTCCCGCTGCTCCGGTAGTTCCCAGGGAAGCCGATCCCGGACCTGAGCTGGCGCTTCCCGCGCCGCAGTGGTCGGCGATGTCGGTCACGCTGCTAACCTGGAACGTGTTCTGCGCGCCGGAACTGCTGGGGCTTGTCGAACTCGAGCTTGGGCTCGGACTGGTTTGGCTGCTGCTGGGGTACGAGCCGCTGGAGCCCGCACTCGTCTGGCTGCTGCTGGGGTACGAGCTGGCCGCACTCTGGTCACTCGTGCTCGGGCTGCCGGTCGAAGAGCTGGAAGCGTTGGCTGGCTGGCCGGTAATCTGGACTTCGTGCCCAACCTTGCTGGCCAAGTCGCTGGTGTTGCCCGTGAGCTGGTACACGGTCCCAGTCTGGTCCTGAGTCAGCGTGTAATTGCCCGCTGAGCCGCTCAGGCAGCCTTGAATGGAGTTGCTGCTGGAGGAAGTTGTGGTCGTGGTGCTCTGTGTGGTTGTCGTACTCTGGCTGCCCGGGTTGCTGCTCTGAGTACCCATGCTACTGGGGCTACTCGGACTACTCCGGCTCGCTGCACCACTCGCGGATGTGTCCTGCTGGGCCACGCACATGGCCGCGACAAGACACACGGTGGACAGGAACAAAACTGTTCTTCTCATAAATTAAGCCTCCGAGGGTTGTAATTCCTTCCTCACTCTAGAAGGGTCGAAACGGGTGGCCCATCCGGTAATGTCCTTAACTTGAGACGGGGCTTCCCGTACCGGAGAGGCTGGCACTCTCAAACTGGCACGGGCATTCTAAGGGCCTCAAGGAAAAGGGAATTAAGAGATCAGCAATTTCGCGTCACCGCTGTGTTTGATCACTTCAACTCGGACATCCTGGGCGTTGCTCCGATTGAGACAAACATCCAGGGAAGACGACCCTACCTTGAGGTTCTTGATCCAGAGTTGCGGGATGGCTTCAGGGAGGCAAGGCTGGTTGAAAGCGATGGTGTTATCGCGGGCGCTGATCGAAACGCCCAGGCAGGCTTCGAGCAGCAGGTACACAGATCCGGCTGCCCAGGCTTGCGGAGCACAGGCGACAGGATAGAGAGTTGGTCCTTCGCCGGGACGGCGTTCCAGACCGCAAAACAGTTCGGGCAAACGGTGCAGATCAACGAAGATGCTGGTATCCAGCAGACCCGCCAAAATCCGGGCCGCCGATTGTTTGAAGCCATATCGCGCAAGCCCGGCGGCAATGAGCGAGTTGTCATGCGGCCAGACCGACCCGTTGTGATAAGAGACGGGGTTGTAGCGTGGTTCCCGGGCGCCTACAGTGCGCACTCCCCAGCCATTAAAGAAGTCTGGACCTAACAGAATCTGCTCGATTGAGTGAGCGTGTTCTGGACTCGCGATGTTGGTCGAAAGGCAGTGCCCCGCGTTCGATGTTCGCACGCGGCAGGGTTGCTTTTTTCCGTCCAGGGCCAGCGCATAAGTCCCGATGCCTGGACACCAGAAAGCATCCTGGAATCTATCTTTAAGGTTTCTGGCTTGCGCCTCCAGAGCGTCCGCTTTTTCAAAATTCTTCAACGCGGCGGCAAGCCGGGCAGCAGAACGCTTGGCGGCATAGGTGTAACCCTGGACCTCGCACAACGCGATGGGCGGCTCGGCAAGAGTTCCATCGGCATGAAATACGGAATCATTGGAATCCTTCCATCCCTGCTGCACCAGCCCGTTGACTGAGTCACGCGAGTACTCGACAAAACCGTCGCCATCCTTGTCGCCATAACGGTCAATCCAGCTCAGGGCGCGTTCGATGTGAGGCCACAGCTTCTCCACAAATTCGTAGTCTGCTGTGCGCTCGTAATACGAGCCTGCCAGCAGGATGAACAGGGGCGTGGCATCCACCGATCCGTAATAGCGTCCGAAGGGCACCTCCCCGAGGGCCGCCATTTCTCCGCGCCGCGTCTCATGAATGATTTTGCCAGGCTCTGCATCGGCCTCCGGGATCGTGGCGGTGGCTTGGGTGGAGGCCAAATATTCCAGAACTCCCCTTCCGATCCAGGGGTCAACCCACAGGCATTCGAGTGCAGTGATGATCCCGTCGCGTCCAAACACTGTGCTGAACCACGGAACGCCCGCGTAGGGGTAGCCTACCTCGGGATTTCCCACGATCATCATCTCGATATCGGACAGCGAGCGCGTGACCCAGTCGTTGAACTGTCGATTGGAAGAATAAATTTGGCTGGTGCGCTGGCGGGCGGCATGCATATCCTCGGTAGTCGCGGCCAGAGCCGCGTCGTACTTGGGTAAACCGTTGGAAGCCGGATGCAGAATGCAGGCGATGATCAGTTGAAGCGTCGTGTCCTGTTTTGGCTGCAAGGAAACATCGAAGCGGCAATCAGCTGCGGAAATTCGCTGCGGCTTCGGACTCAACTGGATTCGAGTGCGTCGAGTTACGCCGTCCAGCCCGCGGTAGGACAGGGTGACGGAAGTGGAATCCAGCACGGGATCCTGCCGCTGTCCGCGCCGGGGACGATTAATGCCGCGAACTTCAAAAATATCCGCGTAGTCGGCGTCGAACTTCAGGGCAATCGGAATCTGGATCGGGCGCAGGCCGAAATTCGAGATTCGCACCTGTTCGTAGCAAGCGTCCTGATAGAGGAATTTCGAACGGGTGATCAGCAGCGTTCCCCGCGGGATCTTTCCATCACCGGAGCGATCGACATCTACATTGGTGAGATCCGCTGTGAACAGCGAATTGTCTTCTCTAACCGTGGAGCTGAGCAGCAGAGGGCGGGAAGTATCGATGAAAAGGGCAAGCTCGGACAAAAAGCGGGTGCCCTCGTAGAAGATGCCTTCTTCGCCCAAGCCGGACGGTTCCACGTCGCCGTAGCGGTCGAAGACGGCAAACATCCTGCCGTACTTCAAAACCCGGGTGCGGTCATCCTGGGGAGCCGACTTGGTCGCAATGTAATACTGCTGAGTGCTTCCCTCATCCACCGACTGAGACCCCATCCGTGAGGGTGAGCGGTTCGGGTTCGCCTCCAATCAGGCGCTCATAAATGGACAGGTAATCGTTGGTCATTCTCGCGGCGCTGAACTGCTCCTCGCATCGCTGGCGGCAAGCTGCGCGATCAATCTCCGGAATCAGGCGCACTGCCTCGACTGCGCTCTGGGTATCTCGGACCACGAATCCCGTAACCCCATCCTCCATGATTTCTGGAACGGAACCGCAGGGATACGCGATCACGGGGGTTCCGCATGCCATTGCCTCAATCATAACCAGTCCGAAAGGCTCAGGCCAGTTGATGGGAAACAACAGAGCTGCTGCCTGGCCCAGGAATTCGCACTTGTCCGGGTAGCCAATTTCGCCCAGAAACTCCACCAGCGGATGTTGAAGAAGCGGCTTGATCACCGCGTCGTGGTATTCGCGGTCCACTCGATCGACCTTGGCCGCTATCTTTAGAGGCATGCCGGCATGCTTGGCAATCTCAATCGCCTGATCCAGGCCTTTTTCGGGCGAGACCCGGCCCAGGAAGGCCAAATAGTCGCCTTTCTTGGGGTGAAACGCATAGCGTTCCAGAGGCAGTCCATGATAGATCGTCCCCTGCCAATTGATCCAGGAAAGAGGCTGGCGCTGAGCATTGGAGATGGAGACTACGGGCATGTCGGCGAAAACGCGGTACACGGGCTCGAGGTCGGGAATATCGAGCCGCCCATGCAGGGTGGTAACGCTCACCGCCTGTTCTCGCCGGCTAAAAGGAAAATGCAGGTAGTCGACATGGAAGTGGATAATGTCAAAGTTCTCTTTTTCGCTGAAAACCTTTTCCAGCATGAGAACGTGGTGCGCCAACTGGTCCCAGCAGTTCTTGTCGAGTCGCAGAGATTCGGGACAGGCCGGCACGAGGCGCGCACTCGTCAAGGAATCACCGCTGGCGAACAGCGTAACCTCATGGCCCTGCCGGACCAGTTCCTCGGTGAGGAAGGATACGACGCGTTCCGTGCCGCCATACAGTTTCGGAGGTACACTCTCGTAGAGTGGTGCTACTTGTGCAATTCTCATTGTGCTAGCGAAACGTCGCTGGGCGGTGGCTTCTAGTTATTCCTGGCCAAGCGAAATGTCTTTCGGCCAAGGGGCCTGTATTTTCAGGTGTGGACCGCGCCTTCAAAATAGCGGTATCCTTCGCTGGAGAAACTTCCCGTGCTTGAATCCTCGAATCACCATTTGAATTTATTAGACCTGATGGGATGGTTCCATCAGGAACATTCTGTAGCGGCTAATCCATCGCAACTGTAGAAAAGGTGGCAGCGATAGATTCGCCCCTTTGGGCTGCGAAATCCTTCGACCAACGCGGATGACGGGTATGGTGTCAAACAAACCCCTACCAGATCCCTTTATCGCTGCCCGTGATCCGGTAGCCGAGAAAGGCAGCTGTCGCGAGCGCGGGCAACAGGCTCAGACGAAACATGGCGCGAAAATTCCTTTGGGCGCCAATGCCCATCATCTGCTTCGTGTATAACTCGGCCGCCTCCGGCACAATCGGGATGCGCAGGAACTTCTGGCTGACGTAAGTCCGCCGCCCGGAAAACCGCGCCGCCGCGGTCACCTCCGGGGGAAGACTCACAGGCTCTCCGCCATACTCCTCGACGTACCCGGAAACGATCACCAGCAGAGTCGCGACACCGGGCCAGATCGCGCCTAGGTCCGCAGCCTTCTTGAGCTCAGCAAAGTCTATGGAGCGGTTGCGCACAAGGCCGGCGATGTTGACGATGTCACACAGGCGGAAATAAAAGTGGCGGTACATTCTCTGCAGGGTGGCAACGACGACCCGCTCCTCCGGCGCGGGCACAGGAAAGACGTAGTTCAGGGTTCTGCGCTCGACGTGACGTTGCCCGAGCCGCGCTGCCAGGGCCACCTGCTCGCCGGTTTGCCCCAGCCATTTCACGTGGCACTCCACCAGTTCGGGCAGCCCGGGAATCTGGAAATTCCACTTGTTGGCCAGACGATCGCCCCAGCTTTGCGGCTGGAGTCGGGCTGCGAAGTCCTGAGTGAAAACGCGAATGACTTCATCTCTGTCTCCGCTGGTGTAGAGATCGAGATCGCCGCCCAGGTCCGGCCAATGATCGAGGGACTTAATTACGGTGACCGGGCATCCGGAGCTTTCCAGGTGATGGCAGATGGCGTTGAGAAAACGCAGCGCATTGTCAATGCGCTTGTGCTCGATGGCGAGGGGAGCGTCCAGGCGGCGGGCGAGATCGTCCTGGCCGGTTGCCGCAGCGCCTTTCTCGAGCGCGTTAATAGCGCGGACGGTGACGTGGTGATCTTCGGATAGATCGAGTAGTTGGCGCAGTTCGTCGTCATTCAGATCGAGGACGTAGCGTAGCTCTCGCTGGAAGCTGGCCGACTCCGGTGTGCTGAGCAGCAGGGTGGAGAGAGCCGTCAGGTATCTGCTATCAGAAGAACCCATGCAACCATAACAGCTCATAGGTAGAATCCGACCTCGAAGAAAGGCAGAGATCTTTCGCTCAGCCTGACAAATAGCGCGTGAAATCCGTGACTCGGTTCCGACTACATGCCGGCGCCTTTTTTGTTCTCTCCTTTATCGCAGCGAATCAGTCCCGATTCGATGGCTGTCCCTTCTTCGTAATCATTCCAAGTAGCAATCAGAAGAAAGGGCAGTGGATGCGATTCGTCGTAGTAACGGCGAAACATGCGCAAAGTATCCTCGAATGTTTTTCCGCAGCGCGAATCCATGTGGCGATTCAGACTCCATGACGCCTTGCTATCGTTGAATCCCGGCCAGGCAGTGCCGACGGCGATTCTGTCGGGATATTTCGTTTTCATCTTCAGATAGAAACGCTCCAGATACTTCTGGCCCCAGTCACTGCCATCGGGCGCCCACCCATGACCGGGATGCACCCAGGCGTATTGACCATCGAAATCTTGGGTGTACTTTGGCGGCGGTTCATCTTTGTAGATCAACCAGGGCGGCGACTCCCAGCCCTTCACCATTTGGCGGACCTGATCCCAGTTGGTGTTGCCACGCTTGGGGAAGATGAAGATGACCGGACGTCCCTGGTAGAGCAAGTAAGCTTCACGTCCCGGCGCATGGGGACCGATGTAGTGCCCGTACGCCTTGTCGAAAGCCTCCAGGGCATCGTCGGTCGCCTGTCCGTTGTCCTCTTGGGTTTCGTCGTACATCAAGGCAACGTGGAACGTTTCCTGGGCGGCGATCCGCTGCATGAGGGCGTAGCTACGGTCGAGGAAGGGATGGCGGTCGCCATACCAGTCCACCACGAAGGCGTAGATGCCCATATTTTTCGCTTGCGCGATCTGTTTGCGAATTACCGCAGGATCCTGACTGTTGTAGCCAACGTCGATGTGGTTACGATCGCCGAACCAGGGCTGATAGTCGGCAACAATTTTCGGTGAGCCTCCGGTTTCCGAGATGTGCTTCTCGATAGCCTGGCGCACATTGGCCTGGTTGCATCCGCTGGGTATGAAGCTGGCCACCACAATCAAGATCAGAAGAAGTATTTGGAAGCGCTTCATTTCAAAGTTGCTGCCCGCCTTACGATGATCACGAACGCGCAAAAATTATCCCTCCCACCCCGACTGAAACCGGATGCAGCTGGAAAGGCCAATCTACTCCGAAGTGGCGATCCTAGGTCTCGGACAGACCAGCGTTAGAAGGAGGAGCCGGCAATCGGTTCCAGGGAACGCACAAACCACCGATCCGCCCCGGGCGTCATCAGGACCAGGTAATCCTGCGCGGCATTCTCCTGATGAATGAGCTTGCCGCCAGCGTAGACCTGTATTTCCAGCTGCGCCTTATCCAGCAATTGCATTTCGCCGCCGTCCGGCGAATAAAAGAACGCTTTCACCTTGTGCCCATGGTCAACATAAAGGACATGCACATCGGCTGTTTTCTGATCAGAAATTCTCTGCGTGAAGGTATCTTTCGCAAAGCCGGTGAAGTAGGCGTCGAGACGGTCAGCTTGATTGTGGTCCAGCGCCTGCGCCAGGTCTCGCCACGCATAAGCGTAGTCGCGAGCGACGTTGGTACCGGTCAGTTCTTCAATCGGACGCGGCTCGATCGAGCCGGCACTTAATTGGACCTGGGGCAGGGAACCAGCGGCGAGGACCTCAAGGAGAAGGGGAGATGCAAGGGCGATCGGTAGCCCCAGGCCGACGAGCCGAAGCAAGCGACGCGACAGACCGCTTATCACAACCCTCCTCCCAAAGAAATCTCATTGCCTATGACCACTCCGGAAGCGACCGAGATCTTCGCGCGGCCGTTGACGGGTAGTTGGGTGCGAGCGATTCCTTTCTTAATGGGAACGTCTACCGTGGTTTTGCCTTTCCCGTCAATTTCTGTAAAAGAGACAATCGTCCCATCCGGAATGGCGTTTCCACTGCAATCTCGAAGCGGATCGGTTTCGATGAGCACGGCTTTGGCGGTTCGCGTGGCCTTGATGCGAAGATTGCAGGCGTCGGAGGCGACCTGCTGGATGACGCGCGGTTCAGAGGCCTTCCCCACCTCTGCGATCACCTTGACTGGCCCCTGCTTCGGCGTCGATGCCACGCGCATCCACGCCACCCCAAGATTCGACTTTATCGGGCGATCGATGGGAGGGCCTGTCTTCGGGATCACCTTGAAATCCACCGTGACCGGAGTCAATACCAGGTTGTAAAACTGGTCGAAGACGAACGCGGTCGCGTTGATCGCGTCATTGCTCTTCACCCGAACCCGCGACGGGTGCAGGAAGAAACTGACTTTATCCGGCTCGGCTGCCATCACGTAGAAGGCAGCGCTATTGCATCCGCCAGAGCCGCAGGCGATCGCCAGATAGCGTCCGGCTTTCTTGACGTCGGAGGCGTCCACTGGGATGTCCTGCCCCAGCTTGACCTCCCGCTTGGCGACATGGCCGGGACTTATCAGATAGAAGCTGGCATCACCGCTGCCGGTAGTTGAGATGGAGAATCCTTTGCCAGCCGTGACCTGAGCCGGCGGATGGACTTCCCCGAAAGCCGCGAGCCTCATCAGCAACAACAAACAGGCAGTCAGTCGCAGCATGTTAGGAGCCTTCATGGATGCTGTAGTGGTTCACCAGCACATGGTAGTTGTGAATTTTCGAGGCCACATCGTCGGGTACGTCCACCGCGAACGGAACCGCTACCTGTGGCTCGAGTGCCTGGTCTACGTACCCATCGGAAACCCAGATCACTCTTCCATTCGCGTCGTAATAGTCGGCCAGTACCTGCGCGATGTTCACGGTCTGCCCGCTCTGATTAACCAGAGCGCCGCGCAGCACATTCTTGCCGAGTGGGTCTTTGTCCATCTTCTGATCGGTGACCGCGATTACCGGATCGGCACTCGCTGGCACAAGCATGGCCTTCACATCCATGCGGACGCTCTTCACTTGCTGGAGATGGAAGCCGGGAAAGTCAATCCGATAGGGCGAAACCTGTCTGGGCAGCAGGGTATGCGAGATCATGTCGAAGCTGCCCTCCTGGTCCATTGGTTTGCTGTCGGAGTTCAAAAGCGTAGCGTTCACATTCACGTAGGCGGGCACGGTATCTTCATTGACGACTTCGCCGACGATGACCACTCGATCCGGCCGCTCCACCGCATTCATCGACGTGATGCGGACGTTAGGGTTGTCGACGTTCTGCACCCCCCAGTCGTCAGTGGGCCCGCGTCCGATTACATCCCAGCGCAGGTAATTCACCGGAATGACTTGTGGCGGGACCTTGGCGAACTGGGGCTTTGGCCAGACAACCTTCCAGACGTTGCCTTCTTTCTTGACCTCGAGGTCGCGAACGTCGTCCAGCGGGCCGACCGCACTGGACCAGTTCAGCCGCACCCGCATCGTGGCGTCGTCCGCCCCGGCCTCGACCGGCCATACCTTGAAGCTTTCGAGGCTGGAGTAAGTTCTCAGGCTGCCGCTGCTGCCCGCCAAGTCGCGAATGAAGGCCTGCTTCTCGAAGTCATTCGAATTGGCGAGCCGGGCATAAGCTCGGTCCCAGTTACGCGATTGTATATCGGTAACAAGGGCTTCGACGGCCTCCTGGGGCGTGCCGGCTGAGCGCATCTCGTGCAGCGCCAGACCTCCGGACTCGACCCATGCCATCGCCACTAGGCCGGCGGTCACCAGCCCGATGAACAAGGGAAGAAAGGCTTTCATGGCCGGGCCTCCCGTGCGTAGACCCCTTCATCGGCGGTGGACGGAATCGTTACCAGATTGTCTACCGCCCGCACCCGGTCCGGGATTAGCACCATGAGAACGATCGCCAGAAGGCTGCTGCCGAGGGGGAGTATGCCCCACAGGAGCCCTTCCCAAGGCGCGGGCATGGCATCGGAGGCGATCTTGCGCGCCGGGGGGACATCTTCTTTGGACCAGGCTGTGATCTGGCCGGAGTTGTAGGTTTCAACTTTCCGCCATCCGGCGAAGACCAGCAGCGGATCGTAGTACGGATCGTAGACGAAGATGAACTTCAACCCATAGTGGTTGGCATGCTTGAGCATGGCCCGCAGCGACTCCATGCCGGCCGTTCCGAAGTATTTCGCGCTGGTGAATTGCCCGGCTCCGTAATTGGTCATTTCGGGCAACAGGCGGGCGGAGTTATATTCGCCGTCGACGCTGCCCGCATTAGCGTAGGTAGAAATCTTCGGCAAGGCGTTGCCGAACCCCAGCGTCATATAGCGGTACTGATCGTGTCCGTCACGATTGAGGAACTCGACCGCCGCATCCACGTTCAAGCCACCCGTGGGCCGGAACGGACTCCATGTCAGCCAGCCCATCGCTAATGCCAAAGTTCCCACGGCAGCGAACCCGATTCCCGCCATGGCTCTTCCACCGGAACGGTCTACCCACTCTTCGACCAGCAGTCCCACGATGGGTAAAGCCAGGAGAGTTGCCCAGAGGATGAATCGTTCAAAGGTCAGAATCTCGAAGGCGCGCCCAAAGATCCACTTGGGAAATGGGGTGGTTCCGCCGAGACCGATCAGGAAGGTCACCCAGAATGCCAGCAGCAGGACACGGAGCCTGGGCACCGAGGCCCCGCGAATCACGATGAAGGGAAAGGCCAGGATCAACAATCCGTAGGGAACGATGAAGTAATTCATGAAGATGGGCGCGCTCATCAGCAGATTCGAGCGGCTGGCGTGGGGTATGGGAATCTGGGTAATGGGGTGCTGGATGATCGAAATCCAATAGGGCAACAGGACAATCCCCACGCCCGCAGCGGACAAGGCGGCGAAGGCCAGGGCCCGGGCCACGACGGCCACCCGGCTGCGCCCGTCCTGGGGGCCGTCCATCGCGGCCAGCCACAGTACCGGCAGGGCGAACAGCACGGCGCCGAAAATCAAGGTAACGTGGTGGGCCGAAGCTGCGGTCAGGGTGAGAGCAACTCCCTTCCACAAACTGCCGCCTTCGGCGGAATGCGACCAGCGATAGAAATAGCTCAGTGCGATGAAATACAGTGGAGCCGACATCATCGTGGGCAGCTGGCCGGCCGAGTAAGTGAGAAAGGCCACGGTTCCCGCGAACACGCTCAACAGCGCGGCATAGCTGGCCGCCCGTTCGTCGACCCAGAGTTTGGCGAAACCGTAAGTTGCCACCGGGATCAGAAGCACCGCGATCAACATCACCACGCTGAAGGCTTCGTTCAAACCGATCACCCGGGAAACGAGCGCGATCCATTGGTGAACCAGAGGCGGGTAGGTAGTCTGGGAGAATCCCGCAAACCACTTTTCATTCCAGGGATTGAACCAGTGTTGAGCGTAATGGGACGCGAAGAACATGTGGAAGTTCGCGTCATAGGAGGTTCGCGCCGGCAACTCCATGATCAGCAGCGGAGCGTGGATGGCGGCTGCGATCATTACGATCACGCCCAGCGGAATCGGTCGCCGAGGGAAGCTGGAGTCCGAGTTCAACGGATAATCCTCGCTTTCGTGAGCCACGGTTTGGATTCAGCTCAGGCTGATAAGGTTTACTGCCCGGGACTGCCGCTATCTTGAGCGATATAGCTATATATCAGGGAGGTTTAACTTGCCCTTAGCCCTGCCGGCTTCTACTCGCATGTCCAACCGATGCAACGCTATAGGCATCAGAGCGCATTGTAATAGGCATCAGAGCGCATTGTAAGCCGGACGGTCTCAAAGCCGCATCCGGGGGAAGGGATGTTGAGTAATCGATCATGGGGTATTGCTTGTTGCGTGCTGCTGGCCAGCGCGGCGGCCGGGTTCGCGCAGACGTTCGAGATTAACGGGCCAAGCTCCAATCCCCCCACCAGCCAGGGAAAGAAGAGTCCGCGCGCGGCCGGAAAGGGAAGACCTTCTCGGCCGATCTCGGACAGCGGGATGGGGTGGGGCTCGAGCATCGAGGTGGCGCGCCAAGCTCGGGCGGCTCAGCAGGCGCTCGACAAGGGCGACTTCGAGCGAGCGGCGAACTTTGCCGAACGTGCCGCCAAAGCGGCTCCCCAAAACGCCGATTTCTGGTTTCTCCTGGGTTATGCGGCACGGCTCGCGGGACGTTATCCCACTTCCATTGATGCCTACAATCACGGGCTTCAGGCGCGGCCGTCTTCGATTCCGGGACTCTCGGGTCTCGCCCAGACCTATGCCAAGATGGGCCGCAACGAGGAGGCCAAGGCCCTCGTGGAGAAAGCCCTGGCGGCCAATCCCCGTAGTGCTGAGGACCTGCGCCTGGCCGGAGAACTGCTCCTGCTTTCCGATCCCAAGCAATCCCTGACTTATTTTCACCGCGCCGAGTCTGAGCAAAGTAATCCGCGCACCGAACTGCTGATGGCGCGCGCCTACCAACGTGTGGGAGACCGGGATCAGGCCAAGAAGTGGCTGGAGGCGGCTCGCAGCAAGGCGCCGCACAACCCCGATGTGCTCCGTTCGGTGGCCGCCTATTACCGGGAGACCGGCCAATATCAGTTGGCGCTGGAAACGCTCAAGCCGCTTCCCGCCAAAGACGCCAACGCCATGGCCGAGCTGGCCTTCACCTATCAGATGGCAGGAGAGAAGAAGCAAGCTGCACAGATGTACATGCGCGCCGCCGCCATGGCCGAGGGGCAGATTGATATCCAGCTGAATGCCGCGCAGGCCCTGGTGAACGCCGGTGATTTCGGGGATGCTGAAACTCTTCTGAAGCGGGCTGAAGGATTGGATTCTGCTCACTACCGCTTGCACGCCATTCGAGGTCAGCTCTATCGACTAGAGCGCCGCCCCGAGGATGGCATTAGGGAGTATCAGCTCGCTCTCCGTCATCTACCAGGGTCCGTGGCGGAAGGCGTGCTCTACCCGATCTCCTTGCACGTCTCGCTCTATCAGCTTTACCGGGACATGGCCGACACCGCTGCCGCCGAGCGTGAGGCGCAAAGCGCCCGCAATCTCATTCAGCCAATCGACATCCGCGACGCAGGCCGCCCCGAATTTCTACGGCTACGCGCAGCCATGGAAATGGCTTTCAACCATGCGGAGGCCGCCGAAAAAGATCTGAAAGAGGCGATGTCTCTCGAGCCGAACAGCACCAGCATCATCCTGAACTACGCCAACCTGCTTTGGAAGGTGAACCGCAAGCCGGAAGCGGTCGAGATGTATCGGAAGGCCTTGCAACTTTCGCCCACCGATGCGGCTGCTCTCGGCGCGATGGGATATCTCTCGCGCGAGATGGGCGATCCCAAAGCCGCGGAGATGTATTTCAACCAGCTCGCGTCTCTCCACCCGGATGACTTCGTGCCCTTTTTGGCGCTGGGCGACATGTACACCGAACGCCGCGAATTCGCCCCAGCGCAGGCCAGCTACAAGCGGGCGCACCAGCTGGCTCCCGACAACCCACTAATTGTGGCCGGCGCCATCAACTCGGCGCTGGAAGGGCACCAGCTTCCCGTTGCTAAGTCGTGGCTGGATCGCGCGCCGTCAGCGCTGCTGGAAAATCCGCAAGTCATGCGCGAGCACGAGCGCTATTTGACCTTTACGAAAAATTACCAGGCATCGGCCGAACTTGGCTACAAGGTGATTCAGAAATTGCCGCGCGACCCTGAGGCTCCCGTCTACCTGGCTTACGACCTGCTGTTGCTGGAGCGTTACCAGGAGGCGATGGAAATCGTGGAGCGCTTCCAGCCGATCATGCCCAAGGATAAGGACCTTCCCCTGATCGCCGGTCACATACACGCCCATGATGGCGAGTTCCAGGAAGCGATCGACGATTTCACCCGCGCCCTTGAGCGAGATCCCACGATGGCCAGCGGCTACATGGACCGCGGCTACGTGGAGAACGACGTTCGCCTAGCGAGCCGAGCCGAGCAGGATTTTCGCAAAGCCATTGAGCTTCGTCCGGACTATGGTGAAGCCCATCTTGGACTGGCATTTTCCTATCTCCAACTCCGCCACTCCAAGGCGGCGTTGCAGGAGGTAGACATCGCCGAGAAACTGCTGGGCGAGTCCCGGCCGCTGCATCTGGCACGCGCCGAAGGCTATCGGCAGCGCGACATGCTTGCGAAGGCGATCCCGGAATACCAGGCGGCCTTGAAGACTCGAGCGGATGACGTTCCCACCTACCTTGCGCTATCGGATGTGGAGTACCGCCTGCACCGGTACGAGGAATCGATCAACACGCTGAATACGGCAAGCAAGCAGGCGGGTGCGGATGCGATGATATACGCGCAAATGGCGCGCTCGTATGCGCGTCTGCATCGCCAGCAGGACACCATGGAAGCGGTTGAAATGGCCGAGCGCACCGGCGGTAACAACAGCAAAGTATTGCTCGTTACTGCCGAAGCGCTGCTGTTGGCCGACCAGCGCGCCCAAGCCATCGAACGTTTTGGCCGGGCCCTGGAGCTTTCCGATGCGGACCGGCTGGATGCGCGCTTGGCCTTGGCGCGGCTATTCGCGCAGGAACACAACCGGCCGGATGCGCGCCAGCAAATTGCCATGGGCTTTGCTGAGGCTCGGGTTGCCGACGCCAGTCGGATCACGGCGGAGAACTATCTCAATGCCGCCGACATTCTGATGTCGATGAACGAGTTCAGAACCGCCCAGCAATTCTTCCAGCGTGCCGAGAATGCGGGCGCTGATGAATTGGTAGTAGCTATTGGAATGGCCAACGCGCACTTGGCCATAGGTGAAACTCGCAGCGCCGAAGCCCTGTTAACCAGTGCCGGCGATCCCGAAGAGAAGGAGCAGAATTACGATTACTTGGTGTCGTTGGGCAACGTCTGCCGGCAGCGCCAGGATACCTATCACGCGCTTACGGCTTTTGCCCGCGCGAATTCTCTGGAACCCGACAATGATACGGCGGAGCGTGCCGAGTTCGAGCTGGCGGACCAGGAGGGAATGCAGATTCATGAAAATGTGGGTGTAGCCTCCACCCTCTCACTGGCCCCCGTCTTTGAGGACGAGAATATCTACCAGATGGACGCGCGGCTGCGCAGCGTGCAAAATTCGCCGAACTTGCTGCCGCTGCCGCGTCGTTCGGTCGAGACCCGGGGCGACGCTCACTTCCGCTTACACCTGGGAAGCTGGCCAACGATCAACGGGCTTTTCGCCGAGCGTAACGCCCGCGGTACGCTTTCTTTTCCCAGCGAACTCCTCATTCAAAGGCGCAACACGTACGATACGATATTCAACGGCGGAGTCAGCCCAGTCTGGCGGCTGGGTAATGTACATTTCACCATCACCCCCGGCTTCGAGTTCACGCTGCGTCGCGACACCGTCTCTCCGGTCGAAATGAATCAGGACCTGTTCCGGCAGTATTTGTATATCTCCACCAGTCCGCTCGGCAATTGGCTGTTGTTCAATGGACATGTGATCCGCGAAGCAGGACCATTTCTCAAGCAAAACCTGCACTCGCGGGATTTCTCCGGCGGACTCAATTTCATCCTGGGACGTCCGTGGGGAAAAACTGCCTTCATCACCGGTTATGCGGCCCGCGATCTTCTGTTCCGGCCCTCGATTCACGAATACTACGAGGCCAGTAGCTACGGCGGACTCCGGCATAAGTTCGGGACAAAGGTCACCGCCTCGGCGGTCGCGCAATACATGCGGGCCTGGCGCGTGGAAGGCAGTAATTTTGCGATTGCCCAGACGCTGCGGCCCGGCTTTGGAATTGATGTGCGCCCCAACGACCGATGGACGATCAGCGCCTCGGGTTACTGGTCGCAGGGTAAAGGTTTTCACGATTATGACAACGTGATGAACTCGCTGCTGGTTTCCTACATGAAGCCGTGGCGTGGCGCGTTGAACGACGGCACGGGGAGCGTGCCTGTGTCGTATCCGCTTCGTTTTTCCATAGGACTCGAAGAGCAGAGTTTTTATACCTTCCCCGGACGCAGCCGGACAGAGATTGTTCCCATCGTGCAGTTGACGTTGTTCTGATTCCACACATCTAAGCTCAGGCGATCTGTGTTCGACACAGCCGCGTCGGTGAACTCGGACCCCCGGTTCTCCGAATAAGGCAGTGACAGAGCGCCGGAGGGGGCGCATGGAGCAGAATCAGGCCGGAATCGTAGACGCCGAGGTCATGGATCAGAATGCAGCCGCTCAAGCTGCTTCCGCCTCCGTCCTGGCACTGCGGGCGAGACTTCTCAGCGGCAGCATGATCATGTTGGTCAGCTCCGGCGTGGTCGGCGCCACCAACCTGGTCTACAACATCGGGATTGCGCGCTTCCTCGGCGCCGCCCGGTTTGGGCACGCCACCGCCATTTACACGCTGCTGATGCTGCTCTCGTCGGTGACCCTGGCCTACCAGCTGGTGTGCTCCAAGTTCGTCGCCAAGAACCAAAAAGTCGCGGCCAAGGTGGCCGTTTACCAGGGACTGCATCGGCGGTCGTGGAGAGTAAGCATCGTGGTCGGCCTGCTTATTATTGCGGCCGCTCCTGTCATCTCCAAGTACCTCAATCTGCCCAGTCGAACCTACGTCATTCTGCTCGGCATCGGTACCTGCCTGTACATTCCTCTGGGCGTGCGTCGCGGGCTCATGCAGGGAGCCTATGAGTTCCGCCGTCTGGCTGAGAACTTCATTCTGGAAGTGGTGGTCAAGCTGGGCGGCGCCCTTGTTCTCCTGCATTATGGTTTCGGCGTAGCGGGTGTCATCGAGGCGGTTGTCGCCTCGATTGCGGTCGCATATCTGGCCGGCAGACCCAGCCCGGCGTTCCGCATTGCACCACGCCTCGGCTTGCCCGTGTCGTGGGACGAAGGCATGCAGGCCATCGTCTTCTTTGTCGGCCAAGTCATCATCAATAATCTCGACATCCTGCTGGTTAAACATTTCTTCCCGGCGGCGCTCGCCGGTTTATACGCCGCGGTAGCACTGGTTGGCCGCGTAGTCTATATGCTCTCCTGGTCCGTGGTCAGCAGCATGTTTCCCGTGTCGGCAGGCAGTTCTCACGAACGAGGCGGACGAGCGGTGATGAGCACGGCTTTGCTGCTGGTCGTGCTGGTCGCATCCACATTTACTATGGCGATGTGGCTCGCCCCTAATTCCTTGTGGATGGCAGTGCTGGGCCACGGGTTCGTGGTGCAGGTCCAAGGCTCGTTCTCCGCGCTGCTGGTTCTGTACGCCGCTCTTACCGGGATTTATTCGTTCAGCGTGGTTCTCATGACCTACGAAATGTCGCGCCGCATCGCGAACGCGAGCTGGTTGCAGCTGGCCTTCAGCGGCGCCATTGTTTTGGGAATTTACATGTTCCATTCCAGCTTGCACGCGGTAATCACGGTCCAGCTCGTACTCATGATTTTGTTGCTGGTCGCCGTATCGGTTCCGTTCTTGCGCGCCCAGCACAAACCGGATCGGGAGATCGCCGAAGCCGGCACGAACAGCACCTTGGCGCGTCTGCGCCGGGTGCAAGAAGACGAAGCGATCGCCGAGTTCTTGAAAGCCGAGTTTTACCAGCCGGAGTTCGATCCTTACCGCGATCGCTATGGGACAGTCGTCTACCAGCCCGACCTCACCAGCGAGCGCGAAAATGAAGTGCGCCGTGCCCTCCTGTACCGGCGCCGCGGCCGCCTTTGGCGCGAGCTTCCCCGGGATACGGAATGGTGGGAAGTAAAGTTGGAGGAGAGCGACCTGGCACGCATCCGCGCCTTTCCTCGCAAGCAGTGGCGTGGCCTGGCCAATGGCAGCTTTCACATGATCGACATGCTCGACCGCATTCGCGGCAAAGTCCAGTCCCCCAATGCCGGCCCGTTCTCCAGCAAGATGCGGTCGGTAATGGCTGAGCTGGACGACAAGCTTGCCTGCAATTCGGTTTTGCTGATCGGTGTGGACGACGAAAGCCCGCTGACTATCATTGAAGGTAATCACCGCATGGCTGCCGCCATGCTGACCGCTCCGGAAACGGTGCACAGACGCTTCCGCTTTTATTGTGGATTGTCCCCGAACATGACGCAATGCTGCTGGTACCAAACCGATTTCGCCACTCTGTCGCGATATGCTAAGAACATCGTGCGCTACATGTTCCACGACCGCGACTTCTTCATCCGAAGAATCCTGCGGGGAGAAATGTCGGATGTTTCCGAAGCGGAAACGTCCTAAGTTGTCCCCCAAAACAGGTCCTTCGCTTCGCTCGCATGACAAGGTCAGCTCGGGTAACAAAACTTGGAACCCGGGGAGCCATCGCAGGCTGGTGGCACTTCAAGCAGCGACCTGGGGGAACCGGTGTTTCCTGGTTCTTCCTTTTCTCATTTCGGTTGAGTAGGGGGCGAGGTTAGCTCAATTTTCCGAGCCTGGTACTGTTTCCCGTCGAAGACGGCCTGGACCGTGGCCTGCGCGCCCTGGCGCAGCCCGCGGGTTCTAGATTCGAGGAGCGAGTCCAGGCCTAGGTCATAGGTTTCCTTGTCGCTCTGGTTAGCAATGGCAATGCGGTTGGCGTGGAGATCTACAAAAGTGATTTTGCCTACGAAAGTGAACGACTGGCCAGGGTTGGCCAGCACATCGATCTGACGCGCTTCGACTACGCCCGTCGCTCCCGGAGCAAAGCTGATAATCACGATTGCTCCGGGTTGAATATCGGTCACAGATGCCGGGTGATGAGCGATTGTGACAGCCGTCTGTGGAGTTACATGCAACTTGAAAGGCTGGGGTGAGACGCGCTCCTTAAGGCTGAGAATTCCACCATTCCAGTTATAGCTGACCACTTGCCCGCGCGCCTCACCGGTGCTGGTTCTGGTGTCGATTCTTATCGTCTTGGCAAAAACCTGATCACCATTGAGCATGGTATCGACATAGACGCGGTTACCCGGGCGAAGATCGCGCATGCCGGCGACCGCGCCGTCGCGATAAATTTTGGTTCGCATATCAAACGCGATCTCCATCTGCCCGCCGCCGAATGGCCGCAGGGCCATGCGGTCGCGCACCGGATCCAGCTTGGCTACGGTTCCTCCGATCAATGTCACTTTGCTTTCCGGCAAAGCGGGAAGATCCAGAAGCGTATCGCTGCCCGAGCGTTCTCGCTCGGCCTGGGGATTGGATTTGTCAGGTGGCTTCTGAGCCGCCGGTTGCGAGGGCGTCGACGTCTCCTGGGCATAGCCCAAAGTGCAAAGCAGGCATAGGGCCAAAATGGCAGGAAAGCGCATGGGTTTGAACTCCGCATGGGGTTGGATGTCAATCGCGAGTAGCAGGTCGCCTCGCATACTGCGGCATTTCAAAAAGTTAGTGACTCTGCCGGCAAACCGGCGCCTGCCTGCCGCATCCAAACTAGGCTTCTCGACAGCTTCGCCTTTTTCTGGAGATTATGGGAGGGAGCCGCTTCCAATCTGCGCTGCTGATGGCGAGTGCCATGGTTTGCCTTTTGCCCTGCGCCTATGCCGGCGACCTGAAAATCAAATTGCCCAAGCGCAGCAGTGCGACTCCCGTCCAGCAACTCAACCGGCAAGGGGTGCAGCAATTAAAGAGACATCATCTCGAAAAAGCCAGGAAACTCTTCCTCAAGGCTTACCTGCTCGACCCCGATGATCCTTTCACCTTAAACAATCTAGGATACATTTCGGAGCTCGAGGGCGATGCGGACCGCGCCCTGCGTTATTACGAGCTGTCATCCCAGAAACATTCGCAGGCAATCATTGACCAGGCGAGTCGACCAGAGCTGAAGGGGCGCCCCTTCGAAGAGGCTTTTGCCTCGTTGCAGGTTCCCGAGTTGCAGTCGAATAAGGCCAACCTACAGGCCATCAGCCTGCTGGGGAAATGGCGCATCGCGGAAGCCGAGGCCGTATTGAAGCAAGCTCTCGCCGGCGACCCGCACAATCCATTCACGCTGAACAATATGGGATACGTGATGGAGCAGGAGGGCGATCTCGAATCCGCCCTGCGCTATTACAGCTCGGCTGCAAGCTCGCAGTCGAGTGACGCGATCCTGGTGACGCCCAATCCCAAGTGGCGCGGAAGATCGATCAGCGAGGTGGCCGAGGAAAATGCGCGTGCTGTCAATAAGGAGATCGCGAAAGGAGAAGACCTCGACGCCCAGATAGCTCGGCTGAACTTGCGCGGCGTGGCGGCCATCAACCACAACGATGCGGAAGCTGCGCTGAAGTTTTTCCAAGAGGCCTATAAGCTCGATCCCAGGAACGCTTTCTGCATAAACAACATGGGCTACGTCGCCGAGATGGAGGGCGATCGCGAGACCGCCCAAAGCTATTACCAGGAGGCGCGCAAGGCCGGCGATGCCGATCGGAAGGTGACTTACGCCACGCGTCGCAATGCCGAAGGCCTGCGGATGAAAGAGGTGGCGCAGGACAATCAGGTGGACGTGAGCGCGAGGATGGCGGCCATCGAGGCGACTCGCCGGCGGGGCGGCGCTCCCATGCCACAATTGAAACATCGCGACAACACGCCGGTGCTGGAACCGGAAGTGAAGCAAGCGCCGCCGTTAGAGAATGTGACTCCGCCCGCATTGCCAACTGCGGAACTCCCGAACCGCCCCGAGCAACCACCTCCGGCGGCTAAACCGCCGCAGCAGCCCGGGGATGTGATTCCGCCGCTACCCGAGTCGCAACAACCCGCGGCGGGCAAGAATCCATCACAGCAGCCCAGCCCAGCGGCGCAGCCTTCTCAGCAGCCGCCCCATGCTAAAACTCCATCAGGACCGCCAGCTCAACCACCCCAGCAGCCGCAATCGCAATCGACACCGGATGTCATTCCGCCACTCCCAGAATCACAGCAGCCGCCCGCGGCCAAAACCCCACCCCAGCAGCCTCCGCCACCACCCGAGCGGCGCTAGCGACGGACGAAACGATTTCACCGCGGAGCACGCCGAGATCTCAGAGAACACGCGAAACAGGAAGAGCTAGAAAAAACAAGCTCCATTAGATGGTCCCGCAGCTAGTCAGGTTGGCCCACTCGGGTTGTGCGTCCCGCCACTGTCCAGACCAACGAGAACTGGGCCTCCACCATCAAAGAGGGGAAGCTTCAGTATCAGCGGAGGACTGTTTTATGCGTTTCGACTCGCACCGCAGCAGCCAGCTATTTGCTGCCGCCACGTGCCAGTTGTTCCTCATGAACATGGTCGGTTGCACGGGCCTGGTGCCCGGGGCGCTTCCTCCACCGGCTTCGCTCGAATCGATCCATCACATTATCTTCCTGGCGCAGGAAAATCGTTCGTTTGACCATTATTTCGGCGCACTGCGCGAGTATTGGGCGCAGAATCGCTTTCCCGATCAGGTATTCGACGGATTGCCGCAATTCAACGTGCCGGCTGGGGCGCCGCCGACAAATCCCGGCTGCGATCCCAGCTTGCCGCCGCCCCACGATTGCCAGCCCAGCCCGGCGAATCCCATTGCCTCATACCATCTGAATACGGTATGCATTGAGAACCCGAGTCCTTCCTGGAATGAGAGCCATACGGATTGGAACCTGAGCAGTCCGGTTTCAGGGACGGCTACGCTCGACGGCTTCGTTCGCGCTGCCGGGCACGATTCCAGAAATCAGTCGCCGCCGCTGAACGATGTGGACGGGGTGCGCGCCATGGGTTACTACGACGGGACCGATCTGAACTACTACTACTTCATGGCGTCGAATTTCGCGACCTCCGATGCCTGGTTTTCTCCTGTGATGTCGCGAACCGATCCCAATCGCATGTACCTGATTGCGGCAACTTCGCAAGGGCACGTGCATCCGCTGAACCAGGATCTGGCCGCGCCGGCTCCCCCGCTCACCGCGAAAACTATTTTCGAGGAACTACAGGGTGCCGGAGTCAGCTGGAAGATTTATGTCAATTCCGAGGGGACTTCCTGCAGCGATCGAGACTCGGCGTGCCTGATGAAGCTTGGTTCCATCACGAATTTCGCCTACGCGCAAACCATTCTCCGCCAGCCCTCGCTGCTGGCCAATATCGCTTCCATTAACCAATATTTTAGGGATCTGAACAATGGCGCGCTGCCTTCGGTGGCTTTGCTGGAGCCGGCCTATGGCGCTGGCTTTGATGAACATCCGAGCGTGGACGACCTCAAGCCGAACAATATCCAGGCGGGCGCCGGCTATGTCGCTTCGCTGATCAACTCCCTGATGAGCAGCCCCTCGTGGAAAGACTCGGTCTTCGTTTTGACCTTTGACGAAGGTGGAGGCCTGTACGACCATGTTGCTCCCGTACCGGCCGTCAGCCCCGACGGCATACCGCCGTCGGATTTGCAACCCGGAGACACCTGCAGCGTAGCTCCCGGCCCAAACTGCGACTTCGTCGTCACCGGATACCGCGTGCCGCTGATCGTGGTTTCTCCCTTCAGCAAGAAGAACTTCGTGTCGCATGGCAAGATGGATTACCGAGAAGCGCCGTAAAGCCCCGCCCTTTAGGGCTGGGGATACAAGGCGTGATTTTGCCGTGTCTTAGATTGCTTCATTAGGTATAAGCATCAGTATGGCCCTGGAAGGGTACAAATCAAACCACAACGTGGTCTATTCAAGCAAGTACCATTGCGTGTGGACGACTAAGTATCGGCGAGCTGTGCGGGTCGGACCCAGCGCTAAACGGTGCGAACAGGTGCTTAGACAAGTGGCAGAAAATATCGTGCCGAAATCATGGCTCTGGAAATCATGACCGACCACGTACACGTGCTGGTAGAAGTAGACCCGCAGTTGGGTATCCATCGGTTGGTTAAGCACCTCAAGGGGGTTCCCTCGCACAGCTTGCGGCAGGAATTTCGCACCCTGAAATCACGGTTGCCGACGCTGTGGACGAACCGCTATTTCGTGTCCACCGTCGGGGGTGTGCCGCTGGCGGTCATCCAACCATATGTCGAAAATCAGAAGAACGTATAAATATCGGCGCTGTGGCCAAACCGCAAACAGCGGGAAGTCCTGTTTTCGACGCTGGAAGTGTGCCGCCAGTTGTACAACGATGCTCTCAAAGAGCGGCGCGAGGCTTGGAAGTTGTGCCGCACCTGCGTATCTTTCTCCATGCAATCGGCGCAGTTGCCCGCCTGTAAGGAAGCCGATCCTGCGCTGGGCAAGGTGTATTCGCAGGTGCTGCAAGATGTGCTGCACCGTGTAGATAAGACGTACCAGGCATTCTTTCGGCGCGGCCGGGGA
>QIAU01000115.1 GCA_003225055.1 Acidobacteriota bacterium
AAAATCCTTATGTGGGTCCGCGATATTCTTCTGGCAATCCGCGACTTCAAAGTCTTCGATCATGGCCGGTCGCTGGATTTGAAGCGATTCGGATTTATTACGCTCTCGAAGGAGACGCGATCCACATTATTCGTATCCTGCACAGCAAACGAGACGTCAGGCAGATCCTTCGAAGTGAATGAGCGTGCGCCTATCGAAAATTACGAAGTTTCTGAGCGTACTTGCGGCGGAGGACGGCGCTGAGGCTATCCGGATTTTGGAGAACAATCCCGGCGAGATTGACCTTGTGGTCAGCGATATCATGATGCCTAAGTTGCGGAAAAAAGCAATCTTGCTACGGCCAAAGATGCGGTTCTTGTTCATCTCTGGCTACGCGGAAGACACAATCGACCAGACAGCGCACCTCCCGCAAGACGCTGGCTACTTGGAAAAGCCATTTCTTCCAATTGAATTGGCGCGCAAGGTCCGCGCCCTGTTGAACGAGAGTGACGCGGGAAGAGGTAGTAACGACAAGACCGCATAAAGAACTCGCTTGAATCATCCATGGGATTCCTCCTGCTAAATCCGAATGTCACAAATGGTGCGCCTGATACCGCGAAGCAGAGATAGCTAGCCGCCTTGTGTTTAGGAATCGCCTTGCGCTGGCCAGGGATTCCGTACGTGAAACGGGCCACACGTAGAAGTCCCGCGGGATTCCGGGTGGGTCGTTCGAAACGCAACAATTCCGTCACAATTGGAACTGTGAAGCGCCATGGCGCGACCCTTGAACGCGTTAACGTCTTGCTGTTCACTGACGCGCATCACTGTATAACTGTATACTCATGCATCTCTTCACAGATACCTGCACTCTTTCGCTACCATGCTACCAATGAAGTCCGTTTGTGACGCCATTTTTGCCTCAATTTGCACACTTCCATGTCACGCTGGACCCCTGTCGTGAGCGGATTTCAATCGACGGGCGACGTAGAAAAAATCAGGCCAGCACCGCCTCGATACGCACAGCCAGGGAAACGCGTGCACAATTTCTCGTTATTGGCCTGTGGATGACTGTGCACATAGAGGCAAGTAAAGGAGATAAAGTTAGGGGTTTTTGGTGGACTTCAGAACCAGAGAGAGTAAAAAGGCCATTACACAAACCCTCCCCGACGGTCCGACCAAGCGGGTGGTGATATCCGTCCGCACGAGAGAGTTGCCATGGCAAGGCCGCAGAAAACCCTTCTCTGCATCGACGATTATCAGAGCAGTCTCAACCTCTGCAAAATAGTCCTGGAAGACTTCGGCTACAAGGTCTCAACTGCCAGTAGCGCACGCGAAGGACTGGAAATTTTTGCGTCGCATGTCAGTGATGCAGTGATTCTCGACTATCAAATGCCGGAGATGAACGGCGAACTGGTTGCTGCTGAGATGAGACGGACGAAGCCGCGAGTCCCCATTCTCATGCTATCCGGCTGGCTGCCACTGCCAGAAAGCGCGCTTCAACTAGTGGACGAATTTGTCGCCAAAGGAGATCCGGTCGAGTTCATGCTCTTAGCAATTCAGCGAGGGTTGAGTCGTGGAGAAAAGCGGAAGCCGGTAAGACCCGTTGACCGCCGTCGGGAACCAAAACGGTGGGCCTAGATTTGGGGACAGCGGGTCCTCCTCGGGAGCCTCAACATGAATCATCGCGCACCGACCAAAGCAAATTCCTACCCCATCCGACAACGTCAGGAACCTCAGCAATCGAGATGCGCCTCATTCCCCATCGTCGGTGTCGGTGCCTCGGCCGGTGGCTTAGAGGCATTTACACAACTGCTGAAAGCCTTACCGTCGCGGACGGGGATGGCGTATGTGCTTGTTCAGCATCTGGATCCGACTCACG
The DNA here is from genome assembly GCA_003225055.1 of Acidobacteriota bacterium. Classification (GTDB taxonomy): domain Bacteria; phylum Acidobacteriota; class Terriglobia; order Terriglobales; family Acidobacteriaceae; genus Gp1-AA122. The sequence continues at coordinate 1,859 of QIAU01000115.1, forward strand.
AAAGTGCACTGACCGAGCTCCTTGCGAGAGCCACTGAGATGCCTGTCAAGCAAGTAACTGATGGCATGCTGGTGGAGCCTAACTGTGTGTATGTCATTCCACCCAACGTGGACATGATCGTCTCGCAGGGAATATTGCGGTTAACACCTCGCACACAGACACGTGGCCGTCCCATGCCTATCGATTGTTTCTTGCGCTCGCTCGCGGAGGACCAGAGGAGCAATGCGATTGGGATAATTCTTTCAGGAACTGCTTCCGACGGTACCTTGGGATTAGGAGCGATCAAGGGCGAGGGGGGCATTACCTTCGCCCAAGATGAGAAATCGGCCAAATACGATGGTATGCCCCGGAGCGCCATTGCTGCCGGCTGCGTGGATTTCGTTCTCCCGCCTGACAGGATAGCCGAGGAGCTGGCGAGAATTTGTGAGCATCCGTATGTGACCCATTCCCCATCCTCAAAAATCTCTGCATTGATACCCGACAGCGATCCTCACCTCGAGAACATCCTCTTGTTTTTGGGGATGGCAAACAAGATTGATTTCTCCGATTACAAGCCCGCCACTGTCAAGCGGCGCATTCTGCGCCGGATGACTTTGCACAAAATAGAGGACGTGAAAAAGTATGTGCACTTTCTGCAGCACAATCCGGCTGAAATCGAGGCCCTGTGCGAGGACATCCTCATCCATGTGACTAGCTTTTTCCGAGACCCCGGTGCTTTTGAAGCGCTAAAGACGGAGGTGTTTCCTACCATCCTGAAGCACAGGTCACCTGAGGAGCCCCTCAGAATTTGGGTGCCAGGGTGTTCAACAGGCGAAGAAACCTACTCGTGCGCCATTTCGCTGCTCGAGTTCTTGGGCGCTAGGAGAGCTAATATTCCGCTCCAGCTTTTTGGCACGGACCTCAGCCAGGCAGCCATTGAGAAAGCCCGGGCAGGGTTCTACCCGGAAAGTATTGCGGCCGATGTCTCGCCGGAACGACTTCAACGCTTTTTCGCCAAAGTGGAAGGTGGCTATCGAATCAACAAAACCATCCGCGATATCTGTGTTTTCGCCAGGCAGAACCTTCTCCAAGATCCGCCTTTTTCTCGCATAGACATTATCAGTTGCCGCAACGTGCTGATCTATCTCGGGGCGGTTTTGCAGAAACGGGTCATGCCCGTTTTTCATTATGCCCTGAAGCCAAGAGCATTTCTTATGCTGGGGACAGCGGAAGGCATTCTTGGCACGGCTTCGGATCTGTTTGAGTTGATGGATAGGAAGCACAAGATTTATTGCCGAAAATCTACCCCAGCCCGGCTGCACTTCGACTTCGTCGCTAGCCAGTATCCGCTCCAAGCAGGAAACCTTGGGATCGACAATGCAGCCAGCCGGAAGAGTGAGGGCGGTGTGCGCCTCTTCGAGTTAAACAAAGAGGCCGATCGCATCATCTTAACGAAATACGCTCCCGTGGCTGTGGTGATTAATGAAGACATGGAAGTTCTTCAATCCCGTGGACACGTGGGCCTCTATCTCGAGCTCTCGCCCGGCAGAGCCAACCTTAACCTTTTGAAGATGGCTCGAGAAGGCTTGCTGTTCGATCTGCAAGCTGCGATCAGCGAAGCGAAGAAGAAGGACGCTCCGGTCCGAAAGGAGAATGTAGAGGTCGAACGCAATGGGGAACTTAAAGGGGTGAATTTTGAAGTGATCCCTCTCAAAGCCGCTGCCACCAAAGAACGCCATCTCTTGATCATGTTCGAGGATGCGATATCCCCGGTTAGGCCTGAATCAGCGGAGACCATGGCCACAGCGGTAAGACTTGGCAAGGGAGGAAAGCAAGAACGCACTAACCGCCAGACTATCCAGTTGAAGCAAGAACTGGCTGCTAGCAAGCGATATCTGCACTCCCTTGTCGAGGACAAAGAAGCCAGCAACGAGGAACTCCAGGCGGCTAATGAGGAGATTCTGTCGAGCAACGAAGAGTTACAAAGCACAAACGAGGAGCTGCAGACTGCCAAAGAAGAGCTTGAGTCAACCAACGAAGAACTACACACCGTTAACGAGGAACTGCACAATGGAAATTCCGCATTGACCCAGGCCAACAATGACTTAGTTAATCTGCTCAGCAGCGTCAATATCGCGATGGTTATGTTGGGACGCGACCTGCAAATTCGACGTGTCACTCCTCAGGCGGAGAAGTTGCTGGGTCTGATCCCGACGGACGTTGGACGACCGATCACCAATGTCAGGCCAAATATTGACGTGTCCGACTTGGAGCAAATGATTGTGGAGGTAATCAACACCGTAACGGTTAAAGAAAGAGAGGTTCGGGATCGAGAGGGGCATTGGTATTCGCTTCGCGTGCTGCCCTATAAGACCCTGGAGAACATGATTGAGGGCGCCGTCCTGACGCTGGTGGATATAAATGTCCTCAAAAATAACTTAGAGCAGATCAAACAATCCCACGATCAACTGGCGGCAGAGCGGGCAAAATTGGAAGAGGTACTTCGCCAGATGCCCTGCGGCATCATGATCACCGAGGCTACCTCAAGAAAGCTGATCCTCACCAACAAACAGGCGGAAGATATACTGTGCCACCCATTCCCTCCTGCGCCCGACATCGAGCACTACGACCAGTACAGGGCCTTTCACCCCGATGGGCTGCCCTATGCGCCGGAAGAGTGGCCCATGGCACGGTCTCTTGCCACAGGCGAGGTAGTCACGGATGAAGAAATCGAATATCTCCGCGAAGACGGTACCCATGTCTTCCTAAGTGTCAGCTGTGCGCCCGTTCGGGAGCGGGAAGGTCGCATCATCGCGGCGGTGCTGACCTTTTTTGACCTCACACACCGCAAGGGGGCAGAAGAAGTGCTGCGCTCCACAGAGAAGCTGGCCGCCGCCGGGCGTCTGGCAGCCTCTCTTGCCCACGAGATCAATAATCCGTTGGAGTCGTTGACAAATATGTTTTATCTGCTCAACCAGGACCCGACGCTTGGAGACAAGGCGCGCCAATATGCGAACATGGCGAACGCTGAGCTGGAACGCGTGACCCACATGACCAAGAATATGCTGAGTCTTTACCGGGAGTCACAGTCCCCGGTGGACCTCAAGATTTGTGAGGTGCTTGATAGCGTGCTCGAGCTCTACGGACCCACAATTCGGTCGGGCAAGGTCACCGTCGAGAAGCGATACGACTCGGCGGGCGAGATCCAAGGCTTCCCGGGTGAGATGCGCCAGGTATTCGCCAACCTCATCGCCAATGCGCTGGAAGCTTTAGGAGGGGAAGGAACGCTCAAGCTGCACGTTTTGGCTTCGCGGGACTTAAGGAACCCGAAGGCCAGCGGCGTTCGTGTCTTCGTTGCAGACAGCGGGTCGGGCATCCCTGCTGAGCGCCAGCGAAGGATTTTCGAGCCGTTCTTCACCACCAAAGGTGAGAAGGGTACCGGGCTGGGGCTGTGGATCGCACAAGGAATTGTCCGCAAACACAAAGGTTACATCCGAGTGCGCAGCACTACGCAGCCTGGGCGAAGCGGCACTTGCTTCTCCATTTTTCTTCGGAACCAGACAATGCGGGCGAAACCGAGTGATACTGCCGTCCGCTTGGATAAAAGCGCGTGAACCAGACCCGCGTGTGGCCGATTGGCGTCAGTGTTTGTTCTGTTTCAGATCGTGCCAAATTATTGTGGTTTTGGTTCACCGATTGGCGTCAAAACCGACTCTTAAGGTTCTGCGACTTAGCCGGCCATGGGGTCAGTCGTGGCGGTACCGCAGGTCGGCGGACTGCACCATCGCTACGAACGACGCGCCGCCTGAAAGAGCAATCGCGGGCACAATTGGAACGGCCCCGTCGAGCTGACGCTCAACCAGAACGGGGATGCGATTACAGGTACTCTTTCCTTCACCCATCCACAGGGTGGCCGGGTCCAGGTTCCGATATCCTCGGGTGTGGTTTCGGCCACGACGATCATGGCCTTGTCAAATGCCCTCACCAACCGAATCAAGGGGACCGTGCGGAGAACCTAGAGAAAGCGATTCTGGGGTATCACGATGCACTCCAAGTGCTGACCCGCGATGCCCTGCCGGTCGAGTGGGCGAGGACGACAGCAGCACTAGCACACGCATACCGAGACAGAATCCGGGCTGATCGTGCAGACAACCTAGAGCTGTCCATCAAGCTTTACGGGCAGGCACTCCAGGTGTTCACTCTGGAGGCCATGCCAATAGAATGGGCAAACACCACGATGCATAGAGCGAACACCTACCTAGAGCGTGTCCGTGGTGATCGGGCTGAAAATTTGGAACATGCCCTCGAGGGTTATCGGCAAGCGCTTCGGGTGTTCAGAAAAGGGAGTCTCCCCAGGGACTGGGCCATGGCTTCGGTGAATTCGGCGATTGCATATGATAGCCGCATCCGAGGGGATCGGGCCGAGAACCTCGAGCAAGCGATCCGACATTACCAGGAAGCACTCCAGGTGATCACCCACGATGAAATGCCATTGGAGTGGGCGGCCACAATGATGAATCTTGGGGTCGCTTATGAACAGCGGATTCGCGCGGACAAAGCGGAAAACCTGGAGCGGGCAATTGAGGCGTATCAGCAAGCGCTCAAGGTGAGGACGCAGCAGGCCATGCCAGTCCAGTGGGCGTTGACAATGATGAATGTTGCGAGCGCGTATGCACAGCGCATTCAGGGGAATCGAGCAGACAACATGGAGCTGGCGATCGAGTACGGCCAGAACGCGTTCCTGGTGTTAACTCGTGAGGCCATGCCCCTGAAGTGGGCAGAGACAATGAGCAATCTGGCGACGGCTTACGCGCGCCGTATCCGCGGGGATCGAGTGGGGAACGTAAAACGCGCAATCGAGTTTTACCGGCAGGCCCTCACTGTGAAGACGCGTGAAGCATTGCCACTTCACAATCGTAATACTCACGCAAATTTGGCAGAGTTGCTGTTCGCGGAAGGACATTGGATTGAGGCCATCACTGCGTATCAAAGTGCACTCTCTGCACATGAACTTCTTTATGAGATTGCAGCCACACCCGAAGCCCGGTTGGCCGAACTACGCGAAGTACAGGGATTACCTACGCGACTGGCTTATTCGCTAGCCAAAGTGGGGAGGCTTGCGGATGCCGTCACGGAATTAGAGCAAGGACGCGCCCGCACTTTGGCAGAAGCAATAAGGATCGATGAGAGTCAACTGGAGCTGCTGCGCCCAAGTGAACGAAGCGCTTTGGAAGAAATGCGCGGGCGCATCTTCGAGTTGCAGAACGAGGCTCGATTGCCGGAGCACACGCATGGAAAACGGGATTTCATCACTCTCTCGAGCGAGCTGCGTAAAGCTCGCACAAAACTTGATGAGGTTGTGGCCTGGATTCGCGGGCGTCTCCCCGATTTTCTACCCATGCTGAGCTTCGCTGAAATCAGTGCGACTGCCAGCATTGCTCCATTGGTTTATCTGTTGACGACCAGAGCAGGTGGATTGGCACTGATCGTCGGTCATGAGGCCTCTCAAGAAGCTGTGGGTGTGTGGCTTCCGGAGTTGACCGACGCGGGGCTTCGAGCGACGGCGGGTGAGTATTCCACCGCATATCAGCGGCGGCGCGCATCTGCGCGTGACAAGCGGAGTCAACAAGCTTGGCTCGGGAGCCTGGACAAGACTTTGCGGTGGCTGTGGGATGTGGCTCTTGGCGCGACAGTCGATGCTTTGCGGCCAGCCACGAAGGCAGTGCTTATCCCCTGCGGCTTGCTCGGGATGTTTCCTTTGCACGCTGCTTGGAATGAAGACCCATCAATCGATAGTCGTCGACGCTACGCCTTAGACTCCGTAACCTTTACCTATGCGCCAAGTGCTCGGGCGCTGCTCATGGCTAGCAAAGTAGCCGCCCGCACCGCCCCTGATGGCCTACTGGCGGTGGACGATCCGAGACCAGTTCACGCCAGTTCCCTCCCAAACTCGGCCCATGAGGTTGAGACCGCATGCTCAACATTCACTAAGAAGCGAATTATCAGACATGAGGAAGCAACCCGAGGAGCCGTTTTGGCTGCCTTGCCGGACTATTCCGTGCTGCATTTCTCCTGTCACGCGTATGCCGATTTCACTCAGCCGCTCTCGAGCGCTCTCGCCATGGCCAATGACGAACCCCTGAGCCTACGCGATTTCCTCAACCTTCGGCTCGGAGGAACGCGTTTGGCCATCCTATCCGCTTGCGAAACCGGCATTCCTGGGACCGAGTTGCCTGATGAGGTCGTCAGCTTGCCCACAGGGCTGTTGCAAGCGGGTTCAGCAGCCGTGGTCGCCTCGCTTTGGTCAGTGCAGGACGTTAGCACGATGATGCTTATGACTCGGTTCTACGAGTTGTGGCGTATGAATGGAAGGACAGCCTCTGCGGCCCTCGGTGAAGCACAGCAGTGGTTGCGCGACACCACGAATGGAGAGAAGAAGGAGTATTTTAAGAAGTTCATTCCAGAAGGCACGGGAACTCAGATGCTGTTAGGGACGACTAGTACTCTCTACCAAGCAATAGTATTGTCTAATCCAAACAGCCAAGATTTTGCTCATCCCTACCACTGGGCCGCGTTTGGGTTTGTGGGCGTCTGACTTTTTGTAACCTCCATGAAAGTTTGGGGGCAGAACTATTCCGACTGACGGCGTTTTCAGTAACTCAATTTGCTGTTCTGACGAGCTGTGCTGCTTCTTGCCAAAGTGTTGATCAATCTCCCACACTCCGGGAGCGCTCTCAATGAAAGGGCCTGCTTTCAAGATGGCTACGACTTCCTGCTCGGAGCAGTTCAATTGATGTGCCAAATAGCTGATCGGATATGCCTTCGGCGCGTAGATGTGAGAGAGCTTTTCGTAAGCGTCAGCGAGGTTCGACAGGATAGAATTGCTCTTCGCGGCTTCCTTACTCCACTTGCGGAGCAATAGGAGCAAGATCTACTCATAGTGCTCCCCGGCTTCCAATAGCTCGTTCCCTAAACGCTCTGCAAGCTTCGCGGATCGCTGAAGTAGTCGAGAAGGTCGCGTTGCAACTGGTGGAAGAAATCCTTTGCGCCCTTGACATCCCGCTTCAGACGGTTTCTGCTGTTGAGCTTGTACCACAATCTCGACCATCTGATCGGCTTCAGCCTCAACGCCTTGGCTGATCTGGGTAACCAGCTCTCCCAAACAGCACGCCAACGGCACGCGGCAACACGTACGCTATTGAAAAGTGGTGAGC